>JAAUZW010000046.1 GCA_014804385.1 Lachnospiraceae bacterium | reverse complement strand
CCGCTGATCGAGGAACTTCCCATGGCGCTGGAGTGTAAGTTTATAAAGGTCAGTGAAGACGGGAATATCATTGGAGAGATCATCAATGTAAATGCCGATGAGAAAATCCTTGGCATAGGAGGTGTGATCGATACGGCAAAACTGGATGCTATCTCATTTGATCCGGTAAACAATGCGTATATAAGGATGGGAGAAAAAGTCGGAAATGCCTTTTCAGATGGGGCGGAATTGGGGTGATGGATCAATGGAAAGACCTTATGTGGTCTGCCATATTGGCTCCGCAACGATGGTTTCCAGTATGCGTTTATCTCCCAGGGGAATAAGATTGGGATGGCAATCGGAACTTCTGCGCTGGCAGGTATTTAAGGAAGCTGTGGATATATAGCAAACCAGCAGCAGAACCCGACGGTGCTGGCTGTGATAAAACATTCTTTCACAACAGTTCCCGGTGTATTGTGGATCGTGACAGCGGCAGTACTGTATTTCTATCGGTTGAACAAAAAAGCCTATAATCAGGTTGTTCAGGAGATTCAGGAACGAAAGGAGAATGGAAATAATGCATGACGTTGTTGCGTTAGGAGACTTATCTGCTGTGGGGCTGCTCTAATTTAACTCCTTTTCCGAAATTCAGTAGGGGTTACTCCATACAGTTTTTTAAATCTTCGCGTAAAATAGTCTGGTGACTCGTAACCAATTTCTTCTGTGATTTCTGCGACCGAAAAGTCGGTATTCAAAAGCAGCTCTCTCGCTTTCTCCATTTTCAGATTTTGTATGACTTGGTTGAAATTGGCATACATATTTTTCTTAAACAGCTTACTTAAGTAGCTTTCGGTATAATTGAAAAAATCAGCTACAGATTTTAGGGTAACAGTTGAATAATTATTTTGCACATAGGCTAAGATCATGGGAAACTGGTGCTGGCTGGTGGAATAGTCATCCAAACCATAGTAAAGGATTGTATTGCTGTATTCGCGCAGCAAAATGTAAAAGAACTCCTGTACCAGACAGTTGACGTATGCATTCGCATATTTCTGTAGACTGTGGGATTCTACCATAATTCGTTGGATCAGACGTTTGATTTCCGGATCATTTTCGGGCGTTTTAAAAAACAAATATTTAGACCTGCCAGAGTTGTAAAGTGTATTACGAAAAAACATGGCTAATAAGTCCTCATTGATCAGAAGCGAACCAAATATATGGTCAAAAGTAGATTTCCGTGTCATTAAGCTAATTACCAGACTATCATTTGTATCTACAAGACAGTTATGGAGTGTGTCCGGTGAGATAATACAAACCTCCCCAGCATTCATCAAATGACATTTATGATCAATTTCCAAACTCGCAGATCCCTGATAAATATAGATGATCTCAAAATAATTATGAAGATGCCTTTTATCATCAATAAAAGCACTGGGTGAATAACCGATCACATCCCTGCTTAAAGGAATAGAGAAGTCTTCTGAAATCTTTTGCAGGTTTGGATTCGAGACAATGGTAGTAGCTTCTACCGGAATTTGGTCGATATAATTACGAAATTCTTCTAATGTCAGCATTCTCTGCCAAGAAACATGAGGGAATTCTGCATGGTCAGCCATCATATCATGTTCGATCAGATATTTTAATATGCGTGTAAAAGTAATACGTTCCTGGTGTTTATGGTAAAAAGAACAGGCAATCGATTGGATTTTACCATAAGCAATATATTTTCTTTCCATAGCGTTATCCGTTATATTCTACAAAAGTTTATGTGGTATCATGCTTATTTACTGTATCAGCGGCAAGGCTTTGTCGTCAAGAATGATCAGCATTTTCATATACAGAATGCACCAAATAGTATAAACGCATTCGGTGCAGATTCTGTTTTAGTTCTCATCTAATCTACAAATATTTTTTTAAGGGTTCAAATACCGGATGCTCCGTCTTCGGCTCGTTAGGATGATGATAGGTGAGTAAAAGTTCTCCATTTTTATCGGAAAATATCATACCATGGCCGCCGCCATCCAGAATCGGAACTTCCGAAAAAAGCCATTGTCCTGTAAGAGTACCGTCTGACGAAGTAGCAATTCCCATAGCATATCCGTGGTGGCTCCAACTTGAAAACAGCATACAAAGCTTTCCGTCCCCGGCGGTGAACAGATATGGACCGTCTGAAAAAATGCATCTCCATCCACTCCAAATTCTGCTTTTGCAAATGGAATAGGCTTTGCCCATGAAACAGTATCCATATAAAATAAAATATTAGGTTTCGACGTAAACTTTGTCATGGATGTATTCAGCGGAGCCGCGCATATCGCGCCGCGTGGTTCTTCGGGTACACTATGGCTAAATACCAACCATACGGCACCATTTTTTTCATGATAGAAAGTACCGTCCAGACAATTCCACTCCGCAGGAGTAACAGGATATTTGGTCAAGGGAACAAAGGGACCTTCCGCGCTGGCTGCTTTCAGAATCTGAATTCCTTTTTTTCTCGTACTTCCGCCAAAGGTGGCCGCCATATAATAGGATTCATCAATCCGAATACATTCAGGAGCCCATCATGATATTATATGCAATATAACCGCCAAGCCAGATAATGACTGTTGTGACCAGGCCTTTTACATTGATAAGGTTTTTCATCTGCTGTATAAACGGAATTCTTTCCGTTTCGACGATATATTTTTCTTCTGTCGAGAAAAAGCATATCAGACAGGAAACCGTCATCAAAACTCCGGCAAATCCTACAACGATCATGTATCCTTTTGCAGTATTTTCACCGCCAAACAGCGAGACTGCACTGAGGGCAAAAGATGTTGTGATAGTGGTAAATATCCCCATGACCAAACTATATGCAGAAATCATTTTCTGCCGCTCTGTTTCCTGATTAGTTACAGCATTAATAAGTGCATTACAGGGAATTTCGATTGCAGTACGGAGCATACCATATCCAATATAGAAAACACCTGTCCATATGATTTTACCTGTGTCAGACAGATTCGGACATGAAAACAGCAACACTACTACTACTGTCAACAAGGCGGGGACAAAGAGAAAATACGGCCTGTATTTTCCGAAACGTGTCTTAGTCTTGTCTGCAAGGACACCCATCATAGAATCATTAATTGCATCTCAGATAGATGCCAAAACCATGATAACGCCAACTGCTGCTGCAGGAATCCCAAATGTGTCTGTCATGAAGACCATCAGATAGGAACCTACCAGAGACCCCATGATCTGATAACCGCTTCCATAAGACATGGCATAAGAGCCAATCGTTAATTTGGATAGCTTTCCATTACTTTCTTTGCTCATAATTACCTCCTTTGTGTGTATCCGCCAAAAGCGTATTTGTAATTTATGTGGTAATTCTAGCAGTTTTAAAATGAAACCTCACTGTGTTTTGCGGTAGTAAATCCGACCTTTTTTGTCATAAAACAAAGTAAAATAGGATGCCATAAATCTTTTGGTATCCTATCTCTGCTTTTTCATACTTATTTATTATTCACATTGATATCCCGCTGGCAAATTTATAAACAATCTTAAGGAACTTCTGCCTGTCTATTTTCTTTACTTCATCCACAAGAATCTTGCCGCATGGATAAGAAAATCATAACGTCTCCATCAGCATAGATATCAACCGGCGCTGCTTCAACTTATCATATTGTGAGAGAATATAAAGGCATAAATCAATAAGTCCAATACATAGGAAATAGGGATTGTTTTCGATGCTGCGAATATGAATAAATATAAACCGGATTACTGATATAATGCTTTCAATTTGCCCTGATTTGCTTTACTGCAGACTAAATAGTAACTGACATTGAACTCTGGATCTGTGATAGGCACTGCGATACGGTCTGCCGCGGGTGAAGCACCGGGAAATACATTACGGAAAGCATCAGTGGCGAAACTTGGCATTATGGAATTTTCAATCAGTTCTAAGAAGGTGTACCGCTCTGTCTGGATAAGGAATCGGGAATCCGGCATTTTATCCACTACCAGATCATGCCAGAAGCCGATATCCTGAAACAGGAGCATATTCTCCCCGTTCATTTCGGAAACGCTTAAGTGTTTCCTGCGGGCAAAACGATGCCGTTTTGGAAGAAGGAAGGATAAATGCTCTTCGCCCCATTTCCTATAATATAAATCATCATCTTCTGGACAGAAAGGAAGCAGTACAAATTGGTATGTTTCATCCTTTATTCCTTCAAGAAGCTGGGGGATGTTTTTTATTTCTGATGAAATGGCAGCCGTTGAATGGAAGGCAGTGATGCGCTGAATGATTTCCGCAACGTGGGTGGGCGTGCAGGAGCCGAGCTTGATGGTTCTTCCCGCACGGTCGAAATCACGGGCATGTCGGAGCATATTTTCTGTCTGCTTCAGTAGCATAGCCGCATCTTCTGCAGCCAGAAGGCCGGTTTCATTCAGGGAAATACTGTTTTTGGTGCGGTGAAACAGAGGAACTTCAAATTCAGCTTCTAATTTCTGCATATTTCTTGTCAGCGCAGGCTGGGAAATATGCATTTTTTTTGCTGTTTCACGCAGGGTTCCGGTTCGGTAAAAAGTAACAAACTGTTCCAGAATATTATAATCATTCATATAGATTTACCTCTTTCTTCTTGCTACAGAGCCTTTGATTTGTGGCAGATGTGGCCTCCATTGGCGCCATTTCTACCATTGTAACAGGTGCGAAAAAGAAAGTAAATGTTCAGGTTCCATTTTGTGGAATCTGGATTGCGAAATCGGCATTGTACAAACAAAAAAATTTGCAATAAAATTGATACAACTTAGAGGAGGGAACAGGAATGATTTTTTATTTTACAGGAACTGGAAACAGCCTGTATGTGGCAAAAGAGTTGGATGAAGAAATCATAAGCATCCCGCAGGTAATAAAGAGTGAAAGGCTGGAGTTTGAGGCAGACAGTATTGGTATTGTATGCCCAGTCTATGGACATGAAATGCCAGGCATGGTGAAAGAATTTATCCGTGAGGCTACCTTTGATACGAATTATCTGTTTGTTGTATTGACCTATGGCGCACATCATGGAGGGGCTGCAGAAATCGCTGGCAGATTCATTCAAAGTGTGGGCAAGAGGGTAGATTATATTACCTCGATTGAGATGGTGGATAATTTCCTTCCGGCATTTGATATGAACGAGCAGATGGCGAAGGATAAGCAGGTGGAAAAACATCTGGATCAGATCAGGGATGATATCCGGGCAAAAAAGGGAGGCATACAAAAGGCAAGCCTTGCAGAAATGACAGCCCATAAAGTGTATATAAAGATGGTGAAAAATGCGCCGGAGACAATCTGGGCGGCTTTTCAGGTGACTGATGAATGTGTTGGTTGTGGAATCTGTACCAGAGTATGCCCGGCCGGGTGTATCCACTTGGAAAACCAGTATGCCATCCATAATCCGGAGAACTGCCAGGCATGTTACGCCTGTGTCCATGCCTGCCCCAAAATGGCGGTACAGTTCAAACTTTCCAGGCCGGAGAAGAATCCTGCTGCCAGATATCGCAATGAACATGTAACACTCTGTGAATTGGTAAGGGCAAATGACCAGACCGCAGGCGATTAAAAATAGCAGCAGGTTATGTGAGAAAGGAGAATCTTACAGTGAAAAGATGTATTCCAATCTGTTTGAGTCTACTATTTGTATGCGGACTTACTGCCTGTTCGGGGAGTCAAAGTGAAAGCGGTGGTTCGGATATGCAAAGGGAGGTTTCGGTTGAAATGGAAAAGCCTTCATCCGATGCCGAGTATGACGAGGCGAGCGCACGGTCAAAAGGTGAAACGGATATTGTCGGGTTTCATCTGGAAGTGCCCACACCCGGAACAGAACAGGTTATTTATCTTTGGGAGGAAGGGAAAATGCCGGCTCCCAGAACTTATTCTGAATCAGCCGACTACTTTGACCCACCTGATTTCAGGCCAAGCATGGAATATTACCCTGCAAATCCGGAGATCCCAGTAAAGGGAGCAGTCATGCTTTGTGCGGGCGGTGCCTTTATGTTCCGTGGCAATCAGGGGGATACCTATCCCACGGCGGAAAAGCTGACGGAGCTGGGATATCAATGTTTTGTGGTACAGTACAGGCTCTGGCCCTATACACAGGAAGAAGGGGCACTTGACCTTGCCAGGGCCGTCCGCTATGTCCGCTATTATGCCGAAGAATACGGCATTGATGAGAAGGACATTGCGGTTGTGGGATATTCGGCAGGCGGAATCCTCTGCGGTGAACAGGTACTCAACTGGAAAGGTACTGTCAGTCCAACATTGCTTGATGAGAACTATGTTCCCGATTCCCTTGACAGTGTATCTGCAGATTCGGCGGCAATTGGACATATCTATTCCTTTTACGGTAGATTGTCCGTAGGCTCCACAGATGTTGAAAAATTCCGCAGCTCCAGCCTGCCGCCTACATTCTATGCCTATGGAACAGAAGATCCCTTTTACAGGCAGTTTATGGCAAATGCCGATGCGGTACGCGAGGCTGGTGTTTCAGTAGAAGAACATTGTTATGACGGACAGCCTCATGGCTTTGGCGCAGGGAACGCAGATTCTGATTGGGTTCCGGAGTTTGACAGGTGGCTGACGGATATATATGAAAATAATTAAAGAAGTGGAGGTCAAGATTTATGAAACGTATGATTACATTTGGTGTTGTGATTTCCATGCTGGCGCTTCTGGTCGGCTGTGGAAATTCAGGGAGCGCACCGGAAACATCAGGGCAGGGCAGCAGTATACAGCAGAGTGAAACAGTGCCTTCGGCATCTGATGAAGCAGTTTCCAGTGAAGTGAATACCAGTGGGGAATCAAATGATGTCACGGAACCGGCTGCTGATGGGGAGGCTTCTATCGTTTACTTTACCAGTGACATTTCTCCGGAGGGAATGGTTGCCATTTATGAAGCCCTTGGCTGGGAACCTACCGGAAAGGTTGCAGTAAAACTTTCCAGGATGGTCGAGTCAACCAGATCTACCGGATCCTTGTTCAGATCAGGCCTCAGATAAT
>JAAUZW010000045.1:61860-68860 GCA_014804385.1 Lachnospiraceae bacterium | reverse complement strand
CGCCCTCATCTTTCACAGACGAGGGGGCTATCCCATGAAAAGACTGAAACGCCCTGTTAAATGCAGTCGGGGAATGGTAGCCGTACTTCTCTGCAATATCAATGATCCGTTCCTCTCCACCCTGCAAGTCTACTGCCGCCAAAGACATTTTTCTTCTTCGGATATACTCTGACAGAGTGATACCCGCCATATAAGTAAACATCCTCTGATAGTGATAGGTAGAGCAGCAAGCAATCCGCCCAAGCTGTTCATAGTCAATTTCGCCTGTCAAGTGTTCCTCAATATAATTCATGCTTTGGTTTAATCTTTCAACCCACTCCATGAGGCACCTCCTTATTCTCATACTTCATTATAAGGCTTATCCTTACATTTTTCCTCTCTATTCCTGCACAAAAAAGAGAGGCAGTTATTCAATAATTGATATTTGCTTTTCTCGCTTGAGAGCACAAGTCACGAGTAGATAACGTGTAACTTTTTCCGTCCTTGATAAAATGTGTCCCGCACTGCCGGAACTCAAAGTGTACGTTATGGGAAATACATTGCTGCCGGATCTGCAATACCCAGTCATAGTCAAGCGGTCTTGCATTTTTGTCAGACTCTCCGCCAACAACGACTAATTCTATATCCTGTAAATATGTTGAGAGATCGATGTTTTCAATTAACGGCTGACAAATGATATTTTTGTGTTTAATGGGGAGTCGGGAAAAAATGCCCAGACGGTAATCTGCGTTTTCCTGGTTTTCAATCGTGCAGCCAACCGCAACATTTTCGTACCCATTTTTCCAATCGTGCGGAATACAATCCAAAAATCTTTCAATCCGCTTTGTCAGAAAAAAGAAATGTAAGTCGGAGCGTTCCCGTATCATTTCCCAACATTCGGTACGCCACTGATCAGCGTCCTCTATTAAGAAATCTGATGAAAAGCACACATAAACCGTTTGGCCGGATTTCATTTTATAAGCTCCATTTTTGTTTTTTTCAATAGGGGCGTGAAATTTTTCTGTTTTCGTAACAATGTTTGTATCAATTCCTCTTTTATAATCCCCTTTATGGATATAGCAATATTTACAGCCTGTACTGTATCTGTGACAACCCCGCCAAGGGTTCCATGTTCCCATAAATCTACCTCTCTTATTCTCTTTCTATAAAATCTATCAGTATCATTATATAAGGTTAGACAAATAAAATCAAAGTTTGAGCGGTTCTTCCTGCCTGATTTATTTTATGTTATAATTTTTGACAAGGAAAACTTGTTCAACAAGTTTTTCTTGTATGTTACAAGGTATTTTCGCNTTTTTGCCCTTATGAGGGTTCGTAATATGTGTATCAGAAAAGGAAGAATAAAGAATTGCGAGGAAAAGGTCGAATGAAGATTTTATTAGTAGAAGATGATACCGAGATCAGTGATATGCTGAAAAATTTTCTCCTGACAGAGAACTTTGAAGTAGTACAGGCTTTTGACGGAGAGAGCGCCTGTCTTGAATTTTTCGCGGAGGAATACAGTCTGGTTCTGCTTGATCTGATGATACCGAAAAAAAGCGGAATGGAGGTCATGAAGGAGATNCGGGAGAAAAGCACGGTGCCTATCATCATTCTGTCCGCGAAGGATACCGACTCTGATAAAACTCTGGGTCTGGGGCTGGGTGCGGACGATTATATTACGAAGCCATTTTCTGTTACAGAAGTACTGGCGAGGATCAAGGCCAATATCAGAAGAAATACGCAGTATGCGGCGCAAGCCGTCAAAGAGGAAGAGGTTCTTACATGCGGCAGTCTTACTTTGGNTGTAAACGACTATTCCGTGACAAAAAACGNGACGAGGATCGAATTGACAGCGAAAGAATTTGAGATTTTAAAGCTGCTTTTGCAAAATCCCAAAAAGGTTTACACCAAAGAGCANATCTATTCTCNTGTCTGGAATGATGCTTATTTGGGAGATGAAAATGCCGTCAATGTNCATATCAGCAGACTGCGGAACAAAATAGAGGAGGATTCCCGCAATCCGCAGATCATCGTTACGGTTTGGGGAATCGGATATAAGCTGGGGGATATGGCATGAGAGAGGGCTTGGTTATATTTTTTCTGACAGGCGCTGTTATGATATTGCTGTTTATCGTGATGTANCAGCAGTTTGTCTATACGAAAGGCATACNGGCAAAATTGAAGAAGATCAGCAGGGATNTGTCTGCGCTTTTGGAAAACGACAGTGATGAGAAAATCATGATGTTTACGGATAGCGAGACGCTGATGGAGCTGTGCGGGCAGATCAACNGTCTGCTTTTAGACCGNCANAAGNTAAAAAGTGANTTTAANAAGCAGGAGATTNCNTCTAAAAAAATGCTCTCCAACATATCCCACGATATCAAAACGCCCCTGACAGTCATTTTAGGGTATCTGGAAATGATGCGTCTGGANCATGCGGAAGATGAAACCTTACAGAAAGTGGAAGCCAAGGCTTTGCANGTGATGGAGCTGATCAATCAGTTTTTTACACTGGCGAAGCTGGAAGCAGGAGATATGAATCTGGAGATCGGCAAAGTAAATATAAGCGAGCTGTGCAGGGAAAATATATTGAATTTTTATGANATTNTGCAGGGNAAAGATTTTGTNGTGGAAATATCCGTTCCGGAANAGGATATTTTTGTACAGGGGGAAGAGAAAGCAATTGACAGGATCTTGTCNAATCTGATNTCCAATGCGGTGCGCTATGGAAGTGACGGAAAATACCTGGGACTTACTCTGCGNGAGAGCGAAGAGCATGCGTATATTGACATCGTGGATAAAGGTAAAGGTATAGAAAAAGCGTTTGCTGCAAATGTATTTGAACGGTTATATACGATGGAGGATTCCCGCAACCGCAGAATACAGGGGAATGGGTTNGGGCTGACAATCGCCAAAAACCTTGCCGGACAGCTTGGAGGAGATATTTATCTGGACAGTGAACCGAATGTGAAGACAACATTTACGGTAGAATTAATGAAGTTTATTTATTAAGTCAATCACGAAAGAAATTTGTAAGAATTGGGCAAGAGTTTTGAAAACCTTAGCCGTTACAATAGATTTCAAGAGCGGAACAAACTCTTGAAAGGAGGCAGACAAGATGCCGTATATTTTNCAGACACATCATCTTACAAAAGTCATTGACGGAAAGGAATTGGTAAAGGACGTAAACATCCATGTAAAAAAGGGAGAAATCTATGGCTTCCTGGGTCCCAACGGAGCGGGCAAGACCACNATCATGAAAATGATCACAAACCTCTGGAAACCGACGGAAGGGACGATCGAGCTTTTTGAGAAAAAAATAACACCGGTGTCCTATGAATTTTTGAGAAGAATGGGGAGTATTATTGAATTTCCTGTCTTTTATGAACATTTGAGCGGGAAAGAAAATCTTCGGCTCCACCGTGACTACATGGGATATTATAATCCGGGAAGTGTGGAAAATGCCCTTGCTATGCTGGAGTTGACCGAGGCGGCCGATCAGCCTGTCAAAGAGTACTCGTTGGGCATGAAACAGCGCTTAGGCATTGCCAGNGCGATTCTGTGCAGACCGGAGCTGTTGGTGCTGGATGAACCCACGAACGGGCTGGATCCTGCCGGCATGAAAAAGCTGCGGGATTTGTTCAGAATGCTCTGCACGGAATACGGGATCACCATTATCCTATCCAGCCATATTCTTTCCGAGGTGGAAAGCATCGCTGACACGATCGGTATTATTGATCATGGAAGAATGAAGAAAGAAATATCCATGCAGGAAATAGCCGAGATGAATACGGCGTATATTGAAATTGCGACATCCGATACAAAGAAGGCGGCATATGTGCTGGCGGATAAGCTGGAGCTGAACAATTTCAAGATACTGGATGAGCATAACATCCGCATCTATGACAGCCGAATCACAACAGAGGATCTTGCAAGAGCGTTGACACTGCATGAGGTGGANATCAGCGCTATCGGCAAAAAGGCGGAGAGCCTCGAAGAGTATTTNTTAAAACTGACAGAGGAGGGGAGTAGATCATGTTAAAGCTTATCAGACTGGAATGGAAGAAAAATAATATTATGAAATATGTGAGGAATGCTTGTATCATGGCAGGCGTCCTTCTGCTGCTTCTCATAGCGATAGCGGGAGAACTGGAAGCGGATGAGACAAGGCTGGCGTACGGAGACAGTATGTTAAGGTCGGGAGTGGAGTTATTCACCAATATGTCATTTATCATTTTTACAAGTGCAATGTTAGCCTCTTTTATCGTGGGTGCCTATAAAAATAAAACGATGAATGTAATGTTTTCCTATCCCATCAGCCGGAAGAAGATCCTNTTATCCCAGATGCTGTCCGTGTGGATCTTTAACTTTACAGGGCTGGTCTTGTCTAAGATCCTGATCTACTGCGCTCTGGTGGCGGTGAAAAAATATACCTATATCACAGCGGAGAGCATCGCGCTGGGAAGCAGTATGTTTTATACGGAAATCCTGGTAGATTCGGCAGTGATGGTCAGCATCAGCTTTATTGCTTTGCTGGTTGGGCTGTGGATGAAATCATCCAAGGCGGCCATCATCACCGGTGTCATCATTGTGTGCTTCACGCAGGGGAACATCGGTGTGTATTCGCTGGTCGGTAATATTCCCTTTTATATCACATTGTTGGCGATATCTGCCGTATCCGTCTTTTTGGCACTTTATAAAATAGAGAAAAAAGACGTCTTATAAGAATGCTTGTCAGTCTTTTTTGTCAGATTCCGGAAAGAGCACCGCGGGTAGAAAATGGAGCAGACGATTCAGCGTGCGGGCCGTGTAGCCTACCAGCAAAGAGGCGATCAAAGTGCCTTCGCGGACACCCTCCAGCCGGTGCGCGAAAAGGAGGGAAAGCAGGACGGCAGTGACAGACATGGAGACGTCACATGCAATTTTGGTAAGCCCGAAATCTGTTGCCCAGGTGGAGCTTATCGCACGGACCAAGGATTCGCCGGGCAGCATGGCCACGTCTGCCAGCATTTCCAGATAAACGCCGGAGCCGAGAATGACACAGCCGATCAGCAGGTAGATCACGGCAGAGAGATAGTGTGTGGGCGCGACGAAAGAGAGCAGAAGCATGGTCAGATCGATAAAATATCCGAATACAATGGAAATGGGGATCTGCAGAATATGCTCCAGCTTAAAATTTTTCCGAAGGATCAGCAGCTGCAGCAGGATCAGAAAAAGGCTGAAAAGGATAGTAAACTGTCCCAGCGTCATCGAAAAATTCAGGCTTAACACATAGGGGATAGAGGAAATAGGGGAAGTGCCGAGACTGGCTTTTGTGATAAAGCTTACCCCCAGTGAACTGATAAATAATCCGATCAAAAAAACAACATAACGTTTTACTTTTTCCATGGTATAACAGGCTCCCTCCTTGGTACATCAGTCAATAGTCTGTGTCGTGTATCTCTATCTGTAGAATATCCTCAAACCGAATCTTGGTATTTACGATCTGTAATAACCGGCTGGTCTCGTCGATACGGGCAACNAGGCCGGTTATCTTGATATATTCCCCTTCCTGAAAATAGATGACTGTCGCCATCTTACCCTTGGCNAGCAGNTGCATCCTGCGGTCTAATTCTTCCTCCATCTCCGGGGAGAGTTCTACCTTGGGAACGAGAACTTTTTCCTTGGCGGCCAGGGCATCCGGCAGACCGCGCAGCGCNGCGAAGGGCATAAACTGTTTTGCCCGTTCCTCTATGGGCATTTTATTTTTGGGTTTACTCGCCACTTTTATGCCCTCCGATCTGATGATTTCGTTCTCTGGTGGTGGCGCCTTCCTCCAGATTCATGCCCTTGAGAATGGCGTCCTTGCCGAATTTATTTTTGATGCTGATAACGGCCTTCTGTACTTTTCTGTTTTTTTCCAATTCCTCNGCATCCACGAAAAAATTGTANTGATGATACTCCTCCGGCATCACATGATTGCAGGTGATGTTGACGCGGTGGATCTGCCAGTCCGGGTTGACGATCTTGTCATACAGAGCCGTTACCGCTGGCAGGATAATGCGGTCCGANTTGGTGTCCGTTTCCAAATTCGCCGTACCGTGGGCGGAGGGAGCGTTTATACGGTTGGAGTAGCCCACGTGGAGCGTGATAGAGCGGGTGACCAGATTCTTTTCCACCAGATCCAGACAAAGCAGATCCATCATCTCCTTGACAATGAGCCGTCCCTTGTCGAAAGGATAATCACAGCCCAGCACCTGACCGCTGGTGAGGCAGTTGGTGCGGGGACGGTAGGTCTTGATATCAGAGATGGTGACAGGCTCCCGCCCCCAGGCGTGGTCGATCAAAAGTTCCGCATCTATCCCGAAGAGGTGGTACAGAAGATTTTCATCAGCGGCGGCAATATCGCCCATAGTGCGGATGCCGAAGGTCTCAAGCCTTCTGGCGGTGCCGGCGCCGATGCGCCAGAAATCGGTCAGGGGCTTGTGCGTCCAGAGAGTTTTCCGGTAACTTTCCTCCGTGAGTTCTCCGATAAANTCATCGGCATGCTTGGCNGTAATATCCAGAGCTACNTTCGCCAGATACAGGTTGGAGCCNACACCGCAGGAGGAGCGGATGCCGGTCTGNTCNTANATATCCTGCATGATGCGAAANCCCAGCGCTCTGGCAGAGAGACGATAAAGGGCGAGGTAGTCCGTCACATCCATAAAGACCTCGTCGATGGAATAGACGTGAATATCCTCCTTGGATATATATTTCAGGTAGATTGCATAGATATCNGCGGANATATCCACATATTTCTGCATNCGGGGCGGCGCCACAATGTAATCNACNGATTTTGGNATCTCAAAGATGCGGCAGCGGTTNTTAATGCCCAGCGCNTTCATGGCNGGGGTGATCGCCAGNCAGATGGTCTTTTCCGTNCGCGTGGGNTCNGCNACCACCAGNTTNGTNGTCATGGGATCNAGGCCTNTGGCCACGCACTCTACNGAGGCNTANAANGATTTNANATCAATGCANAGATAGGTGTGCGGGTTCA
>JAAUZW010000045.1:0-61853 GCA_014804385.1 Lachnospiraceae bacterium | reverse complement strand
CTCCTTNCTATAATCGACATNANNTCTTTNNCGNGCANGCNTTCCGCCGGNNTTATGGCTATGTCTGCGCACTGCTCATTACTNTCACGTATAGTATACCACNAGAACGTATGTTTGGCAAANNGAATATCTCATGNTTTGTNTGGANGNAAAACANGATATTTATTAGAGTATTGNCTTGACATATGTATAACATTGCGTTATATTANAAGNATAACAGANTGTTATACATATNGAGGGGNATAAGATGATACAGAAAATATCCGATGCGGAATTAGAAATTATGAAGATCGTGTGGGGGAATCCGGGAAAAGAAACGCTGTTTTCNTATATTATGGATAGTCTGACCGAGCAGGGCAGACCCTGCCAGAAAAATACACTGATCGTTCTTTTATCGAGACTTGTCAGTAAGGGNNTTTTNAGNGCCANAAAAANCGGACGTAAGAATGAATANACGGCNNTCATTTCNGNGACAGAATACCAGACNGCGCAGACNCAGAANTTTCTCGATAAGATATACGAGGGCAGCATAAANGGGNTGGTTTCCAATNTGATTGCGGGCGATCTGCTNACGGATGAGGAATATGAGGAGTTAAGAAAAATGCTGGAGGGAGGAAAGAAGAGATGACGAATATGATTTTTAGAACTGTTCTGGCCATGTCTGTTTCCGGTTCTCTGCTTATTTTGGCTCTGCTTGGAGGGAAACATTTGTTTAAAAATATATGCAGCCGACAGTGGCAGTATTATATTTGGCTCATTGTTATTTTGCGTCTGCTGCTCCCTTTTGGTCCGGAGATAGGTCTGATGGGAAATTTTTATCAGACTTTCGGTCAGGCGATGGTGCAGGATATCCCGGCTTCGTCGCAAGAAAATCAGCCGCAGGAGCGGCTGTCTGTCGAAAAAGGGAAGGTGGAAAGCGCAATATCGGTTTTCCTGAGCGGTATGGGATTGCTTTGGCTGATTATCGCATTGGGAATGCTGATACGAAAAATAACGGCGTATCAGAGCTTTCTGCGGTATGTAATGGCTGGAGCGGAGCCTGTTTCAGATATTGCGCTTTTGGAGGAGCTTGCGGCAGTCGAGAAGCAAATGGGTATGAAAAGAAAAATGGAGCTCTGCGTGAATCCGCTGCTCTCATCGCCCACACTGACAGGCATGTTTCGTCCCTGCATTGTTCTGCCCAACGGGGACATATCCCCAAAGGATTTTCGATATATTGTATTTCATGAACTGGTGCACTGTAAACGGTGTGATATCCTTTATAAGTGGCTGGTGCAGACTGTCGTCTGCCTGCACTGGTTTAACCCGCTGGTGCATGTGATGAGCCGGGAGATTGCCAATGCCTGTGAATTTTCCTGTGACGAGGCAGTCGTCGCTAAAATGGGATATGAAAATGCGCAGGATTACGGAAGGGCTTTACTTGACGCGATGGCGGCGGTGGGAAAACACAGGGGAGCTTCCAATGCCGTCACTTTAAGCGCCAACAAACAATTATTGAAGGAAAGGCTGGGTGCCATTATGAGTTGTGGAGAAAAATCAGGAAAAGTTCGTGTTTTGACGATTGTTTTGACCATGTGTATTGTTTTAGGAACCGTTTTCGTCGGTATTTTTCCGACGCAGGCGGGTGTTGTAGAGCCTTCTGAAACAGGAGTGGATGCCAAAACATATCCTCTGACAATGTATGTGAACTGCCTTGTATGCAAAGTGAGGGATGGAGCGGGAGAGGAGTTTAAAGTCGTCGGCCTGATGGCGGAGGAGGAAGAGGTCACCGTTCTGGAGATGATAGAGGGAAGCGGAAACCGGAGCTGGTACAGAATTGATAAGAAATCTTTGCCGGAAGATATGGATATATCCGCAGAAGAATGCTATATCCGTTCGGATTTGCTACGAGAAAAGTAAGATAAAATGAAAGAAAGTGAGGACAAAATGTCTAAATAATGATAAAATACCCTTATATGATGGAAAGGGCAAATAAAAATGAGCGTTATCAGCAGTAAGGATGTCAATGAGATCATCAGAAAGACGCTTGGCATCATCAACAACAAGATCATGAATCACGGGGAGATCACAGGGTATATCTTATATAAGATGATGGAATATGAGAATACCTATACAGAGCAGCATTACACCGAGCAGGAACTGGTGGATTATACCATGCTCGGTATTCTGCATGATATCGGCCTCTACAAAGAGGATAATGTCAAAAACGTGTCTGACTTTGAGACGAAGAATCTGTGGCCCCATTCGATTTATGGCTTTCTTTTCCTGAAATATCTCTCGCCCATGGGAGATAAGGCGGAGATCGTGCTTTATCATCATCTGGACTATAATCGGCACAGTATGGTGCAGAGCCGTTATATGCACGTCATTGAACTGTTAAATCTGGCGGATAAGATGGATACGGTTCTGCATTTGAAGGAAGAAAAGCTGGAGCCGGACTACTTTGCCAAGTACCGTGATATCAAATATTCCGGTGCGGCGCTGGATTTGTTTCAGAAGGCGGAGAAATGCTATGGAATTACGGAGAACCTGGTGAATGGAAAATATCGCGAGGAGCTGGATGTGCTTTTGGCGAAGCGGGCTTTCTCCGAGCAGTATAAGCGCGGATTTCTGGAAATGCTGGTCTACACCATTGATTTTCGAAGNGAGCATACGGTGATCCATACGCTGGCTACCGTAAATTTTGCGGAGCAGCTTGGCAGACTTGCCAGAATTTCCGGTAAAGATATGAGAGATCTGCACTATGGCGCGCTGCTCCATGATCTGGGAAAGATTGCGATNCCCTTACATATTCTGGAATCCACNGGGCGTCTGAGNGATGATGAGATGAAGATCATGAAGGCTCATGTGCGGATCACGGAGATGATCNTGGAGGGTGTAGTGGACGATGATGTGCTCCAGATTGCGGTGCGTCATCACGAGAAACTGGACGGTACCGGATATCACAAGGGGTTATCAGCGGCGGACTTGACTNTGCCCCAGCAGATNATTGCGGTGGCGGATATCCTGAGNGCNCTTTACGGCAAGCGCAGNTATAAAGAAGCGTTCAGCAAGGAAAAGATTTTNGANATCATGAATTCCGATGCGGATNANGGNAAGATNAANCGNAATGTGGTGACNAGTCTTGAGAAAAATTATGACANCATCATCGCGGAATTTGAGAANGAAAAAGAAAACACCATCGGGCTGTATCTGAAGATCAAGGANCANTATGCGATCATGATNGANCGGTTTGANCGCTTTGACTAGTTTGCAGTATGTATTTATCATAACGNGGAGGTATATGGAACATGGAACAGGCAAAGGTTTATTTTACATCATTTAANGCGACGGGGAATGAGACTCTGTTGCAAAAGCTACATCGTCTGATGAAGACGGCAGGATTTGAGAATATCGACTTTACGGATAAATATGCGGCCATTAAGATACACTTTGGAGAATACGGNAATCTGGCGTTCCTGCGCCCGAATTATGCCAGAGTAGTGGCAGACTATGTGAAGGAGTTGGGCGGTAAGCCCTATCTGACAGACTGTAACACCCTTTATGTGGGGAGTCGGAAGAATGCGCTTGACCATTTGGAGACGGCCTATGTGAACGGCTTTTCTCCTTATCAGACGGGATGCCATGTGATCATCGGCGATGGCCTGAAGGGGACGGATGAGGTGCTTGTGCCGATCAACGGAGAGTACGTGAAGGAGGCGAAGATCGGNCAGGCGGTCATGGATGCAGACGTGTTTATCTCCCTGACTCATTTTAAGGGACATGAGATGGCGGGTTTTGGCGGCGCGCTTAAGAATATCGGCATGGGCTGCGGCTCCAGAGCTGGTAAGATGGAGCAGCACTGCGACGGGAAACCGGAGGTAAATCAGTCTGTCTGCGTGGGCTGTGGCGCCTGCGACAGAATTTGTGCCCATGGAGCGCCTGTGATTGAAGGCGGTAAGGCGAGTATTGACCATGACAAGTGCGTAGGCTGCGGACGGTGTCTCGCAGTGTGTCCGAAGGATGCGATTGCGGCGAGCTTCGAGGATTCCATCGCCATGTTAAACTATAAAATGGCGGAGTATGCATGGGCTGTCTGCAAGGATAAACCCTGCTTCCATGTGTCTCTGATCTGTGATGTGTCGCCCAACTGTGACTGCCATGCAGAGAATGATATTCCGATCATTCCCAANGTGGGTATGCTGGCTTCCTTTGATCCGGTTGCACTGGATCAGGCATGTGCAGACCTGTGCAANNAGATGACGCCGGTGGANGAGAGCGTGCTGGGAGANAANCTGCACAAGCTGGGAAATGAGGCGGGACACGACCACTTTTTCATGACCCACCCGGATACGGAGTGGGAGTCCTGTATCGCCCACGCGGTGAAGATCGGNCTGGGAACGGATCAGTATGAATTGGTGANGATTTNAGATTGGTTATATAGGGAAGGGGCTGTTGCAGAAGTAGATAAATAATCTACTGGAGCAATGGCTCCTTTTTTGTGTCGGGAAATAAAAGCAAGCATAAATCCGTTTAGTTGACAATAGAATACATTTGTAATATAATTGTATTCATACTTGTGGGATTTATTTGCTTCATGCAATTATACATAGATAGAGAACATAAGTATTNATAAAAGTATGAAAACAGGAGGAAAACGATTTATGAAAAACGTAAAAAGAAGTATGGTGCTGGTCGCAGTGGTTCTTGCAATGATGCTAACAGGATGCGGAGGAACAGTAGTTATGAAGGAGTTTACTTCCGCGGATGAGACTGTGAGCATCCAGATGAATGAAAAATGGACTGTGCAGGATATGGGCACAGGGAGCGAAGGATGGGTCGCGGCAGCCAGCGATAATGGTTCTGAGGCGATTATAGTTATGCAGCTGCCCAAAAATGTTTATGGCACAATTGATATGGATGACTGGCGGGATTTGATCAATGATACCTATTCCGTATCTGGGGCGGAATTGATCGAAAATCCGTCTGTTCCAGGTATGGAAGTGGTGGAAACCTATGGATGTACGGTAACGGCGGACGGCGTCAAAGGAGAGGGACGTGTTTTGTATGGCGAGACGGACTATGCCTATTACAACATTTTATATGTGGCTTTGAAAATAAATGATGCAAAGACAGAATATTTTAAAAATGCGTGTGCATCGTTTAAGGAAACAGCGCCGGAAATTGAGGATTTGTCCACGATAGAAAGAACGGATACCGTTCAATGGTTTAATAATACCTGTGCCGTTCTGACAGCAGTCAATAGTTGGGATTACACATTATTTGGCGGGGCACCCGCGAATGACAGCAGCAAAGCGATCGTGCAGAATATGTTGAACGAATGGTGGGATGTGACAGACCGTGAATCGGCGGATGAGACAATGGACTGGCTTCTGAACGAGGGGCAGCGTGTATCTTTTGCGGAAGAAATTGGATGCGACGAGGATGCCATAGCAGGATGGGATTACTGCCGCGCGATGTCGCTTCTGGGGTATTACTACCTTGCAGACTATTATACAGAGGAGGAAGCGCTTGATAAGTCGCTGGAAGTAGCCAAAACAATTCAGAATACCTTCGATTCATGGGATGGTCTGATGGACAGCTATTTTGCAGGATATGAATATTGGTCAGGGGATGAAAGCGGCGAGAGACGTGGGATTTACGAAGAGATNAAAGNAGANGCTGACAGTCCNTTTNATNTGGATTGGGGTATGACGCTTGAGAAAAGCTGGTAGGAGANAGNGGTCAGTTGTAAAACGATGGAATTGATTTTNACAGAAGAGGAGAGGNGGTGTGGAAATGTACGAAACAATGAAAATAATCATCGACGTTGCCTTNGTTGTGCTCGTAGTGATTGGTGTTGTTGTGGGCGTCAAGAAGAAGAAAAAAGGCGATGATAGGTAAGGAAAGAAGCCCTGCCGGAGACGGTGGGGCTTCCTTTGCAATTATCTTTCTTAATGNTCACACCTCTGATAATTCCTATCCTCGTCAGTCATCCGCAATTCCGATGAAAAAGAAATCCTAGGTGTCCCTCATTAAGACAATAAAATCATCAGGAGAAATTGCTTTAACCATTCCCTGTTGATAGTCCTTCACATTTCTTGTGATAATAAAATCCATATCCGCTTTTACAGATACCCGTTCAACTACAGCATCTTCATAGTCGCTGACAGCCGATGCAAGTGCATCGATACATTCGGCGCCCGACACTGTTAGTATGCCAATAAGAGAATACAGTTTTTCCATAACCTGTTTGGCCTGATCCGCACTGTGAAGGTATTTCCTCACCAGATAATAAATATCTGTAGCAGAACTCGCCGTAATATACATATCCATCATATGATTGGCGGNCATAATAAAGATTTGTTCGGCNCTTTCGCTCCATGGTTTTCTGGATGTCAGTGCATCTATGATCACATTTGTATCAATCAGCACTTTCATCCTATTTTGCACCAAGCCTTTCTTTTTTAGATTCCTCTATATCGGCATNTTTAGGCAGGATACCAAATAAGGATTTTGCTGTCTCCACTCTGTCCTGATAGGGATTGGTCAGTTTTGCCACTACTTTTCCATTTTTTGTAATAAAGACATCCTCTGTAGCAGATATGATCAGATATTTTCCAAGATTATTTTTAAGCTCTGTTGCNGTAATTGACATGCAATCACTCCTTTCTTCGTACTTTTATTATATACAAATTGTACGATATTAGCAACTGCTTTAGCTAAAATAAAACTCTCAAAAATTTTTACATATTCCTTAAAAAGTAACCCTTACTGTACCCACCTTCTCCCGAAACCGCACATCATGTTCCACAAACAGAATCGTCGGCTGATAGGCAAGCAGCAGCTTNTCAATCTGCATTCNGGAGAACACNTCGATATAGTTNAGCGGNTCATCCCAGATGTAGAGATGGGCAGGCGTCAGCAGACTTGCCGCAAGCAGTACCTTTTTCTTTTGCCCCTCCGAATATTGCTCCATATTTTTCACAAACTGCACCCGCTCAAAATCAAGCTGTCTCAGGATAGAGAAGAAAAGACTTGTGTTCAGTTTGTGGGCTTCGCAAAAATCCGTAAGAGAGCCCTGTAGGTGGGAGGTATCCTGACTGCAATAGGAGATCACAAGGCCCGCCGCCGTTTCGCAGATGCCTTTTTCTACTACATTCATAGAGGATTCAGAAACGCCTGCCTTTTGCAAAAGCAGTTTGAGGAGGGTGGTTTTTCCGCAGCCGTTTTCACCCTCCAAGGCGATTCGGTCTCCCTGGTGCAGGGTGAAGGAAACATCTGAAAAAACAGGATGTGCCGCATCGGCATACTGTACACTGTAATCTTTCAGACGGATCAGGACATCTTTGTGATGGGAGAGCTGTACCAGCTTTAAATCTACAGGCGCTTCCAGATCCTGTAAAAGACCTTCTTTTTCCGAAATCTCCCGATCAATTCTTTGGCTCATCTGTTTGACCCGGCTTTGCATCTTCTTTGTTTTGGCGCCGATATAGGCCCTTGCGCCGATACTTCTGTCATGCTCCTTTGTAGGATCAAATCCAATCTTAGTGCTTTCATTTTTGTCAGCCCAAACGGAGGCGCGCCTGGAGGCTTCTTTTAATTTTCGAATTTCTCGCAGATGCTTCTCATTCTCTGACTGGGCGAACTGGTCTTTTCGCTGTTTGTTCTCCCACCAGCTTGAAAAATTCCCGCTCTGCACCTCGATGGTCTGTCGATTCAGCACTAAAACATGGTCTGTGCAGGCGTCAAGCAGATCCCGGTCATGGGACACCAGAATAAATCCCTTCTTGGAAGATAAATAGCTTTTCACCGTTTCTCTGGCGCTATGATCCAGATGATTGGTGGGCTCGTCGATCAGAAGGAAATCATTTTCACCGGAAAACAAAACCGCCAGTAAAATTTTCGTCTGCTCCCCGAAACTTAACGTTTCATAGGGGCGGTAGAGAAGTTCCGCACTTTCCCCTAATTGTGTCAGTTCGCAGATCACATGCCACGTTTCGCAGCCGACTTTTAATTCTTCGATGAATTCAGCTGCGGTAAGTTTTCGCTGGCTTTCCGTGACGGGGTAGGGGAAATAGTCAAATACCGCCGCAGTGTCGATAGAGCCCTGATAGGAATACTTTCCGCGCAAAAGATTCAGAAAGGTGGTCTTGCCCTTACCGTTGCGGCCGATAAAGCCCAGTTTCCAATCGGTATCGATGGAAAAAGAAACATTTTCAAAGACAGGGTCGAAGCTGCCCTCATAACAAAACGTAAGATTGTTTACACTGATCTGTGCCATATACATCGCTCCCTTCAAAGGTTCCATAAAAAAGGAACCGTTTGCCGCCAAACAGTTCCATTACATACTCTAACCTCACAGGGATTGATAAATTGCAGATATCACCAACAAAATATACACACAAAAAGAGAGGTTATGAGAACATAATCCACTTTTGGCGACATGAAAAACAGGATAGGGATAGTCATCCCCACTGTCAAAACCTTCATGTGATCAAAAGTAGATTATCTCTTCATCCTTTCACCTCTCTCTGGTAAGATGAAGTTATTTTAGCATTGGATTTCTCTTTTGTCAAATGTCTTTTTCGAGATACTTTTCGATATAGCATTGTTCGTAAACTCTTTTGCCCAATAGAGTGATCGCTTGTGTCGGACACAGACTGATGCAGCGATAGCACATGGTGCATTTGTTGTCTGGCACGGCCTGCTTTTCTTTTAAAGCTATATTTTGCATGGGGCAGACAGAGACGCATTTTCCGCAGCCAATACATTTGTTATTGTCGATCTTTAGCTTGTTTGAATAATTTTTGGTCTTATGATAGAAATATAACCTCTGTCCGAATAATCCGGCTAAATGATGATAGCAGCGCAATCCGTTTTGCGGCGGTTGACCATTTTTCAATCTTTGTACAGCCTGCGTGATCTTTTGTTCCGCTTTGCACACCAGCTCTCGGTTTTGAGACAGCGTTCTTTTCAATGCTTTTTCATCGCCAATACTATCGGGCATCTGTAAGTGAAGGCCTCCCGTTATCATGGCGCCGTAGCCGGTCAGTAATCGGGCAAGGATTCCGGCTCCGTCTCCGCTGAACAATCCCATGGTTGCAATAATAAATATCTTTTTGCCGTTCCACAAACTTGCATTATCCGTAATAAAATCCTTTACAATTTTAGGAATATTACTGAACTGCACCGGATACCCCATGATGATTTCGTTGTGTTCTGTTATTTTTTGCACGGCATTTTCTGCTTCTATAGGAAATGCTTCTGCTACAGAATCATATTCCTGCATAAATTTTTCAACACAGTATCTCGTGTTTCCTGTTCCGCTAAAATATATCCCAATCAAATTAAGGACCTCTCCTTGTCGCTTTATTTGTAAAATGTATTTTATCATATGTATTTTTTTCGGGCAACCGTCCGACATCGTAAGGGGAGGATTTTTCATTGAGTAAATTATTCTATAAATTATTTTCTACCTGTGCTACTGTTAAATCGTACGGATCCATTGGAGGAGAGGGCATATGACAAGGAAAGAGCAGAAGGAAGTCAGAAGATTACAGATTATACAGACGACACTGGATCTGTTTGTGGAGCGTGGATATTATGGAACGAAAACAAGCCAGATATCCAGACGGGCGGGCATCAGCGAGGGGCTGCTGTTCCATTATTTTCCTACGAAGGAAGCGCTGCTGGAAGAATTGATCAATATCGGACTGGAAGGAATGCGTATGCCGATGCAGATCCAGGCAGAGAACGGTCTGGATTATTTCTGTCAGTTTACTGAAATGCTGTTTGCCAGCGTGAAGAAAAATCATTCTATTGCGCAAATGTTTGTATTTATGGGCCATGTGGTGCGGGCTGAGGATATCCCCGAGAGACTTCGCAGGCTGGCGGCTTCTGTGGATCCGATCGCATATAGCCAAAGCAGGGTGGAAGCGGGGCAGCAGGACGGGAGCATTCGGCAGGGGGATGTCATGGCATTGTCCAATATGTATTGGTGTGCGATTCATGGCATCATGGAGCAGTACGCTTCCCGCCCTGAGATTATGCTGCCCGATCCGAGCTGGGTGGTAGATATGCTGCGGAGTGAGAAAAAGCGTATTGAGTGACAGGGAGCAGACGATCTGCGGGAGGAGAGACATGAAAGAAAGTAAAAAGAAGATTGTGATCGTAGGAGGCGGGATCGCGGGACTGGCAGCGGGCATTTATGGAAGAATGGCAGGTTATGAGGTGGATATTTATGAAAAGAATCCCATAGCCGGCGGGCAGTGTATGGGATGGAACCGAAAGAGTTGTCATATTGATAACTGTATTCATTGGCTTACCGGAACGAAAAAGGGAACAGCGCTTCGCGAAGTGTGGGAAACAGTAGGCGCCTTGGAGAAAGATACAAAATTTGTTGGCGGTGACAGCTTTTATACAAGCATCACAGGAGGAAAACGGGTAACTCTGTGGAAGAATCTGGAGAGAACGGAGGAAGAGCTTCTCCGGTTGTCGCCGGAGGATGAAACGGAAATCAAGAAATTTATAGAGCATGTGAAATATGCAACGGCTTGTGAAATGCCGGTCGAAAAGCCTATGGATGCGATGGGGATCCGCGACTATATTCGTATGGGTGCTTCCATGGCTGACATATCGAAGGTGATGAAGGAATATGGTTCCATCGATCTGCAGGAGATGGCAGGCCGTTTCAGACATCCCGCATTGCAGACGTTGTTTACAGATTATCTGCCCAAAGAATACGTTGCATACTCATTTCTGGTTTCTTATGCCACTATTGCATCCGGTAACGGTGAAATTCCAAAAGGCGGCTCCCTGGCGATGGCAAACCGTATGGTGAAACGATTTCGGCAGTTGGGCGGAAACTTATATTGCAGCACGCCTGTAGTAAGGATTCTGATAGAAAATAAAAAGGCGGTGGGGATTGAAACAGAAGAGAAAAAGGTATCAGCGGACTATGTGATCTCGGCTGTGGACACGATGGAAATGTTCGACCATTTGCTCGGGAAAGCCAATATGGATGCAAGATGGCGGAACTGTTATGCAGACACAGAAAAATATCCTCTTTTCAGTGCAGTTCAGGCCGCTTTTGTGGCAGACCGCGGTGCATATGAAGAACAGGGAACCATTTTCTTTGACTGCAGCCCCTTTACAGTCGGAGGAAAGAAAATAGATCGGGTTTCGATAAAGAGTTATGAATACGAACCGGAATTTGCCCCTGCGGGAAAGGTGGTTTTGCAGATCAATATCCCGCAATTTGACAGGGAATATTTATATTGGGAAGGATTGCCCAGAGAAGAATACGAAAGACAGAAAAAGGAAGCGGTAAGGGCGATAGAAGAGAGGCTGTGCATACAGTTTCCCGGGCTTCGGGGGCATATGGAATTTCTGGACTGCTGGACGCCGGTTACCTACGAACGGTATTGTAACGCATATCACGGGGCCTATATGAGTTTTATTACGAAAAAGGGAGTAAAGTCTTTCCGCGTGAAAGGAATGATAAAGGGAATCAAAAATTTGTATATTGCCAGTCAGTGGATCATGGCGCCGGGAGGACTTCCGGTGGCCGTGACAGCGGGAAAATTTGCGGTCTGGCGGATCGCTCGAAAAGAGAAACGTGTCCTCCCATAACAAAAATCCGTCCATTGACAACAAAGCACCTTTAGAAATTCCCGAGGTTCTCCGAAATAAAGAATAACTAAAGCAAAAGCAGATGGAAATCGGCTGACAGTCAGACGCGAAGAAAGGTGGTTATCTTTATGAATATATCCTGGGAGCAGACCAGCGGAATCTTACGGCGAATGAACTCTGCGGGGATGTTAAAGAGCACGCAGGACAGGCTTGAACGGCAGGAAGAGACCAAAAAGCAGGTCGAATTTTTTGAGAAACAGAAGGAAAATCTGAAAAATGTCACTGCCGGGAGTGTGGAGGAGATCGCGGACAAATTAAAGATGTTCCAGTCCTATGAGGATCAGATCGCGTCTATCAAGGCGTCCTACAATCATGAGCAGATGTTCCATATTCTGGATGAGTCCACAGAGCGCGGTGAGAAGATTGCCGATGCAGTTGATAAGATGGCTCCCAAGACGCCGGAAGAACGGCTGGAAGAGATGGTCGAGGAAGCGCTGGGCATCGAGGAAGGCGGCGAACTCGAGGAGATCATGGAAGAGATCGAGGAGATTGCAGAAGAGCTGACCGAGGAAATGACAGAAGAGGTTACCGAGGAACTGGAAGAGGCGCTGCCTGAGAATGCGGAGCTTTCCGCAGAGGAGGTCGCAGAGGCTGCGGCTGCGGCAGAGGCGGCTCAGAAAGAAACGCTGCCCGAAGGGTACAAGCCTTTTGATGTGAGACTCTAAAAACAAAAAGGGTATAAAAAAGGAGACCGCTTGAAGCGGTCTCCTTTTTGAGTGCGTCTTGCGACGCGCACTTTAATATTGATTCCATTGGGGCTGATCGGGCAGTTTTGCGATGGCAAATCCCATAAATACCAGAGTGATGACAACCCTGATATAAAAGGGCACTGCGAAGGTTCCAACAGGAATGATACTCAGAACTGTCGCCACCACAAACATCAGCACCTTAGCATATACTGCCGTTTTGTACAGCGCTTCTGTCGGCAGCTGCTTTTTCATAATGAGGGCAATGAGCAGACCGAATAGCAGATAGATTGCCGCGCACAGGAAATACCAGAGGATTCTTCCCACAAAGAAGATGATATATCCCACTATGATAAAGACGAATATCATAGGTACCAATGTTTCAACGATCATGTCTCTGCTGATATCTGTAGTGGCATTGCTGAAATCAAACTGCTGGTACTCTCCGTTTTGCATGAGAGAAAGTCCGTCCCGGCCTACCAGAATGATATCCTCATAGCCTTCGTCCATGAGCATGGCGGCATCGTCATAAGAAAAATCACTGATATCCTCTGTCACATATACGAATATTTCGCCTTCATCATACAGGAACTCTTCCTCGAGATACAGCCGGCCATTCTTTATCTCAAAATCCGGCAGTTCGTTTACCCAGCCTTTTATATCGAGAGCCGCAAAGCTGAATGCAAAGTTTATACATGAAATAATGGTTGCAACAAGAGCCAGAAGTGTCACGAACCCGATCATGCTCCCGGTCTTTACTTTCGTCAGCCTGTGGTATTGGGGTGGTATGAAGGAAAGCCCAAACTGCTGAAAAATATTAGGGGCTTTCTGAGGTTCTTCGGCAATACCGCCGTAATTCCCATAACCGTTATTCATGTAAGGCCCTGACTGCTGATAAGGATTCCCCTGCTGATAGGGATTTCCTTGCTGCTGGTAGGGCATTCCTTGCTGGTAAGGGTTTCCCTGTTGCTGGTAGGGATTCCCCTGTTGATAAGGGGTTCCTTGCTGTTGGTAGGGACTCCCCTGTTGATTGGGATTTACATTTGGCTGCTGATTGTAATTGTTGTAGTTGTTGTCCATTTCTCCTCCCTCGTCCTATTGATAGATTTTTATAAAATTGTAAATTGTCTGCCGTGTCTTCCAGAGTCGTAATAATCTCCTGCCTTATAGTAACATAAAGTAAAACGAAATAGTAGTGATTCAGTAAAAATGTAAAAAAGAATTCGTCTTGCGTTTCAAAGTGCAGGGGAGTATAGTAAAATTTAGATTATCATTTTATGAGGAAAATGCTTCGGAACGGAGGAATGCTATGATTTTAGATTTTGACACGATCGAGGAACAGATCATCCCTAATTTTAAGGGAGGAGAGAAACAGTTTAAGACCCATATGTACACGGACGAGGGATGTAAGATCATGCGGGCCTCTTTAGAGCCGGGTGCAACCATCGGCGTACATACCCATGACACGAACAGCGAGATTATTTTTATGCTGAAGGGAACAGGTGTAGTCCTCTATGATGACGGGCAGGAGATCCTGCCTGCAGGAAGCTGTCATTACTGTCCCAAGGGGCATACCCACAGTCTGCGCAATGAGAGTGATGAGGTGATCGAGTTTTACGCAGTGGTGCCGGAACAGTAAAGGGGAGGCGAATGACAGCATATGGAATCTGTGGCACAGAAGAAAAAATTTGACGTGGATCTGCTCCATGGACCGATTCTGAAATCCATGCTTATTTTTGCCGTTCCGCTTTTCTTTTCCGGGGTGTTTCAGCAGCTTTATAATACCATGGATACGGTGATCATCGGGCACACGTTGGGAGACGAGGCGTTGGCGGCTATGGGTGCGGCTGCCGCGATCTATGATCTGCTTATTGGATTTGCGCTGGGGATCGGCAACGGACTTGGCATCGTGACGGCCAGAAGCTTTGGCAATGGCGATCTGGACCATCTGAAACGGTCTGTGGCGGCGGCCCTTTTGATCGGGCTGGGCACTACAGTGGTCATGACGGTGGCGGCGCGTTTTATTGTATATCCCCTGCTGGAGATCCTGAACACGCCCGCTGAGATCATAGAGCAGTCCTATGCCTATATTTCCACGATCACCCTTTTTATCGGGGTCATGTTTGCCTATAATCTGTGCGCGGGTTTTTTGCGCGCCATAGGCAACAGTGTGATGCCTCTTGTCTTTCTGGTCCTGTCATCGGTACTGAATATCGTGTTGGATCTGGTTTTTATCAGGCAGGTCGGTATGGGCGTGCAGGGGGCGGCAATGGCTACCGTGATCGCTCAGGGCGTGTCGGTGATCGCCTGTCTGGTTTATATCTGGAAAAAGGCGGACATTCTGATTCCGCAGAAAAAACATTTTGTCTGGGATAAGGAGCTGTACCTGGAGATGCTGGCGCAGGGGCTTTCCATGGCCCTTATGAGCGCCATTGTCTATGCAGGAACGGCCATTTTGCAGGTCGGCATCAACGGTCTGGGATATCTGGTGATTGCGGGGCATGTGGCGGCCAGAAAGCTGTTTATGTTTTTGATGATGCCCTATATGGCGATCAGCAGGACGATTAGCACCTTTGTGGCGCAAAACTATGGGGCAGGACAGATGGGGCGGATTCGCAAGGCGGTAAAATATGCTTATCTGTGCGGTGCGGTATTGACGGCGGTGATCACGCTGTTTACCATTCCTCTCGCGCCTTTGATGGTGCGTCTGTTATCTGGTTCCACGGAGGCGGTGGTGATAGAAAACGGTGCGTTGTATCTGAGGGTAGTAGCTCCCTGCCTGATGATTCTGGCGTTATTAAATCCCTCCCGGTTCGGCCTGCAGTGTATTGGCAACAAGATATTGCCTACCATTTCCAGCGTGATCGAGTTGGTCGGGAAATATCTGTTTGTGGTGCTTTTGATCCCCCGGTTTCAATATATGGCGGTAATCTTCTGTGAGCCGGTGATCTGGTTTTTTATGGATATAGAGCTCTTGTGGGCGTTTTGGAGAAATCCGCTGGTGCGTGCGGGGAAAGAGGAGGAGAAAACGATATGAATACGGCGGAAAAGTTGACCGCGCTTCGGGCGGAGATGAAAAAGCGCAGACTGGCGGCCTATATCGTCCCTACGGATGATTTTCACGGTTCAGAGTATGTGGGAGATTATTTTAAAGCGAGAGAGTATCTGTCCGGGTTTACGGGTTCGGCGGGAACACTGCTTGTCATGCCGGAGAGGGCGCTGCTCTGGACGGACGGCAGATACTTTTTGCAGGCGGAGAGTCAGCTGTCGGGAAGCGGGATTGAGCTGATGAAGAGCGGACAGCCGGGTGTCCCTACCTTGCCTGCGTATCTGGGAGAGGAGCTCTCGCAGGGGGATGTGATCGGATTCGACGGACGGACGGTGACGGGCGCTTTCGTGGAAGAACTTCGGGAAAAAACGGATAAAAAGCAGATCACTTTCTATGGAAAAAGAGATCTGGTGGACCTGATCTGGGAAGACAGACCGCCGCTTTCTGCGGAGCCGGTGTGGGAACTGGAGATTTCCTATGCGGGACTTACCAGAGAGGATAAGATTCAGAAAGTGCGGGAAAAGATGGAGGAATACGGAGCGGATGCTTTTCTTGTGACAGCGCTGGATGAGGTTGCATGGCTTTTGAATCTGCGCGGCGGGGATGTGAAGCATACGCCGGTTTTTCTGTCCTATTTATTCTTGACGAAAAGACGTGCCATATTGTGCGCCCAGAGGAAAGCTTTCTCGGAGGAGATCTGTCGGGAGCTGCAGCGTGCAGGCGTAACCCTGCTTGCCTATGAAAGCATAGAGGAGATGGTGTCGTCCCTGCCTGAGGGGCATCGGATCCTGGTGGATGAAAGGAAAGTCAATTACCGGCTGTTACAGGCAGTCTCCAAGGGAGTGGAAAAGGTGAATCGGCCAAGCCCCATTGCCCTTATGAAAGCGGTCAAGACGCCAAAGGAGATCGCTCATATCCGTTCGGCTCATGTGAAGGACGGAGTGGCGGTGACGCGGTTTTTGTATTGGCTTAAAACTCATGTGGGGAAAGAAACGATCACGGAGATGGGAGCGGCTCAGAAATTGGAGGAGTTTCGTGCCGAGAGAGAGGGCTATCTGGAACCCAGCTTTTCCCCGATCATAGCCTATGGCGCTCACGCCGCCAGCCCCCATTATGAGGCGACCCCGGAGACAGATGCAGTGATCCGGCCGGAGGGACTTTGTCTTGCAGATACGGGAGGGCACTATAGCGAGGGTACTACCGATATCACCCGTACCATTGTGCTGGGAGAGGTGACGGCGGAGGAAAAGCGGGCTTTTACACTGGTGCTAAAAGGACATCTGCGGTTCGGGGCGGCGAAGTTTTTAGAGGGGGTCTGCGGACAGAATCTGGATATTCTTGCCAGACAGCCTCTCTGGGAGAACGGCCTGGACTATAATCATGGGACAGGACACGGCGTGGGGTATCTTCTGAGCGTCCATGAGGGGCCTCAGAACGTCCGCTGGCGGATCGGTAAGGAGATGGACTGTGTGTCTCTTGAGGAGGGAATGATCCTATCCAATGAGCCGGGATTATATATGGCCGGGAAATTTGGTATACGCCATGAGAATCTGGTGCTTGTCAGAAAGGGAGAAAAGACCGAGTGCGGACAGTTTATGTATCTGGAGCCGCTCACTATGGTACCCTTTGATAAAGAGGCCATTGATACAACACTGATGACGGCGGAAGAGCTTGGACTGTTGAACACCTATCATAAGAAGGTATATGAGACGCTGGCGCCTTATCTTGCGGGGGAGGAGCTTGCCTGGCTGGAGAAGGCTACGGCGCCGTTGTGGTAGACTGCAGGTACGGCGCTGCATATCACAGGACAGAAGGAAACCGGAAAAGGAGCGGGAAATGCAGAAGGAAAGGGAGCTTCGCGAACAGATCTGTGAGATCGGAAGAAGGATGTATGACCGGCGTATGGTGGCGGCCAATGACGGCAATATTTCCGTGAGACTTTCGGAAGAGGAAATTCTCTGTACACCTACCGGCGTCTCCAAGGGCTTTATGAAACCGGAGCAGCTATGCTTAGTAGATCTTTCGGGAAATCTTCTGGGGGAGGATAGAGGTTTTTACCCCTCCTCGGAGGTGAAGATGCACCTGAGAGTGTATCAGAAGCGGCCTGATATCAAGGCGGTGGTGCACGCCCATCCGATCTTTGCCACCAGCTTTGCGGTGATGGGACAGGCACTGGAACGCCCTATTATGCCGGAGGTGATCGTCAATTTCGGCAGGATACCTTTATCCCCCTACGGCACGCCCTCCACGGCGGAGATACCGGACGCTATCGAGCCTTATCTGGCGGAGTACGAGGCGATCCTGTTAGAGCATCACGGAGCGCTCACCTGGGCGAAGGATCTGCTCTCGGCCTATATGAAGATGGAATCTGTGGAATTTTATGCGGAGCTTCTCTATCGGACGACGCAGCTTGGAGGGCCCAGAGAGCTTAGTGCAGAACAATTGAAAAGATTGTATGAAATAACGGGGAGAAGGCCATAAACCTTCTCCCCCACTTTTACCGCCTTTAAAGCCGAGGTCGCGAAGCGATCCTCGAGAAGTTAATTTCGAAGAAATTTACTTCAGTTATTTTACGGTGACAGAAGTGATATGCGGATTCGCTCCGTTGTACCAGTACAGGTATCCTTCCATGTCNACTGTGTCGCCCACTTTCAGGTTTTCAACAGCCTTGTAAACATCGGTGCTGCTGTCGCAAAGATAAGATTCCACACAGAAGGTGTAGGTCTGGCCGTCTTTGGATACATTGAAGTACAGATCGCTGTTGGAATCGGCAGAGCCGGAATTGTCATCGTTGTAAACGAAAGCGCAGTCGTAGGATTCGCCATCTTTTTCGTAGGTCTCTACAGTCATANCCTTGAAGGATACGAACTGGTTCTGGTGGCTGATCAGTTCGTCCTCCTTAGCAAGCAGATCAGTCACATCGGTTGCGGAGGCAGTGTAACTGCCATCCTGAATCTCGATGGTTGCGCCCTCAGCGACCTCCACCTCACCGGACCACTCGGTCTTATAGCCGGTCACCTTGATCTTTGTGCCGGGTGTCAGCTTGCCGTAGTCTGTCTCAGAGCAGACAGCGTTGTAAATAAAGTAAGCTCCGTCCTGATCCTGGGTGTAAAGTGTAGCCTTGTCATCCCACCAGGACTGTTTTGCCTGGACATAAGTTTCAATCACGACCTCGCTGTCAAGCGCAGCGTCCACATATTCTGCGTAGGTCATAACACCCTCGGATTTCGTGTCAGCGCCTNTATTTCCGCTTTTGCCGCAGGCGGTGAGAGATAAAACGAGGGACAGTGTCAGGGTTAATGCCAGTTTCTTTTTCATAATAATCCTCCTCATGTTTGTGCACCTGCTGTCAGGTGCAGACTTGGGTTTGTCGATGACCGGAATCACCGAGCCTGCGACGATTATACCACACCTTACAGATAAATCAATGTTTTTTCTTTTTTTTGACAAGATCCCGCAGTACATAGAACAGGATCAGGAGCCAAGAGACAGTCAGCGTGGTCAGGAGAAGTACAGCAGCTCCCGGCAGGGGNCCAAGTTCCTGTTTGCCGTTAGAGGCGATATCCTTCTGGTCCAGGCGGTAGAGAGAGGTAACGTCTGCATAGAGTTGTTCCATATAGGTCTGATCCACTGTCTCGTGGCGTCTCACGGAGGTTGCCACATTTTCAATGAGCTGACCGGCGGCGCTTCTGAGGGCGGCGGAGCCATTGAAGACAGGGGTCACAAAGGTATCCTTGGTGTGATCAAGAAGAAGGGTTGAGGCCTCAATTTTGATAGGGTAATGGATTTTATTGTCCTCCCCGCTTTTTGCCAGATACTCCTGATAGGCGGGCGCCTGCTGTGCCTTGGAGGTGACAGGCAGATAGCCTTCTGTCTGGGCGTAGCCGATCTGCACCTCATTGGTTAACAGATATTGAGCAAAGAGCCAGGATGCCAGCACCTCTTGGGGATCGGCCTTGTTGAAGACGCAGACAGAAGGCCCTTGGGAAATCATCTGGGGATTTTCCGGNTCAAACTGGGGCACCATCCGCACTGCCGTTTCAAAGGAGACAAAAGCATCCTCGCTGATATCGGAGAGAGGCGCCTCGGCGCCCATCCAGGTCGCGCCTGCAGTGGAGTCGATGGCGAAGACGCATTGCCCCGCATTGAGGAAATTGGCGGGATAGCTGGAAATCTTGAAGGTGGAAAAAGCGCCTGACTCCACATGGGCGGCCACATCGTATAAGATTGACTCGGTGGTGTCGTTAAAGAGCAGGATATCCNCCTCAGGCGTGGAGTAGCCGGCATCTTTTTGCCGGAGCATCTGGATCATCATATTGTCTGTGGATTTATAGATGAAAGGGATCATCACATTCTGGCCGTTCAGGGCGAAAGTGCCGTCCTNGTTTTTCGCCGTAGCGGCCTCCGATACCTCCCACACAAAATCCCAAGTCAGTACCTCCGGCAGTTCGTAGCCCAGCTTTTCCACATAAGTCTTGTTGATATAGCAGCATTCGGTGGAGCGCATATAGGGAAGGGCATAGTGCTGCTCTTCCAGAATACACTCGGAGAGAAACTGGGGAATGATCTCCTCCTGCGTTGGCCCGTCGTAGAGAAGTCCGCTTCCGCCAAGGCCGTATTTTTCATCTGCAAAAAGCCCGTCCAGAGGGACCACAGTGTTTTTCCCGGTCATGTAGGTAGCGATGTGATCCGGGTAGGTGATGCAGACATTGGGGGTAGTGCCGGTAGCGATATTGGTGATCACGTCGTTAAAGATTCTGCTGTAGTCAGTGTAGAGCTTCATATTGACCTTGATATTGGGATAGAGCGCTTCAAAGTCAGCGATGGCCTTTTGGTAGACGTCGGTCTGGTTTTTGTTGGTGTCGTTTTTGGCCCAGAAAGTGATCTCATAATTTCTCGAAATGTCAAAATCTGCAGGAACGCTGAATTCCGGCAGGGCCTTGGAACCGTGGCAGCCGGAGAGTGTGAGGAGCCCTGCGCCGAGGAAAAGCGCTGCGAATCTTTTTTTCCACTGTATTCTCATCCTTTGGTCCCTCCTCTGGCTACGCCGGCCATGATCTGTTTGCGAAACAGGAGAAAAAGGATCACAAGGGGCAGTGAGATCACTACCACGGCGGCCATCATGGCGGGAATGTTTGCCCGTCCGAAACCGTTTTCACGTATTTCCTGAATGCCGTTTGACACCAGGTAATAATCGGCGTCATCCGTGATCAGGCGCGGCCATACGTAGGAATTCCAGCACTCGATGATCTTCAGGATCGTGATGGTGACCAGAGTAGGTCTGCAGATAGGGAGAAGCACCCGGCGCAGATACCGCAGATCCGAGGTGCCGTCCACCTTGGCGGCATAATACAGNTCATCGGGTACCAGGGCAAAGTTCTCCCGCAGCAGATAAATGTAAAACACCGAGGTCACGGAGGGAAGGATCAGGCCGGTAAAAGTGTTTCGCAGCTCCAGATTGGTGATGGTGGTAAAGTTTGTGATGACCACCAGCTCATTGGGAATCATCATCAGAGCCAGAAACAGAGTGAAAGCCAGATCCCTCCCGGCAAAATGAAGTCTGGCAAAGGCAAAGGCCGCCANGACGATGACGATCAGCATGAGAATCGTAGTGGCTGCCGTAAAAATAAGCGTATTGAGAAGATAGCGGCCCAGCGGAACCGTAGTAAAAGCGTCCGCGTAATTTTGCAGGGTGGGAGAAAGTGTAATAAATTTAGGAATATACTCCGCGTTGTAAGCGGCGTAATCCTTCACGGAAGTCAGCACCATCCAGTAGAAAGGAAACAGTACGACCAGCGCCCAAAATCCCAGAAACAAATATGTCAATGCAGTGAGAAAACGATTTTTTTTCATAATAGAACCCTCTTTCGGCTATTCAACAAATGCCACAACATAAATCATTGAAGGAGAATGCGAAGCATTCCCGTGATTGAGCGCGGGCGCTCAATCAGTGGTAGTGTACATGTTTTTTGCTGACCAGCAGATTGATACAGGTGATGGTCAAAACGATGGCAAACAGAAGGATCGCCGCCGCCGAAGCGTACGAGGGATACCCGCCGCTGTCCCGATAGAGCATATCGTACACATAGCCAACAATGGTGTTCATCCCGGCTGCGTTCAGATTGGTGCCAAAGAGCGCGACCGCATCACTGTAAGCCTTAAAAGCGCCGATAAAGCCTGTGATCACCAGATAGAAGAGCATAGGGGAGATCATGGGAAGGGTGATCTTAAAAAATATTCTCATCCGCCCGGTACCGTCCACTCTGGCGGCATGGTAGTAGATTGGATTGACACTGGCCAGGGCGCTTGTCAAAATCAGGATCTTAAAGGGCATGACCACCCAGATCGTGTAAAAGCACAGAACAAACATTTTTGCCCAGTAGGGACCGTCGATAAAGTCCACAGAGCTGCCGCCGAAAAGATGGATCAGCAGATTGACCAGACCGTCAGAGTAGGGTGTTTTTTTAAAAAGGATCATGAACACCAGACCCACCGCCAGCGTATTGGTCACATAGGGCAGAAAATAAATCGTCTGAAACAGCTCCCGCAGAGGCTTGACGGCACTTAGGGACACGGAGATCAAGAGGGACAGCCCCGTGGAGAACGGCACGGTGATGATGACCAGAATAAAAGTATTTTTGAGTGCCTGTAAAAAATAGACGTCATGCAGGACATAGGAATAGTTGTAGCTGCCCACACCGTAGAAGGTCTGTGAAGCGGAGGTGTAGCCCTCCTCAAAGGAATAGACGAACACNTCGATCAGGGGATATACCATAAAAGCGCCCAAAAAGAGGAGAGCGGGCAGCAGATAAAGCCATCCCTTCAGATTCTGTTTTTCCATAGTGCGCTACCTTTACCTTTCTATGATCTCACAGGGAATGCGTGCCCCGGCGGCCTTGTCAAACAGAAAGACCTTCCGTGGATGAAGGGCAAACCGGACGGTTTCCCCGGATAGATTTTGNCAGCTTTCGGCATCCACAATAGAGCGAATGGAAGGGGCTTGGGAGGCGGGATGGGTGGAGACGATGCTCACATCGCGTCCCATGACCTCGCGGCGAACAAAGGCGCAGGAGAGAGGACCGTCTTTTTGCAGGAGGAAGCCCTCCGGGCGGATGCCCACATGCACGGCCTGATCGGGAACGCCCTTTACTTGAAGAACAGCATCTTTGTCGAGAAGGAGACGACCCTCCTGCACTCGGCCGTCAAAGAGATTGATGGGCGGTGTTCCCAGAAAAGAAGCAACAAATAAATTGGACGGATCGTCGTACACATCCTGGGGTTTCCCTGTCTGCTGTATCACACCGTCCTTCATTACCACGATCAGATCGGAGATACTCATGGCTTCCTCCTGATCGTGGGTTACAAAGATGGTAGTGATCGCCGTTTTTGTCTGGATGCGGCGGATTTCCTCCCGGGTCTGGAGCCGCAGTCTGGCATCCAGATTAGAGAGGGGNTCGTCTAAGAGAAGCACCCGGGGCAGCTTGACCAGAGCTCTGGCGATGGCAACGCGCTGCTGCTGGCCGCCGGAGAGCTCGGCGGGCTTTCGGTCCAGAAGCTCGGTAATCTGCACCAATCCGGCGGCCTCCTGCACCCGCTCACGCATCTGCTCCTTGGAGAGCTTGTCCGCACCCTTTAGATTCTCCAGGGGAAAACGGATATTCTGTTCCACATTCAGGTGGGGATAGAGAGCATAGTTCTGGAACACCATCCCCACACCACGTTTTTCAGGAGGAAGCGAGGTAACGTCCTCCCTGCCGAAAAGAATCTGCCCTTCGGTGGGCTTTTGCAGACCGCAAAGCAGATGCAGGGTGGTACTTTTTCCACAGCCGGAGGGGCCCAGAAGCCCCACGAGTTTCCCGTCAGGGATGACAAGGTCAACGTCGTTTACGGCGGTGACATCTTCTTTATTTTTATTCTTTTTACCACGGGCCGGGAATTTTTTGGTGAGGTGTGATAAGACGATCTCCATGTGTTTATGGTCCTTTCTATATGCCGTACTGCTCCCGCAGGTCGGCGGATATGTGATCTAAGTCCGGGTAGACGAAGCTCTCCGTGATGCCCAGAACACGAAGACTGTCGATAAAGTATTTTTTTCGCTCACAGGGAATGATGATTTTATAGAGCATATTTTCGTCGCAAATATCCTCCAGACGCTCCAGAGAATTGTGCACGGTGAAGTTGGAATACTGAGAGTACATTCGCAGATCGTTTGCAGTGGAACTGCAGGCCAGTATGCGGTTTACCAGCTCCGGATTGTGATGGGCGTGCTTGAAAGCGGGTAAGAGCATTTCCTGTGTGGTGTCGGCGTCGATAGGATAAATGCAGTTGCCGAAGCCCTCCTTCTCATTCAAAAGGCCCGGCGTCAGTACCCAGACACAACCATCCGTCTCGGAAAGTTTTCGATAAGTTTCTGTGGCAAAGAATACAGCGATCAGTGGAGAAAGACTCCAGTCCAGCATTCTCGTGGGAAGGCCGTAATGCTGCATCAATGCGACCCAACCCGCATAGTTGTGCTTGGCAGGCGGATTGTCTATGATCTGCCTGGCGCGAGTGTAGAAATCGTTGGTAATATAGCGTTCCACGTCCAGTCGTTTCTGGCTGCGCTGAATAGAGGGGATNAGTGTGAGAGACGCATTCNCTTCCCCTCGGTACCAAAGCCGTATGCCGTGCTCCTGATACAGATCGTTGACGAACTGTAACAGCTCGTCTATGGTACATACTTCCTGNATGATCATGACTGCCTCCGTCTCACTGTGTTTTTGATAGCCTCGAAACTCTCTTCACTCAGATCATGCTCCACTTTGCAGGCATCCTCCAGCGCCGTCTGGCGGCTGACACCGATGCTGACGAGCCAGTCGGAGAGTATGGTGTGCCGCTCTAAGACACTTTCCGCACGTTTTCGGCCGCTTTCAGTGAGCAGGATGGAGCCGTTTTCTGACACAGTGATATAAGCCTTCTCGCGCAGGTTTTTCATGGCGACGCTGACGCTGGGCTTTGTGAAGTTCATTTCTCGGGCGATGTCTATGGAACGAACTTGTCCCATCCGTTTTTGTAATAACAGAATGGTTTCCAGATAGTCTTCAAGAGATTCCTCTGCGCGATGTTGTATATAACTCATAGGTTGTTTCTCCGATTTTTCTGATTTCCTAATTATTTGGACAGTTTTAATGATACCATTTTTAAAAGGGAAAAACAATGAAAAAAGGTATTGACAATTCGAGTTAGTTATATTAAACTCAATNTATAAAGTTAGATTGAACTAACTACAGAGTATTGTAGAGACGNTCGAACTATTATCGAGATCANAGAACCAAGATCAGGAGAAGGAGAATGCATATGAATTTAGTCGATGCAAAGGTTGGGGAAGAGTATATTGTCAAAGACATTGATGCGCAGGACGAAGAGCTGAAGTCATTTCTTTTTTCTCTGGGCTGCTACAGCGGGGAGCCGATCACTGTGATTTCCCATATCAAGGGAGGCTGCGTCGTCTCCATCAAGGACGCCCGGTATAACATGGACAGGGATCTGGCAGGGGCTATTTCTATATAATGTAAATATAAGCGATCAAGTGCGGGAAGGGAAANCTTTCCGAGGCGAGTGAGAGACTGGAAGCACTCGTTTTTTTAACAGATGCAGTTAGTTATGACTGACCTGNGGTTAGCCTAAACTAATTACAATAGGAATCAAGAATAGGAATCAAGAAAAAGCGGAAAACAACCGNATNAAATGAGGAGGAAGTGTTATGAGAATTGCGTTGACGGGAAATCCCAACAGCGGAAAAACCACGATGTACAACGCCCTGACCGGAAGAAATGAAAAGATCGGCAACTGGGCGGGCGTTACCGTGGAGCGGAAAGAAAGTCCGATCAAAAGTGCATATTACAATGGAACGGAGGAGCTGATCGCGGTAGATCTGCCGGGCGCTTACTCCATGTCTCCTTTCACATCGGAGGAGAGCATCACAAGCAGTTANGTGAAAAACGAGCATCCGGATGCCATTATCAATATCGTGGACGCCACCAATCTGAGCCGAAGCCTGTTTTTTACAACCCAGCTTTTGGAGCTGGATATTCCGGTGGTAGTGGCTTTGAACAAGAGCGATATCAACGAGAAGAAGGATACGAAGATCGATTCGGCTTTGCTTTCGGAGAAGCTGGGTTGTCCTGTTTTAAAGACGGTATCCACTTCCGCAGGCGGACTGAAGGATGTTGTAGAGAAAGCGGTATCCTTAAAGGGATGCGGGCAGAAGGCACCCTATGTACAGGGAGATATTGACCTGCACAACAAGGAGGCGGTGGAGGCCGCAGACAGAAAGCGCTTTGCCTTCGTCAATGAGATCGTCAAAAGCGTGGAGAACCGCAAGGTTCTGACGAGAGAAAGGAACAGCCAGGATAAGATCGACGATCTGCTTACCAGTCCCTGGTTTGGTATTCCGATTTTTGCAGTAGTTATGTTTCTGGTATTTTATATTTCTCAGTCTACCATAGGAACCTGGATTGCTGACTGGCTGGTGGGTTGGATCGAGACCTTCCAGGAGTGGGTGGCAGGTTTGGTGGAGAATGCAAACCCGTTNTTGCAGTCCCTGCTGGTAGATGGTATCATCGGTGGTGTGGGNGCCGTGGTAGGCTTCCTGCCTCTGGTTATGGTGATGTATTTCCTGATCGCCCTGTTGGAAGACTGCGGTTATATGGCGCGAGCTACGGTGGTACTTGACCCGATCTTTAAGAGAGTGGGACTTTCCGGCAAGTCTGTGATTCCCATGGTCATCGGTACAGGCTGTGCCATCCCCGGNATCATGNCATGCCGTACCATTCGAAATGAGAGGGAGCGCAGAGCGACGGCTATGTTGACGCCTTTTATGCCCTGCGGTGCAAAGCTGCCGGTGATCGCCCTGTTTGTGGGAGCTTTTTTCCCGGAAACGCCCTGGGTGGGAACAGTGATGTATTTTGTAGGCATTGTNCTGATCTTGCTGGGGGCGCTGCTGGTAAATGCCATTACCGGGTATAAATACAGAAAATCTTTCTTTATCATTGAACTTCCCGAGTATAAGGTTCCCAGCCTGAAGAGGGCGGTGATTTCCATGCTGGGACGCGGCAAGGCGTATATTGTCAAAGCAGGAACAATTATTCTGGTATGTAATACTATAGTACAGATCATGCAGTCCTTCACCTGGCAGCTGCAGGTGGTGGAAGAAGGAATGGAGAACACCTCTATTCTGGCGACCATCGCTTCTCCCATTGCCTATCTCTTAGTACCGATCGTAGGTATCGTGGCATGGCAGCTGGCGGCGGCAGCAGTGACCGGCTTTATTGCAAAGGAAAATGTGGTAGGCACGCTGGCAGTCTGCTATGGATTGAGCGCCTTTATTGATACGGAGGAGCTTGCTCTGGTGGGCGACGGCAATGTGGTGGCACAGGCAATGATGCTCACCAAAGNAGCGGCTTTGGCCTTCCTNATGTTTAATCTGTTTACNCCTCCCTGCTTCGCGGCGCTGGGCGCTATGAATTCTGAGATGCAGAGCAAAAAGTGGCTCTGGGGCGGCATTGCTCTCCAACTGGGGACCGGATTTACGGTGGCTTTCTTCGTATACCAGATCGGTACGCTGGTTACCACAGGAAGCTTAGGAAACGGATTTGTGCCGGGTCTTGTGGCAGTGCTTGTGATGGCGGGAATCGTGGCTGCGCTGATTCATAAGACAAACACAGAGTTCAGTGTGAATTATAAACTGAAAAAGACGGCTTAGAAGAAGTGGATTTGGTGTAGAAGTGTGGAGAGGAGAAACAGATGGCAAATGTGATCGTAATCATAATTTTGCTTGTTATTGTGGGGGCAGCCGTGCATTCCCTTGTTAAGGCAAAGAAACGCGGCGTAAGATGTATTGGATGTTCCGATTCCGGCTCCTGCGGGAGTACGGGAGATAGTAGTGGTGTGTGTTGTCAATGCGGATGTCATACTAAGACAGAGTAAAACCGCAGGCGGCGGCAATTTCACTGAACCTTCTGAGAGGAGGTTCAGTGAGAAATGCCTTCGCTTTTTCTTTGTGCTCATTTATGGTACAATGGACGCANGCTCAGCAGCTTGCGTCGCAAGAATTACTTCGTAATTCTTGTTGGCATCGCNNAAAATTACAGCTTCTGAGATANGATATAATAGGAGGGCATCTACTATGGAAGAGGTATATGAATTTTTAAAAAACTGCGGGATATATTATCTTGCTACGGTCGAGGGGGATCAGCCGAGGGTCCGGCCTTTTGGTACGGTGGATCTGTTCGAAGACAAGCTGTATATTCAGACCGGTCTGAAAAAGGAGGTTGCAAAGCAGATGCTGGCCAATCCTAAAATAGAAATATCTGCAATGTATAAGGGAAAATGGATCCGCCTTGCGGCGCAGGCCATTCTGGATGAGAGAGTGGAGGCGCAGGCGCATCTTTTGGCAAATTATCCCAGCTTAGAGAAAATGTATCAGGCGGGGGATGGCAATACGGCGGTATTTTATTTAAAGGATGCAGTTGCCGATATCTGTTCTTTTACAGAGGAAACCAGAACCATACGCTTTTAGAAGGATGGNGCGGCTTGCATAAAGTTCCGAAAAAAAGAAAACAGGCTGTCTGCCCGATCAGGGTGACAGTCTGTTCTCTTTCTGTAGTATTATACAGTCTTAAANTTTTCAATATAAACCGGGAAAGTATCCGTACCTTTCATCTCTTTGCCGGCTGTGATCGTCACGTTCTTATCGGTGATAAGATATTCCACATTGGCGCCGGCTTCGATCACAGTATCCTGCATCAGGATGCAGTTTTTGATCTTGGCGCCNTTGCCTACCTTAACGCCCCTGAAGATCACACTGTTTTCTACTTCGCCTTCGATCACGCAGCCGTCGGCCATCATCACGTTCTGAATCTTAGCGCCATCTTTATAATGGGTCGGGTTATCGCCACGGATCTTGGTATAGATCGGAGCAGCGGAGAAGAGCGCGTCCAGATTATAGTCGTCCAGAAGCTTCATGTTCTCCTCAAAGTAACTCTGCATGCCGTTGATGCGAGCTACATACCCGGTATACTTATAAGCCTGTACATTCAGCTTGCCAAGCTGGGGTATGATGACATCACGCATAAAGAAGGTACGTCCCTGCTCATAAGCAGCGCTTACGATATCGATCAGCAGTTCACGCTCGATGACAAAGATATTCATGGAAATGTTCTGGACACCGTCTGCCTTAGGATTGATGTATACTTTACGGATCCGTCCCTGTTCCACATCAAACGTATAATAGAAAACTCTGTCACTGGTCTGATAATCGTGTAACTCTTTGGGAATCTCCTGTTCGTTGTAAGCGATCGTGAGATCAGCGCCGCTGTTGATATGCGCCTGCAGCATGGCGTTGAAATCAAAGTTGACCACGATGTTGGTATCAGACATGATCACATATTCTTCCTTCTGCGCTTTCAGGAAGCTAAGGAGATTTGCCAGAGCGCCGGCACGTCCGATATAAGGGCCGCCCACTTGTTTTTCAGCAAAAGGAGGAAAGATATGCAGGCCGCCGTTTCTGCGAACCAGATCCCACTCACGNCCGGAACCGAGGTGATCCATCAGTGAGTGATAATTCTTGTTTACCACGACGGAAACATTGTCAATGCCGGAATGGGTCATGCTGGAAAGAATAAAGTCAATGACACGGTAACGGCTGGCAAAAGGGATGGAAGCCATCAAACGCACGCTGACCAGTTCCGGAATCAGAGCGTCATAACTGTTAGGGAAAATAATACCGAGTACATTTGTGTTTGATTTTATCATTGCACTTCACCACCTTCTACATTATTGTTCACCATGGCATTGGGGCCGACCACGACATTATCTCCTATGGTAACGCCGGGACCGATGGTTGCCACACCCTTCTCGCTTTCGGTGGGCATTGCACCTACTACAGCGTTCTCACCGACTGTTACGTTTTCTGCCACGATACAGTGTTTTACAACGGCACCGCTTTTAATCGTCGTGCCGCCCATGATGACAGCGTCCTCTACGACCGCATCGGCTTCTACCTTTACGCCGCCGAAAAGAATGGAATGCTTTACCGTGCCCTTGATCCGGCAGCCGTCTGTGATCATGGAATTTTCTACCACAGCGCCGGCATTGATCTTGTGGCCTGTCATACCGGCGTTGCGACTGTAGATCTTCCAGCCTTCATCAAAAAGATTGATACCGCTGTGCTCAGGATCCAGAACCTCCATGTTAGCTTCCCACAGCGAGGAGATAGTTCCCACGTCCTTCCAATATCCCCGGAAGCGATAGGCGAACATCTGGCGCTGATCGCGGAGCAGATTGGGGATGATGTTGTTGCCGAAATCATTCTCGGAGTTTGGATCCGCTTCATCCTCCTCCAGATATTTCTTCAGAATATCCCAGTTGAAGATATAGATACCCATAGAAGCCAGATTGGATTTGGGCTGCTTGGGTTTCTCCTGAAATTCCGTGATCTTATCGTTTTCATCGGCTACCATCAGGCCGAAACGGGGCGCCTCTTCCCACGGCACTTCTCTGACGGCAACGCTGAATTCCGCGTTTTTGGCCTTGTGAAAGTCCAGGAAATCGCTGTAATCCTGCTTGCAGATCTGGTCACCTGAGAGAATGATGACATACTTAGGGTCGTAGCGCTCGATAAACGATATGTTCTGATAGATCGCATTGGCAGTGCCTTTATACCAGTTTGACCCGTGGGCCTGCTGATAGGGCGGCAGCACATGAACGCCGCCGTAGAGACGATCCAGATCCCAGGGTTGTCCGTTGCCGATGTATTCGTTTAATACCAACGGCTGATACTGAGTCAGGATGCCCACCGTATCAATGCCTGAGTTGACGCAGTTGGAAAGCGGAAAATCGATGATACGGTATTTGCCGCCAAAAGGAACTGCAGGTTTTGCAAGTTTCTCGGTCAGGGCATAGAGGCGTGAGCCTTGTCCGCCGGCAAGAAGCATTGCAATCATTTCTTTTGCCATAACACTATTCCTCCTCTTTTACATGATAATTAAATTATACAACAAAATTATGGAAAGGGATAGAAAAATCAGAGAAATTATACAAAATTTTACATAACATATGGGATGGGTTTTGTCGTTTTGGGTAATCGAAATTGATTTTTTGACATTTTTTTGTTATATTATAAAAAGGTAGGGTAAAAAAGGTAAGGTAAGAAGGGAGAACAGGTTCATGGATGAGAATAAAAAACAAAATTTATCTGCGTTGGACGAATACATAAATAGTGTGTATGTCCTGATCTTATTATTGACACCGGGAGCGTGCCAGTGCGCGGGAATTGTATACACGTTTAATAAGATCATGGGGTGGCTTCCGACAGTGAGCTGGATCGCATTGATCTTGTTTGACGTGACCTGCCTGCTCTATCTGGCTATGGGAATCGTCTTTGTCAAGACGGGATTTTCGGACGGCGTGGTGAAAAAGTCCAGTCTGAAGGCAGGAAAGATTTTCCTGCTCGTGGTGTTGTTCGTCCAGTTTAATTTTATTTTATATATGATTCCGGCTAAGGACTTTTGGGGGTTTGCATTTTTCTTTGTAGTGCTCACGGCCTTTTTCCTGGATTATAAGCTGGTAGCTCTGACATCTCTTGAAATTGGCGGCTCGCTGGCGGTGGTGTGGATCGTGAGAGCCAAGTTGTTATTGCCTGAAAAGGATGATATGTTCATTACCAACATGATGGATAGGGCCATCTGTGTGCTCCTGTCGTTGCCGGCGCTGGTGCTCCTGACATATCTGATAAACCGTTTCCTTGTAAATGCGAAAAAAGACGAGATGGAGCGGAATAATGAGAAGGTAAGAACGGTGCTCGACTCTGTAAAGTCCCTGTCAGAAAATCTGTTGAGCGCAGGGAACGCACTTTCTCAGATATCGGATAATGAGAGCGCTTCCGTGGAAGAATTATCAGCTACGAGTACCCAATTATTGGAAGGCAGTAATATGCTGGACAGTAAAACCAGAGAGAGTATGGAAAATCTCAATGAGCTTGACGAGTGGAAGAATGTTGTGGCGGATAATGTGGAAAAGGTTGAGATGACATCAAAGGATCTGTTGGGAAAATCCAAGGAGAACGAAGCGCTGCTTGCCGATCTGCAGACGATCAACGGAGAGGTGTCAGACTCCCTGGTTGCCACGACGGATGTGGCGCAGAAGCTGGCGGAAGCGATGGATGAGATCGGAATGACCTTAAAGCTGATCAGCGATATTTCCAATTCGACAAATCTGCTGGCTTTGAATGCATCGATCGAGGCGGCAAGAGCAGGGGAGGCCGGAAAGGGCTTTGCCGTTGTTGCTCTGGAGGTCGGCAATCTGGCAAACAGCACCAAGACGTCCCTTGATGAGGTGGAGAAGGTCATAAAGAGGGTGCGTGAAAATGTAGAAGAGATGACTCGGTATGTGCATGAAAATGCCAGGAAGCTTGAGAAGCAGAATGAATATTTCACAAATGTATTTGCCGGAATTCAGGATATGACACAGTTGTTGGGAGTGTCGGTGGATGCGGTGAATACAATGGGTGAGGCCCATCACAAGCAGGCCATGGTGATACAAAATACAGTATCTATCAATAAGGAACTCGCGGATGATATCAGCAGCGAGAATGCACAATTCCAGTCCATCAATAAAATGGTGGAGAGTAATGTAAATGATATTTCAGAGATGGCCGCACAGATCAGTACGATCAATGAGATGGTTGATGAGATGAACAACCTTCTGAGAATAGAAGGCTGATGAAATTCGGATATAAGTTCTGGGTGGATGTTTGTGAGGAGTATTAGAAATTAAGTGTTGGGAAAAGAAAAACATAAATTGGATTTATCTGATCACCTGATTGTCAACTTTGTGTATTAAAAAGTTGACAATCAGGTCTTTTTATTATATAACTATTTTATCAAATATAATAAGAGAGATTTTAAAGGAAGAGGAGATATTATGAAAAAAATGACAGTATTTGAAATGTGCATGACAGCTTTTTTTGCTGCCTTGACGGCAATCTTAACGCAAATAGCAGTACCCGTCGGCCCGGTTCCGATCACCCTTGGAACCTTTTCCGTTTTTTTGGCCGGGGCCCTGTTAGGCGCAAAATTAGGCGCTGTCAGTCAGGCCGTATATGTGCTTCTTGGTATCTTTGGAGTGCCTGTTTTTTCTTCGTTCAGAGCAGGTGTCGGTGTATTGTTCGGGCCAACCGGCGGTTACATAGCGGGATATATTCTGGCGGCAGGGCTTGTCGGATTTTTGGTGAAGCGGTATGGCAATAAGTTCTACGTTATAATACTGGCAATGTTGGCAGGGTATTGCGCTTATACGCTCACAGGGACCTGCTGGTATGTGTACAGCATGGAAACGGGAGTAGCGGCGGCATTGATGGTCTGTGTCGTGCCTTTTATTCCGGGTGATGTGTTGAAAATTGTTTTAGCGACAATATTGGTACGGCGGTTAAATCCGGTGCTGCAAAAATATCTGAAATAGACTTGATTTCCATTACATATTCGGCTAGAATTTAATCTAATTAAATTTCAGTCGAAAGAAAGTCGAGTAGAAAATGGATATAGAGACACAGTTTATATTCCTAATCAAAAGTTTTCAGTTATTGTGGCAGTTAAATGAATACAAACAGCTTGCAGGGGGACAGACGAAATGGCAATAGAAAAGGTGAGGCTGTATTTTAAAGAGAAGGGTATGGAAGATAAGGTTCTGGAATTTGACGTATCCAGCGCCACCGTGGAACTTGCCGCAGAGGCACTGCACTGTGCACCGCAGAGAATTGCGAAGACCCTTTCTTTTATGGTGGAGGAGCAGCCGATCCTGGTGGTGGCCGCCGGGGATGTCAAGATTGATAATGCCAAATACAAAACCCGGTTTGGCAAAAAGGCAAAGATGCTTACACCGGAAGAAGTGGAAAGGCTGGTGGGACACGCCGTGGGCGGCGTATGCCCTTTTGCCGTCAACGAGGGTGTGGATGTATATCTGGATGTATCCCTGAAACGTTTTGAGACAGTTTTTCCGGCCTGCGGAAGCGCTAACAGTGCGATAGAACTCACGATCCCCGAGTTGGAGAAGCATTCCGCGTATGCAGCGTGGGTGGATGTCTGTAAAGCGTATTAAGGAGATATGTTATCGGAGAGTAGGAATAAAAGCAGACCACCGGTTGAACCGATGGTCTGTGTTTCATTCCAGGAAACTGGTATTTGTAGAGCAGTTTACAGATCAGCGCCATGATCGATGACGATAACCTGGCCGGTGATGGCGGAAGATTCATCGCCGGCAAGGAACAGGATGGCATTTGCAACTTCCTGTGGCTGACATACCGGCAGGGTAAGATCGGCATGCTTTGCCATAGCGCCCATCATATCCGGATCCAAATTCTCCTTTTTCATGCCCATTGTCATCGGCGTTACGACGCTTCCGGGACAAAGGGCATTGCAGCGTACGTTTACGCTGGCACAGCGCATGGCAATATTTTTTGTCATGCCGATGACGGCTGCTTTGCTCGCTACATAGGCAACCCCGCCGCCGCCGGTATAGCCGGCTACGCTGGAAACATTTACAATGGAGCCTGTTTTTTTCTCAACCATAAGCTTTGCGGCTTCTCTTGTCATATAAAGGGTTCCCTTTGTATTGATATCGATCAGGGTATCAATGGTCTTGTCGGTCACTTTTTCGATCGCTTCAATCCCGTTATCGACTACGCCGGCATTGTTGACCAGTATATCAATGGTGCCAAACGCTTCGACTGTCTTTGCAATCACCGTCTTGCATTGCTCCTTGTCAGAAATATCGCAGGGTACTGCAAGGGCCTCTCCTCCTGCGGTTTTGATCTTTTCTGCCACAGCTTCCAACTGCTCCACTCTGCGGGCTGAAATGACAACCTTTGCGCCCTCTTTTGCAAAAAGCTCTGCGGTACAAGCGCCAATCCCTGAGTTGCCGCCCGTGATAACCGCCACTTTCCCATCAAGTCTTCCCATGTTATCGCCTCCTGTTTTCATCAAGATTTTTGACTGTCATTATCATGTGACAGTCCTTTTCGGTTGTTTATATTGTATCACATTCACAGACGCCAATATACTAAAACATTTCGGAAAGAATTACGAAGTAAAAGGAATTGACACTTTTTGCGTAAACTTTTATAGTAGATTTATGGGATATCCCAATGAGACAGGAGAGATTAGAAATGGGATTTTTTAGTCAGGCAGGAAGGAAAAAGAAGGATAAGGATCGTAAGGGGAAGTTTCAGGCGGAGGAGCTGGAGCAGGAATCTCTGGAGCGGAGTGAGTCTGAGAAGACCATGTTCCTGACACCGGAGGATCGATATGTTTCGGAAGGCAAGCATAGCAATACCGCCTCGGAGGAAGAGGGAGAAATATCCGATTATTCCAATAAGAAATTATTTCGTGGAGATCCGATCATAATAAACGGGCCGGATTACCTTTTGCGTATCAATGAGACGCGGATGGAGGCTCTGCTTACTTTATACCGCCGTTTTTCCGGAGAAGAGATTCAGCGTCTGTTAAAGGAGAACGGGGTTGTTTTTGGTGTCCAGAAGAAAACGGTAGAAGAGCTTGCGCAGGGGACACAGAATTATGAGGAGACCATCGTTGCGATCGGCGTTGCCCCCAAAGACGGGCGCGACGGCTATTTTGAATACCACTTTAATCCGGAGCCGGAGACAAAGCCGATCATCCTGCCGGATGACTCGGTAGATTACAACGTGCTGGGGAAAATAGAACTTGTGAAAAAGGGACAGCTTCTTGTCACCTACCATGCGGCTGTGCCGGCGGTGAAGGGCAGGGATGTTCTTGGGAATACCATGGATGCCTATGAGGGGAAAGACTTGCAGCCTTTACAGTGTAAACGCTGTGAGCCGGATGAGAACGGTTGTCAATATTATGCCTCTACCGAGGGCAATGTCACGGTGGCGGGGAGAACTTTGATTGTGACGCCGATCTATGTGGTTGACGGCGATCTGGATGCGGCGACCGGGGACGTGGATTTCCATGGAGATGTGTTGGTACAGGGTAACGTATTTGCCGGAGTTACGTTGAAAACCACCGGAAGTATTACCGTGAACGGTCATGTGGAGACGGCGAGCCTTTTTGCGGGAAAGGATGTTATCTTAAAAAACGGAATGCAGGGCTCGGGAGCCGGCGTCATTCGTGCCGGCGGTAATGTTATGGCGCGTTTCCTGGAGCAGACGCGGGTTTATGCCGGAAATGAGGTCAACACGGGAGCCATTTTGAATTGTGATGTGGAATCGGGACATAATGTGGTGATCGCCGGCAACAGGGGAACCATCATCGGCGGCACGGTTACAGCGGTGGAACAGATATCTGTGGCTTCGATCGGAAACCGCGCCGGGGTGACGACACAGCTGGTCATCGGTCTGGATTGTGAGTTTAAGAGCAAGATGGGAGAGATCGACCGCCTGACGGATGAATATCAGAATAACATGACAGATGCCGCGCAGGCTTTAGATCGTCTTACCTATCAGTTAAAGACACAGCCCGGCAACCATAAGCTGAAGCAGGAAAAGGCGGAGCAGATGCGCAGGAAGATCAACTATCAATTAAAATTACAGGAAATCTCTGAGAAGAGAGAGCAGTTGATCGATATCAACCGGCGTTCTGCGGAAGGAAAAATTGTTGTAAACGGCATCGCCAATGTTGGATGCGTTATCATCATAAATGGGGTGCGGGAGGCGCTGAAATCGGAATATCGGAATATTACTTTTAAAAAGGGAAGACAGGAGATTAAGATTACATCGAACAGGCAGTAGTATTACTTTTGGGAGATAGAGATCATGGAAAAAAGAACAACGCGTTTTCTGAATGTAAGCCTTGTTCTGGTATCGATTTTTTGTATCATCATATTTATCATCCAGGCAGTCTGCGCGAATCTCATGGGGGAGGACGCCGTCAGACAGCTGGGTGTCTTTTATATGTCCGGTATCAGTGAACAGGTGGCATCTCATTTCGGAACAATCATTGAGCTTCGTCTGTCTCAGGTAGAATCGTTGGTAGATGCCGTTCCGCCCGGACGTACTTCGACGGAAAGCGCTATGCAGGTGGCGCTGAACTATAATGCGCGCTCGGCGGGCTTTGAATATCTGGCCCTTTATACGGAGGACGGTGCTTTTCATATGCTTTACGGCTCCCAGGTGGCGGCGGATGTTCCGGAGGATCTGCACCGTTCCGTTCAGGGAGGCAACTATAATGTCTGCGCAGGAACGGATGCTGCAGGGACACCGGTTGTCTTAATGGGTGTACCGGCTGTCTATCCTTTGGGTGACGGGAACGAGAGCATCGCATTGGTTGCGGGACTGCCTACCAGCTATCTCAGTGATACATTGGAGACCAATATTCAAAGCAGCTTCATAGATTATTCGATCATCCGCACGGATGGCAGCTATGTTTTAAATAACAAATCCTTTGATGGCAATAATTATTTTGATCGTATCAAAAATCTTTATGAGACCTGTAATGGAAAAGAACCGGATCAGTATGCAAAAGAATTTCGTGACGCGCTGGAAAGCGGCAGGGATTATACCAGCGAAGTTATGATCGCGGATGCAACCTGGAATGTCTATTGCACCAGTCTTCCCAATTCGGACTGGCATCTACTTTTGAAAATCTCTCATAATACGCTGAATGAGACAATAGATCTTCTCCAGAGAAAATGGGCCTATGTTTCCATTGGCGGCGGTACACTGATCATTGGTGCACTGCTTTTTGTCTTTTTAGGATATTACCGTTTGAACAAATTACATATGCGGGCTTTGGAGGAGGCCAGAGAAACCGCGGAACAGGCAATGCTTTTAGCGGAGCGCTCGAACAGGGTGAAAAATGAGTTCCTCTCCAACATGAGCCATGATATTCGTACGCCAATGAACGGCATTATGGGAATGACATCAGTTGCCATCAGCAGTCTGGATGATCCGCCGCGGGTTCGTTCCTGCCTGAGAAAGATACATATATCCAGCAGGCATCTTTTGGGATTGATCAATGATATGCTCGATATGTCCAAAATTGAGACCGGTAAGCTTACCTTAAATATGGAACCGCTTTGTATTCGCGATATCATGCAGAACATTGAAACGGTCATTCAACCGCTGGTTCAGGAGAAAAATCAGCATTTCAATATTTATTTACATGATATTTATCATGAAAATGTGTGTTCTGACAGAGTCCGTTTAAGTCAGATTCTTTTGAATATTCTTGGAAATGCGGTTAAGTTTACCCCGGAGGACGGCACCATTGAAGTGAATCTGTATGAAGAGGATTCTCCGAAGGGAAACGATTTTATCCGTACCCATTTGCATGTCAGAGATAACGGCATAGGTATGGCAAAAGAATTTCAAGATAAGATATTTGATGCCTTTGCCAGAGAAGACAACGCGCGTGTGGATAAAACAGCCGGAGCCGGAATGGGTTTGACGATTACAAAGCATATCGTGGATGCAATGGGCGGAACTATCACTGTAGAAAGTGAGCAGGGAAAAGGAAGTCATTTCCAGATTACGATTGATATGGAAAAAACAGCGCAGGAGGAGAAGAAGCTGCAGCTGCCGATGCGGAATGTTCTGGTGATCGATGATGATCAAACAGCAGGAGGCCTCGCTGTCTCCGCATTGGAATCCATCGGGCTTAAGGCGGAGACGGCGGCAGATATGCAGCAGGCGTTCCGGATGATAGAGGAGCAACGCGACAAAAATGAGAACTATCACATGGTTCTTTTGGATTGGAATATACAAGGCCAGGATTGGGTCAAGGCTGCAGAAGAGTTGTCCGGTCGTTTTGGACAGGATCTGCCTATCATAATCATTACCAACGGCGAATGGGATGAACTGGAAATAACCATGGAAAAAACCAATATTGGTGGTTTTATTTCAAAGCCCCTGTTCCGTTCCAGCCTTTATTACTGCCTGCGCCAGTTTATAGAAGCGGAAGCACCGCAATCGGAGCAGAAAGAGGAAGCTGGCATTGAATTAAAAGGCAGACGCATCCTTATGGCGGAAGATAACGAATTGAACTGGGAGATCGCGCATGATATTCTTTCTGAATTTGGATTGGAAATGGAGTGGGCGGAAAACGGGCAGCTTTGCGTGGAGCAGTTCGAACGGTCTGCTCCGGGATGGTATGACGCCATATTGATGGATCTTCGAATGCCTGTTATGACAGGATTTGAGGCGGCAGAAGCGATACGAAAGCTGGAGCGGGAAGATGCACAGACCATCCCCATTATCGCAGTCAGTGCGGATGCCTTTGATGATGATGTACAAAAATGTCTTGCCTGTGGGATGAATGCTCATATGCCAAAACCTATAGAGCCGCAGAAAGTGCTTTCTCTGTTAGAAGAGTATCTTCATTAGAATCAATAGGAATGGAAAGGTAAGTTAGCTATGAAAAAAAGATGTGCTTTGATAGGCGTTCTGCTCTCAGCAGTTCTTTTGTCTTCCTGCGGTGGCAAAACTTTGATAATTGAATCAGAGGACGTCGATGAAGACAGGGAAGTTACAGAATTGACCTTGTGGACTTTTCCCATAGGAAATTGGGGAAATCCCACGGCGGTTGGCAGCATATTGGCTGATTTTCATAAGAAGCATCCGGACATTCATGTTTCTGTGGAATATTTAAACTATAATAACGGAGATGAAAGAATCGATCAGGCACAAGCAGACGGAAACTTGCCGGATCTGGTCATGGAAGGGCCGGAGCGCCTCGTGGCAAACTGGGGAGAAAAGGGATGGATGGCCGATCTGTCTGATCTGTGGGAGTCTGATACGGCCGATGAAATATATGATAATATCAGAGATGCCTGCCACTACGGAAATGGAGAGTACTATGTGTTTCCTATCTGTATGTCGGCGCACTGTATGGCAATCAATTATGATATGTTTCGAGAGGCCGGCGCCCTTCAGTACATTGATGAAGAGACACACACCTGGACAACAGAGGATTTTATCAAAGCGGTGCAGGCTCTGAATGCTTATGCAGATGCGCAGGAACAGGATATCAGTGCGGGCATCGTATACTGCAAAAATCAAAGCGGTGACCAGGGGACACGCGCGCTGGTGAACAATCTGTATGGCGGTACTTTTGCCGATGCCGCACACACGGTTTATACAGTTGATAGTGAAGAAAATAAGAAAGCCCTACAGCTTCTTTATGATTTAGAAGGTATTGTCTTTGAGCCTGATTTTTCCTCCGGAGATGCGATCGATCTGTTCTGCAAAAAAGAAACGGCCATGTGTTTTTGTTGGAACGGCTCTCTGGAAGTGCAGCAGACCATCAATCATCCGGAAATGGATTTTGAAGTTTTTCCGATGGCCTTTCCGACGAACCAGGATATGCCGAAGCTGCAGGGTGGTATCTGGGGATTGGGAATTTTTGATACCGGCGATCAGGAACGGGTCACGGCAGCCAAAACTTTTATCAGCTATATGACAGAAAATGATGCGCCCTATACCCGGGCGGTAAGAGCTTCCTCCTACTGGCCGGTGCGGGATATGGATAATTTATATGAAAATGACAGGCTTATGACGGAGTACAGCATTTTTATGCCGTACATGGGCGACTATTATCAGATCACGCCCGAGTGGTCCACGGCGCGTACCGCATGGTGGCAGCTGCTTGCGAAGATCGGAGACGGGACAGATGTTTCGGAGGCGGTAAAAAACTTTCCTTCGCCGGAGTGAGCAGAAGAAAAGCCGGATCGTGTCGAATAGGCAGCAGAGGGATATCTCATGAATGGATATGCGTTATTAGTGTTTTTCCTCATTATTTTCTTTGGAATCATCACAGCAATCATATTTTTGCTCATGACAATCATCGCAGGCATAAAAAAGAGCAAACCGTTAGCAAAAAAGGCATTTATAGTAGTCCTTGTGTATGCGTTGGCTTTGGGCATATTTATTGCCACAGAGACCGTTCGGGGCATTCGGTTTGATCGAATCCCCCAGTTGTCGGTTTCTGGTGATCAGATGACCATCATAAACCGTGGGGCCGATCAATGGGGAAGTCGGGCTATCTATGCCTGTTCTGAGGAAGGCATTCTTGAGGAGATAGATACACCACATTATTGGCATCAGATGAATGCGGAGAGGAAATTCGGCTATACCTTTGCAAGCAGGGCTGCCGGTAATCTTTATGTAGCGGTTGTTGAGAACGATTGTGCCGATCCGTCATATGCCGATGTTTATGAAGTAAAGGTAGATCAGGATGGTTCTATAGCGGCTGAAAAGGTGGAGCATATCGATAGAGAACAGAACTCGTATAAAATCAATGTAGAAGAATTGATCGAGCATCTTGTAAATGAATATGGTTTTTCGAGAGAGGTTTTAGTGGAAAGCTATGGTCATTATCTGGATCGTTAAAAATGTGGTAATACCCCGCCATTGAGGAGGGGTATTTGATTTTACGGCGATATGATTCCTAAAGGAGGAAATGAAAATGTATGGATTGATACGAGGGGAATGGACAAAGAAATGGCAGCATAATTAAATTCCCGGCTATTTCTGTTTAGCTATTTAATATTTTGGTCATTTATTTGATATAAACCATTTTAAAAGCGGTATACAATGTGGTGTATTTATATGTGAAGGAGGAGTTTCATGAGCAAAAAATATGTCTCATACAGACTTAGAAAAAAAGCAGGAACCATCTTGTGTGCGGCTGTTATGTTGGCGGCAATGTTCGGAATGCCGGTAAAAGCAGATGAAGTAAGCGATGCTCTTGTGATCGCGGAAGGACTTGAAATCTGGAATGGCGCCAATGGAGGACCATCCGGGGGTACCATCGAAAAAAACCCGTATGGAGACGATTATATTGCGGGTTGTCAGTTTGCGATTCCAAGCGGGCTGAAGGAAGGTCTGAACGGCTTTGACTGGTTGAAATTACAGGTGACGGCCACCGTTAAAAATTATACGCCCTTGACAGGAGAAAACTATGATGAGAACGGCAATCCGTTGACGCCGATCGTGTACATATATGGGATGGATTCCAAGTATGGAAATTGGAATCAGTCAAATTATGATCTGACACAGGATCCACAAAGAGCAGAAATGGAACTGGATATGGCTCCCTATATTGCAGAGGGAACCTTGGGCGAGATTGGAATGAAAGTGGTAGGATGCGAGGTCGGATCCTCTGTCGAATGGGAAGTGGAATCCGTCAGAATCATAGGAGAGGGGGAAGCCACTGAAGTGGAAGAAGTGAATATCGACCTGAAGTATGAACCCTCCGGCACAATGAAAGAGATTGCACCGGAATCTACAGAAGTCGGAAAGCATGGTAAACTATCTATCGCTGATGTGGACGGTTATACTGCGCCGGTGATCGTGGATAAGGACAATGTGCCCTTTCAGCTTCGTGGTGTCAGCACCCATGGCCTTTCCTGGTTTCCGCAGTATGTGAATCAAGAAGCATTCCGGACATTTCGTGATTACTGGGGCGTGAATCTGATCCGTATCGCGGTGTATGCCCATGAAGGGGAGAATGCCTATGTGAATCAATATGCAAAGGAATTGACAGAAAAAGAAGGGCATATTTATGTGGAGGGTCAGAATCAGGAATACAATGATAAGCTGATTCAAGAAGGCGTGCAGTCAGCTACGGATTTGGGTATGTACGTGATTATTGACTGGCATGTGTTAAATTATAATCCAAATGAAGATTTGGAAGAGGCAACTGCATTTTTTCAGAAATATGCGGCCATGTACAAAGATTATGACAATGTCATATTTGAGGTTTGTAATGAACCCACAGGAACCGCATGGTTTGATGGTTCGGACAATGACCTGTATTCCTATTGCACCAAGCTGACGAATGTGATCCGTGAGTGTGGAAGTGATGCGATCGTAATCTGTGGTACAGACAGCTATTCTTCCAAGGTAGATGAGGTGGCCGGTCATTTGTTAGATGATAAGAATACCATCTATACCTGTCATTTTTATGCCGCATCCCACTATGCAGATCCTATGAAAAAATTAACGGATGCATTGGAGAACGGAGTGCCGGTCATTGCCTCGGAATATGGCGTGTGCACGGCCAGCGGCGATGGGCGCTATGATGTGGAAAATGCGGATGTATGGTTGGATATTTGTGACAAAAATAATGTGAGCTATGCTTGCTGGGCAATCAGCAATTCTTATGAGTCGGCAGCATATTTTCAGGAGAATCTGGCTAAGTATGATGGAAATTGGACAGAGGATGACCTGACGACCACCAGCAAATACATCATTAACCGCTATAACGACCGCAAGGCAGAGGCAGAGGGGATGCGGGCAGAAGAGAATTTGCAGCCGGAGGAGGAGCAGCAGGCAGCGGAGGATTCGCGGCCGGAAGAAGAAATGGTCAGAGCAGAAATAAGCCAGACAGATGATGCTGTGAGCACGCCCGCAGAAAAGACAGGGAAAAGTCCGATGATCCCGATTGTAATCGCAGCAACGGTTATAGCAGTAGGAGCAGCAGGAGCTGTTGTTATAGTGAAAAAGAGAAAGAACGAAAAGTAAAAATAGATAATACAAAAGTTGACCGCCGCTATGGATTTATGCCATATGCGGCGGTTTGCTATTATTTCAATAATCGGGTACAATACTTCTTGAAACGAGGTGTAAAATGAAAAAAACATATTATTATAAAATCTTTTTCACAGGAATCCTGCTGGCTGCATTACTAACCGGATGCGGGGGAGAAAACAGGGAGGATACCGCAGGGGACAGAGAAAGCACGGGAAGTAGTTCTGTGCAGGCGGCGGCAGAAGTATCGGCTGAGGCAGGTGAGGAAGAAACTTCCGGGATTGCTTTTACATGTCAGGACATGGATGGTAATTCTGTGTCTGAGACGGTTTTTTCCGAATCGAAGCTTACCATGGTAAACGTATGGGCGACATACTGTAATCCATGCCTGAGCGAGATGCCCGGGCTTGGCGAACTGGCCGGCGAATATGAGCAGGGAGAGTTTCAGATCATCGGCATTATCAGCGATGTGATGGAAGGCGCAGATGCGGCGACAATGGACAATGCGGCGGCGCTGATCGAGAAGACCGGCGCAAACTACACACATCTGCTTTTGAATGAATCTATCTATTATGCCCTTCTGACAGAGGTGACAGCCGTGCCGACCACTTTTTTTGTGAATGAAAACGGCGAGGTGGTAGATACGGTGATTGGCGCGATGGAAAAAACAGTGTGGGAGGANAAGATNNATGCGCTTTTGGAANACAGTTAAGCAGAATGTNTGGCTTTGNGGNATNNTGANNGGNATCGCGTTTCTCNGCATCGGNGCNGNGCAGGGGCAGTTNGCCGTCATATGGAGAAAGGCAACNATGATCTGTATGGAATGNATNGGACTNGGGTGAGNANATGAAGAAATTGNGGCTGATCGTACAAATNGTTTTTACCGTTCTNACNAACGGATACGCCTANGGTTTTANNAGNGGNAAAATATATCAGGGCGACTTNAAATATGCCTGNGTTCCCGGGNTAAACTGCTANTCCTGCCCNGGNGCGGTTGCTTCNTGCCCGATTGGAGCGTTGCAGGCNCTGTTGAACCAGCAGGGATTTCAGGTTCCCTTCGCGGCACTTGGATTTTTCTTTCTGTTCGGAAGCCTGTTGGGGCGTTTTGTCTGCGGCTGGCTGTGTCCCTTTGGTCTGGTGCANGATCTNTTNCATAAAATTCCGCTTTTTCGCAAAAGAAAAAATCTTCCGTTTCANCNNATNTTNAAATATGGNAAGTANGTGGTTCTGTNTTTGCTGGTGGGCGTTGGATCGCTGTTTTTATTCGGAGGATTTGCAAAGGTNCCCGCGTTCTGCAAATATCTGTGCCCGTCGGGGACGCTGTTCGGTGCGATTCCGCTGCTTGCCTCAAATGAGATGCTGCGCAGTCAGGCAGGCGGGCTGTTTTTCTGGAAACTGGGGATATTGCTGCTGATCGTCTTTTTNTCTGTNAANGTTTATCGNCCGTTTTGNNANTANCTGTGTNCGTTNGGNGCAATNTATGGATGGTTNAACCGTTTCAGCCTTGTNCAGATTCACTGGGAAAAGGAGCGGTGCGTTTCNTGTATGGCCTGTGAGAATGCCTGTCCGGTTTCGCTTTNTGTGCGGGAAATATNCCGGTCGCCGGAATGNATNNGNTGCGGCAGATGNGTGGAGGNNTGTCCGAATAGGTGTCTGGGGGTTGGGGCTTTTCTTGACAGAAAAAATTAGTCCTTTTAATATAGTATCGTAAAACCGCATACATACTGGCTTTGCAGAGTTTTATTCATGGCTGTATTGTATTGGAATGAGGTGAAAATCATGATACAGGTAAAAAAGCTAGAGAAATCTTATGATAATGTTAATCAGTTGCATGTCTTGCAGGATTTGAATTTGTCTGTGGAAGATGGAGAATTTTTAGGAATCATGGGAGCATCCGGAAGTGGTAAGAGTACGTTTCTGCGTATTTTAGGCGGTCTTGAAACTTTTTCAGATGGCGAGGCAGAGGTCTTTGGAAAAAATTTACGGACAATGAAAGAGCCGGAGAAAGAACTTTANAGGCAAAGGGTGGTTTCCTATGTATTCCAGGATTACAATCTGCTNTCGGGNCTGACGGTAAAAGAAAATATNATTTTACCCTGTACAATGATAAATGAAGAGGAAAAGGAAACGGAACAGGATTATGCAGCCATTACTAAAAAACTTGGAATNGATGTTTATGAAAACCGTTTTCCGGATGAAATATCCGGTGGGGAGCAGCAGCGGGCGGCAATAGCAAGGGCAGTATTAAAGCACAGTAAGGTTCTTTTGGCGGACGAACCTACGGGCAGCCTCGATATGCATACGGCCGGAAATGTTCTTGAATTATTCGGGAAGATTAATGCGGATTACCGTGTTACGGTTGTCATGGTCACGCATGACGTATTCAGTGCGAGTTTTTGTAACCGTATTATATTTTTAAAGGATGGGANATTTGTCAATGAAATTAAAAAGTCCGGTTCACAGCNGGATTTTTATAAAGCGATTCAAAAAGAAATGAGGGAGATGGATGGAATCTTTTGATTCTCTGTTAAGCAAAAGTATCAAGACAGGAAAGGAATTTCGATTCTATGTGGGCGCGGTACTGATTCTTTCAGCAGCATTTTCTTTCCTGATTTTTTTGGCATGTGATAAGACGTTTGAGGAACTGATGCACAGGGAAAATGGTATGATCGGCATGATGTATATTATTTTGGGTGGGATTTTTGCAGCGGTCTTTTTTTACCTGATGTGTTTNTACCGNANTTTTNTGNNNGCGAATATCAGNAANTNAGGTATTTTGATTGCTATGGGAATGCCAAGGAAAAAACTGAAAAAACATCTGCTTATCAGGACTGCGNTCCCTGTTGCTGCGGCAGTTGTGACTGGTGCAGTATTTGGCTATGGGATTTATGACATTGTCATTTTAAATGTTGTTATTCATACAGGCAAAACTTTTTTGCAGGATGTTTCCATACCGTTGCTTCTATCGGCTATTTTGATTTTGATTTCTGTCTGTTATGTGGGAATTATTTGGAATCACAGGGCATTAAATCGTAAGGATGTTCTGGATATTGTCAACGGGCGTGAAACGAAAATGAAAAGGAGTGGCAGACCGAAAACCATGGCGGCAGTCGGTCTGATTCTGCTGGTTGTCGGGAACCTTATTCTTATTATTGATAAAATAGGGACAAAGGAGCCTTCTAATCTTGTGCCGCTTACTTCTACAGCAATGGTAATCTGCGGCGTGTACTTATCTGTTTTTTCTTTTGGGCATTGGTTCCCTGCTGTTGTGGGACACAGAGATAAGAGCGGGAAAAGCCTTTTGCTTATCAATGAGATCAGAAGTCATTACAGGAATGATGCAAAAGCTTTATCTGCTTATGCACTTATAAACTGGATAAACGTTTTTCTGACAGTCATTATAGTGATGTTATGGTTAGACAGTGCAATGATGGATTATTCTGACAGTCCATATGATTATGTATTGGAATATGGGGCACAGGAATATGACGCTATGACAGAGTTCATAAATCGGAATGAAGATGCAGTGTATGAAAGGCATATTCTGAAATCTTTGGATGGAACAACGGATGGTGGATGGGAAGTAGTATTGATACCGGAAGCGGATTATAGTGAAATGACAGGGAAGGCACTGGAGATTGAAAAAGGGCATATGGTTGTATTAAGCCAACTGGCCAGATCAATGGTGAATATCACAACGGAACCGGATGGGAGGGAGTGGCATTTTTGGGAGATAGATTATGAAATTCCGATGGATATTTGTGGATATCAGGTTTCCTTTGTTACAGATTATGAAATATGGGAATATTTCATTAATTGTGAAGATTCACAGCAGCGTATCCTGATATTGGATGATGATGATTTTCGGATGGTGGCACAGCATGGCTCCCTGCAATATAATTTGTGTGTCAATTTAGCGGAGGGCAAGAGTCTTGATATAAGCAGTCCGGATGAAAAAATGCAGCCAGTCCGTATCCTGGGCAGGCAGGAACACTTTTTGAAAATGCAGAGAGAGAATAATATTTTAATTGTCAGCCTGATTGCCATGCTGACGGCACTAAATATTATTTTGTTATTTACGCAGGTAACTCAATACTGCAGCGGTAAAAACAGCAGGAAAAGGGATACTCATATACAGCTTACTTTGGGCATTAAGGAAGAGAATAGGGAGAAAACAAGTCAGCAGTCATTGCAGATTAAAAATTTTCTGCCAGTGTTAATCGGAGGGTTTGCAGGATGCCTCTGCACCATATGTTTTATTAAAGATATGAATATTGGGTTCGCTGCTTTGGCAGTTGGAGTATTTTTGGCTGAAATAGTTATGCAAACGGGTGTCTATGTTGTTGAGAAGGTAGTGGGGAACCATTAGTTTAAAAGATGAGTAACATCATAGAAGAGAAATAGAAGATCAGGCATCCAGGTGTGTGGAGGCGTGTCCGAATAATTGTCTGTGTTTTGGGGTGANGGATGCCTTTTTGCATTGTTCCGATAAATAGAAAATATTATTCCGAAGTAATTGCTATCGTTCCGATAATCGGATATAATAGACGCAAGCTCAGCAGCTTGCGTCGCAAGAATTACTGCGTAATTCTTGTCGATATTGCCAAGGATTACAGCTTCTGAGATATGATATATTTTTTCNCAAAGTGNGGTGCAGTTTTATGTATATGACGGTGAAGGAAGCCGCAAAGAAATGGAACATTTCANATANAAGANNACGAATCCTTTGTNCNGAAGGGAAAATTTCCGGTGTGACTCGTGAGGGGCGTAGTTGGATGATTCCGGCAGATGCCAAAAAGCCGGAGGATGGCCGGTATAAAACATCTGAGAATCTACTTTTGATGATTGACAGGAAAAAGGAAGAACTGCAAAACAGACGTCCTTTGACCGCCGGGGAGGTAGAACGGCTGACAGAGGAGTTTATTGTCGAGTATACCTANAATTCNAATGCGATTGAGGGTAACACGCTGACNNTGCGGGAAACAGACATGGTTCTGCGCGGATTGACTATTGATCGAAAACCATTGAAAGATCATATGGAGGCGGTTGGACATAAAGAGGCTTTTGAGTTCGTACAGGATCTGGTAAAGAATCAAGTGCCTTTATCGGAAAGCATTATTAGGCAGATACATTATCTGGTGCTGGCNGACAAAAAGGATGATCGGGGTGTTTATCGGAGAGTGCCTGTGAGAATTATGGGAGCAAAGCATGAGCNGGTACAGCCTTATCTGATTCAGCCGAAGATGGANCANTTGNTGGAAANCTATCGNAATAATACAGNGCATATGATCACNANNCTNGCACGATTTCACATTGAGTTCGAGGGAATTCATCCTTTCATCGATGGGAATGGCCGCACTGGGCGTCTGCTTATAAATCTGGAATTGATGAAGGCGGGATATCCACCGATTGACATCAAATTTACGGATCGCGCGGCTTATTACAATGCATTCGACGAATATCATGTAAAGCATAATTTGAATGCGATGGAGAAATTGTTTGCCGGATATGTGAATGTAAGGCTGGATAGTTATTTGGCAATATTGGAATGATGAAGACAAGCAAATATCTCTTTCCCCGGAAAGATTGTAATAAATGAATAGAGAAAGAAGGGATTCACATGGGAAGCCGTATGGATATGATAAACGGCTCACTGGGAGATAAAATCATCAAATATGCGATACCGCTTGCTGTGACCGGAGTTTTGCAGCAATTGTTTAACGCGGCGGATCTGGCGGTAGTCGGAAATTTTTCCGGCAAAGAGGCTATGGCGGCGGTGGGAGGCAATGCGCCTGTCATCGGATTGCTGGTCAACCTTTTTGTCGGAATTTCTCTGGGGAGTAACGTCATTATCGCGAAATCTATCGGTCAGGGAGATAACGAAAATATATCAAAGGCAGTACATACATCCGTGCTTGTCGCTTTGCTTGGAGGAATGTTCCTTGCAGTGGTGGGCGAGTTCCTGGCTCCTGAGGTCGTAAAAATGCTGGATGTTCCGGGAGAGGTGTATCCGTTGGCAGTAAAATACTTGAGGATTTATCTGGCTGGAATGCCGGTGATCCTGCTCTATAATTTTGAAGCAGCCATTTTCCGAAGTTGCGGAAATACGCAGATGCCTCTGATTGCTTTGGTAATCTCCGGCGTTTTAAATGTGATCCTCAATCTGTTCTTTGTCATAGAACTGGGTATGGATGTGGATGGTGTTGCGACAGCGACGGTGCTTTCTAATCTCGTCAGTGCGGGAATTCTGTTTGCGGCATTGATGAAAACAGAGATGGCGATTCGGGTCAATCCCAGAAAACTGCGGGTACATAGGGATGTGCTGGGACAGATCCTGAAGATCGGGGTTCCGGCAGGCATACAGGGAATGATCTTCTCGTTTGCCAATATTATTATTCAGTCGGCGGTCAACAGCCTCGGGACAACAGTGATGGCGGCATCTTCGGCGGCTTACAATCTGGAGATTTTTGCCTACTATATCATGAATTCTTTCGGGCAGGCATGCACCACATTTGTCGGTCAGAACTATGGAGCCGGGAAGGGGGAGCGCTGTTTGAAAACGTTAAAACTCTGCCTGATACAAAGTCTGGTGAGCACTATGGCGGTCAGCGGACTGATACTTCTGTTCAGCCAACAGTTACTTGGAATTTTCAACTCAGATCCGGATGTGATCGCAACGGGGCGAATTCGGCTGGAGTACATTTTCTTCGCGTACCTGTTCAGCTTTGCTCAGGAGTGTCTGTCAGGCTATTTAAGAGGATTTGGTGTTTCCTTCATACCGGCGGCCTGTTCGGTCATCGGAATATGCGGTGTGCGTCTCACATGGATATTTACCGTGTTCCGGCAGAAGCCATCCTTCACAACCATTATGCAGGTGTATCCGATCAGCCTGGGGGTGACAGCGGGGGTTATTCTGGCGGTAACGTTGTTTGTGAAACCGTCGAGGAGGTTTGTTCGCACAACGTAACGGAATTTGAAAGGATTGGATTATGTGCTTTCAAAGAATCGAAGATCTTCAATCAAAGATTCAGACACTGGAAAATGAAAACCGACTTCTGAAGGAACGTCTCGATGAAGCAGGCATTTCGTATGCGGATATTGTACTCAATAATAGTGATGAACATACAGATCTTTATGATCCTGATCAGGGAGCCCGGATTAAGAGATTTGAGGTTACGGATAAGATTGCAAGTGATTTCTTTATGATGTTCTGCCGTGGAAGGAAGGATGTGTATGACCTTCGTTATACAAATCCAAAGACAGGGAAAAACGGGTATTACACACAGTGCTTTAACCGCTGGGATAGAAGCTGTCATATCCAGAAAAAAGACGGTGTTCGATGTAAAGATTGTGAACTAAGGGCATATAAGCCAGTCACGCTGCCTTTGATAAAGGCACATATGAATGGTGCAGACCCAAACGGTAATGATGTGGTAGCTATATACCCGATGCTGGAGAACAATCTTTGTCAGCTGCTTGTATTTGATTTTGATAATCACGCAAAAGGAGCAGAACAAGAAGACCATGCGAATGTAGATGATAGCTGGAAAGAGGAAATAAACGCCTTGCGTTGTATTTGTAGGGATCTGGATATGGATGCTGTGGTGGAACGGTCGAGATCGGGGCGGGGAGCGCATCTGTGGATATTCTTTAAGGAGATGGTCCCGGCCAGACTGGCCAGGCGCTTTGGTTTTGCGCTGCTCGAAAAGGGGGCAGAATCAGTAAACCTTAAGTCCTTCAAGTACTATGACCGTATGATACCGACGCAGGACGCTCTTCCGGGGGGAGGGCTTGGAAATGTCATTGCACTTCCGCTGCAGGGTATGGCTCTGAAAGCGGGTAACAGTGCTTTTGTTGATGAAAACTGGAACGCCTATAAAGATCAGCTAGGGGTACTCGCTATGTGTACGGAGTGACGGCGACGCCGAAACGCGGTGATGGTAAAGAAAAAATAAATGAGTTTCTGCTTGGCCCCATCAGGTATAGATTTACTGCAAAAGACAGAGCTGAAGAGCAGAATATCGATCATCTGGTATATCCCCGCTTTACGCGGACAGTTAAGCCGCATCATTTGTCTAAGACACCATATGGCAATGATGCCTATGAACTGATAAGAAATAATGATGTTCGTGATGAACAGATTATCAGAGATGTGGCAGACTGCGTGCAGGCTGGTAGAACTCCGGTTATATTGACCAAATACGTTGACCATGCAAAGAAGCTGGCTGAGAGGCTGAAAAAATATGCCGACAGATTGATCTTACTTACGGGTTCAAATGGCACCAAAGCGCGTAGGGCACAGGTAGATGAATTGAATGCAGTGGCTGATTCGGACAGCCTTATTCTGGTGGGAACAGGATCCTTGCTTGGAGAGGGATTTGACTATCCGAGGCTTGATACTTTGTTCATGGCAACTCCGGTTTCGGGGGAGAATGTTGTAGAACAGTACGTCGGTCGTCTCAATCGTGATTATGAAGGAAAAGAAAATGTCATAGTATACGATTATGTCGATAGCCATATTCCAAAATTTGATAAGATGTACGCTGCAAGGCTAAAGGCATATAAGAAAATCGGATATGAGCTTTGTGTCAGCATGGANGGAGAAAAGCAGAAAGCGAATGCAATCTACGATATAGAAACTTACGCNGAGACTTATTGGAGAGATCTTGAAGAGGCTAAGTCAGGGATTNTAGTATCCAGCCCCAGATTAAACAATCAGAAGGTAAACCGNATCATAACTGTGCTTAGTAAGCGTNGGGAGNTGGGAGTTAGAGTAACAATTGTTACATGGCATCCCGATGCCTATAAGTATGGCAGGGATGATGTTCGAATGGAGCTTACGGAAAGGCTCCGTAAAGCAGGTTTTGAAATTCGGCTCGTGGAAGACTCTTGCGAGCATTATGCGGTGATCGATAATGAAATCGTTTGGTATGGAAGCATGAACCTGCTATCAAAGGAAGATGCGGAGGACAATCTGATGAGGGTTTGCAGCAAGGATATTGCTGCGGAACTTCTGGAAATGACATTTGGCTCTGAAGTCAAAATGCAGGAATGGTGATGGAAACATGGACGCAAAAGAAACATTAAAAGTATATTTCGGATATGACTCATTTAAACCTGGGCAGGAGAAAATCATTGATGCGATCCTTGAGGGGAAAGATGTGTTAGCAATCATGCCGACCGGAGCGGGCAAGTCTGTCTGCTATCAGGTACCGGCGATGCTTTTGCCGGGAATTACGATCGTTATATCGCCACTCATATCCTTAATGCAGGATCAGGTGAAGGCATTAAATGCAGCCGGGATTCATGCCGGATATATCAATTCATCCCTGACGGATGCTCAGATATTGAAGGTATATGCCAAAGCATCGGAGGGGACATATAAGATTCTGTATGTGGCACCGGAGCGCCTTGAAAGCTATGAATTTATGGATTTTGCAGGTAAGATAGAGATTTCAATGGTAACTGTTGATGAAGCACATTGTATATCTCAGTGGGGACAGGATTTCAGACCGAGTTATTTGAAAATCGTAGAATTTATAGATGCCTTGCCAAAGAGACCNATTGTAAGTGCATTTACTGCGACTGCTACAGAAGAAGTGAAAACNGATATTTCCTGTGTGCTTAAGCTACAGGATCCGAAGATCGGTTGTCACCGGTTTTAATCGTGAGAATCTCTATTTTGATGTGGAGACGATACGAAGCAAGGATGATTATGTACTGGAATATATCAAAAAGCATCCGGATGACAGCGGCATCATATACTGCGCAACGAGAAAGAATGTGGACACATTGTATGAACTGCTTTCCGGCGCGGGGGTACCTGCGACAAGATATCATGCCGGAATGAATAATGAAGACAGGAAAGAGAGCCAGGATGATTTCATATATGACAGATTGCCGGTGATTGTTGCTACGAACGCATTTGGAATGGGTATCGACAAATCCAACGTAAGGTTTGTGATTCATTACAATATGCCTCAGAGTATGGAGAATTATTATCAGGAGGCCGGGCGTGCAGGAAGAGACGGGGAGCCATCGCAGTGTATTATGCTGTTTTCAGCGCAGGATATTATGATAAACAAGTTTCTGCTTGAGCATAAAGACTTTACTGATATTCCCGATGAAGATATTGAGCTTATCAAGCAGCGTGATGCAAGAAGACTTCAGGTTATGGAAGGCTATTGCAGGACTTCGGGATGTCTGCGAAATTATATTCTTGCGTATTTTGGAGAGAAGCAGGAGAAGCCTTGTGACAGTTGCGGAAATTGTCACCGGGAGTTTACAGAAATTGATATGACCGGGGATGCAAAGCAGATTATCAACTGTGTTTATGAGGCCAAAGGAAGATATGGTTTGAATATAATCATTGGGACACTTCTTGGTGCTGACAGAGCAAGACTGAGAGAGCTCCGTACGACGGATTATAAAACATATGGGGTCCTTAAGAATCGTACCGAATCCGAACTCCGACTGCTTATCAGTCAATTGCTTTTGGATGGGTATCTATATCAAACTGCTGATAAATACAGTGTGATACGCATGGGTAACATAGAGCCGCTTAAATGTTCGGATACGCGTATTCTCGTTCGAACATATAAGGACAGTGAGCCTGAACACCAGACGGCAAGACGGAGCAGGAAAAGCACGGATACTCTTACAAAGGCCGGATATGAACTGTTTGATGTTCTTCGGAAACTTCGGCTTACGATTGCCAGAGAGGAGGGAATACCGCCATATATCATCTTTAGTGACAGGACACTTATAGATATGAGTGCTAAAGTGCCTCGTGACAGAGCGGCCATGCTAAGTGTATCCGGCGTAGGTGAGGTAAAATACGATAAATACGGCGACAGGTTTATGGAGGCGATAGCCGCGTTTCTGAATGATAATCCGGATTCGATCACAAGCATAGAAGAGAATAGAGTTGTTTCTGAAGAGAGGATAAGGTCAAGGGAAAAAGGTAAAAAGCAAAAGAGACCATTCTACCTTAACCCGGAGGATTGCGATAAGTTTGCGTACAAAGATCTTTATCGTTTGTCTGAAATCAAGGACGAATTGAACAGAATTACATCTGCGGATAACGTAAAGCATATATTCGGGACAGATATTTTCAGGTTGCTGACATCAATAGGATATGTGGAAGAACGGCAGATTGACGGCAGGTCCGTTCAGATACAGACAGAGCTGGGGATTTCTAAAGGAATTGTCACCATTGAAAGGATAAGCAAGAGAGGGAATACATACACGGTTCTGCTGTATCCGCCGGTAGTTCAGAAAGAGATTGTGGAGCATTATCAGGCTGAAAAAACGCGGACTTATTGAATACGAAGGTGAGTAAATATGCAATACTATCAACATGATAAATATCCAATCGAGTTTGTATTGTCAGAGAATATTGATAAGCACTTTGCTCCCCATAACCATGTCAAACATTATGTTATATCAATGGTCATGCAGGAGGTGGCCACGGTTTGTTTGGAAAACAGGGAAGTGGCGTGCCATAGAGGGGATGTGTTTATCATTCCACCTTATACCGTGCATTCTGTGCGTCAAACAAAAGATACAAAACTGCTGTCTATGTGTATAGGAACGACTTTTATTGAAGAGGCTACCTTAGAAGCTGCAGAGGTGATTGTCCAAGACCTGTTAAGGGATGCAGTGGAACGGGGGATTATTGGGAACGAGCAGAGTGAAAAATTATTGGCTTCTCTGCGGACGGTTTACCGGCTTCGGGATCAAGGCCGGAGAGAGATGGATGTGGGCATAAAAGCCTTGACTGATAAAATTACCAGCCACCCGGAACAGAATTTGCCTATAGAAGCGTTGGCAGCGGAGATATATGTCAGCAAATATTATCTCATAAGAAAGTTCAAGAACTGCATCGGCATGACACCGCATCAGTTCTGTATCCAGAATCGCATACGGAAATCGCAGGGATTGTTGGATACAGAAAGGACAGTAGGTGAAATCTCGGCGGAAATGGGGTTTTATGACCAGAGCCATTTTAACAAGGTTTTCCAAAAGATTGTCGGGATATCCCCATCAGAATATATCCATTCTAAAAATATCATGCAGCAGATTACATAGGGCAATTTTTTACAAGACACGATAGCTTCCGAAAAATATAATTTAGATGTTGCAGGAAATAGCTCAGCAGATTCCGAGTTCGCGAAGCGAATCTCGCAACCCTGCGAAGCTCAATTTATTATCGGAGGTGTCAGAATGGATACATTTGAAGTGTTTAACAATGGGAAATTGGCTTTGCCGGAAAAGGAGAATGGCTTTGCAGAGATCGAATGGTCAAAGCATCCGGCTTTTCAGGGTGTTGAGCTGAAACACATCATCACGGCAAAGGACACGGAAGGGAAGTTCAGTTATCATTTGGTGCGGATTGCTCCTGATTGCAGTATTGGGAATCATATCCACGAAACGCAGCTGGAAACGCATGAGGTGATAAAGGGCAGCGGAAGATGCGTAAATGCAGGCAGTACGATTTCGTATGAGCCCGGCACCATATCTATCATGCAGGCAGGCGCAGCCCATGAAGTCTATGCAGGGTCGGAGGGATTGTATTTGTTTGCTAAGTTTATGCCTGCCTTATGTTGAATGAAAACACAATAGGATAAGCACAGTGGGGTTGTCGAAAACAGACAACCCCATTATGCTAAAGTTTATTTGATCTTGATTAACTCGAATGCATGCTTGTCCAGTTCANGCAGGAATAGTGCCACCGTCACGCCGGCATTGTAGCTGGCAGCGGTATTCTGCTTTCCTGCCGGATCCACATCTACATTAAAGTGTTTGTAGCGGTCGGTGATAGGAGAGACAAAGAGGGTCGGCTTACCATTCGCGGCCATCCGCACGATGCCATGAGTGGTCTCGATGGTGGCNGGGTACTTATCGCCATGTTCCTTAATACAGGCATCATATGCCGCAGGATCAGCTTGCTCATATGCCTGATAGTGCACCACATTGATCGCTGCCACGGAAATGTAGTTGGGATCGCAAAGGATTTGCATGGGGTCAGCGGGTGAGTGAGGCGGGGTGCAAAAACGCTGAACNGCCTCAGCTCGTAGTTCCGACGAGGACAGAAGNTGGTAAATCCGTTCGTCCACATTATTGGCCGCAAAGGACGGAGGCGTCAGNTGGCTGGGCGACTGTGGGTCAAAGCTGTGGGCGTCAAAGGAAAAGAANCCNCCGCCNAGNACAACGCTGCCGTTCAGGGNGNAAGNGTCTCCGGGTTGAATGGANGGNGNGGACTCCGCCGTGCTGACACTGATCACCAAGTCGGCGTCGTTGTCGCGCAGATACCCCGGCAAAAGCATGGCCTTTTGCTGAGAGTGAGAGCCACTGGTTTCCGGCACACGGTTGTCTGCGGGCGGCATAATATCCTCAATACAGCGAATGGTAAGATCCATCCGTTCAAGGCTGGCGTTGATGCGCAGATCCGACATACGGTAGCAGGGAGCGGGTGGGGTATTACGGTCCTTTATTACAATATTAGGAAGAAAGCCTGATTCCTCCAGCCCCTTCAAAAATCCCTCAACCTCGCGGCGCTTGTTGACAATGATCGCGATCCGTGGGCACTTTTTTGTTTTTTCCATGATATCCACACTCCTTTCTCCTTTAGGGGACCAAAACGACTACAATTCGTCTGATAATTCATTATAACATATGACTATAAATTTATCTGCAAATGAAGTGGAAACTTTTTATGACCTGAATTGCAGTCAGTTTGATTAAAAAATCTTTCCATGCTAAACTGTTCTGTGAAAAGATAACTAAGGGAGATGAGGAACTGAGGAAAAATCAATGGAAGAAAAATCATTTCAGAAATATATCATTTTGTGGTTAAGCCAGCTCATATCCGGATTAGGAAGCTCTATGACCGGGTTTGCGCTTGTTTTATGGGCATATGGGCAGAGCCATTCTGCAATGTCCGTTTCACTTATGTCCTTTTGCAATTATGTGCCGTATGTGCTTTTAAGCCTGTTTGTTGGCGGTTTCATAGACAAGCATAAGAAAAAAACGATCATGCTGGTTTCAGACAGCATCGCGGCGGTTGGTTCCTTGGCTATATTGGCATTTTTTCTTGCGGGGCATCTGGCTGTCTGGAATATCTATATTATGAATGTGGTAATAGGCATAACGAATGCCTTCCAGCAGCCGGCATCCGCAGTGGCAACGGGGCAGCTTGTACCAAAGGAGAAGATTTCAAATGTGAGTGGTATGAATTCTTTTTNTCATAATCTCATTGTGGTATTCAGCCCCATGCTGGCGGCGTTTCTCTTTGCGACAGTCGGGCTTCCTGTTATCCTGCTGATAGATTTGGCGAGTTTTGCATTTGCTTTTTGTGCATTGCTGTTTTTTATTACGATTCCGGAGCAGTTCCGGGAAGAGACACACAGTTCCCCGTTTGCCGGGATAGCGGAGGGATTTGCTTTTCTGAAAGGGGAAAAAGGCATTTTATACATTATGCTGACGATGGCGCTGATCAATTTCTTTTCTAGGCTGACCTACGAGAACATTTTATCACCGATGATTCTGGCAAGAAGCGTCGGGGACAGTATCGCACTCGGAACGGTAAATGCCTGTATGGGTATGGGCGGAATTGCCGGAGGAATTATTGTTTCTGTGAAAAAGGAAGGCCGCCATAAAGCGGTGGCAATTTATCTTTCGATAGCATTTTCATTTCTGTTTGGTGATCTGGGGATGGCAGTTGGGAAAAATGCCTTCTGGTGGTCGGCTGCTGCGATTGCCGCCAGCCTGCCGATTCCTTTTGTCATGGCAAACCAGAATACNATANTGTATNGGANNATTNCTGTGGACATGCAGGGGAGGGTGTTTGCAGTCAGNAATGCCATCCAGTACAGTACAATTCCGGTTGGCATTATCCTTGGAGGCTATCTGGCAGATTATATTTTTGAGCCATTTATGAGTTCCGGAAACAGGTTGGCAGGGATGCTGAAAGCGATAGTAGGGGATAGCGCCGGAAGCGGCATGGCAGCAATGTTTCTATGTACCGGGATATGCGGATTTGCGGTGAGTATNGCATCCTGCTTTAACAGGGAGATACGGAAATTAAACGGAAGCGGTTAATGTGGAGGGAGGCAGAAGAAAATGCTNCGCTTTTTATCTATTGGAATAGACTGCATTTCATCAATCATCTTTGTTATTCCTGCCATATTAGTTTTACAGTATTTAATATTCAGACAGCGTAATTTTAATCAATTTATAGAAATACTCGTATTCTCACTATATTCAATAGCGGTTTTTACAGTTGTGGGGATTCCTACGGTTGGCACATTTAAAGTGAATTTGAGTTTTAATCTTTTGCCCCTAATAGACATTGTAAATAGTCCACTGGAATACATCAAAAACACAATTCTAAATATTATTTTATTTGTGCCGCTGGGATTTTTAGTTCCTGCTATTTGGAAGAATTATCGTTCCATAAAGATAATGTTTCTCATGGGATTCGCATTGTCAGTCTGCATTGAACTATTACAGATATTTACTTTTAGACTTACAGATATTGATGATTTAATTACCAATACAGCAGGAGCAGTTTTAGGCTATTATATAGGCNAAAGATGTTCCTTCAAATTACCTTTAAAAGTTGNCGACAATACAGAAGATTTGATGAAAAAAGAACCTGTTATCATTTTAGTAGTGATGCTTTTNATCGCGGTTTTTTTGAAGCCGATGGTGTCTAACGGCATATGGGNTATTGTATTATCCAGCTNATGGTGGGAAAAGATAAAATAGCATGATGAAGCAAANTAATGTGATTTTTTACCCGAACAATTNAAGTGAGGAAAAATCCTCTGCTCCTGCATGGGCAGTCGCATTTTCNTTCGGAAAACAGGAGGATTGAAAAATGTATGAATTGGTACAAGTCAGTGAGAAATGCTATTACATAAACTGCCCGGCAAAGATAGGNNTCTATGTNNCNGACAAGGATAATGTCTATCTGNTTGACAGCGGGAATGATAAGGATGCNGGACGGAAGGTCAGGCAGATTCTGGATAAGAACGGCTGGCATTTAACAGCNATATTGAACACCCATTCCAANGCAGACCATATCGGCGGGAACCGTTACCTGCAGGGGCAGACGGGATGTAAGGTTTATTCNGGCGGTATTGAAGCGGCTTTTACAAAATACCCGGTCTTGGAGCCATCNTTCCTTTACGGCGGCTATCCGTGTAAGGATTTGCGGCATAAGTTCCTGATGGCGCAGGACAGTAATGTGACGGATTTTTCAGANGCAAGTTTCCCGAAGGAGATTGAGGTGATACCCTTACCGGGACATTTCTTTGATATGGCAGGATTCNGTATGCCGGACGGGGTGGTATTCCTTGCGGACTGTATCAGCAGCAGGGAAACGCTGGAGAAGTATGCAGTATCTTTCATATACGATGTAGGNGCTTATCTGGAAACACTGGATATGGTGGAGAAAATGGAAGCCGCCATGTTTGTTCCCGCTCATGCGGAAGCGTCTGCTGATATAAAAGAGCTTGTACGCTTCAACAGGGATAAAGTACATGAGGTGGCGGAGAGAATTTTATCCATATGTGGANAGCCACTGTATTTTGAGAGAATTCTGCAGGAAGTGTTCAAAGGTTACGGGCTTTNCATGAATTTTGAGCAGTATGTGTTGGTGGGCAGTACNGTGCGTTCCTANCTNTCNTGGNTNAAAGACAACGGGAGGCTGGAGGCTTCATTTCATGNCAGTATGCTGCTGTGGCAAAGGGTATAGGAGGAACGGTATTCTTCCGAAGTAAAAGGAAACAGCAGAGAGGATGGTATGCGGATGTATGATGTGATAGTGGTCGGGGCGGGNCCTGCGGGATGNACGGCATCTAAGATTTTAGCGGAAAAAGGTTATAANNTTCTTCTGGTGGAAAAGTTCANGATGCCACGGTATAAGTCCTGTTCGGGCGTTCTGATAAANAAATCAATNGAANTTGTGAAGACCTATTTCGGGGAGGATGTGCCGGAGTCTGCCATGTGTACCCCGACAGATAACAGAGGCATGATATTCACAAATGACAAAGGGATGGAATATCGATTCGAGCAGGAGGGGCTTAATGTATGGCGCAGCCATTTTGANGGGTGGCTTGCTGAAAAGGCGAAGGAGAGCGGCGCGGAGGTCAGGGATGGCGTGTCTGCCCTTTCATGCACGGAGCAGGACGGATTTGTGGAAGTCAGCTTGAACGGGGAAAACAATGATACGGAAAGCGCAAGGTACNTCCTGGACTGCGAAGGTGTTGNCGGNACATTAAAACGGCAAATTGCCAGGCAATATGCCGGGAAGATCACCAGGGAAGTTCCCGGATACATAACCACATTCCAGACATTCAACGAGGGCAGCATCGATTTAGACCTGCATTACTTCTATGCGTATCTGCAGCCGGAGCTGTCGGAATATGATGCGTGGTTTAACGTAAAGGATGATCTGCTGGTGCTTGGCGTGTCCGTGAAGGATATGGATAAGATCAGCCATTATTACGGGAGATTCATTGCCTACATGGAAGAGAAGCACCATCTGCATATCAACAGGCAGACCAAGAGCGAGAAGTGGCTGATGCCGCATATCCGTCCGGGATGCCGTGTAGACTACGGTGTGGGGCGAGTCCTTTTTGCCGGAGAGATTGCCGGATTTTTAAACCCTATGGGAGAAGGGATATCTGCCGGGATGGAGAGCGGGTACTGTGCCGCCTGTGCAATCATGGAGCATTTTGATAATCCGCAGGTGGCTTGTGAGGCTTATCGGCAAAGCACGGAAAATCTGAAATCCTATATGCAGCGTCAGTGGAGCCTTGTGGGAGGAATGGCTGGTACGTTCAGGGAGATGGCATGAAATAAAAATTAGAATGGATTCCGTAAATTGTCAACTGAGGGGAAATTGAAACAGGGAAATGGTGTATTTGACTTAGGGGATTTTCAGATACATATATAATACAGTCTCTTGGGATAGGATGAGCAAAGCGGTAAAGAGAGAATATGAAAATGATAAGACGAGGGGAAGGAGCTGCAGAGGCTCCTTTTTTGTTATCTTGACATTTTCACCGTCGTGATGTATACTTTTCATATAAATATGAAAAGTATGAATTGAGGGGACACGATATAATGTCAATGCCAAAAGGAAAGCACATATTTGGAACTGTCAAAGTTGGAGAACGCGGACAAATTGTTATTCCGAAAGAAGCACGGGAGATATTCGACATAAATCCAAGAGATACTTTGCTTGTTTTGGGTGACGAAGAACAGGGAATAGCAGTAGTCAAAGCTGATGTGATGAAGGAAGTTGCTGTTAAAATCTTGAAAGGTCTAGGTCATTTCAATGGAGAAATTGATGATAAAAATAAATGAAACCACACTTCTTTTTTTAGAAAACGATTGCATTCAACAGTTTGGCAACGAAAAAGGGATTACTATTTTTCAGCGGGCAGAAACAATATATCAGGATCTTCTGCATAAAGCCGATTATCGTAAAAGTGACGCAATACAAAATCATTTACAATTTAAAATGTTTCCAACTATGGCTTATTATAAAGCGCTTCGAGCAGAGGGAATAAGTCAAGAAAAAGCATTGGAATATGTCAAGAAGGAAACTCACAAAGCCGCAAGCGTTCAAAAAGAGAAAATGAGTAAACTGGGAAATATGCCCTTTGCATATACCTTTTACCGAATGGGTGTAAAGAAACATATGAAGAAAAATTTCCCAGATAACGGATGGAAAACAGAATGGATAAAATGCAATGGTAAAGAAATACACTTTAACCTGAATTATTCATCCAATAGTTGTTCAAGATGTCTTGCACCGCTTAGTTACAGCATATTCTGTACTTTTAAACTTTCATCCAGTAAGTGAAGCTAACAGCATAGAAAAAGGACT
>JAAUZW010000044.1 GCA_014804385.1 Lachnospiraceae bacterium | reverse complement strand
GATCGACTTTCCCGGCTGCATGGCAATCTCTGTGGTCTCGGAACCCATCAGGGAAACCATCTCTTCATTCACGATCTTAATGACCATCTGACCGGGATTTAAGCCGTTTAACACATCCGTGCCGACAGCCCGCTCCTCCACGGATTTCACGAACTGTTTGACCACCTTAAAATTGACGTCGGCCTCTAAGAGCGCCATCTTGACCTCTTTCAGAGCAACCTTGACATCCTCCTCCGTAAGACGGCCCTTACTCCTCAGATTCTTAAACACATTCTGCAGTTTATCTGTCAGACTCTCAAATGCCATATAGCCTACGCCTTTCTCCTGCGTGAAACTTAGTGCTTCTTGGCGTCCCGTCCCATGGCGGGACGTCTTTAGAAGTACTTTTCACGCGACTATAATTCCTGCATGATCCGGGAAGACAGTTCCCTGATCCTTAATCCGTAAGACGACGGATCCGCCAATTCTCCGCTCTCATACTGTGCCGAGAGTTGATCGATCTGTGAAATCTTCTCCTTGATACTCTCGAACCGGGCTACCAGCTTCAGTTTCTCCTCATAGCCCAGAAGCGTCCTGTCACAGCGCTTGACGATATCGTGCACCGCCTGTCTGCTTACGCCCTGTGCCTCCGCGATCTCTCCCAAAGAAAGATTTTCATACACAACGCTCTCGTAGATCTCCTGCTGATGCCTGGTCAGCAGTTCTCCATAAAAATCATATAATAAACCTTGTTCTACGATCTTTTCCATGCCCGGCCTCTGTCGGCTGTCTTTTGGGTGAACAGTAACCGACTTTTGCATTGTACAATAATGGGGAAAGTGTGTCAAGTATTTTTTCTTGACAGTATCTCGACCGTTAATCTGACTGAACCTCAATAAATTTCAATATATTCTCATTCATCGGCTGAATACGATTATATAGAAACCCAATCTCACGAGGAGCTATCGGTTTAGACAATTCTATCTCTATCAGGGAACCTGCCTTTAATTCCTCTTCCACAAATTGTTTTACCACACAGGATACCCCAATCCCCATTTTGGCAAATTCAATCAGCAGATCCATTTCGTTTACTTCGAGGATATGCAAAGGCGTAATTTTATTTTGTGCATAATAACTGTTCAAATGCCTGCGGGAAACATTATCTTTATCAAGCAATATAATATTGCCATGTTCAAATATCTTGTCATTATCACAATTTAATTTATCCCGATATGCAGGAGTACAAACGAATATATATTCAATTACTCCTAAAGAGTGATATATGGCTGTACCCAAATTTTCCGGTTTTGCAACAAGAGCCAAGTCTATATTACACTGCTCCACCATGGAACAGGCTACAGAAGATGATGTGCAGGTAATAGATACATCTGTATTAGGATATAAACTTGTAAATTCTTTGAGATAAGGCATAAGGAAATGTTTACACAACACATTGCTGGCGGCTATTCGTAAATAGCCTGTGTTCTGATGAAACCTGAGCCTGTCCTCCGTATCTAAGAGTATATGAAACGCCCTTTTTGCATTTTCATATAGCTTTCTCCCGTTTTCTGTCAGCTCCACTCCCTTTGATTTCCTGATAAAAAGAGTGGTATTCAGATTTTCTTCCAGTTTCTTAATGGTTATGCTGACCGCCGGTTGAGAGATATATAATTGTGCGGCCGCCTTTGAAATGCTTTTGCACTCGGCAACCGCAAGAAAGATTTTATATCTTGAAAAATTATCAAATGTTTCCACATTGCCCTCCCATAAATTCATTTTATGCATTTTGTAAATTACATATATTTGAATTATACCGCCAATAAAAGTATACTGCAAGAAAACAAAAAAGGTGAAAAAAAGAACCTGTGTGCACTCCCACAGGTTCTTTCTCTATCCTCAATTCTCTTTTTGCAAAACCGTCGGCACTACTGCCCCCACAGCAGCAGCCACCAATATCCAGATAATTGCGTCCATCGGGAAGCACAGCATCAGAAGCAACGCCACCTCCACAGGCTTTTTCATCATATAACCGAGAAGCGCCGCTGTCACTACCGCCGCCGCAAACACAGGCTCTACGGAACAGAGCATCCCCATTCCAAACCCGATACTGACTCCCGCGAAAATCACCGGGAAAAAATGTCCTCCCTTCCATCCGCTCTCTATACATACATTGGTAAGAAAAATTTTTACTATTCCTATGCCTATCAACAATACAGGTGCATAATCCAGATAAGTCTCAGCCAGCACTTCCATCTGCGACTCTCCTGAGAACATACTAAACGGCACAAACATTCCCAAAACGCCTAAACAGATTCCGCATAAAACAGTACAGACTATCACACCGCATTTTCCCCTCAGAGCATCGAAAAAGCGGCTGCTCACCGCATGAGAAATGGTATAGACAATTCCTGCCGCAATACCCGCGGGGATTAACGCGATGACAAAGAAACGTTCCCTGTTGCTAATGTCAGGCGCAGACAGCCTCGGAATGCTTGCCCCGCTGCCAAGCAACACGCCAAGCAGCGTAAAAACGCCAAAACCGCCTAAAATCGCCGCAATATACGTTACCATTCTAACAGGTTTAGGGTAATCTGACGCACTGCCATCCTCTTCTATGGAAACACTATAACCAAATAAAGGCGAACCGAAAATTGTACCCAAAGCAGCTCCCAGCCCGATTTTGGAGAGTTCTTCTATATGCTTCCCTGCATAGCGGAATTTACGGCCTGCCCAGAAACACAGCCCGGCGATAATTCCCGTCAGTCCTGCTTCCGGTCCAAGACTCGCCCCAAAAACCAGAGGAAGCAGAGCGCCTATCGTACGAATCATCAAATGATCACAGGGATATTTTCCCTCCTTTTTAATAACTGCCATTACAGTTTGCATATCATCCGGCGAGGCGTGAAATATTTTCTCGTACACACCAACAACCAATCCTCCCAGAATACAAACCACAAGAACGAAGCAAGGTATATGTATCTGCTCCGGCAATATTGTGAACACAAAATCCTGTGCGATTCCCATGACCCTCAAAAAGGCCCAGACAAAAGCACCGATCACTCCTCCGATACACACAGCAAAAAATAGAAACCGAATCCGTTTTCCAGTCATATGATTATCCTTTCATTCAGCAAAATCCTAACTTTAACTTATTTCTTAAGCTTAGATTCAATTCGCCGATACACCTTCGTCATTGTCATCCCCTGCACGACCGTCGTAAAGAACACAATCGCATAAGTTCCTCCCAACACAATATTATAAATATCCGGGGGAAGCATACTTTGTGTACTCATGGCCAGAGCAACGCACAAACCTCCCCTTAAGCCTCCCCATGTTAAAAGCTTGGTAAAGCTTAACTTGTCATAGCCATCCGGCAATTCTCCAGCAAAAAGAGCCGACGCCCCCACGCTGCCAAAACGCCCGATCAGATTGAAAATAATTACCAATACGGACATCAGAAGCACCTTGGGCATCTGCAAAACATGCAGGAAACTCAAACCCAACAGAACATACAGAACAGAATTGAGCAGATTATCTAGAATATCCCAAAAAGTATCAAACTCCTCCAACTCCATCTCGTTCCCTTTGCTTACTTCCATATTGCGCTGTGCTGAAAACATCACGCCACAGACTACGGAAGCGATTGCTCCCGAAAATCCTAAATAGTCACAAGCCACATAGGACACAGCAACTGCCAGCAGGCTTGTATAGATCCGCCTCGTCGCGTCCTCTGTCCTCTTAAACAATTGAAAGCATATCAAACTGACTACGAGCCCTACAGCCACCGCACCGAATAACTCGCGGAACATAACAGCAAAGAAGCCGCCGCCATCCTCCGCAGTGACCATGCTGGAAAAGCAGACGAACAACGCTACGCCCACACCGTCATTGAGCAGTGATTCCCCTTCTATAATAAAGCCAACCTGCTTTGGAAGGTTGAATTTTTTCAAAATGCTGGTAGCCGCAATAGGATCCGTCGGCGCTGTGATACTGCCAAACATCAGACACATCGGTAAAGAAACCCCTAAATCCAGAAGCAGCGAAGCGCCATAAAACAGCAGTCCGTAAAATACCGCCCCTAAAAGAGTAGCTCCGATCGCTAACAGGCTGATTATTTTTGCGTGCTTCTTAAAATTCATCAGCTTCATATGACAGGAACCCGCAAACAACATAAAACACAGGAATCCCTCCATCAAAAAGGCATCTAAATCAATCTCCTCGATGGCTTGTACCACTTTCTGAACCGGCTCCACATGAAAGAGATCCCCCACGATCAGACATCCCAATCCTATGATGACTGAAAAAAGCATCAGTGCAATTTCATAGGTAAACTTAGTGGCCTTTTCATTAAAAAATCCCAATAGTACCACAAAAAGCAGTAATACCACTACAATAGCCAAAAAATTTTCCATACTGTTCCACCCTCATTTCTTTCTTATGTTTATTAAGGAATCCCCTTCTTTTGATAAATCGTATAGGCTTAATTTCGATCTTCCCAACTAACGATATATAAAATGACAAACAATGTCAACCCATTTTTCGCAATCCGCACTTTTTGGGGTATACCTTGTCTTAAAACAGCGACAGCTGCTCATACCCCTTATTTTCCGGGAATGCATGCAGATATGCAAAGATCTCATTGACATCGCTTACGATATGATTCTCAGCACAAAATGCCCTGAAATATGCCATCAGCTCCCCGGAGTGTTCGCTTGGCAACTCATAGTCATACCCAAACCTTCTGTGATATTTCTCGTGCAGCCCCGGGAAATGTCTGTCAAGCGCCTCATAAAAATACTCCCGGTCGCCCTGCCGCAAAGTCATCCCCATGCCGAAGCAGATGATGCCATACACGCCCGCGTCCCTGCAGTATTCCAGAATCCCCTGGATATTCTCTCTGGTATCGTTGATATAGGGCAGGATCGGCGACAGCCACACCACCGTGGGAATCCCGTTCTCCTGCAAAATCTTAAGCACCTCATAACGCCGTCTGGTAGTGCAGACCTGAGGCTCCACAATACGGCACAGTTCCTCATCATAGGTGGTCAGCGTCATCTGCACCACACATTTGGCCTTGCGATGAATGCTCGTCAACAGCTCCAGATCCCGCAGGATTCGGTCCGACTTCGTCTGTACCGTGACACCAAACTCATACCGATCGATCAGTTCCAGACATTTCCTCGTCAGTTGCAGTTCCTCCTCGCAGTGCATATAAGGATCGCACATAGCGCCTGTTCCGATCATACACTTTTTACGTTTACTGCGAAGCGCCCGCTCTAAAAGAGCCGGCGCATTCTGCTTCACCTCGATATCCTCAAAGGCATGGGTGAACTGATAGCAGGCGCTCCGGCTGTCACAGTAAATACAGCCGTGAGTACAGCCACGATACAGGTTCATGCCGTTCTGAGAAGATAGTATTCCCTTAGCATCTACAAAGTGCATTTAACTGCGCTCCTTTTTCCATAGCCTCTCCGCGATTGCTTCCGCCGCATAGCTGATCAAGATACCGCTTATCACACCAAACAGCACATCGCTGGGATAATGTACTCCCACATACAACCGGGAAAACGAGATCACAATCGCAAGAATAATCGCCGGAATCCCATAGCGTTTCGGCAGTCTGCGCAGCATAATACATGCCACCGCAAAAGAGCACCCCGCATGCCCGGAAGGAAAGGAATAATCCGACGGCTGCCGCACCAGATAGGTCAACCCTTCTATCACCTCATAGGGTCTGGTCCGGGCGACCAGATTTTTCAACAGGATGTTGTTGATCAGCAAAGTGCCGATCAGCGCCATCGCCATCATACAACCGACCTTCCGTGTCTTAGGCAGCATCAGTACAATGAGCGTCAGAAGAATCCAGATCGCACCGCCATTTCCCAAGGTTGTGATAAATTTTAAGATTGGCGTGAGCACCGGATTCCTTAGATTATCCTGAATCCATAATAGTATTCCGCTATCCAATTCAGACAAAAACTGTAACATAGGCCGCCTCTCATCTCTTTCCTGTTATACTTCGATATAGTAAGGACAGATATCCTCATACTGCCCGTTCTTCAACCGGAATCCCTTCGGAATCGTCCCCAGCTGCTGAAAGCCGATTCTTTCATAAAGATGTCTTGCATGTATGTTGGTCGCCACCACAGCGTTAAACTGCAGAACACGAAATCCGGCGGCATGAGCCTGCTCTATGCAGTCCTTTACCAGCTTCTCCCCGATATGTAATCCTCTGCTGGCTGCGGCCACCGCATAGCTTGCATTGGCAATATGCCCACACCTGCCGATATTGTTAGGATGCAGGATATACAGCCCTAAAATTTCACCCGAATCCTGCTCCTCGGCTACACCGCAGTAGCTCTGTCCTGCAAAAAAATCCCTGCCCGACTCTTTGGTCAGGCACTCCTCCTGGGGAAAAGCGATTCCCTCCTCCACCACCTCGTTCCAGATGGAAACCATGGCGGCTAAGTCTTTTTCTTCATACTCTCTTATGACAATATCTGTATTCATTCGTTTATTATCCTCCATGTATGATTACGGCTGCTCTGTTAATTAAAGGTGCAAAAATCTGAAACACAGCTATGGCTCCCGCCGGAGCCATTTCTGTTATTTTAACACAATATAGGCGATACAGGAAGGACTGATTGGGTTACCCCTGTCTCGTTCCCATCATTTTCCCCAATTGCTCCACGATTCCCACATTGCCATTGACAGATATATCACCCACCTTCTCACATATCTTCTCCAGATACTCAAGTTCCTTCAGCTTATAGAGCGTCTGGTTCTCATCCATGAGCTTCGCCGTGTTAAGCAGGGATCTGGTAGAAGCCACCTCCTCCCTTCTGGCGATCACATTTGCCTGCGCCGCCTTCTCCGCCACAAGGACAGAATTCATGATCTCCCTGATCTCACCGGGCAGTATGATATCCTTGATTCCCACGGTGAGGAACTTCACGCAAAACATCTCTTCCCGCCCTTTAAGCGCCTCGTAGATTTCCCCGGAAATCTGCTCCTTTGCCTCCAGTATCTCGTCCAGCTTGTAATTACCCACAATCTCTCTGATCACAAGCTGTACTGCCGGGTAAAGCTGTCCCTTTAGATCCGAGATCGTCTCGACGAATTCCACCGCATCCCGTACTTTATACATACATGCAACGTTCATTCTGATACCGATCTTGTCCTTGGTCAGAATTTCTTGTCCTACGATATCCAGTTCTCTCTGCTTCATATCAATCACGCAATAGGAAACAGCATGATGGTAATTCCAGAAACGGTATACTCCTTTGGAAAGCCGGTTCTGCATGACGTTATCATAGTATACCAGACCGACTTCTCCCTCTCCCACCGACACCTCTGTATAGAGGTTTTTCGGCACCAGCGAAAACATCTGCTTTGTCACTTCTGCTCCGATGAACGTCTCCGCCATGGACACGATTCTAACCTCATACTTATCAAACACATTCCAGAATACATAGTCCTTTCTGGTTGCAAAGGACGTCAGCTTGCCATTCATGTAGATAAAACCCACAGAACCATCCGGGATTTCCGTATGTACAGTGGCGTTAAGGAATGCCGCATCCTTGGAGAGCACCTGATAGGGAACCTCCTGATAGTCCAGTTCACCCAGCATCTCCTCAATCACGACCGTGTAACCTGCTATCTTGGGAAAATGCCAGGTTCCTGCGGTGATCATCTTCTGAAATACGCCGTTCTTTATTACAAATCCTGCCTGATTATCTCTGATAATATACTTCATAACTTACTCCTCCTGATCTTAATCTGTTTTAGTAATACTTTTATCCCTCATTCATCAGTCCGAGGCGGAAGCCTGGTTCAGCAGACTGTAGGGAGAAAGGGCACTCTGCAAATGAATATCATCGCCACTTCCCAATATCTTTTCCAGAGTGTTGTTCCTGCTTACAATCTGCGGTATCCCCAGCCTTCAAGCCGCAGACTGATTTAGAACACTCACGTTTTCACTGCTTCGGAAGTCCTACTAGCACCGATGCAGGAATGCGGAATGTTCCCGAATTCGGGATAAAAGTATTGCTTTTGGGCGGATTCGAACCGCAGACTTTACAGGTCTTTTCCATTGTGCACTCTACCCACTGAGCTACCGTTCACACGGGAGGGATTCGAACCCTCGACACCACAAACCTTCACTTAACACCACGTTAAGCTGGTGGGAATATTCGTGGAATACCGTACAGCACGCTGTCGGCACCGCCGGGCAGGAAGTGACTTCCAATACCCGTGCCTTGTCAAATATCCCGCAGAATACTGATACCATATCAATCTTTCTGTTCAGCAGACTGCGGGGTACTTGACCACCGCGGGAAAACCCTGATCTCATCCTTTCACCACGCCCACTGTCTTTAGCTTCTTCACCGGAGTGACCATATCCAGCTGCTGTGCCATGACCTGGTCGATATCCTTATAGGCAAACCGGCACTCCTCTGCAACATCATTTTTCTTGCGCTTTCCCAGCACAACATCCTGCTCTTTCAAATCCACCATGACCTGCTCTGTGCTGAATGCCTGCATGGCGCCGGATCTGGAGTATCTTCTGCCCGCACCGTGAGAGGAGGTGCAGAAGGATTCCTTATTTCCTTTCCCTTCCACCACATAGCTGTAAGATCCCATGGCTCCCGGTATCACAGCCATTTCTCCTTCCCTCACTCTGGTGGCACCTTTCCTATGTACCCAGACATTGGCGTCATAATGATTTTCCAATGCCGCATAGTTGTGATGGCAGTTGATCTCCTCCCCGAATTCCACTGTGAGATCCGTGTGCTTTTCAATCTGCTCTTTCACAATGGCACAGGTCTTATCCAGCATACGGGCGCGGTTCTCGAAGGCATAATCCAGCGCCAGATTCATCCAGTTGATATACTGCTGCCCTTCTTTTGTCTGAACGGGCAGGAAAGAAAGCTGGTACTCATCCCTGACCTCGCTGTGCCACATTCTGTTCAGTTCTCTCGCCTTCTTATGGAAGTAATCGCAGATTGCCTTTCCGAGATGGCGGCTTCCGGAGTGGATCATAATGCTAAGATACCCTTCCTGATCTTCCTGAAGCTCGATAAAATGATTACCGCCGCCCAGACTTCCCACCTGAAAATATCCGTCCTCGATCAGTGGCACCAGCTCCACATTCTCCTCATACTTTTCCATTTCCCGTTTCGCACGATCCAGCACTTCCGACTCCTGAGGGACCTTGTATCTCTCTGTATTTAAGGGAATCGCCCGCATGATGCTTCCAATGATGGCCTGGATCAGGGTGCCGTTTCCGGTCTGAATGCCTTTTATGTCCTCCACTCGGATATTGGTAGGAATGAAATCCATACCACACCCTATGTCTACTCCCACCGCATTTGGAATGATCACATCCTTTACAGCTATCACTCCGCCGATGGGCATTCCCTTGCCCGCATGGGTATCAGGCATCAGACATACCCACTTATGTATGAAAGGAAGCTGCGACAGGTTGTATGCCTGCTCCAGGCAGTTTTCCTCCAGTCCACTCTCATTCTCCAGCCATACCTTTACCGGAAATCTTGTTCTCTCATTATTTAATACAAACATATTCTCTCCATCCTTTCATCCTGTGTTATATATGGTCAATCTGCCGTCCCCCATGCAAAGCTGCGCTTTATTTGGTTTTGCTTGTTGAACTAAAATCAGTATAGGATACATTTTCCAGATAATCATTTCAAAAAAGTTGCGAAGTGTGTTATATTTATTCCTAAATAAGAAGAAATCGTTGCTCGGCAGCGGCGATTCATCGGAGGCAATATGTCTGATTTTCAGGAGCTGGTCAAGAGCTTTCCCAAAACAAGAGAATATGTGCGTGATTTTTTTGTCTACGGCTTCAAGACCAGGGATGAATTCAAGGACAAAAGCCCCCGGACCTACGACAATGAGCGGAGACGTCTGGAAAGCTGGCTTGGGAATCATGTGCGGAAAGACCACGTATCTAACGGCTCCAACATTTCCCTTGCCATAGACAGCAACCTCCTTGACACCAACCCTCTATTTCGGGTATGGAAAACGAAAAGCTTCACCGACAACGATATCATGCTCCATTTTCTGATACTGGATCTGCTCCAGGATGGCGCGGAATTGACTGTGGAAGAAATAACAGGCGAGCTGCTTGAAAAGTATGAGACGCTGTTCGATATCCAGACCGTCCGCAGGAAGTGCAACGCCTATGAGAAAGAAGGGCTGTTACATAAAAAGAAATCCGGAAAAACCGTCGTCTTTTCCATCGACAATTGTCTTGCTGTCTGGATAAAATCCAATGAGAGCATGCTGGACGCCCTTGCGTTTTATCAGATAGCAGATAACTTCGGGATCATCGGGAACTACCTTTCGGATCAGTCGGATCATCACAACCGGACCTTCCGTGTGAAACACAGCTTCTGCGTACATACCCTGGAGGACGAAATCCTTTTCGACCTTCTGAATGCCATGAACCGGAAGACAGATGTACGCCTGGAAATAAAAAGCTCCAAAAACGGAGCCCTGAATACCGCCGACTGTACGCCCCTGCAAATCTTTACCAGCACCAGAAGCGGCCGCCGTTTTCTGTGCGGGTATGTGAAAAAGAGCAGGCGCTTTACCTGCTACCGCCTGGATACCATCAAAACCGTCACTCCTTTAGATCAATCGGAGGAATATGAGGAACTGCTGGCACGGCTGGATCGGAACCGCCGCTATCTGTGGGGTGTATCCTTTCAGGGAAATGACCGGCGCCATCTTGACAGGCTGACTATGACAATACAGGCTCTGGAGCTCTCCGAACAATATATTCTAGAACGTTTAAAGCGTGAAGGCAGGGGCGGTACGGTCACAAGAGTAGAACGGAATGTATATCAGTACGAAATTGAAGTATTTGACTGCAATGAGATGTTGCCCTGGATCCGCACCTTCACAGGCAGGATCCTGTCTCTGGAATGTACGGACAAATCCGTGGAACAGCGTTTTTATCGGGATTTACAGACGATATGCCGGATGTATCAGATAGAAAAAACCTTCTGAAAAGGGAGAAAACTTATGGAATTGTTCTCAGAAATATATAGCTGCTACTATCAGGTGTTAAGACATTTGCTGTGCAGTCAGGACACACTGACCATACAGGACATCCGCCGCCGGATCTGCAGCGAAGGCTTTGAAGAGAGCCTTCTCTCCATCATCCCCAAGCTGGAAGACGGCACATGGAATTTATTTGAAAAGGATGGTAAGCTATACCGTTCCCGACTCTCATCCTCCTTTATCACCCCTGTTTCCGATCTTGAGAAGTCCTATCTTAAGGCCTTGCTGTCCGACCCGCGCATAGGGTTATTTCTGGAACAGGAGCAATTGGAAGAATTGGATAAGATGCTGACTTTGGTGGCTCCGCTTTGGAAGCAGGAACAGTTTTATTATTTCGACCGTTTCGCCGATAGCGATCCCTACGAAGATGAAAACTATCGAAACTGCTTTCGAACTCTGCTTCAGGCACAGAAACAGAAACGGTACGTGGACATTGACTACACCTCCCCGAACGGAAACCGCGTACATCACCACTATATTCCCGCCCGTCTGGAATACTCGGTCAAAAATGACAAATTCCGGATTCTCGCCCTGAAGCCTTCTCATTCGATTTTTAATTCATCTTCGCGTCATGAAACGCAAACGGACGGACGAATGAAACTGGAGATTCTGAATGTTTCCCGCATTCAGAGCGTAAAGCTAATGCCAAAAACACTGTCCTCCCCTGTGGACTTAGACGCTATGATTCAATGCTCTTACTATAAAGAACCTCTTAAACTGCGCATTGTAAACAAACGCAATGCCCTTGAGCGCGCCATGCTGCATTTTGCAAACTATGAAAAAAATACTACAAAAATAGATGAGAACACCTATGAATGCCTCATCTATTATAATCAGAATATGGAAACCGAACTGCTGATCGAAGTCATGTCCTTTGGGCCTATGCTCACTGTGCTCGAAAATGAAAGATTCCTGAACAGTCTGAAAGCAAGACTGCAAAGACAGATGAGCCTTGTGCCGCCTGCAGGACGGGAGGCGTAATATAAACCTCCCCCAAATCAATTCATACTCCGCATTGGTTCATAGCTTGTTACTTCTTCTGCTTCATAAAAATCAACCTGCTGCAAAAAAGTATCCTCATCCGCCGCTTCTCCGTTCACATAGTATTCTCCCCAGTTTTCTTCAAACAACACTTCCTCCAGCCAACTCCCGTTATCAAACCGAATGCGTTTCCAACGATTAGCCCCCGCCCCACCGGAACTAACGTAAACGCCATTCGTTTGCAGTCCCTCGAAACCTCTGTACATGATTTCCCATCCGTAAAATTCTCCCTTCTCACAGTGCAAAACCAAAAGATTTGCAATTCCGCTAGGTGCCCACTGAATGATCAACTCCTGCACACCATCTCCATCTAAATCAAACACACGTATGTCTTCCACTTTCCATTCAATGCCAGACTCGGAATAGTTTTCCACATAACGATTGATATCCATTGTCTCCTCAGACATATAACGCTCATACAACAGATACTCTCCCTTATTCTTAGGCTCCCCGTTTTTGTTCAACTCCTCTCCATCACCAAAATCCGTATAATGAAATACCGCATTCTCCTTCAGCACAGGAAAATACTGTTGAAAGCCCTCCCATTCCTCATCGGTCATTCTGCTTTGAAACGAATCATAATCCAATGCCGATACTTCCACCGGTCCATTCACATCCGTCACCATTTCCGCTTCCGACTCTGGTTCTGCTGCCACTTCCACTTCCGACTCCGATTCTGATTCCATTTCCGCTTCCAAGCTTGATTCCAAAGTTGTCTCCTGCGCTTCTTCCGGTTCCTGCTCCTCGTCAGTTTCACTTTCCTGCTCCGAAATATTTATCTGCATCTGGGATACCTCTTCATTCCCGTCATAATCTGCCTGATTCGCACAGGCGGAAAAAGGCACAGCAATAGCAACTATGTAAATACTTAACAAAACTTTCATCAACTTTTTTCTCATATCATCTTAACCTTATTTCCTCCACGCACTTTTTCACAAATTCCCCCATAATATCCTTCGTGCAAAACTGATACCCACTCACTTCATACGCTTTCTCTCCGGTAAACTGTTCAACTAAAAGCGATTGTTTCTGCCGTGCAAGATCTTCTCTTCGCTGTCAAGCGTTATACCCCAGCGCGGTCCAAACTTCCATAGATGGCTTCTCTCCTTCAGCGAAACATCATATTCATTGTGAAAATGTACCGCATCCGGCGCGACAGACCCAAGCATGAGATCTCCCGGTCGCTCTATGTGTCCTTCACCGTACCGCGCAAGCAGTTCATATGCCACCTTTAAATGTACCATCGGATATGCCATGTCTATTTTCTCCGTTTTCTTATATCCCCTAATCCCGTAACTATATACTGATAGAGTTGACAATCAACATATTACTTTTGCGCCACAATCAGTCCATGTTCACTATATCCCAAATTACTCTTTTTGTCACATAAACTCAAATGTATATCCATAAATGCTTCAAAATCTTTTTTGCTCATATGGTCAACTATATCTCTATAAACAAAAACAGGACCGTCAGTTGCAACATGATGAAGTAATTTTAAATTATACTGCTTTAAATCTTCCTCTATCATCTCCGGAGTGGTTGCGTAAAATAATGTACTATTCTCTATATGACCTTTTTGCATATAATCTACCAGAAACGAAAAATCATCTTTCAATTCCTCAAAATGTGCCATATAATTTGCACANCGATTTACATATGCAATTATATATATCCCGCCATTTTTTAGTACNCTTAACGTNTCAGACAACGATTTTTCTCTGTCTGTTTCATCACATAAATGATAATAAGAACCTAAATTTAATACNACATCAAAGCTATTGTCATGAAACCTTGATAAATCTAAAACACTTCCTTGATAAATGTCTTTTAATTTATAATCTTTTTCATTTTCCATTCTTATATGAGCCACATTTGTGTCAATCAGATCACCTGCAATCACATTACAACCCAAATCGGCTAGCGGAAATGAATAAACACCGCATCCTGCGCAAGCATCCAGCACTGACATATCTTTTTGGCAATACATTTTCAAATATTTCATAGTTGTAATGTATTCAATTTGTCCTGACTGAGAAATCAAACGCCGGCTTTCATTCCAATCCTCGGTATAAAATTTTTGTATTTCTTCCATAACCTTAACCTCACTATATTTTCCTTCTGAATCTGCATTGCGCTTCTACGCCAAATTTTACGCTATAACTGAATCCAATAACGCTGCTCAATATGTCCATCTTCTTCAACTTCATTTTCCAATACTCCACCATTCCTAATAATTGTTTTCGCTGAACCAATGTTATTTTTGTCGCAACATATCAAGACTTTGTTAATACCAAGTTTTTTACACTCGTCTAATGCCAAAGCAATCATTGCTGTCGCATAACCTTTTCTTCTTTCGCTAGGTCTAATTCCATCGCCTATATGACCGCCAGTTTTTAATAGTTCATCATTTAGATAGTGGCGGATGTTAACTGCTCCTACAAAAATATTTCTATCTTTATCAAGACAAAATAGGGTGCTATCAGGAACCCAACCATTTTTAGTTTCTTCATTTGTATCAAGATTTTTTANGTAATTATCAAAATCATGAAAATCATTNTNCCATATTTTCCATGGGGANATATCTGTGTGATTTACTATAATATCATTCTTCCATTCTGTCAGCATTTCAAATAGCTGTTCCTTATATTCACTAGTTAATCTCACAAGTTCAATNTTCATTTTTTCTCCTCCATCTACCNATTTTGCCCAGTTGAACCCCTGATAAATTCAAATTTTGCTATTCAGCTTTTCTCCTCGACAAATCGGAATTTTATAATGCCTTGGTAAAGCAAATAATTCTATTTGCTTCTGTAAAATTCATAGCTTTATGGAAGCAAAAACTGCCTACGTTATCTATTTCGCAATCACTGGCAAACTCTTGACANCCNTTATCCNTTGCCCATGCCTCACAATNTGTTAATAGCTCTTTAGCATATCCTTTATTGCGATACCCTTCTTTNATAAAAATNCCTTCTAAGTAACCAACCGGAGTTGTGCTTGTTCCCTCCACATAATCGTAACGCAANTGACACTGTGCAAAACCTATNGGCATNTCATTTTCATATTTTAAAAAGAATTGNGATTTNCCATTAGAAATAGTTTCTGAAAATTCNGTAATCAGNTCATTNACAGAATTNTTATCCCACATCAANACCGCTAAATTGGCNAGTATTTCTAANTCTTCTTTTCCTGCTTTTCGTATCATAAGCGTTCCCTCAAATTGCGATTTCATTATTTCATTTCAGTTTCATTTTGGGAAAAAGAATTTATCTATGCTTCAATCATAGCTTTACTTTCTGTTTGGCTTTCTTTTGATTCCCAACAACCTGATGAAATCATCAAACAAAGAAGTGTCCACCGGCTCAAACATGATCCATTTCCCGTCATGGTAAGTTTGTGCTTTGTCATACATTTCCTGAACCTCTTTTGTGTAATTTTCTCGATCGGCNTCGAATTTTGACCGTTCGTCTTTCCCCAGGATGATCATAAAGCCCACGCAGTTTTCTCTTGCATATAATGCACACAGTGTTTTTCCACCCCGACGATATTTATATTCATATTTCCATGCTTTTCCGCCTTTATCCCACAAACAATCCATATCATATTTTTCATCAATCAAAATACATAACTTATTCCATACATCATATAGAGATTTTCCAACTAAAGNCGTCATTTCTTCTTCATTAGGTATTGTATCAAGCATATCAGCCCTCCTATATAACTTCCAACTTTGTTTATCTCCTCCACTAATTGGAATCTATACTGATCATTATCAAAGTTGTGTGGCTACCTGTTTGCCAATTCCCATTCTTCGGTACTTCAGCATAACAGAAAACTCACCAAAACACCTTGCGTCCGCTTCCTTCCGATAGTCACAATGGGGACAAAATAATGCAAATCCTGCAATCTTTCCATCAGCCGTATTAAGAGTGTTTTTTCATCAATAGACATAAGATGCAGTGTAATATCCATTTTCTCTGTTCTCCTTCAAATAATTCTCCAAATACATCATAATACTATTTTCCCCACCGCTCAAAAAAACAGGGGCAACTATACTGTTGCAATATTTCGAGCACTGATTATGCCAGATCTCAATCAACTCTGAAATTGATTGAACAGGGTTAGTAATCCCAATCTACTTCTGTTAAATCCAGTAAAGCTTTATATCTTCTGATGCGTTCCTGTTCCCGTACTTTCATTTCGTTATGACCGAGCATTTTTAATCTTTCAATAGATGTCAGTCCGGTTTTTTCAATAATATTGATATCCACATCAAAGCCCCATTCATTTACAATATATTCAGAGCTTTCAAAGTCGCCTGGAGATTCTTCAGCATTTACAATTATCATATCTCCATCGCTAAGGTATATTGAGTAGTCCAACCCAATCGTTATGATACCTCTGATATCTCCTAATTCCGGATGGGTGATCTTTGATATTTTTGCTTTGACTTCACAATCACCGTTTCCCGAAAGGCCACTGGCAAAATAAAGATTATCTTTTGACAAATAGAACCAATCAACATCTCCAACTACAATGGATTGGTCTAGCTCATACCACTGTGGGGTCCATCTCACAATCATAGCCTGTTCTCCTTTAATAGGGATAAACGGATGCCATACAAATTCCAAGATTTTCTTATTTACCGTCAAATTGGAATTGAGCAGTAATTAGTATTTCGCGCAAAGTTATATTGATACAGTGACTCCCAGTAACAACTGTTTAACGCGCATAGTCCGCAGAAAGCGGTGCAATAACCTCTGGATTTTTTAAGACCCACGCTACGGCATAGGCGCAAAGCTTCGTGGGTTCATCAATCCCCCTGCCATCCCAGAGAATGTGTGTAAGACGTTCCACTTCGGCTATGTCTTCCTCAGATAAAGGATTTCCAAGCCGGAAATACTCCGGCAGAACACGAAGCATTTTGCGAAAGTCGCCGTCCCAGTTCATACCACCGTTATCGAGTATCTCATATGAGACCTTGCCGACAATACGCATAGCTTCGCCTTGAGCGGTCTTGGCCTTACCGTGGGGCGGAACTAAATACTCCCAAAGCTTGTTATACTGCTTAACGAACCCAACCTCGCTGATAACGATAGGTGATACACCATCGTGGACAGTAATCTCCTCTGCCGGTGTGACGCCAAATGTCATATACAGCTTTTGCAGCGACTCCGTCTGTTCTTTAAGAAAATCCTCGTTCTGGATCCCGCCCTTTACACGCTCAAAGTTTTTACCGATATCATCTACTGCATTCCTGCATTCATTGGTTATTTTTGCTCCGTAATCAAGCAATAAAGTGCAAACTTCCATCAAAGTAGAAAACGGGACGCGATTCTGTATCAGCGTCATTTCCAGAGGGGATTGCCTCCTTCCAAACACATCCTTCGGTCTGGCCTCGACATCTGCACCAGAGTCTAACAAAACCTTTACTGCTTTCGGTCGGCCATACATGGCAGCATAATGCAGCGGTGTGACGCCGCCTGATGCCACATTGACCTCAGCGCCTAAGTCAATGAGCAACTGAACATCTCCGCACCAGGAACTTGCATGATAAAAAATAGGCGTCTTGCCGTAGTGGTCCGCAAAATTGATATCGGCGCCCTGCTCCTTCGCCCAAACAGCAAATTCTCTCGGTATAGGCGTTCTGGAAAAGATATTCGAGCCGAATTTATTGATATGCAGGGCATTAGGTTCGCACTGCACAAACCTCTTTTTTAGCTCTTCCAAGTCCCCCACCTTCAACAGTTCATCAATTTCTTTGGGCAGTGTTTTCCTTTTCGTTGCCATATGTAGCACCTTCCTTTGAAGAGTATATTGTTTTCGCACCGTTCATTATTTTAGAAAACTGTGATGGATTCAAATATATCGTATGCTCTATTATGTCGCATTTCTTCTCCGCAAATCCCGATTTTCCAACTGGATAAACTAAAATACTACAATACCTTAGTAAAGCAAATAATTCTATTTGCTTCTGTAAAATTCATAAGTTTATGGAAGCAAAAACTGCCTACATTATCTATTTCACAATCACTGGCAAACTCTTGACCGCCATTATCTTTTGCCCATGCCTCACAATCTGATAATAACTCTTTCGCATATCCTTTATTGCGATACCCTTCTTTGATATAAATCCCTTCTAAGTAACCAACCGAAGTTGTGCTTGTTCCCTCCACATAATCGTAACGCAACTGACACTGAGCAAAACCTATGGGCATATCATCTTCATATTTTAAAAAGAATTGTGATTTACCATTAGAAATAGTTTCTGAAAATTCGGTAATCAGTTCATTAACAGAATTGCTATCCCACATCAATACCGCTAAATTGGCGAGTTTTTCATGATCACTCACAATATGTACCTTATCAAATACCGTTTTTTCTACCCAGAAATTAAACCTTCCAAAATCTTTTCTGCTTTTTCAATATCCTCAAGGGTTAATCCTATTGTCGGATCTGTTTTCACCTGATGCTGATCAATCTTAACAGAATGTAAATCCAGGTCATCAAGAACCACCCACTCCGTAATATCACTATGCTGCTTCAACCATAAAAGGATTTCATCTGCCTTTACCAAACTAAATTTCTTGGTTTCTCTGATTTCCTCGGTAGTTAGATCCGGGGTGACTCCATCGATAAACAAATCTTCTTTGGCAAGCATCTCTACCAATCTCTCTGCCTCTGTACCAAGTGGTCTTAATTCATAGTCAATCCAAAAGCGCCATCCGGAATGAAGAATTATTTTTGCATTTGTTCTTTTTACTAAGGAGGCTAATATCTTAATTTTCTCCTCATCAACTAATGTTCCATCGCTTATTTCCTTCTGATGGCTATCATTCCAAAAATTAGAATTAAGTACGCCATCTATATCTAAAAATAAAGCTTTTGCCATCACAATCCACCCCAACAACCTCTAAATTATCAGTCTAACAAACTCGACATATCATTCCAGAAGTCCATATATTTCATATCTTGAAAGCATATTTTGAAGCGCAACTTTTGTACCCATAAGCTGCTTATAGGTTACGGTTTTTGTTTTACCTTCCAACCTCAGGTTTTCCATTTTATTTACGGTATCCTTATATTCCGTTTGAATTGCCTGTAGCATCTTTTCAAATTTTTCTTCACGTTCAGACATATTTTTTCTCCACAAGATAACTATAATATTCTCTTGCCACCAAAAGCATGAATAGTTCTCATTCCTTTGTAAATTTTCTTTCATCAGTTACTATATGTTCTATTCCAAAATGTTCTTTACTAAGATAATCTTTCATAAAACCTGGGAATGCAATGTATTTGTCCAAATCATTTATCGGTATCCAGTGCATTTGTTCTTTCACTCCATGAACTAAACTATTGCTGTGAAGTTCTTTCGTTCCTCTTGATTTCATTAGGAAATAGAAACTTATTTCATGGCAATTTAATCCCTTTAAAGTTCCACTATTCTCATTAAAAAAATTCTCATGGATAACCGCTAAATGGTCTATCTCATAATGCACACCCGTTTCCTCAAAGACCTCGCGAAGAACCGCATCCTCAGCGGTTTCGCCCATATGAACACCGCCACCGATGGAATATAAGTAATTATCCTTCTCATTTCCTGCAAAAAGCACACAACCATTTTCTATAATAATTGCTCCTGCACGATATCTAAACCAATTACTTTCCTTGGTAAAACCACAATCATACATTTTCATTGTTATAAAGCCTCCACAAATTCAAATTTGTCTAGCTGGAAAACTGGAATTTGCTTATCGCCTTCTATTTAGACATTTTGGAATTATGAAACTTCCTAATACATATATGCCACATAGATATACAAATATATTACCTACATGTGAATATAAGGTAAAACGTCCATTTGTGATGACCTGTGCAGCTAAAGTTTTTGTATCTGATTGAAAATAATTTGTCTGTGCAAGTATATTCCCCCTATTGTCAGACACGATCGACATTCCTCTGTTTGTATGCCTGATGATATTGCTTCCATTTTCAACGGCACGTACAATGGCAGTTTTTGTGGCAAGTAATGTCATTTCCCTCCAGTCAGAAGCCGGAACCAGCAAAATATCCACATTGCTTTTTCCTGCCTGCTGTATCTTTGATGCAAAAGCCATATCAGAGCATATGAACGTTGCGAGTTTTCCATATTCCGTATCGAAGCTTTGCAGTTCTCCATCGCCTTTTTGACACAGTTCTCCAATAGAGCGCCCGTACTTAAAATATTCTGCAACCTTCTCCCCTTGCGGATTAAATGCAACTGTTTTATTTTCCTTTAAGCTTTCATAAGGCGTTTTCACTAAGAGCGAAACAATCAGATAAATTCCTTCTTCTTTTGCAGTAGTTGACGCTCTCTGTAAAAGCGCCGCTTCATCCTGCTTAAGAACTGCTCCATTCAATTCAGACCAGAAAACAATCTTTGCGCCGGCTTCTGTCTCCTGCTTTGTTTTGATGAAAAGTTCGTCCGTCACAGATGCCAGTTTATCCTGCGTGTTTGTCAAATTTTCATCAGTAAAGGTATCTGTATAAAATGTGGCATATACATCTTCATCATCATTCAAAAGATGAGAAACCGGTACTGTCACACCGGCTATTCTAACACTTTCTTTTGGATTTCCTACAAAATGATACATGACAATACCATAAATAAATATCAGCCCAATGACCGAAGCAAATACCGCAACATACTTTCTTAATACCTTTTGATTGCTCCTGTTATTCCAAATCCATATTACCATTGCCGCAGTCCAATACATGATAAAAGTAATCCCGTAAATCCCGGTTATTGTCACGATTTGCAGCAGGTACAAATTTTGAAATTGTGTATAAGCATCAGACAAACCGCCTAAAATCGGATAGATTAAATAAATAATATATTCTATTAACACCATGATACTTGCAACAATAATCGTATCCTGAAATCTCATTTTGGATTTTATCCAATAGAAATACGGCAAAACTTTTAAAAGCGCTAATAAAATGCCTACAATAATGCATATTTTTATATCCATTCCAATTACTTTCCAAAACTGAATCACAAATCCAAGGGCATAGCAAAGAATTATTGCAGAATACGCTTTTCGTGTTTTATCGAAATAACCCATGCCAAGAAACAGAATAGGGTAAACCCATGCAAAAATCGGAATATTCCATTCCCCGTTGGAAAGTACATAAATTAGAAAACTTGTGATTATGTATATGAGAAAACTATGTTTTTTTAAAAACTGTTTCAAAAGAATTTCACCTCCAAATTCCGATTTTGTTACTTAGTCTACCTCCTCGACTAACCCGGAATCAGCGTTCAAAATCTAATTAAACTAATTTCTTTCCATGGATTAGTCATTGCATTACCACCACAAAATCCAATTTTGTCACTCTGTTTATCCCCTTCAAACTTCAAAATTCCCAGTCCTGCAAACCGCAATTCAATCCAAATTCAAATGAAATATTTCTCTGCACAGCTTCTTTCCTGAATCGGTTCTGAAAATTTTCTTATATGCACGCTCTATCTCTTGCTTTGATATCCCGTCCTCATATAAATTTACCAGAAAATCCGCTTCTACAAGTATTTGATAATCCATACCATCAATATTATCATAGGTATGATGATGCGCAATCAGATACTGAACCCGCTCAGACACTTGCTCCTCGAAATGCAGATCCGCCAAAAGCCTTTTTGCAATTTCAGGGCCTTCTTTTTCCTGGAGTTTTCCATTGCAGCTGCCATATTTCTCTTCACAGTAATGAATGCCTATGTCATGTGTCAATGCCGCTGTTTCAAGAATAAACAAGGTGTCTGCATCTATGTTCTCCATTTCGGCAATCAGCTTTGCGTAGCTGTGAACCTTACAGAAATGCTGTATTCTTTTTACATCTCCACTATATAACCTGATCATTTCAAAATGCAGTTTATTTATCATATCAGTGCTCCTCTCAGGAATTTTACAAGCTGAAATTTATTCAATTCATAATATCTTTCATTCTTTGCACATATTCTTCCGGATGTTCATTCAAAAGTTGTCCATGGCCCATTCCCTCAAACACTTCAACCCGCATTTGGGGCAGATGTCTTATCAGTAATCCGACCGTTTTTCTTGGATAATGCTCGTTACTGCCATACCAAAAAGTAACTTCTCCACTAAAATCAGCTATTTTACCGGATATTTCGTATCTGTATATATCTCTGCAAGCATTTCTTATTGACTGTATTTCCACATTTTTATAAAAAGTATTTACAATGCCATAATTTCCTTTACCCATAACGCATTCAATCATGATTGCCGGTATTGTCTTACCCGATTTAATTTTCTGTATCGTCCAGCAGAATATACTCGTATATATTGGTGTAAGGACTCCCATTTTGACGCAAAATGCAGCATCTAAGATCACCTTTTCAATACGAATATTATTTCTTGCCAACAATTCCACTGCAATCGTTGCACCCATAGAAAATCCGGAAAGTCCGTACACTTAAATTTAAATTTACTACTATCAGCAATATTGAAATTATAGCACAAAACCTACTGAATCATAAAGTTTTTACTAAAAAAGACACATCCGATCAAATCGGATATGTCTTTTTTCTTACATCCCACTTCACAAACTCAAGCCACATTCACAGTCTATACGATAATCTCCAAATACCCCACCATCTTGGCCTGATCAAATTCTTTGATCACACCCAGATTTGGATCATAATACTTCCCATCGTATCCTACCAGATAGTGGCTGTATCTCCCCATGCGTTCCATAATGATGCAGCACTTGGGAAGCTCCACCTCCTTACCAAGCGTATAGACGATCTTGTCCGCATGGCGAAGTCCCAGATACTCCAAGGTGGCGATCATCTTACTCATATTTGCCTGCCACTCCCTGCACTTCATGATATCGCAAGCCTCGTCCAGCGTAGTCCCCGCGATCATAGCGATACAGGACTGGCCGCACAGGCCGTCCCAGGGCTGCGTCACCAGATCTACCCCATCGACCTTACGGATCGGATTTTCCACACTGTAAGGGCTTGTGCCGCCTACATTCACCACATTACCCACGATCTCTATCGAAATCAGATATTTCTTGCCAAGCTCCACCTTTGCAAGCGTATCCTGATTGATGGGGATATCATAGTAGCCCTGCCCTTTCGGTAAAAGATCGCAGATAAAACATACATCGTCAAAGCAGACCCGCACCGGCGCGTCTCCCACCTTCTCGCAGACCTCCCACACGTTAAAGGGAACGGCGATAGCATTCTCATTCTCCCGAAACTCAACAGTACCTTCAAATTCATACTTCATATCGTAACCCGCCTTTCTTTTTTATTCTCTTGGTTTCTCTTATCTTTTCCTAGCCCTATCACACTGTAATCTGATAAATCAGTCTGCCAGCAGCCGATATGTCATCTCACAGCGCGGCACTACTCAAAACTGATATTCAAATCTACATCGCCCTTGATACCGGAAACACTTCCCTTGTTGGTATACTGCCAGATTTTGAAATCATAGGGGAAATAATATTCCTCGTCATAGTAGGCAAACCACTTATCATAGTCCTCCAGCTCCTCTATATCCAACAGCAGCATAAAGGTCTTTAAATTGCCATAGATCATAGGCGTATATCCCGCCTCTCTGATCTTATTGCAAAAGGCCATACAATATCTTGTGCGTTCCTCGCTGGTCAGATCATTGCTTCTTGCGTTTGTGCTGGTCACCGCTTCTACATCAATGACCACCGGGTATTTGACACGGTAAGGAGATATGGCTTCCAGTACAAACTCAGCTTCCTCCTCGGCCTCCTCCACACTCATAGCTTGAGTAAAAAAGTAAACGCCAACATCAATGTCGTTTTTTAAGGCACCTCTGATATTGTCCTGAAAGGTCTCATCCTCCATAATCTCGCCTTCGGTGTAGCCGCGGATCCCCAGACGGATAAAGGCATACTCCACCTCATCCTCCGCCACCTTTGTCCAGTCGATCTTATCCTGATACCGGGACACATCTATTCCCTTATGGGAGACCTGTTCTCCCTCCTCATAGTAGTGCATCACGCCGTCATCATCCAGCACAAAAGCCTTGGGGTCATATGTATTCTTAGCAAGCTCCTCCTGAATCGGGAAGAAATAATACCGTCCGGTATCTGCAACCACAACTTCATCCGGAAAAAAATACCGAAGCATATCCGTGGTACTCTCGCCGGATTCCATGAACTCTTTTAATTGATCAAGAAAAGCGCTGCTCACCTCGGCGTCCGTCTCTTCTTTTGTCTTTGCCACCGCGCTCTCCAGCAACGCATCCACCTCGGACTGGCTGTAGGACATTTCCTCCACCAGGCGAACCTCCTCCAGCTCATTCATGACCTCTACATTTTCCTGCTGGATCGCCCGATACTGAAACACCGCCACCAGACAGACCGTAACCGCTGTGAGGGTGACGATGCAAAGGAGGATGGAACCTGCCAGAATGCTGTTCTCACTTCGCCTTCGTTTCTTCTTTTGCCGCTTTCCCTGTACATGATTCTCCTGCATAGCCTCTCCTTTTAGACTCGTTCGCTAAAATAGCTTTTGTATCCCTCTCCAAAGACTTCCGTCGCACTCGTAATGATCATGAATGCATCCGGGTCTTCCTGCCTCACGATCTCCTCCACTCTGGGAGATACCGGCTTTTTCACCACGCACAAAATGACTTTCTTGTTATCTCCACTATATGCGCCCTGCCCGTTTATATATGTCACGCCAATATCCAGATCTGACAGCAGCCGCCCGGCGATCTGCTCTGCATGGGCGCTGATGATATACTGCATCTTGGCCTCATCCCGTCCATAGAGCACGATATCCATCACAAAAGACGCACAGATAGCGGAAAGTGCCGCATACAGCGCCGCATTTAAATCCCGGAATACAATGCCGGACAACGTCACCACCAAGGCATCCGCAACGAAAAAGATCTTTCCCGTCTTCAGATGGGGAAAATGCAGCCGCAGTGCTTTTACTACAATATCCATTCCCCCCGTGGTGCCGCCCGCGCGAAAAATCACGCCAATGGAGACCGCAGTGAGCGAACCTCCCACAAGCGCCGCAAGCAGGATGTCATCCGTGGCCGCTCCATATGCCGACAGCACATTGGTAAAAAGAGAGATCAACGCTATGGCATAGATCGTGGACATAGTAAACCGGATCCCGAATTTCCATACGGCAAAAAGAAGGATCGGCACATTGAGCAGCAAGATCAATGTACCTGTCGGAAGCGGCAGAATCCTGCTTAAAATAATGGAAATACCTGTCACGCCGCCCGGTGCCATATTATTCGGATCTGTAAAAAGACTTACACCAACTGCATAGATGAAGGATGCTGCTGTTATAATAGCATATTTTTTCATAGATTACGATCTCCACTTTTCTGGAAATATTTTAGATGCTTGCTCTCACCAGTCTGGGCTGATAGCCCTTCTCCTGTAGTGACCTTATGATCTGGTTTTTATGCTCCGTGCCGTAGGCCTCCATGGTGATGGTAAGCTCCACAGCCGCATTTCGGTTAATGGACACAAACTGGTTATGTTCCAGCTTAATCACGTTCCCGTTCTGCTTCGCGATCACATCCGACACACGGGTCAGCTCGCCCGGCTTATCCGGCAAAAGCACCGACACCGTAAAGATCCGATCCCGCAGCACCAATCCCTGCTGTACCACGGAGGACATGGTGATCACATCCATATTGCCGCCGCTTAAGATGGAAACCACCTTTTTATTTTTTACATCCAGCTGCTTTAAAGCTGCAACCGTGAGCAGACCGGAATTTTCCACTACCATTTTATGGTTCTCCACCATATCCAGGAAAGCTACCACCAGCTCCTGATCCTCCACCGTAATGATATCGTCCAGATTCTGGCTCACATAAGGGAAAATCTTCTCACCGGGCGTTTTCACTGCCGTGCCGTCCGCGATGGTGTTCACCTGATCCATTGTCAGCACTTTTCCCGCCTTGATAGATGCCTGCATACAGTTGGCTCCCGCAGGTTCTACGCCGATGACCTTGATCTTGGGATTTAACAGTTTCGCCAGTGTGGATACGCCGGTGGCAAGTCCGCCGCCGCCGATGGGCACCAGAATATAATCCACCAGGGGAAGTTCTTTTATGATCTCCATGGCAATGGTTCCCTGTCCTGTTGCCACAGCCAGATCGTCAAAGGGATGCACAAAGGTATAGCCGTTCTCCTCCGCCAGCTTAAGCGCATGCTCACACGCCTCATCATACACATTGCCGTAGAGAACCACTTCTGCCCCGTAGCTCTTGGTGCGGTTAACTTTAATCAGGGGGGTCGTGGTAGGCATCACGATCACCGCCTTCACCCCGTAGCACTTGGCTGCATAGGCCACTCCCTGAGCGTGATTCCCGGCGGAAGCCGTGATCAGTCCTCTGGCCCGCTCCTCCTCCGTCAGGGTACTGATCTTATAGTATGCCCCCCGCAGCTTATAGGCGCCTGTCAGCTGCATATTCTCCGGTTTCAAATAAACCTTATTCCCGGTCTGTGCGCTGAAATAATCACTGTACACCAGCTTCGTCTCGGAGGCCACCTCCTTCACGATCTCATAGGCTTCCTCAAATTTATCTAAAGATAATTCATTCATCCTCATTCTCCTCCCGCACATCAAAGAGTGCATCTACAAACTGTCCCGCATCAAATTTCTGCAGATCCTCTATTTTTTCACCCACGCCAATGTACTTCACGGGAAGCTGCAGTTCTGACTGGATCGCCACCGCGATGCCGCCCTTTGCCGTCCCGTCAAGCTTGGTCAGGATAATACCGGTCGCATCCGTCACCTCGCTAAACTCTCTCGCCTGCTGCAGGGCGTTTTGCCCCGTAGTGCCGTCCAGGACGATCAGATTCTCCCGATGAGCGTTGGGAAACTCCTTCCCGACGATCCGGTCGATCTTCTTCAATTCTTCCATCAGATTCTTTTTATTATGCAGACGTCCTGCTGTATCACACAAAAGCACATCCGCATTGCGCGCTTTCGCCGCATGGAGCGCATCATAGATCACGCTGGCCGGATCTGCGCCTTCCACACCGCCGATGATATCCACCCCGGCACGTCCGGCCCACTCGGAAAGCTGCTCACCTGCTGCCGCCCGAAAGGTATCCGCCGCCGCAATCAGCACCTTACGCCCCTGGTTCTTGAGCTGCCCGGCAAGCTTTCCCACCGTGGTAGTCTTGCCCACCCCGTTGACACCGATCACCAGCACCACGGACTGCTCTTTTTCAAAATCGTACGCTGTCTCTCCGATCTGCATCTGCTCTTTGATGTTTTCGATCAGGTATGCCTTACACGCCGCAGGCTCCTTGATATGATTCTCTTTCACCTGACTCTTTAACTTCTCCAGGATCTCCTCGGTGGCTTTCACACCGATATCCCCCGTGATAAGGATCTCCTCAAGTTCCTCATAGAACTCGTCGTCAATATCGGAAAAGCCGCCAAACACAGAATCCATACTGTGCACGATATTATCTCTGGTCTTGGTGAGTCCTTCCTTCAGCCTGCCGAAAAACCCCTTCTTTTCTTCTCCCATGCCTATTTCCTCTCAGCCTTCATTGCGGAAAATGCCATCTTTCCACTCATTCCCCACTAATCATCCAATTCTTTATCGATCAGATTCACGCTCACCAGCGTGGATATTCCCTTCTCCTGCATGGTGATACCATAGAGCCGGTCCGCCTTTTCCATGGTCCCGCGCCTGTGGGTGATAACAATAAACTGTGTGCTCTTTGTGAGCTTATGCAGATACTTGGCAAAACGGGTCACATTGTTTTCATCCAGAGCCGCCTCGATCTCGTCCAGCAGACAGAAAGGCGAAGGCTTCAGATTCTGGATGGCAAACAATAGACAGATCGCCGTCAGCGACTTTTCACCACCGGACATCTGCATCATATTGACAAGCTTCTTCCCGGGCGGCTGCGCGATCACAAGAATGCCTGCCTCCAGCACATCCTCATCCTCGATCAGCTCCAGAGAGCCTTTTCCGCCGCCGAAAAGCTCCTTAAAGACCTTATCAAATTCTCTGTTAATCTGGGCAAACTTTTCATTGAACTGTTTCCTCATGGAAACGTCCAGCTCTTCGATAATGCCAAGCAGCGTTTTCTCCGCTTCCACCAGATCGTCGTGCTGGGTCTTTAGGAATGTGTATCGCTCCATCAGCTCTCGATAGTCTTCGATGGCATTCACGTTCACATCTCCCAACTTACGGATCTCATCCTTCAAGCCGCTGATCTCCCGCTTCATGGCCGGCAGATCATTCAACTCCTCGTTCTTTAGTCCCGCCGCATCGGAAAGTGTGATCTCGTACTCATCCCACATATAATTGATCTTGGATTCGATGGATTCCTCCATCTTCTCCTTCTGGGTGTTCAATCGGTAAACTTCTTTATCTAACGCCGACATCCGCTCGGAAAGTTCCTCTCTGGAAGTAAAGAAATTCTTCTGTTTTCCGGAAAGCTCCTCCTTCGCCTCTATGTCATCCTTCAATTTCTGCTCCGCATCGGTCTGCGCCGTGTGGGAAGCCGCGATGGTCTGCTCGATCTCCAAAATACTCTGTTTCTTGCGCTCCACCTCTTCCTTCCCCAGATGAAGGCCCTCCTTCACCTCGTTCAGTTCCGCCGTATAGCGCTCCCGCTCGCCATCCACGCGCTCCAGATTCTGGCGCTTAAAGTCCGCGGTTTGGCGCATCTTTTCCACTTCCACATCCCATTCGGATACCCGGACAGCCTGCTCGGATTCCTGCGTGCGCTTCTCCTCCAACTGGGTTTGGAACTCGGCGATCTGCGCCTCCACATTTTTTTCTAACGCCTCGGAATCAGCAAGCTCTTTCGCTGCCTCCTCCTTGCCGGTTCGGATTTCTAAAAGCTGCGTCTCAATATCCTGCTCCTCGGTTTTCAGCTCGCCAAAGCCTTCCGCCGTCTCGTTCTTTTTCTCCTCCGCCTGCATCACGCTCATTCTGGCAGTGTTCTGCTCAATGAATTTGCGCTGGATCTGTCCCTTGATATCCTCGATCTCCAGGCGCATCTTATTGCGGCCCCGCTTCGTCTCCTCGATCTCATTCAGCAGCTGATCGATCTCCTTCACATACTGCTTTACCTTGCGCTCCAGCTCCTCCATCTCCCGGCGTCTGCCCAGAAGATTGGAATTATTCTTGAAAGCGCCGCCGCTGATGGCGCCGCCGGGCACCAGAAGTTCTCCCTCCAGCGTCACCATACGGATACCGTACTCAAACTTTCTGGCGATTTTCACTGCATTGTCCACATTGTCAACCACCAGAATACGGCCCAGCATCGCCTTCGCCACGTTCCGGTATTTTTTCTCAATCTTCACCAGCTCATCCGCCATGCCTACCACGCCCTTCTCTTTCAGGGCTTCCGGATTCTTAAACTCCTGAGGATGGGTGATGCTGGTAAGGGGCAAAAAGGTCGCACGGCCCGCTCTTGCCTTTTTCAGAAAAGCGATCATACGCTTGGCTGTTTCTTCGTCTTCCGTCACAATATTCTGGATATTGCCGCCCAGCGCCGTCTCGATCGCCGTCTCATACTTGGCGTCCACCTGAATGATGTCCGCCACCACTCCAATAATCCCTTTCTCTGTATCCTTTTTTTCCATGACAGCCTTTACACTGCCGCCGTACCCCTCATAGCGCTCGGTCAGATTAGAGAGAGCCTCCAACTTAGACTTCTGCTGGTGGTAGAGCACCTGCGTATCCCGCAGCTTCTGATCCTTGGCTGCCAGCTCGTCCCGCACACCGGCAAGCCGCTCTTCCATGAGTTCCTGCTTCTCCGTAAGCTCCTGAATCAATGCGGTGATGGCCTGAAATTCCTCCTCCAGCTTCTTGATCGTCTCCGTCTGCTCCGCCTCATCGGACTTGGCCCGAAGGAGTCTGGAATTTAACTCTGCCTTGCGGATGTTCACCTGTTCCAGCATGGTGTCAAAACGTCCCAGCTTGGATTTGATCGTTGCCCGGCTGTTTAACGCTTCAATAATGGTATTCTTACCACTTTCGATATGATTATTTAGGGTCTCTATCTCACCCTGGGTCTGCTCCAAAAGCGTTCTCGCCTGCGTTCTCGCCTCCTCAAGAGCCGCCAGCTTCTCGTCTATCTCACGCTTTTCTTCCAGAATCGACTCCCGCTCCTGATCCCTTTCCGCCAGCTGTTCGCTGATGCTGCGGATACGGTTCTGTAAATGCTCCTCGTTCCCCTCTGCCGAGTGGATCTGCTCCTTTAAGACATTGATCTCACCCTCCAGCTTGGAGCGCATAACACCCGTGTCAGTAAGGGTCGCACGGGTCGCTTCAATCTCTTGATCCAACTGCTCGATGCGGCTTTGGATCCGCTCATATTCTTCCTTGATCGACTCATATTTATCCGTCGTCTCCTGCAGATCTCCTCCGGCAATGCGCAGCTTCTCATCCACTTCCTTTAACTGCTCCGTCACCCGCACATTTTCCAGCAGGAAAACATTCACATCCAGAGTCTTTAATTCCTCCTTCTTGCGAAGGTAGATTCTGGCCTTATCCGCCTGCTTTTCCAAGGGGCCTGTCTGCCTCTCCAGCTCCGCCAGAATATCATTGACGCGCAGGAGATTCTGCTTCTCCGCCTCCAGCTTTTTCTGCGCCGCATACTTACGTCGCTTGAATTTCACAATACCGGCCGCTTCGTCAAAAAGTTCCCGGCGTTCCTCCGGCTTACCGCTCAGGATCTTGTCAATCTGTCCCTGCCCGATGATGGAGTAGCCCTCCTTACCGATACCGGTATCATAGAACAGTTCATTGACATCCTTCAGACGGCAGGGAGTACCGTTCAGCATATATTCACTCTCTCCGGAGCGATAGAGACGTCTTGACACCGTCACCTCATCAAAGTCGATCGCAAGCTGGTGGTCTGAATTATCCAGCGTGATTGCCACATAAGCATAGCCCAGCGGTTTCCTAAGCTCTGTGCCGGAAAAGATCACATCCTGCATGGAGACGCCGCGCAGCTGTTTAATGCGCTGTTCACCAAGCACCCACCTGACCGCATCGGCCACATTGCTCTTTCCGGAACCGTTCGGTCCCACAATCCCCGTGATACCGTTGTGAAATTGAAACGTTATTTTATTGGCAAAAGATTTAAATCCGTGTACCTCTATACTTTTTAAATACATATGTACCTCTCATCTATTGACAGAGCCATCACTCACTCTGCCTTGCTAAAAGCGCCTGATAGGCTGCCTGCTGTTCCGCAGCTTTCTTGGAATGGCCGATTCCCCATCCCACCTTCTTCTCACCCACATAAGCTTCCACCTCGAAGGTTTTATCATGCTGAGGCCCTTCCTCCTTCACAAGCTCATAGTGAAGCGCACCGAGATCTTCCTGCTGTACCAGTTCCTGCAGGATCGTCTTCGCATCATAAAAAAGCTGCTTGTGTTCCAGATCCGACAGGATAAAGCGGTGGATAAACGAGGAAGCCGCCTCCAAGCCTCCATCCAGATAGATCGCGCCGATCAGAGCCTCCAGCACATCCGAGACAATGGAATCCCGAGACCTTCCTCCCGTAGTCTCCTCTCCCTTTCCAAGCAGAATATAGGCTTCCAGAGAAAATGTTCTGGCACAAAAAGCCAAAGCAGGTTCACAGACCATGGATGCACGCTGTTTCGTCAACTGTCCCTCCGGCGTCTCCTTCTCTCTCCGAAAAAGAAAATCACTGCTCACAAGCTCTAACACGGCATCCCCCAAAAACTCCAGCCGTTCGTAATCCTCGTATTTATTGATCTGCATCTCATTGGCATAGGAGCTGTGTGTGAGAGCCTGTCGCAAAAGCTTCCCATCCCGGAATTGATATGCAATTTTTTCTTCCAGTTCTCTGAACCCCTCGCCAGACATAAAAACCTCCGCATAGAAAAGCCCCTTCCTTATCAAAAGGGGCCCTCTGTTTACTCCCTGCTGTTCTTGATCAGTTCCACCGCCTCACCCACAGTGGTGATACGCTCCGCCCTCTCAGCCGGTATCTCGATATGGAAAGCCTCCTCGATTCCCATGATGATCTGGTACACATCCAGTGAATCTGCTCCCAGGTCTTCCAAAAAAGTAGTCTCCGTTGTGATCTCCTTAGGATCCACACTTAAGACCCCGGCTATCACTTCCCGTAATTTTTCTAATTCCATCGCAAAGCCAACCTCATCGCTTTCTAACGCGCTCTCTCTATCGGTATCTTGTCATTACTGTCTCTTCTCAGCTCTCCTGAGGTGCGACCTTTTCCCTGATCTTATCGCTGATCCGCTGCTCCGTAAACGTGATACACTGCAGGATCGAATTTTTGATCTCATTTGCCTTAGAGCTTCCGTGGGTCTTTACCACCAGCCCCTTTAATCCGAGAAGCGGCGCTCCACCGTACTGCTCCAGATCAAAAGCCTTAAGCGTTTCCTTAAGAGCCGGTTTCACCAAAAGGGCGCCGATCTTGCTGCGAAGCGAAGTCATCATGCCCTCCTTCACCTTAGAGATCAGCGTCAGTCCTACACCCTCATAGGTCTTTAAGATGACATTGCCCACAAAAGCCTCGCAGACCACCACATCCGCCGCGCCCGCCGGAATATCTCTGGCTTCCACACTGCCGATGAAATTGATATCGGGGCAGTTTTTTAAAAGAGGGAAGGTCTCCTTCACCAACGCGTTGCCCTTCTCCTCCTCGGCACCGATATTCACAATGCCGACTTTCGGGTTTTTCACGCCCATCACGTACTCCATATAAATGGAACCCATCTTGGCAAACTGCACCAGATGAGAGGGTCTGGCGTCCACATTCGCACCGCAGTCGATCAACAGAGAACACCCTGTCGCCGTAGGAATAAGCGGTGCAAGGGGCGGCCTCTCCACTCCCTTGATCCGTCCCACGATCACCTGACCGCCCACCAGTGTCGCTCCGGTACTACCCGCGGACACATAGGCATCGCAGGTGCCGTCTTTCACCAGATTGAGAGCCCTGACCAGAGAGGAATCCTTTTTCTGACGGATCGCCATCACCGGCGGCTCCGCCGTCTCGATGACCTCAGAGGCATGAACGATCTCAACCTGTTCCTTCGGATAGGGATATTTGCTCAGCTCCTGTTCCAGAACCTCCTGTTTCCCTACCAGATATACCTTGACTTTATTGCTCTCATTGACCGCCTCTACAGCGCCTTTTACCGTCTCAACAGGAGCATTGTCTCCGCCCATGGCATCCACTGCCACCTTAACCCATTCACTCATATGCTTCTCCTTAAAACCAAACACCGAGGAAACACGCAGTGTTTTCGAGGTTGGCTCTGAATCATTATCCTTATCATCATACTAAATCTGCCCATAAAAATCAAGGCTCTTCGAGAAGTCCTCGAAAAGCCTGTGTACATCGTTTAGTCAACTGCGATGATTTCTTTTTTGTTGTATGTTCCGCATTTCTTACATACTCTGTGGGGCACCATCAAAGCGCCGCATTTGCTACATTTTACTAATGTAGGAGCAGTCATTTTCCAGTTTGCTCTTCTCTTATCTCTTCTACCCTTAGAAGATTTGTTTTTAGGACAAATAGACATCGTCACACCTCCTTATCCGCTTCGAAAATATCTTTGATCGCCGCCATCCTGGGATCGGGCACGAAACTGTCACAGTCACACGTCCCCGTATTCAGATCCCTGCCGCATATGGGGCAGATTCCCTTACAATCCGGCTTACACAGGATCTTCATAGGCCAGCTTATCACTATCTCACTGTTTAGTAAGTCTTCCACGTTCAACTGAAACTCATCCATAAAGGGCTGTTCTTCATACACCATAGGGTCTGTCGCCGCTTCCGGCGCCCACACCTCTCTCTCAAAGTCAAGCACGATCTCCTGCTCCACAGGCTGTAAACATCTGTCACAGCCGGCTTCAAAGGTGAACACTGCCTTGCCCTCGATCCGTGCCTTGCCCTTTCCCGTGTTTGTAAAAACGAAATCCACCGGCGATGCAGTGCGCACCGGATAAGTTTCTCCGCCCACAGAAACCTCTGTGATCCCGGCCTCTGTTTGCATCGAAATAACTTTGTCTTCGTTTGTCAACACCTCAGTCAGGTTCAAAAACATAGCAGACTCCCATCCATACTCAAACAATTATACATAGGGGGCATGGGTTTGTCAACTGAATTTTTATAGCTGGCTAATATAGCTGGCTAATATAGTATGAATTATAAAAACGACATTTCTTTATTGTATTTGTCAGACGCATTTGAAAAGAAACAGGAGAAGCCGTCGAAAAAGCGGTAGATTATTGTGTCAAAAATGGAATTCTTTCAGAGTTTTTAGAAAAGAATCGCGCGGAGGTGATCGCGGTGAGTATCTTTGAATATGACGAAGAAAAGCATATGAAAAGCGAGCGGGAGGAATGGTATGAAATTGGCAGCAACGATCTTGCCCAACTACTCAGATTCCTAACAGAAGCCGGAAAAACCGATGAGGTAAACAGTGTTCTCTATGACAGTGAATACCGTAAAGAGATATCCAAGGAATATTTCCAAACTCCGAAGTATCATGCCTGAGGAAACACTGTCTATCTGAATTCTACGGACATAAAAATCGCATAATCCAAATCAAATTTTCAATTTATTACCCATTAGAGTTTCTAACACTGACAATTTCTCTAATCATGTTTTCATCAGTAATAATCTCTAAACTCGTTAATATATTATCTTCTAATCCAAAGGCTATGAATAGGTCTGCTGAAATAATATAATTATATCTGATTATCTCTCCATATAAACTATCAGTAAAATCAGCAATTCCATAAATCTGTTTGATTACATCAACACTATCACCAAATCTGATATTTATATCCATAAATTTTAATATTGAGTTGGCAATACTAATCAACTCGTTATTATTTATTTCATCAAAAGAAACAGCTGCAGTGTTAACTAAATCATCCATCTTGTAAAAAAATACAATTTGCCAACCTAATAATCCCGCAATACCATTTGTACCTGCATATTCAAATTCTTGTTCCTTAACTTCATAATTTTTCACAACATCTCTCAATTTAATTTTCAATTCTTCCACACTCCTAAACTTATTTTTTTACTCTTCCCGAATTAACAATATCATTTACATAATCTCCGACGCCAGCGTATCTTCTGATCCCTGCACTCCTCCATCTTCATATTGAGTCGCATGCCCACTCGGATCATAATACATCACCGGATTATTCGCACAGTAGGCATACAGGTTAAGCCCGTCACCCCGATAGGTGTCTTCCTGCAGGAACCTGCCTACTACAGGATTATAGTACCTGGCCCTTAAGTAATACTGCCCCGTCTTCTGGGCATACTGCTGGCCGGTATAGAGGATACGGTTTGTTATGGCCTCTTTCTTCTCTAACAGGCTGCCGAAAGCGTCATACCTATAGATGTTCTCGACAGCGTTATCCTGCCCTGTGATATAGGCAGTACTGCCCTGCTCGTCCTGATGATATACATGATAAGCCCCATCCTCTGTCTGCACATGGGACAGCGCATTACCTCTGACATACCTCCTGATGGGCGCACTCTCTCCGTCTCTCTGTCAGAATCTCTCCGTTATGATACAGGAAGGTAGTCTTCTTCCCGTTCTCTGATATCCTTGCCCGCAGGCCTTCCCCGTCGTAAAAGTTCTCCTGCTCTTTCCCGTCCATAGTCTTGACATAGGTCTGGCGGTTTAACAGGTCGTAGCGGTATTCGCTCTTCCTCCCCTCCTGCTCCTCCGAGATGATACTGCCGTTCTTGTCGTAGCGATAAGGCTTCCCCCGCTGATCCGCTCCGTCAGTTCGTTTCTTTCATTATACTGATACCCTTCTGTCACGTCAACGGAACTGCCATTGTACTGCTTCCTTATCAGGCGGTTGCCGCACAGGTCATAGAGCAGGAAGGCGTCATAAAGAAGCCCCACTTCCGTACCATCCCCGATGGTCAGGCGGCTGATATTACTGTAACGCAGCGAAATAAAGTACCCACTTACTGCAACTTTACTGCAAATTAAATTCGCAAAGTAAAAATGATAGTTATATAAGTGTGCCGTTTCTTACTGCACGCTTTTTTTGTTATGGAATACAAGCAGCTGCGCCGATATATTGCCTAGATGACAGACAAAAGCAGAGACTCGCTTGAATCTCTGCTCTCCCTGATCTAAATCTTATGCTGTTTCATCCTAACTCCAAATGTCTATAAATACTTCTTCACCTGTGCCTCATCGATCTGATACTGCTCACAGATGCGCGTGACGATCTCCTGTTCCGGTATGTTCAAGCTTCTCAGGATGCTTACGGTTCCGCCCAGTGCTTTCCGTAATTCTCCGATTGTCTGGTTTTGTTTATCAAGTTTACTCTTCTGTACGTTCATCGCTGCCTGTCGCTTCTCAAGCTCATCCTTCTGTGCATCTATCGTATCCTGCATCTCATCGATCATATACTGCACCGTATTCCTGTCAAGCTCATACAGTTCTTTCGAGAACATCTCCATCACCCTCTCCACATTCAGACAGATCTCATAGCCTTCCTCATATATTTCACGAAACTCAGGATATGCTTCTATCAGCCCTATGATAATCTCCGGTTCATCACTTGAAAATAAAGTCAGCCATGCATCCCGTTTATCTTTTATGTCTCTATTTTGCTTGCTTTCCTGAAAGATGTCAAGCGGAACAAACAGGTATTTCTGCAGAAATTCTATTTTCAATCCCGTATCAGATTTCTGTTCGAAAAAATGATAATATATGTCAGGATACTCATGAAACTCTACCGGACTTCTCTCAAATAAGACTATAGTATAAACACTCTTGATATCGCGATAGCTGAATTTCTTTTTCTTCTCTCCTCTCACTCTCTTGTACTGGCGCAGCAATAGATCCGCCGAATAACAAGCGCACCTCTGCCCCGGGAAGAGATATCCGATCTTCTGCATCTCGACATTTGCGATGCTTCCGTCTTCCAATTCCACAACAATATCCATAATTAGCAACGAACTCTCATCTGCGATTCTGGTGGAATCGCCGGGCAGAACCTTCACTACCCTTACTCTCTGACCCAATAGGCTGGAAAGAAAATCATTGAACCGCTCTGGTACATACTCCGGATTCATTACCTCTTTAAAGAAGCCGTCATACAGAAGCTTCAATCCTTTCACCCCGGTACAGATATTCAGGAACTCTTCTTGTTGCTCCGCCTCCCAGCCGTCAAACTTAGTTTGAAGCATGGTGCTCTTTGCGATCTCTACCAGCACCTCCTCCCTCTCCCTGATCATCGGAAAATACTCTTTCAGTTTTGTTGCCATAAACAGTCCTCCTCTTAGGTAAAATTTGTTTCTCCAAGCAAAAAAGTTGGAAATCCCGGCAGAAACCGCCGACTGTGCGAANCGCACAAATGANAAAAAAATAAGAAAAATCTGATATGATAATAAGTTATCTCTTATAAGCAGGACTGTCAAGTATTTCTTATCCTGTTTGTTATAAGTCCGGTTTGTTATAAGAAGTTAAAAAAGCTACAAAGAATACAACANAAAGGCTCTGCATNATTTCTCACACAGAGCCTTTCTTACTTCCATTCACATTAGAATTACAATTTAAAATAAGCAACGGATTCTTTCAGCTCTTCCGATATGTTATTAGTATCTGTCGCCTGAGTATTTATCATTTCAATGTTTTTCCTCAGCTCCTCTATGGATGCCGTCGTTTCCTGACAACTTGCGGTATTTGCTTCTGATATGGAGGACAGGCTGCTTATCTCGNCAAGCACCTTTTCCTTNTCACGATTCAAAACATCGCTTTCCGTTGATATGCTATGAATCGTATCAACCGTAATCTGNATCTTACCGCTGACTCTGTCAAAGCTGTCGCTCACCGTAGCCAGNGCATNTCCCTCCGAATCAATGGCATTTTTGATCTGATTTGCAAGCTGCACATTATTCTGCGATTTCAATATGATCTCGTTGATAATATTTTGAATCTCTTTCGCNGAGCTATCGGANTCCCCGGCTAATGATTGTATGGAGTCTGCNACAACAGCAAAACCTCTTCCCGCTTCCCCTGCCCTCGCAGCTTCAATGGAAGCATTCANAGCCAGCATGCTCGTCTGTCCTGCAATGTTTGTGATCGCATCTGCTGCCGCCCTTATGTTTTCAATCGCAGCATTTGCTTCATTGATGCCCGCCACGACATCTTCCGATATGGTGACCGTATTTTTATTGGCTTCGATCAAGTGGGACAGATTATCCTTTGCCTCGTTATTGATGACTTCAATTTCCCGTGCTTCTTCCTCTGTCGATGCTGCGCTTTCAGCAATGGAAGAAATGCTCTCTCCTACATTCTGCATAGACGCTGCCGTATTCTGAACCGAGTCCGCAATCTGCACAGAGCCTTCCGATAATTCATTTGCGGCTCTCACAATACCTTCGGTCGCATCATTGGAAACCAGAATGCCGTCATGAATTGTTTTTACATTCTGATTTAGGCGCACTGTCTTATCATCCACCTTGGAAATAATATTTTTCAAATTATCCTGAAGATTTTTGGCAGAATCTATCAGATCCGCAATCTCCCTGATATTTGATGTGCAGTCTGTNTTGATTTCCAGATTGCCTGCTGACAGCTCATGTGTATAAGCGACTATCCCNATGATCGCCCTCCTTATGCTCANCCCGATCAATACAATGATCACAATGCATAATGCGGCAGTNCACATGGCAGCAAGCACCAAGGTCCTTGTATTGGATGCTATATTTTCATTTACAAGAGATTCCGGCATTCCCGCAAATGCCATGCCGATGATNTCACCGCTTTCGTCGCTGACAGGAGTATAATACACATAGTACTCTTTTCCCCCGACCACCGTTCCATTCGTTCGATAATCCTTTCCCTGTCTCACGGAATCCCAGATTCCCTCTGCAGCTTTTGTCCCTACATTACGTTCTCCATTCTCATTATAAACAGAAGTAATAAACCTTACATCCTCAAGAAACAGTGTCAGATCGACATCCTGCACTTTAAGGCTGTCAATAAATTCCAGACTGACATCATCCACTTCCAGAATATCTTCATTGATATCCCATTCAAAATATTGCCTTACCGACATGGCACAGGCCTGTAATTGTAAATATACTCTCTCTTCCAGATTGCTTTTTGTTTTATTGATCGCTACGATAGATATTGTGACNGCTGCCACAAGCAGGGGAATGAGTCCCATCAATATACTGGTTGCCAAAAAAGATAATTTATGTCTCTTCATACTACACTTCCTCCAAAAGTCGCCGAATCTATTGTATTCGTGTATTATGTATTAGCTTTACCATAATAATAAAACCAGAACAAAATGTCAATTGTCCNGGTATAATTCGCACTTTTCAGGGTGTAAATTACAGTTTTATATCACGTTTGCCCTTAAACAAAACAAGAGGTTCTGGGACTATATTAAAAATTATAACTTTCCAAGTAATTTTTTTCAGAGTATAATAAAATTATAAATATAGCAAATTGTTTATGGCAGGGAGGCATACATATGTATTACTTTACCGACGACTGTCTATTAGGTGTGGAGGATATCGACAACGAACACCGGGAGCTGTTTCGCATCATAAACGAAACCCAGGAATTATTGGACAATCAGATCCTGAANGACAAATATGACAGGNTTCTCGAGATGATCGACCGTTTAGAACAGTATGCAGAGGAGCATTTCCGACACGAGGAAGCTTATATGGAGAGCATACGCCATCCTGAACTGAATCTGCAAAAGAAACAGCATCTCCTATTCTGTGAGAAGATCACCAGCATNACAAACTCTTTCTCCTCCGATCAGGAGCAGCAGACTGTGCTGGAGGATCTGTTAAAGTATCTTGTAACCTGGCTTTATCAACATATTATCAGCTCCGACCTTATGATCGGCAAATTAAAGCCTGCAGAGGAGCGCACCGCCCCGGTGTTTGCTGACCAATACCTGACCGGCGTTTCATTGATCGACAAAGAACACCGAGAGCTGTTCCGCATTATAGGAGAAGTGTATCACGTCATGACGAATGAAATAGCTTTCGATAAATATGACGAGATTGTCAGTTTGTTGGAAGAATTAAAGGAATACACTAAATTTCATTTTCAGGATGAAGAAATCTACATGGAGAGCATTCACTATCCCGGTCTGGAAGCACAGAAAAGAGCCCATGACGCTTTCGTGGCAAGACTGGAGGAGATGGATCTGGAACACATCGATGAAAACCAGCAGGAAACGCTGGAGGACATGATGGAATTTCTATCGGAGTGGCTGGTAAACCATATCCTGAACAGCGATAAGAAAATCGGAGAGGCATCACAGACGTGATGCCTCGTTTATAGAAAATATTCTCATAAATTATTTATCATAATCCCTGAATCAGAATAATCAATATGAGTACAGGTAAAACAAATCTAAAATAGTATTTCAAATATCCGGACAGCTTCCATCCCGCTCCGGTATTGGCTTCCTCCAGGTACTTGTCAAANCCCCATCCCCATTTGGTTACGCAGAACAAAAGAAAGATGAGAGAACCGATCGGGAGCAGTAAATTGCTGACAAGGAAATCTTCGCTGTCCAGCACATCCCTTCCGCCGATCAGATGCAGACTGCTCCACACATTGTACCCCAATACACAGGGGAGACTTGCTATCAGCACAAAAATACAATTTACAATCGACGCTTTCTTCCTGCTCCACCCGAAATTNTCAATACAGCCCGCCAGTAGATTCTCAAACACAGCAATCACCGTGGAGAAGCTGGCAAAGGTCATAAACAGGAAAAACAGCGCGCCCCAAATACGTCCCCCTGCCATATTGACAAACACATTCGGCAGCGTAACAAAGATCAGAGACGGGCCTGCATCGGGCTCCACNCCGAAGGAAAAGCATGCCGGAAAAATNATCAGGCCGGACATCAACGCCACAAACGTATCCAGAGCGCAGATTCGCACGGATTCTCCCGCCAGCGTATGCTCTTTTGACATATAGCTGCCAAAAATCTCCATCGCGCCGATTCCCAGACTCAACGTAAAAAAGGCCTGATTCATGGCTGCGGTGATCACATTGCCAAGCCCTGCCTCTTTCGCTCTGGCGAAATCAGGCATCAGATAAAAGNCAATCCCCTCTCCCGCACCTGACAGCATGGTGCTGTGAACCGCCAATACAATGATCAACACAAGCAAAGCCATCATCATTACCTTGGTAACGCGCTCCAGCCCTTTCTGCAGACCGAAACTGCAGACCAGGAATCCCAAAAGAACCGTGATCATCATCCAAACTGTCATTTCTACGGGATCGGCACACAATTCGCCAAATACACTTCTGACTTCATCCGCATTCATGCCCTTTCGAAAGCTCCCGCCGGCAAACTTAAAGAAATAGCTGAGCATCCAGCCCGAAACCGTCGTATAGTACATCATCAAAAGATAGCAGCCAATCATACAAAACCAGCCATGAATATGCCACTTATTTCCCGGCTTCTCCAAAGCCTTATATCCCAACACTGCACTCTTACCGCTGGCACGCCCTACGGCAAGTTCCATTGTCAGAACCGGCACGCCCATGCAAAGCAAAAAGAGCAAATAAAACAGTACGAAAACGGCTCCGCCGTTCTCCCCCGCCACATAAGGAAATCTCCATACATTTCCGATACCGATCGCACATCCCGCACTCACCAGGATAAATCCCAGACGGGAGCCAAANCTTTCACGTTCCATTCCTGAATCCTCCTCTTCTCAACCCGCAAAAGCACAGAACGGTCTCACCGTGATATCCGTCACAATACCATCCTCTGCCGAAAACCAGATACTCACATTGCCGAATCCTTCCCCGGTAATGAGACAGTTTTCCACCTCNCCATAGGGAGATGCATAAAANCCGTAGGCNTTTAATTTTCCCCAGGCGCCGTCCACACTGATCCCGGGATAGATGCCGAAAATGGTCACATCTCCCACCTTCTCANCGGAATAGCTAAGATCACCCGAATCCAATGCCGTGAAGGTAAATATTTCTCTGCCNGAGATTGTGCCCACCGTATACTCCTCAAATTCCGGCTCCGGCTGCTCAAGNTCCACACCGTACTTCTCGGAAAGAAGGTCCTTCGCCGCATTCAGAAAATAGTCTTCATGCAAGATCAACAGTCCCAGATCGGAGGCGGTATCTGTCCGCTCCTTCCCGGCATCGTCCGCAAGAAGCTTTAGATATGCCGGTGTGAAGTCCGCAAAGGGCTCATATTCCATGGGCTGATACTCAATGGAAATTTCCTCTGCCCCTTCCATAAACCCATCATACCATTCCTCNTAATCTGCCTGATCATACCTGTAATCCTCATACCATTCAAAGACATCTCCGCTTTCATCTGTCCGAATACAATATATCGTTCCGTCCCCATCCACATCCAATTCATCAGGAAAGGGCAGNCCCTCATATGAGTCGGAAATCTCCTTATCCCACGCGCACACATATCCGATCTGCTCATAGGAATCGTGCTTCGGTTCATACCGGTAGAGTGTAAAAGGCCAAAACTCCCCATGCGAATGGTTGTGGGAGGCCTCCGCCTTGATGATACCGTTATCGAAATAGGTAAGAGCCGGGAACTGTGTAAATTCTCGTTTTAGCTTTCCGAGAACAGGATCATAGTCATAGATGATCTCCTCCATACCTGCCATACATGCATTCGAATAGCTGATGATCAACTCCTCCCTGCCGTCTCCGTCAATNTCTGTCACAGCAAAGTGGTTGTCCCTCATCTCTCCAAACCCGGCATCCAGAGACGATGTGTCCAGTTCGCCGTCCGGAAGCTGTCTTGCCGCAATGATCTGCGACAGAATCCCGCCATAGTAATGCCTGATCTGCGCCTCATACAACGCCTGCGCTTTTTCTGGGTTTTCCTCAGCAGAGTCCTCCTCGTTTTCCACATCTGCGCTGTCCAGGATGTCCTCGCCCTCCAATACAGGAGTTTCCGCCTCGCCAGATGGGGTTGCCTTATCATCCGCAAGCACTTGCNCTTCTCCCGCTGATTCACTGGCCTTTATGGCATCGTCCTTCGCACCGCACCCTGTAAAAGATATGACACCAACACCCAATAGCACGGCTGTCCCTATTCTTAAACTTTCNTTTTTCATATTACACCGCACACTTCCNTAATCCATCCTGTCACACCCTGCGGCAGACGCTCGTCATAACANGTTCCGTCATTGTAGATCAAATTGGCCTGAATCTGATTGATCAGGCAATGCTGTCCCATCTCCATACCGTAATTGACAGAAGCCACTCCTTTGTCCTCATTTCTAACCCATTCGGGAAAATAGCAAATGCAATTCTTCATAGCCCGCAGTTCTTCCTGTCTGGGTGCAATGCATTCGTCGAAGGATGCCATCTCATCATGCCGTCCATGCGCCACAATCAAGCAAATCTGCGCATCTTCTATCTTCCTCAGGTTCTCTGCCGAGGGAACATACCCCGATGCAATCGGAATCGCCCCATCAAAATNTTCGGAATAATCCTCGATCATCCTCCACGAAAAATATCCTCCGGAGGATGCTCCCATGATAAATTTTGCGCCGATATTGTCTGCATGTTCTGCACATACCTTATCATAAATCGCTTTAACAGGAACAATATATTCCTCGTCCCATGATCCCACTATNGTGTCGTCTTCCAGACGTTTCTCATTGGCAAGCGGAACAATAATGAACGCTCCCCCACCCATAGCCTCCTGATAGGCTTTAGACGCATATTGNTCTGCACCACAGTACCCAACACACCTTCTGCCGTCAATCGCACAATTTAATCCATGAATCCACATAAGCACCGGATACTTTTTGTCCGCTGGCGCCCCATGCTTTACCGGATCATATACAAAGTAGGTGATGTCTCCTTTCTCCCGGCACGGAAAAATACACTCATCAAACTCATCCCAGTATCCGCCCATTACATAGGAGGTATTGCAGCTGATAAANTCATCCTTTNCCATTTCTCCCATCCATGGCGGNCAGGGATTCTCAACCTTGGTTTCTTTCGTAAANTTCGGTAGTTTCATACTCAACCTCTTTTCTGCTCTTTGCGTTATNACTATACTACAAAATGTATTCAAAANGATTGCCTAACATTATTATATTATGATAACATATAAGACATAGATATTTCCATTACAAGAGAGGAATAACATATATGTTGATAAATATTTTCTTTGTACTTATTTTACTTCTGATTATTCTTTTGATATTTGAAATAATTACATTTAAACATGAAACTTACTATAAAATAACCGNAAANNGCTTNTTNAAAACAATNTTTGATNTNGGNANGCATGGAGAATATCTGACTTATAAGAAGTTGAAGGAATATGAGGCTGACGGCGGAAAATTCCTTTTTAATTGTTATATACCTAAAGATGACNGCAAAACAACTGAAATTGATGTACTGCTCATACACTCTACCGGCATTTTTGTAATTGAAAGTAAGAATTACAGCGGGTGGATATTTGGAAGCGAAAATGGCAAAACATGGACGCAGACGCTTCGCAGCGGCAACGGAAAGGTTCGTAAGGAACATTTTTATAATCCNATTATGCAGAATAACACTCATGTAAAATGGTTAAGGGAAATAGTCGGAACAAATATTCCGATTTATTCGCTTATTGCTTTTTCAGAAAGGTGTACATTAAAAGATATAACTGTNGAAAGCTCTGATGTTGTGGTAATAAACAGACAGNATATCAGCGAATCGGTAAAGCACATGGGTAATCGTTCNATACAGGCGCTTAGCAAAATGGACATCTCGCGTATCCAGGAAATGCTGTATCCTTATACCCAGACTACAGAATATGAAAAACANCAGCATATAGAAAATATCAAGACAGCAAGATACAAAACCAAAGAAAAAGCAACAAATACTATTGTACACGAAACCTCTATTAATGCAGATAACACGAATGAAGAGGCCTCAAATGGTATGCCTGCTGAAAATGCTTCTCAGGAAAACGCCACAAACCAGAGCAGCAATCGGATCTGTCCCAGATGCGGTGCGGAACTGGTTCTTCGTACTGCAAAGAAGGGTGAGCATTCCGGGGAGCAGTTTTATGGCTGCTCNAGATTCCCGAAATGCAGGTATACCTTTTCAGGCGATTTATAATCTCTTAAATTAAAAAATTTTTACATTGTCAGCCACAGGTTTCGGAAATGCTGTCGCATTTTTACCCCAGCTATATTCCTGGTTCTGAAAATCGACTGCATATACAGTAAAATCATCAAAACGCACCTCTTTTATCTGCTTTAGTACCAGATATGGTTCGGAAACCACATCAGTGGAAACGCTTGGCAATCCATTTCCACGTCTTCTATTTCCGATTTCACCAAACGAATTGTCGCCCCATACCCACAAATCCCCCTTATTTGAAATCGCGGCCGCAGTATAAGCATCTGCTGCAATAAAAGCAATATCATTCATCACATGTACAGGCTCACTGGAATAGACAGTTCCCTCTTTGCCATACCACTCGTTACGTACCGGTCTTGCCGTACCATTTCCAAGTTGCCCGTTCAGATTATCTCCCATCGTGTAAAGGGTTCCTTCTTCTGACAGCACCATAATATAACCGCTGCCATATAGTTTGCCGTCTTTGATTTCATAAGTATTGTACTCATTCTGTAATCTTGTCTGATATTCATTTGTGATAACAGAATTCTTTTTTTCGTTTGTCTCTGCTATCATCGTTATGTTTTGTTCATTTTCAACCAATTTGTCTCTTTTCGCTTTTTGCATAGTATATTCACCATATAGGATAAATACACATAATAAAAGCAGTGTGACACGTATCACAACACTTTTTCTTTGGCACGGTGATAATTCTCTCTGATGTCCCTCATCCATATCGGCACCTCCTGTTTATTTTGGCTACTCAAAAGTTATTTTTTAACCTGCGACAGTTTTACATCTCCCGTAAGCATAAAAGCCGTAGGCCCTTAATTNTCTCCATGCGCCGTCCACTTTTTCCTTTTTTCATAAATCAAATCTCCTTCATCATACGTGTGGACATGAGACAGGACTCTCCATTGACAAAATAGAGGATCCGATTCTTGGTATCCACCTCCTTAATGTTATTCCTGTTCGCAAGGAAAGAACGGTGACATCGCACAAAGCTGTCATCCAGCGTGTTCTCCAGGTCTTTCATCGTTCCGNAAAATTCTATCTGGCGATCTTTGGCGTGTAAAATGACCTTATGAATATTGCTGGAGGTTTCAAAAAAGAGAATATCCTGATAATCGACGCTGATTTTCCGCTCTCCAATCTCTATCGTATACGTTTTATGAACCTTATTTGTCTGCAAGGTATGGCGCNCCCACGCATGAAGCAGGCATTCTCTGATTTTTACCTTCGCCTCGGCAGGATTGTCCTTCAGTACAAAATCCATGGCCTCTACCCGATACTGAAACGTCATATAGCTCAATTCCGAATGAGCAGTTATAAATATGATAAAGCCCCGGGGATCAAACTTTCTGATATGCTGAGCCAGCTTCATGCCGTTCATATCGCAGTTCAGATCAATGTCAAGAAAATAAATTCCTGTATTCCGGCTTGTCTTGATTGCCTCTAATAATTCATAGGGATCGGCAGTATCCAGNACAAGCCGCATATCCAGTTCTTCTATCAACACCGTATTATGAATGATTTGCACAACAGCCTTCCGCTGTGCGGCGTCATCTTCACACACAAAAATATGAAGCATATTACTCCTCTCCCTCGGCAATCTCCAGATACTGCNTAAAACAGCCGTCCTTCAAAGTGGTTTCCCAAAGTATGTTGTCATACGAACGAATCATTTTTTGCGCATTCGCAAGGCCAATTCCCGTGTGGCCTGTTTTTGTGGTAAAGCCCTGTTGTTTCAATTTATGCAGGGCTATGTCGCTGTCTTGCACGCTGTTGGTGATAATGACTGCAACTGTGTCCGGATTTCGGATAATATTCAATCCGACTTCAGGGTGTGCCGTTNTCAATGCCGCTTCCACGGCGTTGTCCAGAAAGATTCCAAGAATCCGGGCCAAGTCTACGGTATCCATAAAAAAGCTGGAGATGTTCTCTGGAATATCAATGGTGACGTCAATCCCCATTTCATGCGCATAAATCATTTTTGCGGAAAGCAGACTCTTGATTTCCAACACAGAAATATTGCTGAGCTGATTCAGCTTATAATCTCCCTGCGTGATCAGCTTTTGGGTGGGAAGAATTTTTCCCTCAAAAAATACCTTCAACTCCTCCATATCTCCGTCTTCAATATAGCCGGACAGCGAGGATAGGATATTGATGTAATCATGCTTAAAGGAGCGCAGTCCGTCATACATGGCTTCCAGATTGCGAGTGTAATCATGCAAATCCTGAAATGCCCTTTGTCTGATCTCTGTCTGTATTTTTTCGCGGTAAGCCCTGAACATCGAGAGAGACAGAAAAACCGACACAAAGAAATAGCCCACAAAGGGCAGCACATTATAATAAATCAGGCCGGCAGCCGAAGGTGCACCCTTCNCGACTCCTGTAAAGAAAAACACAATAACAAACAGAAGCAGAGCCGCATCAATCAGATACCATATCTGCTGAATCTGCAATAAGCCCTTCCGGTTCAAAAGTCCCCACCGTATTGCTTTGCCGCAAAGCAACGTAATGACATAGTAAAACATCACTTGAAAAGCCGCAGCGCAAATCGATATATAGGGATTGTCCGGTAAAAGTTCAAAGGGCATTGACCTCTGGAGACCCGCAAGCACGTTCTCCACAATAATGGCAAGTCCGCATCCGAAAAGCCCCATGCATATATTTTTAGGACGGGTATCCCNGTAGGTGATCAAGCCGTACAGGCAGACGACCAACAGAATGTTGAAAAACCCATACTGCTTAAACGTCAACAGCGGTATGGGCAAGGCCGCACAAAGCATCATGGNATAAAGCGCCGCAAAGGCTTTCAGTCCCATTTTTTGCGGCCAGACATTACGAATCGTGATTGCGAACAGAAAAACAGGAAATAGCAGAGAAAGATAAGGCTCCATTCGGTTTCTCCCTTCAAGTCTCACAAGCGTATATTATTATACTGGATGAAGGAGCCAATAGCAAGCATCCTGCAAAAATGATGAATAACCGCCGTTTTCAGAGCCACAGAAAAGCGTTTATTCAGCAAATCCGGTATTTTATGACAGTTTTGAAAGAANCGCTGCTTTTCCTGCTATGCTGTATTCACATAAGAACCGTGAACACGGCACAACGATAGAAAGGAGCTTATACATGAATTTGACAACAACGGAAAAATATGCATTGGCGGTGCTGGAAGCAAAAGGCAGGCTGACCGCCCTCAAAAAGCAAGAACCGGCACTCTATCTGGCCGCATCCTGTGTTTGGGATATGATACAGGCAAAATCCGTGACTGTGGATAAAAGGGGGAAGCTGAAGGTTTCCGCTCCACTCCCTGAAACGCTCTCCTACTGCGGTCCGATTTATGAAAGACTTGCGAAAAAGCCCATGAAGCCGGAGAAGGTTCCTTTAGACCGTATATGGACGAATAAGCGNATCAAGACTTTAGTGGAAAGCGTCGCAGACACTCTGATCGACAAGTCCGTATTAGTGGTGGAGCAACAAGGCCGTCTGCGGAAAGTCAAGCTGTGCCATGTGGATATTACGGCGATTACGGAAGATATAGCCGCGGTAAAGCATATGGACAGAGCAGCTGCCTCGGACCAGACCAACCTGGCAATCCTTCTATTGGAAAGCGGAACAGCAAAAAAACTGCTGAGCAAACATGAATTATCTGTCTTGAAAAAAGTANTCAAGCAGACGGACAGCAATTTCCAAACTTATATAAAGAAAGTAAAGAAAGTGTTTCGGACAGTTAAAGCGCTGCTTTTGTCCAGCATTGCGTCATCGGCTTCATCAGCGTCCCGATGAGAGCAAATAAAAGAAAAAAAGAAGAAATGAGGTGTTTTATATGATATTGAAAAAGCTTTTTAGTACCACTCTTGCAATGATAACCTGTCTGGCTTTTTTTACGGGATGCGGCAATTCCGCATCGTCTGCATCNGCAGATATGTCTTACACGCAAGCCAACGTTGATACTATCCCGATATCCTCCGATGTACATGTGGTGGGGCTGGGAGAAGCAAGTCATGGCGTGGCGCAGTATCATCAAATGAAAGCTGATGTATTCAAAGCACTAGTTAAAAGCAATGGTTGTAGGACTTTCATTATAGAAGGAGATTTTGGCGGCGCACTAAAAGTAGACAATTATATCAATGGTGGTAATGGCTCTGCCGAAGATGCCGCCCGTGAGATCGGCTTTACTATTTACCGCACCCGGGAAATGGCTGATCTGATAGAATGGATGCGGTCCTATAATGAATCTGCGTCACCGGAGAAAACATTGCATTTCTATGGTATGGATGTGCAGGGCTTTGATAACAATAAGGAGCGCCTTTTTTCTGTTCTCGATCAGGCANCTCCGGAATTAAGTGCGGAATATGAAGAAGTATTTGCCCTACTTACAGATAAGAATAGATATTCTTTAGATAAGACCACGCTAAACAATGCCAAAGTAGCTGTTTCAGAATTAATTGATAAAATGGATGCTGCTCACACAGACTTTGCAAAGCTTTCCGGGGAATCGGCGTTTGATTTTGCCAGAGAATGTGCGAATACCATTTATGCGTTTTGTGATGTACAGCTGAGTGATAACTACAACACGACACGAGACCAATATATGTATGAGAAGGTCGAATGGTTCTTACAGCATGGAGACGGCAGTATTCTGTTTATCAATGGTCATAACGGACATATCGGGAGAACATCTATCGCCGGCTACACATGTTTAGGAGAGTTATTATCAGAAAATCTTGAAAACGGCTACTATGCGATTGGAACAGACGCACAGAAAACACNATTTAATTCGCAGAAGGACAAGGGTGGGTTTGAGGTTGTTGAAGTCAGCAATTCCAATGACCTGAACAGCCAGCTTGTCGACGCCGGCAGTAATCAGTACTTCATTGACTTTGCAAGTGCACAGTCTGATGAAACATGGAAACAGATCTTGAACAGCGAGCAGACATTTACCACACTGAATGTCAGTTTGTCCGGTATGCTGAAAATGGTTAAAGCTGCATATACAACAACTATCATTCCACAATCTACGTATGACGGCATGATTGTTTTCCACACCGTTACACCATCAACGATTATTGAATGATAAGGTTGCTGTAAAGGGTGAAATCTTACTTCCACCCTTTACAGCATACCTCTCTCCCTTTATACAGAAACGGAAATACTGGGATCCTGTTCCTCAGAAACGGTCTCTCCTGTCTTTGTGTAGGTCACAGGCTCTTTTACGGCCTCTGCCTTCGTCACATTAACATCAAAATCCACACTATCCGGCTCTGTGTTNCCCTTCAACAATACTTTCCCTTCCTCACTGATCTCCACGGTATCTGTATTGGTATCACCATTCCTGTTTTCCTCAATCCTCTCCTCCAGTTTTTCGCGTTCTTCCCGGCGTTTCTGAATCATCTCCTCACGCTGCTCCTCCGCGATCTTGCGGGTCTCCTCCGCATCCTTCTTCATGCCCTCGTCCGCTTTCTCTTTGTACTCATAGGCATCCTCGTGGAAATCGTTCATGTAACCCATCGCCTGCTCCATCTTCGCAGTATCACCCTTACGCCTCGCCACTTTAAAAACCCGAAACGGAGTGTTGAGCAGCTCCATATTTGTCCTTGCACCTATCAATCCTTCCATTGTCTTCGTATGCATTGCATCGCCTCCTTGTCATTTTTGTGCCCATATTGCCCTCCACACAAAATTTCATGAACAGTGGGGACAAATAATGCACTCACCAGTTGTTTCGGCGGCGGGAAAATACTATGTTAGGTTTCTGTTTCAAACAGCCGCTTTGATGTCATGTGCGGCATCGGAAAACGGCAATAAAATGGACATTACAAAGATTCCATTTTCGGCTTCTGTATTTACTACCCCGTTATATTTTTTCACCACATCGCCTACATTCAGCAGGCCGATTCCGTGTTCCTGCGAATCCCCTTTATTCGTAAATCCGGCTATATACTTTTCCGTCCTGTCCATACTGTTTTTTACTTCAAGTAGAAAGCATTTCTTTACCGTTTTCGCCTGAATATTGATAAAACGACATTCATTCCTCTGCATCCTTCCACATGCTTCCAATGCATTATCCAACAGGTTCCCGAACAATACGCACAGATCAAATTCATTGATATCATTTCCCTTTGGTATCTGCACATCACATTCCCATTGGATATTTTCTTCTTCCGCCCGTTTCCGCTTCTGGTACAGAAGNGCATCCACCGCCTTATTCCCTGTCATATCCCCGACCGCATCCAATGCAATTCTCTCCATACTTTTCAGGTAGTCATCTATCTTCTCCCATTCTTTATTTCTGGACAGCGCCGACAGAGCAATGATATGGTTTTTCATGTCATGCCGCAGCCGTTCCGACTGTCTGTACTGCTCCGCCAGCATTTTGTAAACCGCAATCTGTGAATGGTACTGACCGCTTTTTTCCTGCTCCAAATAGATCCGGTTCATCCCAAACACATAAAATCCTGTCGCCGCCATAGACAGAAGTGCTAAAACCCAAAATTCGGCAAGGCTGAAAATCTGGTCATAATACAATCCCATATTGCCTCCGCTCCTGACCATAACACCATAACTCGCACCCAGGCTTGCCACATCATACACTGCAATAAGTACAAGTAAAGGAACTGCCAGTATAAGATACCACTTTCCCCGCTTGCCGAAAAAAACAGGTTCAAGATGTTTCGACATCCAGCATACGGCCAATATGACAAAGCAATAGCTAATACCGGCACCCAGTCCGATTTCCCAATCTTTAAAAACCGNTTCCGGANTCTTTTTTACTGTGTGCAGGAAAAACAGTACCAGACAGGATAAAAAAGAGTCACAGAAATCTGCTATCATCCTTACGGCCACCATCAGCACGGATGCAGCCAGAATCCTTTTCTCCCTGTCCTCCCGGAACAACAGCACCACCAATCCCATAAAGAATATAGGGTTCAACAATGTAGAAAAAATATACAGACTGGAATACAAACGGCTCAAAATATTCCAAAACAGCCAGCTGCAAAAGGATAAAATCAAAAACAGCCATTCCCTCCTCTTTGAAATCCCTAAAAATTTAACACAAAATTTATCCGCCGCCCATAGATACCCCAGAACGAATGGCGCTACGATTAAAATATCTATACAGTCCGAGAACTGTTTCATAGAATCCCTCCATTTTCCCGCATGACCTTAAGCACCTCCCGGCAAAACTTCTCGTATCTTCGCTTTGCGATCACAATGGCTTCTCCGTTTTCCAGGATCGCTTCCTTCCTGTTATACCCGTCAACGTATTTCAGATTGATCAGATAGCTTTTATGGCACCTGAAAAACCCTTTATCCCGCAGTTTGCTCTCCAGCTCCCCGATCTGCTCATAATAAGTAAAAATACCTTCCGGCCCATGCACATCGACCACTCTCCCTTGTATCTCGAAATAGTAGATATCATCAAGTAACAACTTCTTTTTCTGCCTTTCTCTGCTTACTATGATAAATTCCTGCGAACGGTTTTCTGTTTTGAGGACGGCTTTTTGCAGTACCCTTTTCAGTTTCCTGTCATCTAAGGGCTTCAGCAGATATTGGAAAGCTTCCACGTCATACGCTTCAAACACATACTCCCTGCTGGAAGATACAAAAATCAGCATCTTATCAAAGTCCTTTTCGCGAAACATCTGCGCTGTTTTCATCCCATCTAAATCCTGCATCATAATATCAAGAAAAATAATATCAAAGCTTTCTATTGCCTGCAGCAGTTCCCTGCCGCTTTGAAACTGGCGGATGATGCACGGTATTTTCATCTCCGCCAGAATATCTTTGATTTTCCTTGCTATGTTGCAGCATTCTATGACTTCATCATCACATACTGCTATGGAAAGCATCCTTATCACCTGCCTTATACGGGTATACCGTATATATCGACATAAATATATGCAAAGTTTTGTTAATGTCATGGACGGGCACTCTCGTGTAATGAACGTACACATTTCCTTCTACCACAAAAATGCCCTTTATGCCAAAACATAAAGAGCCTTTTTCACTACCGTTTCCACTATGTCAATTTACGGATTTTTCAGGGANTNTCTTTGTGAGAAGCAAGGTGTATGCGACAGTGATCACTATCAAAATCAGGCAATAAATGATATGCTTTTCCATCGTAAGTCCCGCTTCATTGGCAAAAGTACCGAGCGTGTTGATCGCAGAGTGAGCGATAATACAGGGGATCAGACTTCCGCCACGATAGAATATCATTACAAACAGGAAACCAACTGCGATCGCAAAAACAACTTGACAAAAGTTACTTACCAAATCCATACCACTGCCATTAAATAAATTTATTACATGCCCTATGCCAAAGGTGACGCTTGAAACGATAATTGCGGATTTTACATTGTCTTTCGCCATCGCCTTAAAAAGAAAACCTCTAAAAATCACTTCTTCAAGNAATCCAACGCAAAGCATNCAGACAACACGGCAAACNGTACCCGTCAACGAATNATTGACNGCGGCACCGTTCCAAAGATTTCCCGTNGCTAAGATGATCAGCGGCACATAGTAAAGGAANCNNCNGGCGGGTACAGANGATTTACAAANCCCATACCGTTNCANTAANNCGTTCTTNNAAATAAANGAAAAAAGGATAACNGTCTGTAANANACACANAACNGCACTNGCAGAGTATTCNANTCCGATTTTTTCATTGATNGGATTTGCCAGNGATTGCAGAACNCAATAAANNACAATCCAGACAATCGCAAATTTCAGTTCNCTTTTCTCGTATAGCTTTTTCATTTNNCTTCCTCCNGNNTNGCTAATACCGCACCTCTGTATGCCCGTTCNAAATGTNNAGCNACNAGCNCTTCNTCATACTCTAANGAATTGTTGGCGATGATGCTTGCATAACCATGAGCAAACATAGCGATCGTTAAAAAAACTTCTTTGGTCTGCTCTGTGTTCATCTCCATAGCTTCCTGCATNACAGAAAGAATCGGTTTTAGCAGCTCGGAGTCTATCATTTCAATCAAGCTATTCTCAACGGCAAAACCTGATTGAAAAAGNAANCGGAACAGATTCGGNTCTTCGATNGCAAAACGGATATAATTTAACCCNATTTCCAGCATAACTCCTTTCTGCTGTCTTTCCATATTCATCAGATATTCTGAATGATANNCNTCAACTTTTGCNTATACGGCCTTTTTCAGTTCCTCAATGGTTGCAAAATGATACATAACCGGCTGTGTAGAACAATGGAGTTTTTCTGATACCGTCCTTGCATTGATGCTTTCCGCCCCCTCTTCACGAGCAATCTCCATCGCGGCGTCAAGTATCATATCTTTTGTAATTTTTGCTTTTGGTGGCATTTCATTCCCTCTTGTTTTATTATTTATGTTATATAACGCGAATTATAAAACATACTGTTTCTTTTGTCAAGTTAATTGCATATCAAAAAGGCAGGAGAGAAATGACGCAATTGCCATCCCACACTGCCTTTTACGCTAATCTCCAGTTATTTACTGACGCTCTCGGTCAGAAGTGCCTCCACAGTCTCCCTCCGCTCAAAGAGAACGCATCCGCCACTGTGTTCCTCCANCAGAACATTCTGTTCACGCAATGCCGTAAACAATGGAGAGTCCAGCGCTTCCCGCAGAGAGGTATTCTTCACATTTATATCCGAATATGGTGAAAAAGGGCACGGCTCGGCTCCGCCATGTGAATTGATGTGGAAAAACCCTCTGCCTGCCGCAATGCAGCCGCCGGAGCTTTTTTCATCTCCCGGAAAAGATACAAAGACCATCTCCGAATATTCCTCCCGCAGCCGTCCGATTCCATCTTTTAAGAGTTCCCTTTCTTCCTCTCCGGGCGCCAGTTCTTTGCTTTCTTCCGTAACAGGTACGAATTCAACAAAAACCACAAGTTTGCACCCACGCTGTGCAAGACTGCCTATAAAAGCATCGGAAACAACCTCTTTCACATTCTCCGTAGTTACCGTGACCGATACCCCGAACAACAGACCTTTTTCATGAAACTTATCCATGTTGGAGATCAGTTTTTCATAGATTCCTTCTCCCCTGCGCCTATCGGTTTCTTCTTTTCCGCCTTCAATGCTCATGACCGGAATCAGGTTGCGGCATTTATCAAAAAGAGTTAAATACTTTTCATCCATATAAGTTCCATTTGTAAAGATTGGAAAGATAATATTCTGCATTCTGCCTGCTTCTTCTATAATATCCCGCCGAAGCAGCGGTTCGCCGCCTGCAAGCAGAATGTAGCTTACTCCGATTTCATCAGCCTCTTTGAAAATAGAGAACCACTCCTCACTGGTAAGCTGACTTACTGGTTCCGAATCCTGCGTTGCATGATTGCATCTGGAATAACATCCGGCACAATGCAGGTTGCANCTGCTNGTAATNCTNGCNATCAGAAAAGGCGGGATATGNACTCCNTTTTTNNCTTCCTCCGCCCTGATTTTTGATGCNTTTNTGCTGGNTGCNGCAAACTTGANCATAAATGCGCTTTCACGGGGATCTTTTAATGTTGCTCTCAAGGAATCGGCAACAATTCTTTCCACACCCTGTGTCATATATTTCTGAATATCAAAATTTTCCTCCATAGCAAAGCCTCTCTCTATATCCATACAAAACCTTTATGTATCGGTTTTTCTGTTCTTACCTCAAACACGCCCAATCAAGCCAAGCCCCATGCAGATCATCCAGATATAGGCCATCGTTTTGGGCATCATCAGCATNCCGANCATNGGTTTTTTCTTTGCNNACAGNACNACAGGAAAATANNAGGCAAAGCTGATNATGATTGCGACAGACATCATCCNCAGCCCGTAGCCGCCAGTGTTGCCNGACAGGAAAAACAGCACTACAAGNCACAGNCCCGTNACGGCAAAGGGCAAATTGCGGTAGATTCCCCAAGCNGGATTTCCTTCCGNGCNNANCCAGTTGTTTTGAGGNAACAGGCAAAGCACGATNCGCAGCACCGCNCTGNCCCATATCAGAACGGNCAGNAAANCNGGATANGCCACTTGCGGGAAAATAGCCTTCCAGANATANAACANCAGCACATAAAACACAGTCATGGTGATGGANGAGACCATCANCCCCAGACCNGCCCACCANTCCNCTTTNGGCGAATCACCGCGAAAAGCTTTGATGATCCTNGGCACCAGNTGGAACGCATCGCCCCCGCCAAGNACAATCGTCAACACGCCGAACAGNTTCAGCACCTGGCTGCCGCCCGCGTTTGAAAAGAAAACAATAGCCGCAATCAAGTCAAATACCAAATAAGCTATACAGAATACCGCTTCTCCGATTTGCGGCATACGGGATTTTATTTTTTCCTGCTTCATAATTGCCTCCCCATTTAAAATGATGAATTTCGTGTTAAGATAATCCGTCAAGCAATTTATACAGAAGCCGGTATAACTCCTGCGCCTCCTGTGGTTCCACATTGACACAAGCTCCCAGGCTCGCAGGTATCTGAACTGCCTGTTCCTTTAAGTCTTCCCCTTCCTGTGTAATCGAAACGATCAGATTACGTTCATCCTCTTTAGAACGGTTCCGTACCACATAATTCTTTTCTTCCAGTTTCTTCAGTACAGGTGTAAGTGTGCCGGAATCCAGATAAAGGCATTGCCCAAGTTCCTTGACGGTCACCTCTTTTTTCTCCCACATTACCATCATTGCAATATACTGGGTATATGTCAGATCAAGCTTGTCAAGATAAGGTTTATATCTTCTTATCACTTCTTTGGAACACGCATAAAGTGGAAAACATAATTGATTTTCCAGTTTTAAGCTGTCGTATTTCATGCCCGTACCCTTTCTTTCTGTTCTTCATATGCCGCCCTGCAGGCTTTGGCAAGCTGGTCTGCACAGGAAGTCGGCCTGCGTCCACAGATTATGCCTGACAGCTTTTTCTCAATTTCTTCTACCGTCCAGCCATCTACAAGACGCGGTATCGCCTGCAGGTTTCCGTTACATCCCCCTGTAAAAGAGATGTTTGTGATCACATTTCCCTCAATATTGAGTTTTATTTCACTGGAGCAGGTATCTTTTGTTTTATATGTATACTCCATAACATTCTTCGGTTTTAACAGCCCTGCGATCTGTTCTTCTACTACCGCTATATCTGTCGTAGGCTCAAACCGCTCTATCACATTCCCCTGCTGATCGATCAAAAACTTTGTAAAGTTCCATTTAATATCACTGCTTTTTGCATAATTCGCATCTGCCCTTTCCAGCATACTTTCCAGCATTGGTGTCAAGGGATGCTCCGGAGCAAATCCAGCAAAACCTTTCTGCGATTTCAAATAGGTATAGAGCGGATTCTCGTTATCGCCATTCACCTCTATTTTAGAGAAAATGGGAAATGTAATACCATACGTAGAATCGCAAAAACTTACGATCTCTTCATCGCTTCCGGGCGCCTGATGTCCAAACTGATTACAGGGAAAATCCAAAATGACAAATCCTTCGTCGCTGTATTTCTCATAGAGATCCTGTAAACTGTCATATTGCGGCGTAAACCCGCACTCTGTCGCAGAATTGATAATCAAGATTACTTTTCCGGCATAGTCTTTTAAAGATATTTCATTCCCCTCTGTATCTCTTGCTTTAAAATCATAAATATTCATCGAATCATCCTCTCCCTTTCTTAAATTTTATTGGTTTTTCTCAATTTAATTGCGCGCAATTTATTTATTTCAATTGTAAACAATCAATTTTATTTTGTCAACTATAATTTCTGTCTTACATCAACGGCGCAAACGCCTTCGCCAAACGCCCTATCAGTTTTACCTTCAACTTTTCCTGATGAACGGTGTCCATCGTAACCTGCCTGCATTTTGCAAGCGTTTCCTGAAAATCTGCCTCAATATCAGAAATACAATCTGTGCGGTACTGATATGTTGCACACTCAAAATGGTGATACAGGCTGCGGTAATCCAAATTGATCGTTCCCACAACTGCTTCTTCCCCATCACAGACAAAAACCTTCGCATGAACAAACCCCGGCGTATATTCATAAATCTTCACACCGGATTCCAACAGCGACGCATAATGCGTCTTTGCAAGCGCGTACGGTACTGCCTTGTCGGGAATTCCCGGCAGCAGCAAGACCACATCAACGCCCCGCTCCGCCGCAAACTTCAATGCGCTTTCCATCTCTCCGTCCAAGATCAGATATGGCGTCATAATATGCACATACTCCAAGGAACGATTCAAAATATCCATATACACCCGCTCACCCAGCTTATCATCGTCCACCGGGCAGTCACCATAAGGAATGACAAATCCGTTTGCATTTTCGGCAGGCAATGATGGATAGGAAAGAAACCGGTTCATCTCGTCCTTATCACTCCCCCACATCTGCAAAAACATCAAAGTGAAACTTTTAACTGCTTCGCCCTTTAACATAACGGCAGTATCTTTCCAGTGTCCAAACCTTTCTCTCTGATTAATATACTCGTCCGCAAGGTTCACACCGCCGTTAAACGCCGTATGCCCGTCAATCACCAAAATTTTTCTGTGATCCCGATAATTATAATGCGTGGAAACAAAAGGCGACACCGGAGCAAATACTTTACATTGAATTCCCAATGCCCTCAGACGCTCCGGATAATTATGCGGCAGCAGCGAAATCTCACAGGTTCCGTCATACATCACTCGCACATCGACACCCTCCGCCGCCTTTTTGGCAAGGATCTCCAAAATCTGCCCCCACATCAATCCCTCATCCACAATAAAATATTCCATAAAAATAAAGTGCTCTGCCGCCTCAAGCTGCTTTAACATTTCCGCAAACTTCTTTTCACCCAAGGGAAAATACGTGACAGACGTGTTTTCATACACCGGATGACAGCCGCTTCTGTGCATATAGTGCGCCAGCGTCTTCACCCTGCTGTTCTCCTCACCCAGCCGTTTCATGGTGTCCTCCGATTGGGGAATGCATTCCATCGTATCCGTAATAACCTGATTGGCACGCCTCTTCAAGACACGGTGCCCAATATCACTCTGCGTATACGCAAATAAAAGCACACCAAATATCGGCGCAAGCATAATGACGATCAGCCATGTGATTTTTGCCGTAGGGTTCATTCTGCTGTTTATAAGATAAACAACCATAATAAACGCAAATAGTATATTCCCACCTAAAATGTGCGGTAAAAATCCTTCAAACCATCGAAGAACCCCAAATAGAAGGAAAAACTGTATTACCAATAAAAGCAGTATCAATCCAAGACGACTGAATACCACATGAAAAATACCCTTCTTTCCCTTTTTTAAAAGTAAAAGCCCCTTACTTTCGTTATCTGTCTGCATCATTTCGCTCCCTTTATCCTCATTGTGTAAATCCTAATCATTTTTCATATTATCAAAAAATCCCCGAAAAGGAAAGCCGTGCGGATCGAATTGTTGTAAACAGCTTCTAAAAATGATAAAATATTCAGAATCAGAACGGTACTGCGACATCGCTTAGCCGTCTGTCAAAGGAGTAACCCTTATGGAGATAAAGCGGATTTCCATTTTGAATGAATTCAAATGCATCGGAAAAGATTGTCCGGAAAACTGCTGCCGCAGCATATGGGAGATTCCCATTGATCCGGATATGTACACTAAATATTGCAATGAAAAAGGTATTTGGGGTCTGCTGCTGCGCTGTTCTACCGTGCAAAGACGGGATTTGACCGTTTTTCGGAACACCTTCCGGGGCTGTCCGTTCTGGAGAGCGGATCATCTGTGCGGCATACAGAAAAAACATGGCGAATCTTACATGCCTATGGTATGTATACAGTTCCCCAGACAGCTTTACAACTTTAGTTTTTTCTGTGAAGAAACGCTGTATCTGTCATGTCCCGAGGCCGCACGGCTTTTTCTGGCAGCAGCCGCCGGAGACAAACCATTCGAATTTAGTGTGACAGAAGGCAGTGTCAGCTATGAAGTAAANACCACAAACGATGACAGGGAATTTCTGGATTATCTGCTGAAAGCAAGGAATGAACTGATTGAGATGCTGGAAAGCGGCATCTCTTATGACAGCATGGCAATATTACATTACGGACAGGATACGCAAAACGCCTGCCTCGGCAGCACGCCCCTCCCCAGCCCGCAGGACTACGAATCCGGAGAGCATTACCGGATGACCTGTGAAAAAATAAACAATTGGCTTTTAAACGGCTTTTATCACCCAAGACTCCGTACCAAATCGCCGCTTTTATATCGATTGTGCCGAAAATACATCCGGAAATTCGGCCGCCAAGGCAAAAGAAATTCTGTCGCCGCCGACCAAAGACTTGCCGCCCTGCAAAAAAGCCTTTATGAGAAAATGCCGGATTTGGAAAAGATACTGAATCGGTATTATGAATATTATCTCCTGACTAACTTCCTTGATATCTTTGAGGATTACAGCTTTTCAAGGCACCTGCTCTTCGGTATTGTCAAGACACACCTGTTGCAGCTCTTTATCGCCCTGTATGCCGAAGACCGGGAAAGTATCAATCCCACTGAGATTGCCACAGTTATGGCTGTGTTTGAGCGGAGAGCGGGGCAGATATTTTCATCCATATCCTGAATAAATGCATACATGACATTTGTGCCGCACTCATTTATTATTGCTTACTAAAATGTTTTTCCTTCTTTCATAAAATCAATCAAATTAACATGATGAATTCCGTTTCGTTTCTGCAACAAATAATCCGTAGTTGCTACATATTTGGGATAATTATCATTAATCTTTTCTAAAGGACGATATTCCCTATCCTCTGTATCCTTACTCAAAGCAATCGTATATGCAACTTGCACATATGAATACTGCTTATCTTTCCCTCGTAATATAAAATCGCATTCTAACTTTCCAATTTTTCCTATACTTACAGAATATCCATGCGTCCTCGCATATATATAAACCATATTTTCCAGTGTTGGACCATAGTTGATACGATTATCTGTATTTTGAGAAAAATAGAAACTTAGATCTGCAAGATAATACTTTTTTTCACCACCTAATGATTTTTTTGACTTTAAATCAAACCTGATACATTCGTAGAGAATTTTTGCATCCAGTAAAACCTTTACATATCTTGATACTGTTGGTTTCGTTATTGTCATTCCGTTTTTGCGCAGACTCTCACACAATCCATTTATACTGGTTGTACCGCCAAAATTATTAATGATAAATTTCTGTACCGCTTCAAATGATTCTCTATCCCTTATTTTCACCCTTTTTTTTATGTCCTTTTCGAATATCTCACTAATTACGCCTTGCACATAAGTCTGCTTATCTGCCTGATCTTCGAAAAAAAGTGTTCTAGGAAATCCTCCTTCCATGATATAGGAATTCAACGCTGCCGCCATATTATCATCTGTCTTAATATTATAAAATTCTTTCATTTGAAGGTATTCTTCAAATGTAAGTGGAAACATTTCAAACTCCAGATAACGTCCTGTAAGTTTGGTGACAAGCTCTCCACTTAATAAATACGAGTTAGATCCTGTTATAAATATTGACCACCCGCCTTCACTACGAAACCCGTTCAAAACGTCTTCAAACCCTGTAACATTTTGCACCTCATCAATAAACAAGTATTTCATGCCTTCTATATTATCGTACTTTGCAATTAACTCATCTAATTGATCCGCGTTTTTTATGTTGCGATACCCTCTACGATCCAAATCAATGTATATTATATTTTCCACTTTTACACCAGACATAACCAGTTCATCTGAAATTGTCTGCATAAGACTGGATTTTCCACATCGCCTAACTCCGGTTATTACCTTAATCAAGTCATCACTATGATAAAATCCACGAATCTTCTTTAGATACTGCTCTCTTTTATATAATTNCATATAATCANCCTCCGCGATTAATATGTCCAAATTATATAATATTNAGTNGNTATTTTCAAGTTAAGGCTACCGTTTTTTAATTTTTTACACTTTTGATTGTCTTAACGCAAATTTTGAATACTGTACATCTAATCGATAAGGCTTTCCAAAAACGTAGTAACTTTCACCAGTTACATTTTTCATATCTTACCCCGTTCTTTGGAATTTAAGACCCTATGCGTATATCTGCGATATACATAAAATGACAGCGACACTGTCAGTATGTCCGCACATACCTGCGACCAGACAATACCATACATTCCAATGATATGGTTTAGTAAAAACAGCATCGGAATGTTAAATGCTGCCCACCGCATCACACCAAGAAACAGCGATTTATTTCCTTCNCCAAANCCNTGNAACACATACACCGTAAAAAAGCTCATAAACATCAGCGGCGTCGCAAGGCATCGAATTCTCAGGAAGTCGGTACCCAGCAGTACCGTCTGCTGTTCCGGTATAAATATCCGCATAATACTTCCTGCGAAAATTTCATATAGCGCAATACTGATTATGCTGACGATGATTCCCACCTTGATAGAAAATTTTATNATATGATTCATTCTTTCATGGTTCTTCGCAGAATAGTTATATGCAACAAGCGGCANCATNCCCTGNCAGATACCGATACCGACATTAAGAGGCAGTCTTTCNGCTTTCAGNACAATGCCAACGGCAGCAAGCGCAATATCNCCGTAGGATGCCATCAGCTTATCAATNACCACATAGTCTATATCAAACAGCAGAGTCGCAACCGCCGAAGGNATGCCGACATTAAATATGGANCCTATACTCCTTCTGTCAGGNAAGCCATGTCTGANGCTGAAACTGACAGCCGATNGTCCTCTGGTCCTGTATATGACACAAAAGAAATANCNNCATGCAATNCAGTTTGANATCAGNGTAGCNATTCCNACTCCNAATACCTCNTTTCCCCTTGGNAGAAGNACAAACATNAACAGCGGATCAAGCGCCATATTGATAATGCCTCCCATCGTGATGCCAAATCCCGCCTCTTTTGACATGCTTACACTTCTAATCAGATTGGACATCACATTGGAAAGCACGGTTGGTATTCCGCCAAGTACGATAACGCAAAAAGCATACTGTCTTGCATAATGAAATGTATTGTCACTCGCTCCAAGCAATGCAAGAACCGGTTTCATGAATGCAAACATCACTATGGAAAACACAGCAGTTACGGCAATGGACAAGTAAAAGCTGAATGAGGACACTTTTTTCGCCTCATCTTCCCTTTCCTCACCCAGAAGCCGTGATATCAACGCCCCTCCACCAATACCCGTCAATCCTGCAAGTGACAGGCAGATATTGAAGACCGGCAGAATCAGAGAAGCGCCCGCCACCATATAAGGATTATTCGTCCTTCCCAGATAAAAGGTATCCGCCATATTGTAGATCAGAACAATGATCTGGCTGAATATGGTCGGTAAAGCCATTTCCTTTACCGCCCTTGGAACGGGCAGGGTTTCAAAGATTTCTTTACTATTTACTTTCGCCATTGTTCTCTCTCCTCAATACTCGAATCTATATGTCTGATTAAATCCATATCGGTCTCCTATGTTCACTTGGAAACAATAATAATACAGGATTGTTTCTATGTCGACAGAATTTTTATACGTCCTCTATAAAACGCAAAAAATAGTGTATTATCGAAGATTGCGGTATGACAGTAGAAATGCTCATATTTTTATAGTATTATATATATAACAAAATCGGGATTTGAAAGGATAAAATTATGCAGAACTGATAAATAAAGATTTATTTTCATCAGTGTGGATCCATGTTTCCAAAAGATGGAATCAATATTGACAAATGGAACTAAAAGAGCAGATTAAGCATGCTGAAGAAATACAGCATGAACTTGAAAGTACATACTGATATATTCCAGTCGCGCTGACAGCGATAAATCAAGAGTGACGGAGGCAAAAATGATCCGGGAAATGACACAAGCCGATTATGAAGAAACATTTATTTTATGGAAAAGCACAGACGGAATGGGCTTACGAAGTCTTGATGACTCACAGCAAGGTATTTCTGCTTTTCTAAAAAGAAATCCTACAACTAATTTTGTTGCTATTGACAATGGAGAAATAGTAGGCACTATTCTATGCGGACATGACGGACGCAGAGGATATATTTATCATACAGTTGTTAAGGATAGCTTCCGCAATCAAGGAATTGCAACAGAGTTGATAGAAGCTGCTATTTCCGCACTGCAGCAGGAGGGAATAACGCGGGTTTGTTTGAACGTTATGGAAGCAAATGAGCGTGGTAAGTCCTTTTGGTTAAAAAGAGGCTGGGAAAAAAAAGACTTTTTAGGTTTTTACAGTAAATCTATCACTGATAAAGAAAACATGCCATTATTTGATATAAAATAGTACAGTAAAATTCCCGCCGCAAGCAGCGGGAATAAATTACTTCTCAATGAGGTGCAATGCATGATCAGGAAAGCAACTTCTGATGATATTGAATCGATTGAAGATACCTATAACGAACATTTCAAACACGAAACGGAACATGGCGCGTTTACTGTTTTCAAAAAAGGCATATACCCGACCAGAAAGGATGCCGAAAAAGCTGTTGCTAATGGAACATTATATGTGTATGAAGAAAAAAACGATATCGCCGGGAGCATAATCTTAGATAATATACAGCCGCCAGAATATACAAAAATTATCTGGGAGCAAACCCTTGCAAATGATGAGGTAATGGTCATTCACTTACTTATGGTACGTCCAAGCATGGCAGGAAAAGGGATTGCGACCTCTCTTCTCAGATATGCTATGGAACTGGCAGGGAACAGCGCTTGCAAAGCATTAAGGCTTGATACCGGAATGCAAAATATTCCGGCATTATCACTCTATAAAAAACTGGGGTTTCATATGGTTGCCACAGCTTCTATGAATGTAGGCAACGCCATAGAGCATAGTGGACACTTATTTCTTGAAAAATTGCTGTAAACGCAGCTCCTTCGTTCACTTTGATGTATATCTTATCATCAAAATAATAACAGCAATCGCCACCAACAATTCTGTGATCGGCATGGCNAACCANATNNNATCGGCCCCCGCCNAAGCGGGCAAAGCATAAATCAAAATCCCACTGACAACCATTCCCCTTGCAACAGAAACAAGGAAAGCAGCTCCCGGTTTCATTANTGACTGGAAGTAATAGGTCGAAAAAACATTCAGCGGCAATAACAGNAATGATATCCCATAGNTGCGCATAATGGNCGGNGCNATCCGGNAGACAGATTCTGTTGGAGCCATGAAAACACGNATAAACCCATTCGGNACTGCCCAAATAGATATTGTCCATACAATATTGAAAAATGCCACTGTATACAGCGCATANCGNAGTGTTNCNTTNATCCGCNCCCANTNNCGCGNGCCATAANTAACAGATANAATTGGCTGNGCCGCCTGTCCTACACTATANGCACAACACTGTACAATCGTACTGACATTCACAATGACACCGTAAACNGATAAGGCATCCGTCCCAAAATACCTTACAATCTGCCGGTTAAATATCATGGTCAAAAANCCCATTGCCACATCAATAAAAAAAGTGGAAAATCCAACTACCAGAATCTGCCATGCCTTTTTTAAGAAAAGGGAAGGGAAAACAAAGTGCAAGCTGTTTTTACGTGTAAAAAAGTGAGAAAGCATGACTACANAGGTGATGGCTGCCCCTATTGCGGTTGCTAATCCAGCGCCCTGTATTCCCATGTCCAAAGTAAANACAAAGAAATAATCACCAAAAATATTAAATATTCCGCCAGTTAAAACTGCTGCTGTTGCCAGCCCGGGAGCGTCATCATTTCNNAAAAATGCTGCCAGCATTTGATTAAANAAAAAGGCGGGAATNACAAATTTAATCGGAACAAGATATTCTTTTGCCAAAGGTAACANAGTTTCCTCTGCNCCAAANAGNGTCANCATTTCTGTNTCAAAAAACAGGACACCNCCCCAACAAACTATCGCAAGTATTATGGTGCCAATCAATGCTGTTGAAAAATATTCATTTTGCTCTTTTGTTTCACCTTTTCCTTTTGCACTGCCAAGCAGCACAGAACCGCCGATTCCTGTTAAAAGCCCCAGACTGTATATNATATTCCAGATTGGNGCTACAACTGCAAGCGCNGCCGTNCCGCTTGGTCCCTGATACTGCCCCACCATTGCCATATCCACNATACCATAAATGGAACTGATCANCGCACTCCCAAAAGCCGCAGNTAAATATTTAAAATAAATACGCCTGACATTTCCAGATANCATATCCATTTTCTCNTCTCCNNTANAANTGAAAAAGAGCNGGTAAGAAAACNGGCATCTCAACCTGTTACCTTATCCAGCTCATCATTTCCTAACGAATGACTCACCCTCCGGGTAATCTATAGGAATGGTAACAAAACAAATGCAAATTGTCAAGCATATTAGGTACATATTCCCCGGTCAGAAAAATCTTCTGTTACTCTCTTTATCTCCATCTGCTATCCCTACAGTTTATCCTCCATGATCTGATCAATTCATTCGTCTGTCCAGATTTACAATACATCACACATATCACAAAATATTTTTAATATATCCAGTATTTTCTTTAACTGTAGCGGTTTCAGTCCTTCCAATACACAGGCAATCTTTTGTACGCTTTGATGCCCTTGCTCCTCACCAAACATAATATAATCACAGCTCACAGACAACGCATGTGAAATTCTGCATAAGGTATCCGCCGAAAAACCTTTCTTCCCTGTTTCTATTTCATACAGAAATTTGGATGAAATCTCTACTTTCTCGGCAAAACCTTCCCTTGTGTAATTTTGCATTTCCCTCAATTCTCTAATGCGCTCTCCAGCTTCTACATTCCCCATCTTGTACCTCCATCTGTCAAAATTCCTTCATTTTGACAGATGCAAGTATACATATTTCTCTTCTATTCGACATATTTTTCACTCAATTCATATATTTTTTTCATGAAATGCTCTTTTCTCCTTCAATTTTCATATTCATGCCATTTCAAAAGAGAAAAAATATCATTCAATTAAATTTTTCATTTTCCACGATGCTTCTTGCTATTCTGTATTCAAAAAAAGGGAACGGTTTATAATGGGGCAGATAAAAATATATTTAAGAGACACTTATGAACTCAGCAATTATCAAATAGCGCAGATTGCTTTCCTTTTCAAAACAATTTTTTCCGAAGTGAGCAAAATCCTTATTATGGGCTTCTTATTTCATGGAAAGTTGCCGCTCTATATTTTTGCGCTTTTTGTCATGATTGTTCTAAGAAGCTTAATGGGTGGTCTTCATTTTTATACGTATTTAAAGTGTTTATTGGCCTCTACGCTTTATCTGGGGCTTTCAATCTATGTCCTGCCCAATATTTCTATTGCGCTTTATTTACAGGTTATTTTGTTATTGCTCAGTGTTCTGATCTGCAATAGTATCGGGCCGATCACGTCCATATACCGTCCTGAGGCATGCAAAAGACACTTTACACAATATAAAAGACTTGTAACCGCATTTATTCTTCTCTATACTTTAGTTTTATGTGTAATGCCAGAAAACAATCCCTATCTCTGTGTTGGTTTCTGGGTTATTACGTTACATTCGCTTCAGCTGATCATTGCAAAAATACAAACGAAAGGAGGAGAGCCTGTAAGATGATAAGAAAATTTCTCTGTGCATGTGCAGCATTTTCATTGATTTTGCATATCGACATCGTTAGCATCTTTCTCTATGGAGAATATCCTTATCCAAGCGAAGAACAAGATGCTTAAATTTTTGACAACTTAAAAGACGGATAACATTTTATATGCTATCCGCCTTTCCCATTCTTAAAGAAAAAGCAATCCAATTCTCTTTATTTATCACCATGTTTCTGCAGCCAATATCACAATTCCATTCCTTACACAGGCATTTTAAATGATACAGTCCCAGTCCTCTCCCGCTTCCTTTTCCACTTTTTTCATAACGGAACCATTCTTCAATTTCATCATAGGGGACATACGGAAAGGGATTCCTAATCAGAAACTCATATTTATCATCCGTTTCACAGACTGCAAAGAAAATTTCTTTTCTGACCATGTCATTTAGCGCTTCCATAGCATTGTCAAATAATATCCCCAACATTTCGATCACATGATATATCGGCACTTTACATTGACTGATCTCTACTGTTATCCTATAGTCAATTCCTATTCCGTCATCCTCCGCCGCCTGAAACTTGCCACACAAATATCCTGTCAAAACCTCATCGCCTATCAGCAATAAATCATTATATTTATTCTCTTTCTGTAATTGATTGCAATAATCTTCCTCTGTCTGCACAAGTTTTTCAGATGTTTTATAGGAATAATGAAAAGATGAGATTGCTTCCATATGGTTCTTTAACGCATGTTGTCGTAATCTCACCTTAATTAGTAGATTTTCATAGTTTTTCTTATTTCCCTCTATTGCATAAAGCCGCTCTTTCATTCTTTCTGCTTCGCTCTGAGCCGCATCCCATTTAAAAATTACATATAACAACATTATGATCGCAGGAATCGCAAGTAAGAAATACTGCATGTACACTTCTTTGAACCACTTCCCCTGTAATAAAATCATCATCGCCGTCATACATATAAAGATTAATAGCATAATAACAAATTTGCTATGTTGGCACATACTCTTTTTCAAACGATATAGCCCATTTTTAGAAAGAAGCAGAATAAAGACTGTCAGGGACATCATATTGATCACAACGTAACTTGTATAAACAGCGTCTATCTGCAACACATTTACAAAAAGACCACACATAGACTGTGTAGCGGTCACAAGCACCATACATAATACTAAACTTATTATCGTATCAGTGATCGAACTCTTAAATCTGGCTTTACAATACACAAATAAAATCATATAAACCAAAAAAGAATAGATTCCATTCAAATGATTACCATTGATAATTTCTAATATGACTAATACACAGGAAAACGCTCCCAGCGTTTTCCTATCCAGTCTAAACCTTTCACCATAAATGCAATAAATACAAACAATCGTCGTCAAAATTTCCTCAATCAGTGCAATATGTACCAACATACTTATTGAAAACATTCCTTCATATGTTTTTTGAACATAACGCCAATTTCAACCATGCCACTGCTACCCTTTAGACGGATCATCCGATTGGGTATGTCCACATTCTGAATATAACTCCTATTTATGATTGTATTTCGGCTGCACTGGATAAAATCAGGACTATCAACCTCCTCCAAAAGCTTTTTCAAAGTAATATAAGGTATTTTCAACACATCCCCTTGTCTGGTATATATGTGCATGATATGCTCACTGCTCTCCGCATAAGTGATATCTTCCCGTTCAACCGCCAGAATAATCCCCTCTTTACGGAAAAACAGAGTTTTGCTTCCCTTACTGCTTTCCGGGAATTTCAGGCATTGCTCCACAGATTGTTTCACCGTTTCCTCATCAAAGGGTTTTTCAATAAAACTATAACAATGCAGTTTCTCATATGTGTACAATTTGGAATCTTCCAACGAAGTGATGAAAATAATCGGCACAAAACGATAAGACTCCATCTCTCGGATATTTTCAGCAAATTTTAACCCTGAAACATCTCCCGGATGGCTTGTATCCAGAATAATATCTATCAGAAATAAATCAATTGTTCTCTCTATAGCACACTGATAGGCATCTTTAAGATTCCCAAAACAATACACCTCATTCTTCATATCTAATTCCCTGATGATACCTGTCAGATGCTTCAGTGCTGCTAAATTATCTTCCAAAATAAGTATTTTTCTCAATAAAAATCTCTCCTGATCACAAGAACTAATTCATACTATGCAATAAAGTAAGAATTTCAAATATCTGCTGTTCATCCTCCATACTCATTTTCTCCAGAGAAACGGCTATTTCACTCTCCAAGCCCTTCTTATTCTCTAATACAATAGCCGGAGAAACATGAAAGCGCTCATATAACCGGCTCAAAAGTTCACTGTCAGGCAGTTTCCTGCCATTCTCTAAATCCCGCAATTTCTTAATGTCCACACCCAACTTTTCCGCCATCTTCTTTTGCTGCCATCCCATAGAATGCCTTAACAGCAGAAAAATATTGTTAAATTGCTGATTCTTCTCTTTCAGAGAAAAATACTTTAACCTTGCAAGTATCTCTTCCCATTTATCTGACGTTTCTTTCTGATTACGCATCAGTGCAATCGAATAGAGGACATTCAGAAAACACAGCAGCTCCGCATAGCTGCATTGAATAAGGAAATCCGAATACCGTCCGTTGCTTCTCTGTCCGGTATAAATATAGTAAACATCAACTCCCACTTCATACAGATGCTTTACTTCATAATAACTGAGCCGTCGTAAACCAAGTTCAACTTTACTGTAATTGCTCTGATTCATATGGATGTGTTGACTCATTTCCTTCTGCGACCAAGCCATACGATTCCGTTCTTCTATCAATCTTTTCAGTACATCATTATAGCTTATACACATAGGTAATTTCCCTTTGAACATTGATTCTTTTTACCTATTTTAAGCCATATTATTTACCTATTATGCACCGATTTTGACCTATTTTATAAAAATTTGAAGAATAGAAAAATCGACGATATTTCACGACCTTTTTGGTCTGAGTAATACCGCCGATTGATTTTCTTTCTTCCCAACTTAATCCTATGAAACTAAAATATTTTTTCAAGCAACAACCTTAATCTATGCCGATTTTATTACAAAAATATGTTACAAAACTTTATCCCCTTATTTCTGAAACCCATTCTATAAATACTTCTCCCGCATTCTTTCCGGTTTTTGCTGAGCACACCTCTTCATATTTGTATTCTGCATCAAACTTCCCTGATTCTACTTCATAATACAATTTCATCTCAGTTGGAATCGGCATATTATGTTTTGTACAAATATCATCTACTTTTTCTAAATCTTCTGTACCAATCTTCAAAAATTGAAACGCTAACTCATCCGGTACTCCTAGTTGGTCTAATGTTTTTATTTCTCCATTCACATCGAAAAAAGCATTAAACATTTTACTCTTCTTTTCATTAGAGCAATATGCATAAACTTTGCTGATTTTTTGTCTCACTACTTCTATACATAGTGATATTAATCCTGACTGCAAATCCATAAACTCATCTTCAAATACTTTATTCATTTCTCTACTCTCCTTTTTAATTATTTATTTTTTGAAAATAACGCACACCATCTATTTTATATGATACATCAAATGAAATTGGCCGAATGCCTCCTACGTCATAGTTAATATTAATATCAACAGTAACTTTTTGCCCATTTTCTAATGCCTTTGCCCATTGATTTTCAATTACTTTATATTCACTCAAATTTACATTTTTTGCTTGAGACACAAGATTATCCAATTCCGGAGAACCACCAAATCTATCACCGAATAAGTGTCCCGCATGATCTCCTGCTTCTTTACCATAAGTATTAGGATTATGATTAAGCCGACCTTCATGAGTTTTTAACTGCAAATTATCTGTACTCGCTTTTACTATTAATCCATCTCCATTCGTCTTATAAATATAGTCATGCTCGCCTGTTTTATATGTGACATTTGCTCTTAACTTTCCATTCTCCAAATGAGAGCCATCCGTAATTATATTATCTATACCACCTTTATTTCCCCCTCCCCACGTCATATCATCCAGATCGACATCCAGTTCCTTCAGAAACGTCTGCATCTCATCCGCATCCAGCTCTTTCACGATATTACTGTTCGCATCCTGG
>JAAUZW010000043.1 GCA_014804385.1 Lachnospiraceae bacterium | reverse complement strand
TTCTCCGTGATCCTGTAATAGCGCCTGTTGCGCCCCGCACATTCCATGTCGTAGATCTGCAGACATTCATCCTTCTGCAATCTGCGCAGAACCGGATACAGGGTGGATTCGGATATCTCTATGACCAGCCGCACTTCCTGTGTGATCTTATAGCCATAGGTGCCTTCCGCCTCATGGGACACCACCGCCAGCACAATGGCGTCGAGCAGCGCCGCTCCTGTGTTAAAAACCATGCAATATACTCCTTTCCTCCTTCTCACATATCTCATAAGGATGTCTCCATATTTTAAACTATAATATTATTTATTTACACAATATTATATGTCGTATAATATTATGTTTGCACATACTATACGACATATAATATTGTTTGTCAACACCTATTTTATAATTTTAAAACGAAAACACTCAGGGATTTTCCCGAGTGCTTAAAAAGTCTCTCTATTCACCGCATTGCGTTCCACTTCGTCAGGTGCTATACTAAATCGAGCAATATATACTCTTATCTAAAGGAGCTTTCCCACTACATATGACAACAGAAAACAAAACATGCTTTCAACACGGGATACGGGACGGCTGTCCCATAGCGCTGGGATACTTTGCCGTAGCCTTCACGCTGGGCATCGCCGCCAGAAATGCCGGGCTCTCCGCCCTGCAGGCTCTCATCGCCAGTGCTTTAAATAATGCCTCCGCCGGAGAATACGCAGGCTTTTCTCTCATTGCGGCAGGGAGCACTTATCTGGAAACCGCAATAATGACTCTGGTGGTCAACGCCAGATATCTGCTTATGTCTTGCGCCCTGAGTCAAAAATTGAAGCCGGAAACGCCGCTTCGTCATCGAATGGCTATCGCCTATGACGTGACAGATGAGATCTTCGGCATCTGTGTGGCACAGCCTGGTCATTTAAATCCCTGGTACGCTTACGGCGCCATCGCCGTGGCGATTCCCGGCTGGGCTCTGGGTACTTATTTTGGTGTTATCATGGGAAATGTGCTGCCGACCAGAGTGGTCAGCGCATTGAGTGTAGGACTCTACGGTATGTTTCTGGCCATTATCATTCCACCCGGCCGAAAAAACCGGGTGATCGCAGGTCTGGTGGCCTCCGGATTTGCATCAAGCTTTCTCGTAAGCCGTCTGCGTCTGTTTGAGAACATATCTACCGGCGCAAAAACCATTGCATTGACGATCGCACTGGCCCTGATCGCGGCGGTTCTGTTCCCGGTCAGCACAGAGGAATCAGAGAAACAGGAAGGACAGGAGGAAAACAGACATGAAACATAACATCTGGATCTATCTTCTGGTGATGGCAGGCGTTTCCTACCTGATCCGCATGGCGCCTCTGGCATTGATCCGCCGGGAGATTACAAACAAGCTTCTGCGTTCCTTCCTGTTTTATGTTCCCTACGCCACCCTGGCAGTCATGACCTTCCCTGCCATCATGGAAGCTACGCAAAAGCCTCTTGCAGGATTATGCGCCCTCATTGCAGGCATCGTGCTGGCCTGGCGGGGCCGCAGTCTCTTCCAGGTAGCTGTGCTTTGCTGTGTCGTGGCATTCCTGGTGGAACTGCTGCCAATCTAAACGGCACGGCACGATTGAGTGCCCGCTAAAATAAATTCACCTTGCCCACCACACCGTCATTGATCACATAGTAGGCCGTAAAATCCTCCGGCTTTACATAGATCTGCATGTTTTCAATAGGATCCTTATATCCCTTTGCTGTGTAATGGGATTTGACTCGTTCAGTCACTGCATCCATATTCACCTCGTAATGACGATATTGCAGGATCACCTCCATATTAACCTTGGTATCTTTTTCGNCTTTAGTATCCTTTTCATCCTTTGTCACCACTTTGATTTCTTCCATCTTCTTTTCTCCCTTCCTTTGCATATTTTTCAACCCTTATCTGCGAATCCATGTACTCTTGGAAAACAGGATCAAAATCGGAAAGATTTCCAGACGTCCCGCCAGCATATCAACAATGAGCATGCCCTTGGACAATACGCTGTAATCTCCAAAATTGCAGGTCGGTCCTACGCTCTCTAAGCCCGGCCCGATATTGTTAAAGCAGGACANCACCGCCGAGAAATTGGTCATCGGCGAAAAGCCGTCAATNGAAACCACNATAAAACTGAACACAATGATAAACACATAAGCCGCCAGATATGCGTTGGTATTGTCCAGCANTCTCTCCGTCACCATCTGGCCGTTCACACGCACCACCTGTACCTTCTGGGGATGCAGGATCTGCCGTACATTGCGCCGCAGGCTTTTGATGAGCAGCAGCGCTCTTCCACACTTAAAACCGCCGCCGGTACTGCCCGCGCAGGCGCCCACGATCATCAGGCTAAGTAAGATTGCTTTGGAAAAACTGGGCCACAGATCAAAGTCCGTAGTAGCAAATCCTGTGGTAGTGACGATACTTGCCACCTGAAAGGCCGCATGGCGGAAGGTTTCTCCCAACGTTCCGTAAAATCCCCGCACATTCCACGCGATCAGCAGGATACTTCCCAGTATCGTCCCGATATAAAAACGAAGCTCTTCATCCCGAAATACATTTTTCACCTGACGGATCGCCAGCATAAAATAACAGCTGAAGTTCACGCCGAAAAGCAGCATAAATACCGTGCAGACATTTTGCAGGTAGGGGCTGTACCCGGCCATACTGTCATTCTTGATGCCAAAGCCCCCGGTGCCCGCCGTCCCCAGAGCCGTACACACCGCATCAAACAAAGGCATCCTGCCGATCAGCAGGAAAAAAACATTCAGGATCGTCAATAGAACATAAATAAAATACAGGATCTTAGCCGAATCCTTCATCTTAGGCACCAGTTTCTCCACTTTGGGGCCCGGGCTCTCCGCCCGAAGCAGGTGCATCGTATAGCCATCGCTCTTATCCCGGCCTCTGCCGATCGCCAGCACAAAGACCAGCACCCCCATGCCGCCCAGCCAGTGAGTAAAGCTGCGCCAGTAAAGATTTCCTCTGGAAAGCGTCTCCACCTCCGGCAGAATGGTTGCTCCTGTGGTGGTAAATCCGGAGACCGTCTCAAACACGGCATCAATAAAGCGAGGAATCTCCCCCGAAAAATAAAAGGGAAGACATCCCAAAAGACTCATCACGATCCAGCTCGCTCCCACACAGACCAGACCTTCTCTCGCATAAAATCCTTTTCTGGCCTTTCTGCACAATATGCTCAGAAAGAGGGCAACCAGCAACGTAATGACCATACCGGTCAAAAATCCGAATATGGTATCCTTTTCCCCATGATATACACTGATCAGCAGGGCCGGAAGCATAAACACCACTTCCACAAAAAGAATCCTGCCGATAAATTTTCCCATCATCCGATAATTCATAATATCCTCCTTCGGCTCCGCTGTGCGCTCTGTTCCTGCTCGCCTCAGGATGCAAAAATGTCGTTGAGCTGATAGATGATCTCGTCTCTGCCGGTNACAATGATCACGCTGTCTCCCTTAGAATAGAAGGAATCACCGTTGGGAATCTCAAAATTATAATGTCTGTTGATCCCGGCCACACGGACATTTTTCTTTAATTTCAATTTTTTCAGCGGCTCATTGCAATGCTTGGTATTCTCATCCACAATGAACTCTATGGCCTCCGCCTGCCCGTCCGCGATCACATTGACTGCCTGGGCAGCGCCGGTCTGGTTTCGGATCGCCCTCACATACCGCACGATATCATTACAGCAGAGTTCCTTGGGACTGATGGTACTGCCCACAGGCAGCGTATCTAAAATACTATTGTTGGAGAGATGTCCCAGCTTNGTGATGATCTGCGGCACATTGGCATTGCTGCCGATGAGGGAAATGAACAGATTCAGTTCGTCCACTCCGGTCAATGTCACAAGCGCATCACACTCTCCGATTCCTTCCCGCTCCAACAGAAATTCACTGCTCGCGTCGCCGTGCACCACTGTCACCTCGGGAAGCTGATTCGCCAGAGAAAGACATCTCTCATGATCCTGCTCTATGATCTCCACCATAATGCCGTCCTGCTGGAGAAGCTGTGCCAGGTAGTAGCTGAGCCGCCCGCCGCCGCACAGAAGGGCACGTTTCGCCTTGTGCGTGATGATCCCCATATTTTTGAGGAACACGGTCAATTCTCTGGTGGACGCCGTTACGAAGATCCTATCTCCCGCCTGCAGCACAAAATTACCATCCGGGATGACCGCCTTGCCGTTTCTCAAAACNGCACAGACCAGAATCTTGCATTTAACCACACTTGGCAGATCAAAAAGACTCACATTGCAGAGCTTCGAGTCNTCCTTGATCCGCAGTTCCACAATCTCCACCCTGCCCTTGGCAAAGGTGTCTCTCTTCAAAAAACCGGGATACTTGATCAGTCTCTCCATCTCGATAGCCGCCTGCCGCTCAGGATTGATCACCATGGACAATCCAAACAGATGCCGCATCTGATAAATCTGATCCTTATATTCCGGATTCCGGATCCTGGCTATGGTGTGCAGCTTGGGATTCATGCCGTGAGCGATCGTACAGCAGAGCAGATTGACTTCATCCGCCCCCGTCATAACGATCAAAAGCTCCGCCTCCTGCACGCCGGCTCTAGAAAGTGTTGCCATGGATGCGCAATTTCCCTGTACCGCCATGACNTCATATCGCTCCTCACTCAGCTCCANGACCTCCGCCTTNGAGTCGATCAGCGTGATNTCATGTCCCTCCGCCACCAGCTGNCTCGTCAGCGTAGAGCCNACCTTNCCGTCTCCCGCTATTATGATCTTCACGAAATTATCCTCCTGTATGGTNNNAGTGTACGCTCCGCTTCATTTACCCTCTGTCCGCACACTGCTCATNGCTATCACGGACANTATACCANNCTTGCNNAAAAAGGCAACTTNTGTATTACGAGTATGCGGAAACNGAAAAACAGTGCCGGTTTCTCTGACGAAACCTGACACTGTTTTTCTNTCCCNAATACATACCGNNCCTTTTTACCGAATGCCGATNTCCTCATCGGANTCTGTNGTCTGGCTGTTNTCTTTNATATAGTCCACGATCTCNGNAAGATTCGTNAACGCAAGTCCCACATANCTGTCNGCNCAGCCGTANTAGAGGGCNATCTTACCGCTCTCGGAATCNTGAATGGTAGCGCAGGGGAAGCATACNTTNGGNACAAAGCCTCTCTCCTCATACCACTCNTCCGGCGTNANCAGGAANTTCTCNCAGCGATACAANACCTTGGANGGATTGTCGATATCCAGNATCGCNCCGCCGATAGANTANACAAATCCGTTACAGGTNCCNGTCACGCCNTGGTAGAACANAAGCCANCCCTCAGTNGTCTCAATGGGNGCCGCNCCGCCGCCGATCTTGACAGCCTCCCACCACTTGCTGCTTCTGCCCATCACNTGTCTGTGCTTNCCCCAATANACCATATCCGGGCTCTCGCTTAAGAANATNTCNCCAAANGGCGTNTGNCCGGAATCGGAGGGACGGCTTAAGAGACAAAAGTTCCCGTTAATTTTTCTGGGGAAGAGCACCGCATTCCTGTTAAAGGGAATAAAGGGATTCTCCAGTCTCGTAAAGGTCTTGAAATCCGTGGTCTTAGCCATGCCGATGGAAGCGCCGTAAAAGTCCTGACACCAGATGATATAGTAGGTGTCCTCCACCTTTACCAGGCGGGGATCGTAGGCGTATACCGGCATAAAGTCGTTGCCCTGCTCATCCTTAAAGGGAATCTTCTCCTTGTCAAACTCCCAGTGGATGGCATCCTTGCTGTGCCCCAGATAAATATAAGGAATTCCGTTGGTCTGCTCGCCCCGGAATACGCCGATAAATTCGTCCCCATAAGGCATCACGGCGCTGTTGAAGATTCTCGCCACACCCTCCAANGGATTTCTGCCGATGATGGGATTCTCGCTGTATCTCCAGATCGGTGCACCCTTGAGATCCGCCGGTTTTTCCTGCCAGGGTACATTCTTTACCACAGGGCTGATCATTTTTACTTCGCTCATTTTATTTTCCTCCATTATGTTTTACAATGTTTCCATTACTGTTTCTTTAAAAATTCCAAGTTTTTCTGAATAAAATCGCATCTCTGCGCCACGCACTCCACAGAGCGGTAAGGATCCTGCGGTGTGTTAAACACATAATCCGTCAGCTTGTCGATGGTGGTTGTCGCTACGTGCATTCTGGTATCGCTGGCAGCATAGTAAATATATACGTCCCCGTTGTCTCTGGCAATGGCGCCGTTGGTGAACACCACGTTGGACACATCTCCCACACGCTCCCAGTTCCTGGGGCCGATCAGCATGCCGGAGGGCTCCGCGATCACCTTGGAGGGGTCCTTTAAGTCCGTGGCAAAAGCATAGATCACGTAACGCAGTCCTGCCGCGGTATTGCGCACACCGTGGGCAATGTGGATCCAGCCGTCCTTGGTCCGAATAGGCGGAGCGCCCGCGCCGTTCTTGGCTTCTGTGATGGTGTGGTATCTGCGGATAGAGGTCATCTTCTCCTCGTCAACCACCGCATGGGTGATATCATCGCAAAGGCCGAAGCCGATACCGCCGCCCGATCCGGTCTCAATAAAATCATCCATGGGTCTGGTATAGAAGGCATACTTGCCGTCTACAAACTCCGGATGCAGCACCACGTTTCTCTGCTGGGGAGAACGCTTCGTCACCAGATTAGGCAGTCTCTCCCAGTTCTTCAAATCCTTCGTCCTCACGATACCTGCCGCCGCTACCGCCGCAGACAGATCATTTACGCTGGTATCCTTGCTCTCGGAGCAGAACACGCCATAGATATAGCCGTCCTCATGCTTGGTCAGACGCATATCGTAAACGTTCGTCTCCTCCGGGCAGGTGTCCGGCAGAAGAATCGGATAATCCCAGAAGCGGAAGCCGTCGATTCCATTATCACTCTCCGCCACCCCAAAGAAGGACTTTCTGTCATTGCCCTCGATCCTGGCTACCAGATAATATTTGCCGTCCAGCTCGATGGCTCCCGAATTCATCACCGCATTGACGCCAAGCCGCTCCATGAAATAGGGATTGGTCTCCGGGTTTAAATCAAATCTCCAGTGCAGCGGAATATGCTCTCTCGTGAGCACGGGATACTGGTATCTGTCATAGATCCCGTTGTAGTCGTCGGACTTGACATTCTTCCGCTCCACCAGCTTGTTATATTTTTCCAGCTCCACATAGTATTTTTCGTGTAACATTGTCACCCTCCTTTTCGTTCTGTTCCCAACAGGTTATTGACTTATTCGGTCATCNTCTATAAAGCCACCCCACGACTGATCACTTCAAGGCACATTCTGCCATTGTGATAAGGACACTTCCAAGGCTCCACGATGGGCTTGCCGCTCACCGCTCTCCCCTCTTTATCCACGTCCCAGAACCACTCGGAACCCGGCCGTTTGTCGATGACATGGTCTCTGATGAAGGTCCACTGCGCCCTGGCAGCCTCCAGATATTCCTCGTGCTCCGGTGCCAGCTGCCAGCCGTTCAAAAATCCCACCAGTGCNTCCGCCTGCACCCACCAGATCCGGTTTTCATCCACCACGCCCTTCTCGCATTCGTTGGCAAAAGACTTCCCGTCAAAGGCCACTTTATATGTTTGACCAGTCAAGTCAAGAATGATCGGCAGCATCTTTTCCTCGTANCTCTTCTCTCCCAACACATCCGTTCCCCGCCGGATCAGCCATGCCGTCTCGATGTCATGACCGTAGGAGTGCAGATCCAGGATAGAGTGCATTTCCCTGTCAAAGAACACCTCCTGCCTGTGCAGCGCAGGATTATAAATCTTTTCCGCGATGGTATCGAGAATCCACATCAGGCGCTTTTTCACGGCCTCATCGCCGTCCACCCGGTACAGTTCCGTGTATGCCTCGAATACATGCAGCAGCGTGTTCATGGTCTTATCCGCGATCACCCCGTTCTCGGAGAGCTTATCGTTTTCGATCTCGTGGAACTCTCTGTCAAAGGCCTCCTTATACCCGATCTCGTCCATACAGCGCTCCTCGATGATATGGAAAAGCTCCTTCGCCAGCTTCAGGGCACTCTCATCTTTCGACGCATCATAATAGGAAGAAAGCGCATAGATAGAAAACGCCTGATTGTAGGTGTGCTTCGTCGTATCCTCCGGCGTACCATCGGCGCNCACCGACCAGTAGACGCCTCCCTGTTCCTGATCCACACAGTATTTCTGCATAAATTCATAACCATGCTTCGCCTCTGCCAGCAGAGACTCATCCCCTAACTGCAGATACGCATTGGCAAAAAACCATGTGATCCGGCTGTTTAAGATACAGCCCTTCACCGCATTTTCATCCACCTGCAGGTCATGATCCATGTANCCGTAGTANCCGCCGTTNTTATCATCCCGCATTTTCTTCCAAAAGGGAATGATACCNTCTGTCAGATGCTTNNTGATCTCNTCCACCATCATCCTTNACCGCCTCTTTCTTCCTTGTTGTCCGCTCATTTTCCGCAATTATGATTTCACTCGTTCTTTAGCTTGGATTAGCTTAAAAACGAGTGAAATTTAAGTAACTTTGATTAAATTATAAACTAACTAAGGCGAATGTCAACAGATTTTTACAAAACTGTCATCTTGACTCAAATAACATTTAATTTTTGTTCAACTTTACTATATCAGCCCTTGACCGATCCTGCCGTCATACCGCTGTAGATCTGTTTCTGGAACAGAATGAATACGATCAGCGCCGGCAAAAGCGAAATGATAACGCCCGCGCAGATCAGATTGTACTTGCTTCCCAAAGGCCCCACGAAGGTGTAAAGGCTGGTTGCCACCGTAGGCAGGGTCTTCTTATTCTGTAAATACAGGTTTGCACAATAATACTCGTTATAAGTACCCACACCCTTTAAAATACACGCCGTCACGATGGCGGGCTTTAACAGGGGTAACAGGATCTTGTAATAGATCGTGAAATAGGAAGCCCCGTCGATGATCGCCGATTCATCCAGCGACACACTTATGTTTTCAAAGAACTGAATGTAGATGTAGATGGCGATAACGTCCGTGCCGCACATCATGATGATATAGCCGTATAAGGTATTGATAAAATTCAGGTTGTTCATGATCTCGTAAACCGCAACCTGCATGGCAACACCGGGCAGAAGCGTCGCAAAGAGAAACAGGCTTCTGATCAGACCGTTGCCCGGAAACTGAAAACGGTTGAGCACATATGCCAGAGAAGTGCCAACCAGCACGGAAACTACCAGCACGCTGATCAGTATGATGATCGAGTTAATAAACGCCCTACCCATGTTCGCCCTGCTNAAAGCCTGCAGGAAATTGTCAAAATTGAGCCAGCTTGAAGGAAGCGTCATCACATTCGTACTCTGATACTCCTCCTCTGTCTTAAACGCCGTGATCACACAGGAGACAACCGGCAATACCGCCACGAAGGAAAAAAATACCAGTGATAAATATTTCACAATGATCACTAAGTAATGTCCAATTTTCTGTAATGCTGTCATCTATCTGCCCGCCTTTCTAGCCGCATATTTTGCAAGCTNTTTGTCTCNTCTCTTTGATGCACCGAAATCCTCGTCCTCCGCATTCCTGAATACATACTTGAAGAACAGCTTCTGCAGGATCGTCGCCGCAAAGATAATCAAGAGGAGCACCACCGCCATAGCTGAGGCCAGCCCTACCTTCTGCTGGGTATGNGCTATCTCGTTCATAACCACGAANTAGGTNCCCGTTCCGTTCGCGCCGCTGGTGATAACGTAAGGNGGNTCGAATGCNCTCAGAGACCCTGTGATGGATAAAATCACGTTTAACGTTACAATTGTCTTGATACTGGGCAGAATGATATACCTGAACTGATTAAACCGGTTGGCCCCGTCCAGCATCGCGGCCTCGTACAACTCGGCGTCTACGGACATGATCGCGCCGATAAAGAGCACCATGTTCTGTCCGAAGTACCGCCACACGGATGTACCCACGAGAGATATATTGTTGATCCTCTGGTCTCTCAACCAGTACGGAAGATTGTCTAACTGAAAACCACACCACTGAAGCACCGTGTCGAACACGAATCCTCTGGTGTAAAAGAATTTGAAAATNAAACCGATGGCAATACCNTTGATCAGATAAGGGAAGAACATAAAGCCCTTAAAAATATTGCCGCCNTTTANCTTAAAACTTAAAATCGTCGCCAGATACAANGCCAANGCGAGCTGNACGATCGAACCGCCCATATAGTANAGACTCAGCTTCAANGCNCCGAANCAGTCCTTTCTGCTAAANACNCTGGCATAGTTATTCCAACCAACAAAAGTTCTTTTGCCGATATACTTCATNTGATAAAAACTGTACCCNACCATCTCACCGAATGGAAGATATGTAAATGTAAATAATAATGCCAGCGGAACAATCATAAACGCTACGATGATGATAACCTGCTGACCCTTTCTGCCTCTTGCCCACTGTAGAAAGCCTTTTTTGTTTTCTACTGTATTTGCCTGTGCCGCCATATGCTACCCTCCCGATATTTAGGGGCCGGCACACTGATCGTTCCATGTGTCGACCCCGGTTTACCAATTAGAACCTCATCATTTCTTTTTATTTAGAATATCTTAGTAGAGCACTTCGACTCCGCATGTCTCCTGCGCATTGTTCCACATCTCTGTCCATTCAGCCATGATGTCGTCATAAGACTCAACTCCAGTGAATGCTGCCTCAACGATTCTCTGTACTTTCGAATCACCACCCTGGTTGAAGGAAAGCTCGGACTCTGCATTCAGCTCGTTCATAATATCCTCCTCGCCGGGCAGAGAGGTCACATTGTTTACAACGTTTACGCCATCGAATACGAAGGAAGTAGGAGCAGTCTTGGAAATCGGGTATCCGCCCTCCAGATCGCACCAGCCGGACTCCTCAACCATCCACTTCACAAATACCATGGCAGCAATCTGGTTCTCCTCGGATGCATTCGCATTGATACCATAGCAATAGTCAGGACCTGCTGTCGCATACTGCTGGCCGTTTACTGTGATCGGGAAAGGCATATAACCGATATCATCCGGATGATCACCTGCCGCCTTCATCTGTGCAACTGCCCAGGATCCGAGCACCATGGTGCCGATCTCGCCGTTGTTGATCATGGGCTTGCAGCCCTCCCAGTCGGTGGTGGTGTAGTCTTCCTCGATCAGCCCCTGTGCCGTTGCATCGTAGAGAATCTTATAAAGAGCATAAGGGCCTGTACCATCGCCATGATCCTTGAAAGGCTCCGCCTCATGGATAAATTTCTGGTTTAACCATGTCTCATCGCCGTTTGTGATCGCGCCGAGATAACCGTCCCATGCGCCGCCCATGGTCCAGCCTGCTGCATAGTTTGTATAAAGCGGAATCGCATCTGTGTTATCCTTGATGGCCTGCAGTGCTGCAATGAACTCGTCAGGAGTCTTCGGCAGCTCTGTAATGCCNGCATCCGCAAATACCTTCTTATTATAAAGAACGCCCTGTGCGTTACCCATGTAACCGATACCGTAGCAGTTGCCCGCCGCATCTTTCCACTGATCTGCAAAATTGACATANTCGCTCATCTCATCTACCGTGCCGTAAGAAACAAAGTATGTAGGAAGCTCAGCCGCGTCCACTGCGGGAATGAACATCACATCACCCCAGTCACCGGCGGAGAGGCGAAGCAGGGAATCCTCTGCATAATCCGTAATACCCTCGGTCTCCACTGTGATATTGGGATATAACCCATTAAAGTTGGAGATCAAATCCGCTATCGTGCCATCCTCTTCACGGTCTGTCTTGTGATGGATAAATTTAATCGTTGTGGTAAGATCCCTGTAATCTTCACCCAGATTGATCGACGCGTAGGTAACACCTGCCGTTGCGGGCGCTTCCGCTTCCGCTCCGTCATCCTCCGCTGCAGCTGCCGGAGCCTCCGCTCCATCGTCCTCCCCGGATGTTGCTGCGGGCGTTGTCCCTTCATCGCTGCCGCCACCACAGGCTGTCAGGGAGAAGGTCATAGCCGCCGCCAAAGTAAGCGCTAATACTCTTTTCAATTTCATAATGTAGTTATCCTCCTTTTTCATTTGGTTTTCTAAGTAACCTTTTGCTATTTATTAGCTTTAATTTAAGTATACACATCTTAATAATTTAGTCATCATTCATTATTGTGTTTTATATNCCATTATTGCCTTTTTGTTCTTTTTTACTATTTTTACAATTATATGCGCCCATTTTTGGTCATTTTATCAATAGATAATTTGTTTTTGTTCATTATAAACTAAAAATACAAATTTATTTNAAGCTAATACTTAGCTTCTAATCAGACTAATTATTAGCTTTTAGNATCATTCTATGAGAAAGGAGGGTTCGCATGGACTTTGCCACGCAGTATACACAGACACTTACTGTAGAATCGACTTCTTCAGAGCATATACTGTCGCCGACATATTTCGCGGGCGTCTTTTATGACCCGCTTGACAGTACGCTCGACCGGCTCCCCACCGTCTTAAGCGGCGGCCGCATCGAGATCAGCGACCCACTTTCTCTCTCTTACCAGCCCTTAGACTGTCGGATGCTTCTCTACATAGAGGAAGGCGGCGGCCTGCTGCATCTGCGGGGCACAGAACATATGCTGACACCCGGGACACTGCTCTACCTGGACCGCCGTTCGGCATCCTTTACTCTGACGATTGATCAGTCTTCCAGNCGCTTTATCGNTTTTTCGCTAGNGGGGGGGCTTTTTACCGTTTACGAATCTCTGGTTCCATTTCAGACCATGNTGACTATATCAGTCAACAACTCTTCTCCCGTCCTGCGGAGCCTGAAACAGCTCCTCGCCGGTAGCNCAGACGCGATTTTAGAAAACAAGCTCCTCGACGCCGCTCTGATCACGAATCTGCTGACGGAACTCTTTGTAGCCGGGTACGATCTGAAAAGTGACTCCAGGAAATACGCTCCTTATCTGAAAGAGNTGAAACACTATCTGGACCATGCTTTCACACAGCCTCTCAGACTGGACGATCTGGAGAAGCGCTTTCATATGAGTAAATATCGGATCTGTCGTGAATATGCGGAGGCTTTCGGCCTGCCGCCGCTTAGATATCTCAACCGGAAGAGACTGGAATCCGCCGAAACGCTCCTTCTCTCCACGGAAAAGAAAGTACATGAGATTGCCTTAGAAACNGGCTACGAGAACACCAATCATTTCATCAATCTTTTTAAAAAGGAATACGGCCAGACACCTCAGGCATACAGAAAGGCGCATCAGTCATGATGCGCCTTAACACTTTCCTTATAAATGATCCTGCCGCTCACAATGGTCTCGCCCCGCTTGTAGGGTTCTCCCGANATCTTGCGGATCATGATATCTATTGTCTGCCTTGCCATTTCCGGCATATCCACCTCATAGGTGGTAATCCGTACATCACAAAGTCCCGGAGGCTGATAGTTATCATAACCCACCACAGAGATGTCCTCCGGCACCCGATATCCCTCCTGCTCCAGACGGTTCACCAGCATCGCCGCCGCCACATCATTGTTACATACAAAGGCTGTCGGCATCTGTTTCGGAAGTTTATGAGCAAAATCTCCGTCTGATCGTCCCGTCTCCGGGTCTCTGTCGTCTATCACCCAATCTTTTCTGACTTCCACACCGTGCTCACAGAGAGATTTCACATACCCAAAATACCGATCCGTGATAGAATCCGTAAAAAGAACATTTCCCAGAAACCCGATCTCCCGATGCCCCATATCAAAAAGATAATTTGTCATCCGGTACATCCCGAAATAACTGTTGGAGACCACCGCATCGTAGACGTCGTTCTGATCCATAAAATCGAGCAGAAGAAGCGGTATATCCACCTGACTTGTCAGCTCATCCAGATACTCTTTTTGCAGCTTTCCGATGAGGATCAGCCCCTCTGTCTTTCTCTCGTGCAGAAGCTTGGGCATAACAAGCTGTTTCTCATCCTCAGACTGCAATACCTCCAACATCGTAAAACAGCCCCGCTGTACCGCAGCCGTTGCCACCGCCTGATAGAGGTTCCAGTAGAAAGATTTATACTTGTCCAAAAAACGATCCGATACGACCACACCGAAGGTGTAGCTCGCATTGGATTCCGCCCGCTCTCTATATCTGGCAGAAGCCGTTTTATAGCCCATCTCCTCTGCCTTCTTCTTGATTTTGAGACGAAGCTCCTCACTGACGCCCTTCTGATCTGACAGCGCCTTGGATACCGTCACCGTACTGACTCCCATTATCTGGGCAATATCCGCCATTTTCACTGCTTTCGCCATGTTCCGTCCCGCCTTACTTAATTTTAAGTGATTTACTTAAATTATAAAGTAAAATAACGGTTTGTCAACAGTTCACTTTCACTTTTTTACATCATTCCGCTCCCAGATCTCAATGCCATAATCTCCCCGTTTTTCCACTTGACGATAATGTGCCTCCAAAAAATCCTGCAGCGCTTCGTCCATACCCATATGAATTCTGAGGCAGTATATTCTGTCATAAGAAAGCAGTTCCTCCTCTGTCAGACTGCTGTAATCCGGATAAAACCGGGTTTCCTGCGGACTCAAAACCATACTTCCGACAATATTTTCAGGCGGCTCATAGCCCCTCTTCTCAAAATAATAGTGAATGAAACCATCCAGTCCACAAAACCTGTTGGAGCCCGTAAACAGGGAGGATTCCTCCCAGATCCCCTCCTCCTGCACCAGATAATCGGCCGCCTCCCGGTAAGGCTCGAAGGGTTTTCTGATCGCCACATACTGATTTCGGTAAGCATTTAGGAAAAAGAACAGAAGCAATACAACCACGCCGATCCGCATTCCCCAGCCGGCCAATCGAAAAATCAGTTTCCCCTTAGGTCTCTCTACGCAAACCGCCTTATCTGCAGTATCCAGAATAAAGGCCAGTCCCAGAGCCGTGATCAGCAGAATGTGCGGCTGTATCACCGTGAAGTACCGCTCCACATAGAGACCTCCCGAAGGATACAGATAGCGGCTGTACACAAAGACACTCCCGATCATCCAGACTACCGCCGCCACACAAAAAGCGCTGAGCAGGCCCACCGTCTTCTCCTCCGAAGCCGGTTTGCCAAACCAGATAACCGCAGAAACCAAAAGGCCGGCTCCCGTCAACAGACACAGATACCACAGCAGACGATTCCCATCCAAATAAAACAGAACTGTCCACGCCATATTCTTAAATCCAGGCGGCTCGCTCCAATAATTTTCCAGACCGCTATTTTTGTAATACAGGGATGCAAGCAGCCAGGGAAAATACAAAAGACATCCCGGCACCCAGCAGATCAACTGTTTCCATGATATTTTCCGACCGATCACCAGCGCCAGATCCACCAGCCCGTAAAACGCAAGCAAAATGAAAGCAAACCAATGTGTCCAAAAAAAGAGGGCCAGCGACACGCTCCACAAAACCATGTCTTTCTTACTGCCCCGCAAAAATTTCATCACAAAGCTGTACAGTACAAGATTTGAAAGAAAAAAGGCCAGCCCATAGCAACGAATCTCCCAAGCCGCCTGCCAGATCAAAATCCCCGAGGATGCCCCCAGGCAAAGGGCCAGAAAGCCCGCTCTTTTCCCTTTTAAGCGGGCCGTGGTCATTGCCAGAACCACAACGCCCGCCATACAAAATATGATAGAGGGAATCAGCAGAAACTGTTCCCCGTAGGGCATGACTCTGTAAACAACATACAAAATCATCGGATAAAGCGGCAGATTGTTTTCCGCATACAGATAAGTATTAAGCACTTCCGACAGACTGAGCCCATTCCGAATAAAGCCGATGGATGCCATTTCATCTGCCCAGAAAGACTGACAATTCGCGTTCAGAAATGCAAAAATACCCATCCACAAAAGCAAAAGCACGCCGGGAATCCAATACCGTTTCTCCAGTTTATTCCACATACTGCCCCCTATCTTTCCATCTTCCAGAAATATGCACTATAGGGAGGCAGCTCGCTTCCACCGCCAAAATCGTGAGGCTTGCCGGTGAGCAGATCCACTGCCGTGCCACAGCCGGCATCAAAATGCGCCGTATAGCTTTCCCCGTCCGCATTGACCGCCACAAGCACCCTCTCATCGTCGCACCTGCGCTCAAAGATACACTGCTTATTGGTGAGCACCACAGATTTGAAGTCGCCATAGTTCAAAGCCTTGGAATTCTTCTTCGCCTCAGCAAGGTGACTGATCCAGTCACTCAGCTCATTCCATTCCGGAGCCTCGAAGCAGGCTCTCAGCGCCGGGTCACCTTCGCTCTTATTCGCCTTCGCTCCCCATTCACTGCCGTAGTACACGCAGGGAATACCCGGCATGCCAAAACATATCGCGTAGATCAGAGGCAGGTGCCTTTCATTGGTCAGATTGCTGGCGATACGGGACACATCATGATTGTCCACAAAGGAGAACATGTGCTTGCCCCGGTAGAGACACCAGTTATCCGGTCCAAACTGTCTGATCAGCGAATGGTTGATCTCAAACATATTCATACTGTTAAAGCTGGAGAACATCCCCTTATAACACTCATAGTTTGTAGCGGAGTGCAGCATCTGATCATTGACCATCTGGTTATAATCACCGTGCAGCATCTCGCCCAGCAGATAAAAATCGGGCTTGAGACCATCTGTGAAGGCCCTGAGCCTTCTCACAAAATCGTGATCCAGACAGTAAGCCACATCCAGACGAAGACCGTCGATGTCAAACTCCTCCACCCAGCCCTTCACGCTGTCCAGAATGTGGTTGATCACGTCCCCGTGACGCAGATTGATCTTTACCAGATCATAGTTGCCCTCCCAGCCCTCATACCAGAGACCGTCGTTATAGTTGGAATTACCGCCCAGATTGATATTAAACCAGCTTAAATAAGGAGAGTTTTCCCGATTCTTCAACACATCCTGAAACGCCCAGAATCCTCTGCCCACATGGTTGAACACACCATCCAGCACCACCTTGATCCCATTGTCATGGAGATTCTTACATACCTCCTTAAAGTCCTCATTGGTGCCAAGCCTGCAGTCAATGGTATGATAATCCCGCGTATTGTAGCCGTGAGTGTCCGACTCGAACACCGGGGAAAAATAAATCGCATCTATGCCCAGCTTCTTCATATGAGGAATCCAATCGTTCACCTTTAAGATCCGGTGCTCCAGTTTGCCATCATTCTCAAAGGGCGCCCCACAGAACCCCAACGGATATATCTGATAAAATACACTTTCAAATGCCCACATAACTTCCTCCATTCCGAGACGGTTCCGAAGCAGACAACCGCTCCCCCGGTACAGTCTCTATATCTTGTAGTTTATTCTGCATCAGTATACCACTGTTTGCTGTTCTACGTCAAACCGCTTCTCCTAATCCTCCTTCGATATAAATTGACCAAACAGGTTTCTTTTCAATAAACTAAAATCCGTATATCGACTTTTCCACATTTTTCCCTTTCGATTTTTTAAAAAACAAATCGAAAAAGCTGAGAAATCCCCAATTTCCACAAAGTTATCCACATTGACAGTCTCGTCACTTCCCGTCGTTTTCCGTCGCACTTTAAGACAAGATGTCTGTCATTTTCGGTTTTTTCTAACATCTTTTTGTCAGGGCATGTCGATTTGCCAAAATATAATTGACCGATCCTGTAACCTCCTGTCTGCGTTCGGTCAATCCCGTTTTACCCCTTGACGTTTAAAGTCAATCCATAAAGCTTGTTCCCTTTTCGGATTTGCTGTCCGTTTTTCTGTTGACTTGTTCAGATAGCATGAAAAAACACATATTTTAGAGCCATTCATCCCAAAAACGCTCCACCTTTCGACCTATTTGGTCAACTGTTACGACCGCTCGATCCCTCCACTCTCTCGGAAACAATCTCTGATAGGCGGGACTTAAGAATCGCTCATCTAACAGCGCTACAATACCAAAATCATCCACGGTACGGATCACCCGGCCTGCAGCCTGCAGCACCTTATTCATACCCGGATACCGGTAGGCGTAGTCAAAACCGTTTTCTCCCCAGCCGTCAAAATACTTTTTCAGGATCTCCCGCTCATTACAGACCTGTGGAATCCCTGTGCCCACAATGACCGCTCCGATCAGACTGTCATTCTTTAAGTCGATCCCCTCGCCAAAGATACCTCCCATCACGCAAAATCCCAGAAGGCTGCGCTCCTCCTCCATCTCGATCTCCATCTGAATGACACTTTGCAGATCACAGTCCTCATTTCCCCGGAAGCGGTTTAAGAAGACTTCTCTCGCCTCCTCATTCATATAGTTTTCCTGCAGGATACACTCCACTGTCTCTTCCGCATTAAAATAAGCCTGATAGATCTCATAGACTCGCTGTAAAAAAGAGTGGGAAGGGAAGAATACCATGTAGTTTCCCTGCCTTTTTTCTATAATGTTGTGGATATAGGATGCGATCCGATAATACTCCGCATCACTCCTGCGGGTATAACGGCTGGTCACATCACTGCCTATGTAGAGTCCCAGCTTATCCGGACGGAACACCGACCGTGCATAGACCTCATAGTCTCCCTCCTCCGCTCCCAGAAGCGTCTTATAATACTGGATCGGCAAAAGAGTCGCCGAGAACAGGATGGTGCTGCGGCCTCTCAACATACAGTCTCTCAGATTGCCTGCCGGATTGACACAGAAAAGCTTCACGATGAAGCTGCCATCCTCCTGCAGTTCCGAATAAGTCACATAGTTTTCGTCCGCCAGCTCATACATCTCCAGAAAATGGGAAACTTCAAAATAAAAGGACAGGATATCGCTCCGCACAGGACTGTCCTCGTGATCCTCCAGATAATCTTCGATTGCCGATCCCAGCCGCATCAGCGCCCGAACGAATGAGTCAATCTGCTCTTCCACACGGCAGCCCCCGCATTCTCTTTTTAAGACCAGAAGCTCCCTGTTACACTTGTCCAGATTTTTAGCAATCCGCTCATCGTAAGCCTTCACGATCTTTTTGACCTCCAGAAAGGTCTCCTTGCACAGCACGGCGCTGTACATATCCCTGCCCCGCTCCACCAGATTATGGGCCTCATCCACCAGAAAAACATATTCGCCCTGTACGCCCTCCGCAAAAAAGCGACGCAGATACACATGGGGATCGAAGAGATAGTTATAATCGCAAATGACCGCATCGGTAAACAGGCTCATATCCAGACACAGCTCAAAAGGGCAGACCTGGTGCTTTCCGGCATACTCTTCTATCTGCTCTCTGGTATAATTGTCCACATGAGTCAACAGATCATACATGGCCTCATTGATGCGATCGTAATGGCCTTTCGCATAGGGACAATTAACCGGATTGCACTCTGTCTCCTCCATAAAACAGATTTTGTCCTTAGCGGTCAATATGACACTTTTCAGCTTGAGCCCCTGCTCCCGGAGCAGGGTAATGGTATCGTCCGCCACAGTCCGGGTAATCGTCTTAGCCGTCAGATAAAAAATCTTCTCGCAGAGTCCCTCCCCCATAGCCTTCACGGCAGGAAACACGGTGGAGATCGTCTTGCCCACGCCTGTGGGCGCCTCTATAAAAAGCTTCCGCTTATGATAGATCGTCTGATAGACATAGGTCACCAGATCCTTCTGCCCCTCCCGATAGGGAAAGGGAAATACCATTTCCCTGATCGATGCCTGTCTGATCTGCTGCCACTGAAAGCTGTAATCCGCCCACTTGCGATATTGCAACATCAGCTCCCCAAACCACTCCTCCAGCTCTGCGCGCGTATATTCCTCGTAAAAATACCGTATCTCCTCCGTCTCCAGATGACAGTAGGTCATGCGCACCCGGATGTTTTCCAGCTTCTCCTTCTCCAGATAAATAGACGCATAGCATTTCGCCTGCGCCAGATGTACCGGCACCGGCCCCTTCATCTTTTTCAGATCATGGAAGGTGCCCTTGATCTCATCTATGGTGACCCCTTCCGCCTCCGTGATAATGCCGTCGGCACGGCCCTCCACCACGATCTCATATTCTCCCGCATCATAAACATGCCGAAGGGATACCTCCGCCCGGTATTCCGGCCCCATACGCCGCTGGATCATGCGGTGGATGCGCCCGCCTTCCTGCATGGCATTTTCTCCTGATACCGCTTTTCGATTGTCAATATCGCCGGAGCGCAGAATAAATTCTACCAAGCTTCGGACGGAAATTTTGATTTCCATATCTTTCCTCATTCCGGAGCATTTATGCGACGGGCGACGCAAATCTCAAATTTGCGTCTGCCATCAGACAAATTTGTGATGCTCCTGCACAAATTTGCGTGTGAAAAATCAGCACATCGGTGTGATTTTTCACACTATTCCTCATTTCTTTGGAGTTTTCACACATCCTGTCTTTGCCGTCTTCTGACTCTGCTTATGCGCGAAAACTCCCCATGTAAGATAATCTTACGTTATCTCACATGGGGAGTCAATGCGCCTGATCGAGCAATCCTCTATACTGCTACCGCCCACTTTCTGAGATGTCTCTCAAAGTCAGCGTCGTAGCCATTATACGCAACGGTTAAAATCTGATTGAAATTAAGCCCTAACACGCCAATGATGGATTTCGCATCCACGATAAAGCTATTGTAGGAGATATCCACATCACATTCGCACCTGGTTGCTGCGGCCACAAAGTCCTTTACCTCGTCCGGNCTAAGNTTGATCTTGTGTTGCATCATTATCACCNTCCTTTTCCATCCTTATGTATGCAAAAGGCACACATAGAAAAACGTTTTCAAGCTCCTCATTTGAGTAGATTATACTCCTTTATTTTTGTTTGTAAAGAGGCATTTTTGTTCCTAAAATAGTACAATTGTCCTATTATCCAACAACTTTACATAATTATTTTGGGTTTCAAACCTTTTTTTGTGAAATTTGCCTATTATCTATGGTTTTACCAAATATATCCAGCCTCATTTTATCCCTTTTGCTCAAATTCCACCATATAATCTTGGTAACGATACGCACACATCTGTCTCTGTAGCGCCTTATTTTCCCGGGACTTGATCCCGATCGTTTTGTGAAACGCCCGGAATAATTCCTGATAACGCTCCTCTGTCTCAGACCAGGTCAGTTCCTGCAGGGCAAAGTCCTCTCCCGCCGATACCAGATACCACATTTCCCTCGCCGGATGTACACCGAACAACCCTCTGTTCTCGTCATAGATCATAAAGTTTTCTATGCTCAGCCTGTCGGCAAAGTGAGGCATGACAAAAGGCACCACATTATTCTTGGGTCCGATTCTGGAAAAAAGAACGCTCTGCCCTGATGCCTCGTCCGGCGCAAGCTCCTGAAAGCGGAGAAACTCTGTCTCCAGATGAGCCTCATTGGCCGTAAAACGTGCCAGTTCAAAGCATCTTGCCACATAGGGATTTCTCAGATTTTCCATCACACGCCTGCCGCTGCCCGCCGTGAGCGCGTCCACCACCGTCTTATAGACAGCCTCTCCTTTATCCATGTGACAGGAAGCTGCCGCGCGGCACAGAGCGTGATAGACGCTTTCCCCCAAACGCCTTTTTAGCGTTTCTGCTACTTTATCAGTTTTTACCGGATCAGGAGAAATATGCATATAATGAGCAAATAATCGTAAATTTTCTTCCTCGCCGATCTGAATATGCACATGTTCATGCCCTTCCCGCAGGGCATAAGCCTCGTAAATTCCTGTGAATATCCCTTCCAGAGAATCCTCACAGATTAAATATTTTTCTTCCATAATAGTAGACCTCAAACTGCGGAGAATGCCTGTTCTTCTCACACTAATCAAACAGGGACAACTGGCGATAGCTCGTGCCATCCGTCATAAACGGCAGCTTCTCTCCTCTGCCCATCTGGTTCTGGTAGGTCAGATTCCTCACAATGTACCCCTCCTCCAGTTTCGTCGGGTACATCATCCTGCCGTTGCAGGTGATAAAGTAGAGCGCCCGTTTCAGCACCACACCGATCTTCTTCAGATCATCAAAAGTCAGATTGCCAAACCGTCTGGCCCCTATGATCCGTCTGGCACTCTTAACTCCAACCCCGGGAATCCGCAGCAGCATCCGGTAATCCGCACGGTTAACCTCCACCGGAAACTGCTCTAAATGCCGCACCGCCCAATCCGCCTTGGGATCGATGGCTGTGTTAAAATTAGGCCGATCCTCTGTCAGCAGCTCATCCACCTTAAAATCATAAAACCGAAGCAGCCAGTCCGCCTGATACAGTCTGTGCTCCCGCAGAAGAGGCGGCCCTCCCACCAGCGCCGGCAGATCCCTGTCCTCGTTCACATTCACAAAAGCCGAATAATACACCCGTTTCAGTGAAAATTTATCATAAAGATTCTCCGCCACCGACATGATCTGGTAGTCGCTCTCCGGCAGCGCGCCGATCACCATCTGGGTGGACTGTCCCGCCTCACAGAAATGGGGCGCATGCTTATATAAGGTAAGCTCGTTCTTATTGGCAGTGATGCCGTTCTGAATCTGCCGCATGGGCATAAGGATATTCTTGCGGTGCTTGTTCGGTGCGATCGCCCGAAGTCCCTCCGCCGTAGCCATCTCCAGATTCACACTCATGCGATCCGCAAGATATCCCGCCCGCTCGATCAAAAGCGGATCGGCTCCCGGGATTGCCTTCACATGGATATACCCCTGAAACCGATGCACCATACGCAGTCTGTGCACCGTCTCGCAGATCAGTTCCATGGTGTAATTCGGACTGTAGAGAATCCCGGAACTTAAAAACAGCCCTTCTATATAATTACGCCGATAAAATTCCATGGTCAACTCACACACTTCATCCGGCGTAAAGGAGGCTCTGGGCACATCATTAGAACAGCGGTTGACACAATAGCGGCAGTCATAGATACACTCGTTGGTAAATAGAATCTTTAACAGGGAGATACATCGGCCGTCCGCCGCAAAGCTATGGCACAGGCCCGCCTTCACGGTATTCCCGATTCCCTGCCCGTCGTTTCTGCGGGAAGAACCGCTGGAGCTGCAAGACACATCATATTTCGCTGCATCCCCAAGTATTTTTAATTTTTCCATGACCGACATCTGCGGTGCGATCCGAAGTTCCATGGCGATCTCCTATCGAGCGCCCACGCGCTCGATTTGGGTTACTACACTGTGGCAATTATCTATAGAGCAACAAGAACATTTGTTCGTGTTAATATCTTACCACAGACTTCTTCGGAACGCAACCGATTTCAGAACATTTGTTCCGTTTTTTCTTAATGGAAGAACAATATCCGAGGATAACATCGCTTCACAGAAAAGTTCATGCAAGCCCGCATTTCTTATAGGAAAAAGTAAACAACGCCGTAAAAACAACCATGTTTATCGCCAATATACATATATTGCCCGCCTCCGGCTGCAGGGCGCTTACCTGACCAAGCATAATGCTGACCTGCTGGGAAAAAATAAATTTTGCTATTTTTGCGATCGTATCGTTAAACAGCGACAGCATCGGCAAAAAGGAAAAAATCATCATGACGGGCACCGTTATAGAAGTCGCCATCATCTGTGTTTTACTCCAGGTGCCTATCGCTGCCCCGACGAGCAGTGAGGCCAGAATGCCGACCGCCATGATGCCCATAAAGGCAAGGCTTTCCCGCAGCGCAAAACCACCCGCAGCGCAGATAACGGCGGCTCCCAGCATACAGGCAAACCATATATAGCTGCCCACCCCTAACAAATACTCATAAGGCTTTACATTAGACATCATAAGCACTCGAAGCGTGTTTTTTTCTTTCTCTTCCGCTATGACAGCCGCGATGCTGGTCAAAGGCGCCATCCCTATGTACATCGTGGCAAATAAGTTCACAAAAAAATTCTCCGGCATCCCTTCTATCGTGATCGTCTGACTCATGACCAGCGTAAGAAGAGGAAACATGATAAATTGAATCAGTACCGTTTTGTTTTGGATCGTATCTTTTACTTGTTTTTTGAAGATTGCCGTCATATTACGCATATCAGTCCAGCCCCTTTCCTGTCAGTTCGAGAAAAACACTTTCAAGCGTTGGTTCCGTAGAGTGGATCGCCTGAATCCATTCTTTTTCCAAATATTCTTTGATCTGCAGGGCAGAGGTGCCGTCATTTTCCATTAAGATCATCTCTCCGCCCTTCAATGTTACCTGAAGCTTATTCAAATGGTTATATTTTCTGCAGATTTCTGCCGGGGCGCCATATTCTATGATATTTCCCTCACTCAGCAACGCGATATGGTCACACAGGCTTTCCGCTTCAAACATATTATGAGTTGTCAGAAAGATCGTCGTTCCCTTCTTCTTCTCCTCTCTCAGAATCGCGTGTATCTCCCTGGTTGCAGCGGGGTCGAGNCCGGAAGTCGGTTCATCGAGAAAAAGAATTTTCGGATGATTCATCAATGCCCTTGCCAAAGACAGTCTGTTTTTCATTCCCTTTGACAGTTTGATAACTGCTGTATTCCTGGCATCATACAGATCAATGCTTTTCAGGATGTCTGCGATCTTGTCATGGGAAACCTGATAGATATCCGCATAAAAGGATAAGTTGTTATATACCGATAAACGGTCATACAATCCGAAGTTATCCATCATGATCCCGATCTGCCCATGTTCCGAGGCGCTTAATTCTCGCGTATCTTTTCCCAGAAGCACGGCGTTTCCGCCGTCCTGCTTAAGCTGTCCTGTCAGTATTTTTACAAGTGTGGTCTTCCCTGCCCCGGAAGGCCCGAGCAGACCCCAGATCTCTCCCTCCTGTATTCCAAAAGTAATCTCCCTTAACACCTGCTTTCCTGCAAATTTGACAGAAAGATTTTTTGCCATAATCGCGTCACTCATTTTATCTTTTCCTCCATCTCTTTTAATCGCTGCAGCGCCTCATCCATTCGATCGTTCTCCACCTTTGCTCTGACCATCATCACAAAATAGCTTCCCAAAAATGACAGGCTAAAACAGACAAAGAACATTGCCCAGGGCTGCCACATGTCTGCCGGAAACCAGTCGAAGGCTATCACAAAAACTGCAATGATCATGACGATCGCTGTCAGCATACAGACTGTCCTCAGCCAAATGGGCATCTTCTTTATGACAATATCCGTAAAGAAGAGAAACCGCACCCCTACAATCAAAACGGATACCCCTAAAAACTGAAAGACAATCTGGGCGGGAATGCCTTGGTCTCCGAGTGCAAACATAGCCGAAAAATCCTTTGCAGAGTTTCCGAAGACAAGACAAAGCACATTCAATGTCAACATGGCAAACCCAAATACGATCAACACCTGTGCCAGATAATCAAAAATTGTTCGCTTTTCCTCCATCTATATCACCCCTAATCTTTTCTTTAACTTCTCTGCATATTGCCTGGATGCCATGATCTGTTCCCCGTTCGACATGGTGATGCGGATTTTTCTGTCAATATCCGCTTTCAGAGACTGCACATTGCGCAGCTGGATCAGAAACGATTTGCTCACACGGAAAAACCCATATTCCTCTAGCTGCTGCTCAAACTCGTATAATCGAAGCTCCGATTCATATACATCATCGGCCGTGTAAACAAAGCATTTTCTATCCACACTTTCTATATAGATAATCTGCGCAGTATCCAGCAAATGAATTTCATGATCTTTTTTTGCCGTCACCTGGTGATTCATGATCCGCAATGCCGCTATCATTTTTTCAACATCGGGCGTTAATTGTCTGCAGGTAACGGAAATNTCCAGATCCGCTGCCGTTTCGTCCACATGAATCTCTATCTTCAAACTGCCACCGCCTTTCCGCATTTATTATACCCCACACAGATTTTCTTTCAATAAAGCCAAACATAGGATGCCGTTTTCCCGACATGAACTGCCATTTTCGGATGAGATATGATATAATCGTCGCAGGATTAGCAGTTTCAGTTTTTTAGGGGAGGATAAAATGGGACTGAGAATAGAACCTGCCTATGATAATGCNCAGGCGGTAGAAGCTTTATTTTCTGAATATACAGATATGCTGATCGAAGGCGACAGCACTTTCCGGGAATATCTGAATCTGCAAAATTATGACGAAGAGCTGCAGCATCTGGATATAAAGTATGGTCTTCCTCATGGCAGATTATATTTAGCCTATTGGGAGGATGCTCTTGCGGGATGTATCGGTCTGCGAAAAATCGATGAAGAGAACTGCGAGATGAAACGGCTCTATGTCAGGCCGCAGTTCAGAGGACAGCATATCGGTAACATTCTGGTGCAAAAAGTCATCGAGGACGCCAGAGAGATCGGCTATTCTCATATGCTCTTNGATACACTGCCGTTTCTGGAAAGCGCCATACATATGTATAAGACATTTGGTTTTTATGAAACCGAGAGCTATAACAACAGCCCTATGGAAACNTCAATTTATATGAAACTGGACTTATAATGTTCACAGGAGANTNCNCATGAATCACATCAGAAAAGCGACCCCGGCGGACGCATCGACCGGAATCAATCTGGGTATATGACGATGAATTTGTAAAAGGCGTACTCCATGTGGAAAACGGCTGGATCCAGAAACTCTACGTGGATTTCTTTTTTTCAAAATCAGGGAATTGGTGCCAGTCTGATCGACTTTGCGATTCAAAAATGCGAGGCGAAATCTCTTTATGTATTAGAAAAAAACACCGGAGCGATCCGGTTTTATGAAAGGCATGGGTTTGTCCTGACGAAAGAACGGCAGTTGGAGCCGGGGACGACGGAGTTTATTGTGAAGATGGAAAGCCCCTCTTTTCATCCGAGTTATTGACTTCTCTCCCAAAAAGCGGTTAAATAGTATCAGAAAAATAAAAAGCGAGGTTATCTATGGAACATTTACTTATTCCCAAAGACTATGAATCCGCCCTGAATCTCTACGATACACAGGTCGGCATCAAGACGGTAAAAGACTTTTTTCAAAACCTGTTAGCAGAAAAGCTTCACCTTCTCAGGGTCTCGGCTCCCCTGTTCGTGGACCCGAACTCAGGCCTGAACGACAACCTGAACGGCGTGGAACGGCCTGTCACCTTCGGTATCAAGGAACAGGATGACGCTCCGGCTGAGATCGTGCACTCCCTGGCGAAATGGAAGCGCATGGCACTTGCCGAGTACGGTTTTTCCCATGGCGAAGGACTCTACACGGACATGAGTGCTGTCCGCAGAGATGAGGTCACAGACAACATCCATTCTATTTATGTGGATCAGTGGGATTGGGAGAAGATCATCTCTCGTGAAGAACGCTGTATAGAATTTCTGGAAGAAACCGTGCGGACGGTCTACAAGGTTCTCAGAAAAACAGAAAAATACATGGCGATCCAGTATGATTACATAGATGAGATCCTGCCCCACGACATCTACTTTATCACTACGCAGGCCTTGGAGGATCGTTATCCGGGCAATACGCCGAAGGAGCGGGAATACCTGATCACCAGAGAAAAAGGCGCGGTCTGCCTGATGCAGATCGGCGATCTTCTAGCATCCGGCGTCAAGCACGACGGCCGTGCGCCGGACTATGACGACTGGGCTCTAAATGCAGATATTCTGGTGTACTATCCCGTGCTCGACATCGCGCTGGAATTATCTTCCATGGGTATCCGCGTTGATAAGGATGCGCTTTTGTCCCAGTTGGATAAGGCGGGCTGTCCGGAGCGGGCTAAGCTGCCCTTCCAGAAAGGCATCATCGATGAGACCCTGCCCTTCACCATCGGCGGCGGTATCGGTCAGTCCCGCATCTGTATGTTCTTCCTGCGCAAGGCCCATATCGGTGAGGTGCAGTGTTCCCTCTGGCCGGAGGCTGTGGTCAAGGAAGCTCTGGAAAACGGGATACAGCTGCTCTAAAAATCGTGGCAATTTCTTCTATAAATATACAAGGAGGCAGAAGGGTTTGACTTATTCGGTCATCCTTCTGCTCCTTTACTCACAATTACATCCATTCTTAACTTCCGGTTACATTATTTTCCCACAACTTAACATACTTTCCATTGTAGCGGATTTTTTAGCATGCTACAATCAAGTTACTATAAAATATGCACAGAGCTTTGCGAAACACATCATCCAAAATAGAACCATTGTAAAAGGAAGGCGGCATAACATGGCAATCCATCAGATCATACATGAAAAAAGAAAAGAACTCGGCCTGACACAGGAGCAGGTAGCCGCCTATCTAAATGTTTCGACCGCTGCGGTCAGTAAGTGGGAAAATGGCCTCACCAGCCCTGACATCTCCCTGCTATCGCCTCTCGCGCGCCTGTTAAAAACCGACATAAACACGCTTCTTTGCTTTACTGAGGATATGACCGAACAGGAAATTCATCACTTTTGCGAAAGAATCACCACTCTGGTCAGAGAAAAAAGCTTTGCGGAAGGGTTTCTGGAAGCGGCGGAGAAAATCCACGAATACCCCCATAATGAAACCCTGCTGCACAGTCTCACGCTGCTACTTGACAGTCTGCTCCTATTCACAGAGCCTTCTGCAGACGAGCGGCGTCCTTACGAGGAGACACTCACCGCATGGTATGAGCGTCTCTCCGCGAGCGACGATGATAAGGTGCGAAACAGCGCATATTATATGACGGCCAGCCGCCTGATCCGAGCGGGCAGATACGACGAAGCGCAGACAATCCTGAATCGGATGCCTGACAAGGAGGATATCATGCAGTCTGTTGCGGACAAGGCTCTTTTGCAGGTCCTCCTCTATGAGGAGCAGGGACAGCCTGAAAAAGCTGCCGAAGATCTGCAGCGCATGCTCCTCTCCTCCCTGAACAGAACACAGCTCCTCCTCTACAAGCTGGTAGATGCAGAGGTCTCCGCGGGAGAAATGCAGGCCGCAGAACGCATTGCGGACAAGACCGCCCGGATGACACCGCTCTTTGACCTGTGGCCCTACAACGCCTATGTGGCATCCCTGCAGATTGCCGTTAGAAAGCAAGACGCTGACGAGACGATCCGCCTGCTGAAAAACCTGCTTCAAGCTTCGCAATCGCCCTGGGATATGGCATCTTCTCCGCTCTTTTGCCGCATCCGTAAAGATCCGCCCGAAAAGTCTGCCCACCCGGAGTTTTTGTCGCAGATACTGAAATCTGATCTGGAGCGCGATCCCGGTTACGATTTCCTGAGAGACAGAGAAGATTTTAAGACGCTGCTCGCCTCCTATCCTTCCTCAACAGCCAAAACAAACTGCACAGAGTGAATGACTGCCTCACGGCGCTGGCTTTCTCACGACCTTCACGTCGCCTTCCACCCGGGAAACTTCTTCCATGCCGTGCATCACAAGAGTCGGTTTTTTCTCCGGACAGTCTGTTTCAAAAGTAATCGCTTCTCCCCTGCGTGAAGCCTTTGCCCGCATCGCAATTTGACCAGTTAAGTCAGTAATTTCACAGACTGCCTCCGCGCCATCCGAAAGAGCGTACAGATGCAGTTCCAGGCCTTCCGTATAATCATAGTCCGGCAGTGTTTCATTACTGCCCTTGGCTAAGAGGGTATTCTCCCGCACAAAGACCGGCAGCGAGAAATAATCGTAAGTCTCACGGTACCACCGTCCGCCTTCCCGCTCCTCGCCACTTAGAAGATGCGTCCACCTGCCCTCCGGCAGATAATACTCTCCCACACCGTCCTCACGGAAAATCGGCGCAACCAGAAGCGAATCACCCAACATGTACTGCATATCCAGATCTTTCATGCCCGGCTCTTCCGGAAACTCCAAGACCATAGGCCGCATCATGGGAATGCCCGTCTCGTGGGAATATACCGCCTGTCTGTAAAGATAGGGCATCAGGCGACATTTGAGATTGACAAAATATCTGACTACATCGCAAGCCTCCTCATCAAACAGCCACGGCACTCTGTAACTCTGGGAACCGTGCAGCCTGCTGTGGGAAGAAAAGATGCCGAACTGCACCCATCTCTTGTAAATATCGGGTGAAGCCGTCTTCTCAAAACCGGAGATGTCATGACTCCAGAAGGAGAAGCCGCTCATGGCAAAGCTCAAACCGCCCCGCAATGTCTCCGCCATAGACGGGTAAGAAGCGGAACAGTCGCCGCCCCAGTGCACCGGAAACTGCTGTCCTCCTGCAGTGGTGCTTCTGGCAAAGAGCACCGCCTCTCCCTCGCCTTTCACTTCCTTTAACAGTTCAAATACTGCCTGATTATAGAGGAAAGTATAATAATTGTGCATGCTTAATGGATCCGCCCCGTCGTGATATGCCACATCGATGGGAATGCGCTCGCCGAAATCAGTCTTAAAGCAGTCCACACCCAGATCCAATAAAGTTCTCAGCTTATCCTGATACCATTTCTTTGCAGCCGGATTAGTAAAATCTACCAGTGCGATCCCCGGATTCCAGAAATCGATCTGCTTGGCACCCCGGCCGTCTGCGCGCATCACAAAATACCCCTTCTCCATTCCTTCCTTAAAGAAGGGCGTTCCCTGTGCAATATAGGGATTGATCCAGACACAGATCTGTAATCCCTTCTCCTGCTTATAGCGGGTCATCATAGCTTTCACATCGGAGAAGGTCTGATCATCCCACTCAAAATCACACCAGTGCAGCGCCTTCATCCAATAACAGTCGAAATGGAATACCCGCAACGGAATCTCTCTCTCAGCCATACCGTCAATAAAGGAGCTAGTAGTCTGCTCATCGTATTTCGTGGTGAAGGAAGTCGTCAGCCACAAGCCAAAACTCCAGGCCGGCGGCAGGGCGGGCTTCCCTGTCATATCCGTATACCGGACCAAAACCTCCTTGGGGCTTGGCCCATAGATAAAGTGATAGCGCAGCTCCTCTCCCGGCACGGAAAATCCCACATACTCCACCTTCTCACTGGCCACCTCGAAAGAAACCGGCGTGGTGTGATCCACGAAGATACCGTACCCCTCGTTGGTCATATAGAAAGGAACATTCTTATAGGAAACCTGAGAGGAAGTTCCGCCGTCCTCGTTCCACATATCCACCACCTGGCCATTCTTTGCGAAAGCGGTAAACTGCTCACCCAGGCCGTAAACCCGCTCGCCCGCTTTCAGGGACAGCTCCGTGACCATGTAAGGTTCATGGCGTTCAGAAAGATAATTCTCTCTCGGAAACATGGTGCTGGGCTGTTTGTTCCAGCGGATATAACCCAGATTGCGGAAGCCGCATTCCGTTATGACTTTTCCGTCCGCCTCGAACCGATAGGTACCCTCCTGCCTGTTAAAGCGCACCGTCACGGCACCGCTTGTCATGACAGCCTCGTCCTCTGTGATATTTACAGAAAAAGGTGCAATTTGACCAGCTAAGTCAAATCTTGCTTCCCTGTCTTCGTAGGCCTCATAATGTCTTGCCTTCACCAGAATATTGTTCTTGGCAAACGCGATAAAATCAATCGTGATCGTCGTAATATTCTGGGCGTCTCCTCTGTTTAAGATCTTTCTCTCCGGCGCCACGATGCGCATACCCGTTTCNGTCTCTTCCGCGTAAAACCCCTGCGATGCATAGGACGGCACCATGTTTTCACTGCGAACCCAGTACCCTTCCGTGAATTTCATTCTGCTTCCTCCTTTAATGTTTTTTGACTATCATAGTCAATTCATTCCNTGATCATTTTCATNAAACCGAATCTATTTCTNTTATAACGGTAAGTATATTCTCTCNCACTATTTTTCCCATTCGGTAAATGTCGCCTCCATCTCAAGCCCTGTAGCCATCTCAAAGCCTCGCGCCCACTCTTCCGTACAGAAAAAGACAATGGCTCCCTGTCCGTCGTCCCCCGTCGCATAGAAGTATTTCCGGGAATCCTCCTGTTCGAGCAGGGCATTGAAAATGCCAAGCACATCGCCGTCTATCCAGTCGTAGTACGCCTCCATATCCCAATGGTATTGCGCCCCATTAAAGGTCAGGCTGACGGTGACCGTACCCGTGCCACGCTCCCAATCCAGATTTTCCGTATCTTCCTCAATATNTGTAACGCCGTCCAGACAGCTTCCCTGTGACAGCGCCAGCATGCCGTTCAAAATATCTATATAATCTGTGGAAAGATCAAAGCCCTCAAAATCAAACCAGAACACCTCATCGGAATANCCCACGATTCTCAGATCATCATCATAATCCGGCGCACCCATATCGATCAAAAGGGATGTGTAAGGATTCCCCTCCACAAACTCCTGCATGCCATAGGTTTCCATGTTGTCCCGCAGCGACTCCACCTGATCCCGATCTACAGACAGCCCCAGAGCTTCCAGAATCATCACCTGCTGGTCTAAGGGCACATAGTCCGGGTAGACATTTTCATAGACTGTGTCAGTCAATCCTTCCCCCGACCGATAATCCCNAAAGAACTGAAATGCAACAAGATAACCGCACACGATCAGATACAGCAAAATCGCCACCACCAGAGCCCAGGCCGGTATATAGTGCATCCTCNTTTCNGGAAGAGTTCTTATTCCTTTCTCTTCACAAAGCCGCCGGAAGCAATGAACCTGATCCCAAGTCTGAAAGCTTTCTTTGGCGACTATGATAAACCGCCTTTTATCCTTAGAATACAGATAAAANACCTCCTCCGTCTCCACCAGATATGCCAGGAAATCCCAAGCATAAAAATCCTTCATCTGTCCGGGCAGATCCACAGTGATCCCCTCCTCTGAAAGGGAAATCTGCCAAAGACCGCACTCCCTGTTAGCTGTGACNGGCGACTGTACCTGCTTTCTCAGGCTTTTCTCCGGGTCTTGGAAATAAATCCGCAGGATCATCAACGCCGCAAANAAAATACAGAAACCCATCAAAATCCAGCTGAAGCCGCCCNCTANAAAAGAGAGACTGACNGGCAGAACCACCGCAATCAGGCCGCCACAGAGAACCATCCCCAGTATGCGGTCTTTTCTCCCCAGCGTGCCCGCCTGAATGATTCCCAACGCCCTCTTAGAAAGACGCACCCACTTTTCCGCATCCAGCATATAGCGAAGGCGCAGATACACCTGCGCCGATTCCTCCTCTGCTTCCACAGGAGCCTCCGCCGTAAAAGTCTGCCAGGGATTGCGTATCTGGTCTATAAAGGCATTCCGCTCCTGCATATCCTGAAAGACCCGCAATGGTATGACAAACCAAGCNGTCCTTCTGGGCGTCTGCAGATACCCTAACATCAACAGACGGCGGGTGATACGGATGAATTGTATGCTCTCACAGGGCATCTCGCTGTAGTTGCCCCGTCCCACTTTCAACCTGCCGTTTTCTATCCAGAGCGTCCAAAGCTGCCCTGCTGTCTGCTTGCGAATCATCGCCCTATTGCGAATACTTACTATACCGAAAAACAACACCAGAGCCAGTACGATCGCAAAGCCGCCACTCGGTAAATAACACGCCTCCAGAAATAAAAGAATGGCAAGTAACACCCAGAACACTTGCCTTTTCTTGATCTCCTCTACCAGCGCTTTCCGGCAAAATTCCCGGATCTCCGACGGCTCCAGAATGTACTCGTATTTTTTTCTATTGTTCATAGAGTCTCCTCTGTTATTTAAAGTTTCCTCNCACCACTGCTTCCATCGTTTCTTTTACTGCACACCCTCCGGTGCCTGGGGCTGTTCTGTCTCCGTGACCGTCAATGCATCTTCCGGTGCCGCCAACCCCGGCTCCAATTCCAGCGGGATCTCCGGAAGCGGCTCCGGCTCCGTTCCCGGCAGATGATAACAAATGACCGGTGTGTCCTTCTCCACACACTCATAAATTTCCTGTGCAATGGAATAGGGCAGATTGATACAGCCATGCGAACCATTCGTCAGGTAAATATTCCCGCCAAATTCACTTCTCCATGTAGCGTCATGCATCCCCACATTGTTATTAAAAGGCATCCAGAAAGAAACCGGCGTACTGTAAGTCTCTCCGTTTAATGTGGCATTTCTTTCTTTATAAGTAATTCCATAAATCCCTGTCGGCGTATCATTTCCTCTGGAAGCATTGCCCGATACAAAATCAGACTCCAGAACACATTCCCCGTTTTGATATAAAAACAGATGCTGAGCCGTCAGATTGATCTCCACATAGGAATCCCCATAATCCGGAGAATCATAGGATGCCGCCGTCTGTCTGTAAACGGGAACACGCTCCCCGCTCTCTCCCCGCTCCAGAAGCCCCATCAGCTCTTCCGTCTCCTGTCCAACATCCATCCACCAGCCGTAATCTCCCAGATCGATCGTCACTTCTTCCCCATAGCTGGTCAGGAACTTTCTCTTATGAAAAACGGTGTCATGCTTTTTCCGCAGNGAATTAACATACTCTTTGACCAATTCCGGGTCAAGTTCCGCCTGATCTCCCTTCCGTATGATCCAGCCTGCTACGGTATCTCCGTCTAAAACCTCCCGTTCTGTCCCAAAAGTATAGGTAATGACAGCAGTTACATAATTTTGCAGTTTCGTATGGGTTTTTTGAAGCCTCGCATCTTCTGCAGTAACCCTTGGTTCCTCATAGCATCCGGCCTCNGCCAGATCCACCTGCTCTTCCAGACCCTCCACCGCCGCCTTTATCACTTCTATGGTTTTTTCCCGGTTCAGGCGGTTGCCCGGGTTCTCGGCTACCAGTTCAAAGCCGTTTCCCGAAACATAATCCGCTATGTACGCATCCGTCGGCTCCTGAATAAATTCCTTTTGAAATCCGACCAATCCGCCGATTCTTTCTTCTAATGCCGCTTCCTCATAATGAAACATATCCTCCATCTCATAAACGGCGTCCTGCTTTACAAACCACAGGAAGCTATTCTGCCCCTGTAAAACAGCCTGCAGCGGCTCTGTGGAAATGTAAGAAAGCCCAATCTCACTTCCGGGTATTTCCTCTTCCAGAGTTGTACCGTCAGCCTGCCGCTCTATTACCCGAAGTGAATATTTCCCGATCTCTTCCTCCAACTCCGAAATCGACATGCCCGACACATCCACTTCGTCGATCACCGTGCCATTCAAAAAACAGCTCTGATAACGGCCAAGGCCCACGATATAGACCGTAAGCAGGCCAAGAAGCGGCACCATGATAAGCGCGGACACTATCAAAAGCATTTTCTTTTTCCCAATGTTTTCACTTTTTTGTTCTGTTTTCTCCCGGTGTCTGAATTGTAGTTTCATTCGTCCTGCTTCGCATTCTCCTTAAATGTTTTATGCTATCGCAATTTCCCTATCGAAAAAGGAATGCTATACATAGTTAGTATAGCATTCCTTTTCACAGATTTCACTCCTCTTTTTATGGAAAACTGAACTGTTTGTAAAAGATTCTGTTACTGCACATACAGATTCGTATACCCCATCAGGCTCTCNTCCACCTCTCGGGCGCACTCCCTGCCCTGACGGATCGCCTTGACCACCAGAGACTGCCCGGTATGCATGTCGCCCGCCGCAAAGACTCTGTCCACGCTGGTGGCAAATCTGCCCGGCTCTGTCATTACATTGGTTCGGTTGTCCAGCTCCACCTTGAAGGCATCCGTCACATACTTCTGACTGCCCAGAAAGCCCGCCGCGATCAGTACGATCTCCGCCTCCAGCGTCTTCTCGGAGCCCGCGATCTCCTTCATGTTCATGCGGCCCGTCTCCGGGTCTTTCTCCCAGGACAGAGAAACGATCTTTACCGCCTTCAAATCGCCATTCTTATCTTTTACAAACTCCTTCACCGTGGACTCGTAGACCCGCGNATCGTGACCGTACACCGCAATGGCCTCCTGCTGGCCGTAATCTGTCTTACAGACTTTNGGCCACTGNGGCCAGGGATTATTGTCCGCACGGGTATCCGGCGCNTTNGGCATCATCTCGATCTGGGTCACGGATTTNGCNCCATGNCGGATCGCCGTCCCCACNCANTCGTTGCCGGTATCGCCNCCGCCGATNATGACCACGTTTTTATCNNTGGTGTCCACATATTTTTTATCCTGGAAATCNGAGTCTANCAGGCTCNTCGTGTTTGCNGTCAGGAAATCCACCGCAAAGTAGATCCCCNTCGCNTCCCTGCCGGGNGCATTGATATCCCGNGGCTGNGAAGAACCGCAGCACAGCACCACCCGGTCAAATTCCTTCANCAGCTTATCCGCCTTAATGCCTTTTCCCACATCGCTGCCTGTGAGGAAGGTCACGCCCTCCTCCNCCATCACNTTCACCTTGCGGTCNATGATATGTTTTTCCAGCTTCATATTCGGAATGCCATACATAAGNAATCCGCCGATTCTGTCAGAGCGCTCAAATACNGTCACCTGATGACCGCGCCTGTTGAGCTGATCCGCCACGGCAAGNCCGGAAGGCCCGCTGCCCACCACCGCCACTTTTTTGCCGGTGCGCACCTTGGGCGGCTGNGGCGCCGCATATCCTTTTTCGTAGGCATTCTCAATGATGGCGTACTCATTCTCCTTGGTGGANACCGGATCGCCGTTTAAGCCGCAGGTACAGGCCGCTTCACAGAGCGCCGGACACACCCTTGACGTAAATTCCGGAAAATTGTTGGTCTTGTGNAGCCGGTAGTAAGCCTGCTCCCAGTTGCCCATGTAGACCAGATCGTTCCACTCCGGCACCAGATTGTGCAGAGGGCACCCTGAGGTCATACCACAGAGCGTTGCCCCCGACTGGCAGAACGGCACGCCGCAGTCCATACAACGGGCCCCCTGCTCCTGCTGCTCCTCCATAGACAGATGCTCATGAAACTCTTTAAAATTCTTAATGCGCTGTTTCGGGCTCACATCCTTTGAAACCCTGCGCTCATATTCCATAAATCCTGTTGGTTTTCCCATGATTTCCTCCATTCCGGAGCGTCTACGCCCCGCATTTCTCATACTCTGTCAGACGTTTTCCTTATCCTTCTTGTAAAACGCCTCTATCTGCGCCTGTTCCGCGCTGAGTCCCTTCTCCTCCATCTGTACGATGAGCTTTAACATGATCTCATAGTCGTGAGGAATGATCTTCTTAAACTTCGGCAGATACTCCCCGAAATTGTCCAGAATCTCCTTTCCCTTGATGGAATTGGTATAGGCCACATGCTCTTTTATCATTTCTTTCAGTTCCAGAACATCATATTTAGAGGTGATCTCATAAGAGGAAACCATTTCCTTGTTGGTCTTCGTGTACAGGTCATTGTTCTCATCCAGCACATAGGCAATGCCGCCGCTCATGCCCGCCGCAAAGTTCTTGCCCACGGAGCCGATGACTACCACACGGCCGCCGGTCATATACTCACAGCCGTGGTCGCCCACGCCCTCTACCACCGCGATCGCGCCGGAGTTACGCACACAGAAACGTTCGCCNGCCACACCGTTGATAAAAGCCTTGCCGGAGGTCGCGCCATAGAGCGACACNTTACCGATGATGATATTTTCATCCTGTTTAAAATGAGAGCCCTTCGGCGGATAGACAACCAGCTTCCCGCCGGATAAGCCTTTGCCGAAATAGTCATTGGAATCTCCCACAAGTTCAAGGGTCAGTCCTTTCGGAATAAACGCGCCAAAGCTCTGTCCGCCGGANCCGTTACACAGGATATGGTAAGTGTCTTCTTCCAGCGTGTCCCCAAATCTCCTGGTGATCTCAGAACCGAAGATGGTGCCGAAGGTACGGTCGGTATTCGACACATCCACCTCCAGGCTTCTCTTCTGCCCGGACTCCAGCGCCTTCGACATCTGCTTTAACAGCACCCTTTCATCCAGCGTTTTCTCCAGATGGAAGTCATATACCTGCTTCGGATCAAAGATGCACTTCTCCTTACTGCCCTCATAGGGGTTCGTCAGGATCAGGCTCAAATCTATCTTCTGCTGGCGGTCGGTGAGCCCCTCTTTCACTCTGAGAAGGTCCGTCCTGCCCACCAGCTCATCTACCTTCCGCACGCCCAGCTTCGCCATATACTCNCGAAGNTCCTGNGCAATGAACCGCATAAAGTTCTCCACATACTCCGGTTTGCCCGTAAACCGCTTGCGCAGCTCCGGATTCTGGGTCGCCACTCCTACCGGACAGGTATCCAGGTTGCAGACACGCATCATCACACAACCCATGGTCACCAGAGGCGCTGTGGCAAANCCAAACTCCTCCGCTCCCAGAATCGCCGCAATCGCCACATCCCGGCCGCTCATCAGCTTGCCGTCCGTCTCGATGCGCACTTTATTTCTAAGACCGTTCTGTATCAAGGTCTGGTGCGTCTCCGCCAGTCCCAGCTCCCAGGGAAGACCCGCATTGTGGATCGAGTTGCGGGGCGCTGCGCCTGTACCGCCNTCGTAGCCGGATACCAGGATCACCTGTGCGCCCGCCTTCGCCACGCCTGCTGCCACCGTGCCCACGCCGGCCTCGGATACCAGCTTCACGGAAATGCGCGCTCTGGTGTTGGCATTCTTCAGGTCATAGATCAACTGCGCCAGATCCTCGATGGAATAGATGTCGTGATGGGGCGGCGGTGAGATCAGCCCNACGCCGGGCGTGGAATGTCTGGTCTTGGCGATCCACGGGTACACCTTGCCGCCGGGCAGATGGCCGCCCTCACCGGGCTTCGCTCCCTGGGCCATCTTGATCTGTATCTCCTGAGCGCTGTTTAAGTACTCGCTGGTGACGCCAAACCGTCCGCTGGCCACCTGCTTGATGGCCGAACAACGGTTTAAGCCGTCCTCCCCGATGCTNAGNCGCTCCTTATCCTCTCCGCCCTCACCGGAATTGGATTTGCCGTGGAGGCGGTTCATGGCGATTGCCATGGTCTCGTGAGCTTCCTTGGAGATGGAACCGTAGGACATGGCACCGGTCTTAAATCTTGTGACAATCGTGTCAACATCCTCCACTTCCTCTATTGGCAAGGGTTTCGCCGCATAATTAAAATCCATCAGGCCNCGAAGATTCTTGATGCTGTCCTCCTTATTGACCGACTTGGTATATTCTTTAAATAATTCGTAATCCCCCCGCCTGGTTGACTCCTGTAATAAATGAATGGTCTCCGGGTTGTAAAGATGTTCGTCCGCACCACTGCGCATCTGGTGATGTCCTATGCTGTCCAGCGTCACATCCGTAGATAGACCGAGTGGGTCAAAAGCCATAGAGTGCAGTGCGTCTACCTCTTCCTCGATATCCTTCAAGGTAATACCGCCCACACGGCACACCGTATTGGTAAAATACTTATTGATCACATCCTCATCAATGCCGATGGCCTCAAAAATCTTCGAGCCCTGATAGGACTGGATCGTGGAAATGCCCATCTTGGAAGCNATCTTCACGATACCGTGCAGCACAGCGTCGTTGTAATCGTTCACCGCCGCATAGTAATCCTTATCCAGCATACGGTTGTCAATCAACTCCTTGATGCTCTCCTGTGCCAGATAGGGATTGACCGCCGAAGCCCCGAAGCCTAACAGCGTCGCGAAATGGTGCACCTCTCTGGGCTCCGCAGACTCTAAGATGATATCCACGCTGGTTCTCTTTTTCGTACTTACCAGATGCTGCTGCAGCGCCGACACCGCAAGCAGGGAAGGGATTGCTACCCGGTTTTCATCCACGCCCCGGTCGGAGAGGATGATAATGTTGGCCCCGTCACGGTAGGCTCTGTCCACCTCCACGAAGAGCCGGTCGATGGCTTTCTCCAGTCTGGTATTTTTATAGTAGGTAATCGGAATGACTTCTACTTTAAAGCCTTCCGCCTTCATGGTTTTGATCTTCAAAAGATCCGTGCTGGTGAGGATCGGGTTATGCACCCGCAGCATATTGCAGTTCTCCGGCATCTCCTCCAACAGATTGCCGTCCTGTCCCAGATACACCGTGGTGGAGGTGACCACCTCCTCGCGGATCGCGTCAATAGGCGGATTCGTCACCTGGGCAAAAAGCTGCTTGAAATAGTGAAACAGCGGATGATGCGCTTTGGAGAGCACAGGGATCGGCGTGTCTACCCCCATAGCCGCGATGGCCTCCGCACCGTTTTTCGCCATCGGCAGAATACTGGTCTTCAGATCTTCGTAGGTATAGCCGAAAGCCTTCTGCATGCGCTGTCTCTCTTCATTGGTAAACTCCGGCACTCGCTGGTTGGGAATCTTTAAATCTTTCAAAGCCACCAGCCTGCTGTCCAGCCACTCGCCGTAGGGCTGTGCGGAAGCATATTTCTCCTTCAGCTCGTCGTCATCGATGACCCGCCCCTGGATCGTATCCACTAACAGCATCTTGCCGGGATGCAGCCGCTCCTTCATCACGATCTTGGCCGGATCCATCTCCAATACGCCCACCTCAGAGGAGAGGATCAGCGTGTCATCGTTGGTGATCATATAGCGGGAAGGGCGTAGACCGTTTCGGTCAAGCACCGCACCCATGATATCGCCATCNGAAAAGAGAATGGAGGCAGGNCCNTCCCAGGGCTCCATCATTGTCGCATAATATTGGTAGAAATCTTTCNTCTTCTGGGACATGGTCTTATTGTTTTCCCAAGGCTCCGGAATCGTGATCATCACCGCAAGCGGTAATGGCATGCCGCTCATCACCAGAAATTCCAGCGTATTGTCAAGCATAGCCGAATCCGATCCGGAAGCGTTGATAGCAGGCAGAATCTTGTGCATCTGTCCCTCCAGGTGTTCGGACTCCATGTTCTCCTCTCTGGCCTGCATCTTATCCGCATTGCCCCGTATGGTGTTGATCTCCCCATTATGTACAATAAAGCGGTTCGGATGCGCCCTCTCCCAGCTCGGATTCGTGTTGGTGGAAAAACGGGAGTGCACTATGGCGATAGCCGACTCGTAATCCTTATCCTGCAGATCGGAGAAGAAGGTGCGCAACTGTCCAACCAGAAACATTCCCTTGTACACGATGGTGCGGCTGGAAAGACTGACCACATAAGTCACATCCGTGGACTGCTCAAAGGTACGCCTTAAGATATACAGCTTTCTGTCAAATTCCAGNCCCTTCTCCACATTGGCGGGCTTTTTGATAAACGCCTGCATGATGCAGGGCATACACTCNACCGCCTTNTGNCCGAGAACAGAAGGCACCGTAGGCACATCACGCCAGCCTAAAAACTCCAGTCCCTCCTTCTTGGCAATGATCTCAAACATCTTCTTCGCCTGATTGCGCTGCAATTCATCCTGGGGGAAGAAAAAGGTGCCCACACCATACTCTCTCTCCCCGCCGATGGAAAAGCCCAGCTCCTTAGTCACCTTGACCATAAATTTATGGGGCATCTGGGTCAGGATNCCCACACCGTCACCGGTCTTGCCCTCCGCGTCCTTACCGGCCCTGTGCTCCAGATTCTCCACAATCTTTAAAGCATTTTCCACGGTGGCACGGCTCTTTTTCCCTTTGATATTCACACACGCGCCGATACCGCAGGCATCNTGCTCAAATTCCGCCCGGTGAAGCGGTGAGGCGGGAATATCCGTCTTTACATCAAACATAGCTCTTCCTCCTTGTCGAAGCATTTTGCTGAGGCACGCGAGCAGAATTTCAGAAGTTTTCCGAAGGAATACTTCGATTCTGCTCTGCGATCATAAGAATTTGCGATGTTTCAACGCAAATTCCAGGTTGAATAAATTGGTCATCAGACAATTTATTCAACCGCTCCTCCTCTATGCTGTTGCCTTTATACTCATAAGAAAAGATCGCAAAAAAGCCATCTAGCGCTCCTTTGCGATCTACATGTATACAATAATACACCCGTTTCGACAGATTGTAAATATAGACTTTACGGCAAATTGTCAGATTATTTCTCAATTTAATCATTTTCGCGTAATTCGTCTGAGTATTTTTGCGATTCCGCACCACATACGCCGCCTAAAGAATTGTGATTCCATAGAGGATATGCTACAATTTCAGTAGTATTGATGCATTTGTCCAAATAGGTCAAGACAGACTCTTTACTGCGTAAGTACAATATAAAGGTGGATATTGATTGGATGAGAGATGTGGAAACAGTTCAGACCATGCAAAATTACATACGCAAGCATTATAAGGACAATAACTTTGATGCCGATGCTGTCTGTTCTGCTGTTGGATATTCCAGACGGCAGGTCAACAGGTTTTTCAAGAAGTATCTTAACCAAACATTGCACGAATATATTAACGCAATCTATCTAACGGAAAGTGCAAATGAACTGTTACATACCAAAAAGCCTATTTTGGAAGTTGCCTTAAACAGCCATTTCAAATCACACGAGGGATTTTCGCGTTCTTTTTATAAAAAGTTTCACATTATGCCCTCCAATTATCGTGATAAAAAAATAGCTATCCCATTATTCATACAATATCCCATCAGTCACTATTATCTAATGCTTAAGCATAAGGAGGAAATCGCTATGAGTAATGATTTGAATTTTTGCATGATAACCGCCAAGGAACGGAAAAGAAGAAAATTGATTTATCTTCCGTCACACCACGCACAGGATTATTTTTCGTATTGTGAAGAAGTGGGTTGTGAATGGGAAGGATTATTGAACAGCATCCCGGAAAAATTGGAAACTGCCGCTTTGATCGAACTGCCGGATCAATTTGTGGAACCCGGCTTTTCAAAGACAGCAGCTGGAATTGAGGTTCCTTTGGATTACGACAAAGAACTGCCCGAGTCATATAAAGTGTTGGAACTTCCGGAATGCACCATGTTATATTTTCAGAGCGAGCCATATGAAAAGGCGGAGGATTTCGGTAAAGCAATCGCAAGCGCCTATGCAGCGATAGAAAAATATAATCCCGCTCTCTATGGATATCAATTCGCATATGATATGGCTCCCACTTTTAACTTTGGCGCAGATCCGGGTACGGGAGCAAGATTGGCCATTCCGGCGCTTACCTTATAATAAACACTCTCAGAGCCGGAGAATCGCCAGAATTGTTGAGGAAATAATCGTTATGGGAAAACGGGAAGATAAAGAACATATAATGGACTCCAAAGATTTCGATTTTCAGAGAATTGCGGAGGGATACAAAAAACGTCCCTTTTTGCATAAACAGGTCATAGAGCGTTTCAAAGAAGATGTCACTTCCCGGATGTTTACCAACGGACTGGATATCGGCTGCGGCGCCGGTCTGTCGTCAAAAGCACTGAAAACGATCTGCCGCCACGTAACCGGAACCGATATTTCCGGAGAAATGATCACGGTTGCAAGAGAAGTATGCGCCAATGCAGAGGAATACGATTTTTTTGTGAGCAGCGCCGAAGAACTGCCTGCGTTTGAAACAAGATTTGATATCGTCTCTGCCGCCGGTGTGGTTCAGTGGGTAGATAAGGATCTCTTTTTAAAGGAAATGAGCAGCGTGATGAGCGATCACAGCTATCTGTTAATCTATGATTTCTGGATCTCAGACAAAATGAAAGAATGTTCCGCATACACCACCTGGTGGCATGATGTTTATTTAAAAGAGTTCCCCAGACCATTCCGTAACGAATCCGCCTGGACAAAGGAGGAGGCGGCACAATACGGTTTCCTGATGAAAGATCAAATCCAACATGAAATGGAATATGAATTCGATCAGGATTCCTTTATCGAATTCATGATGATCCAATCAAACGTGAATGCCAAGATCGAAGGCGATAAGAATTCTGTCCAAGCCGTGCGTAAATGGTTTGAACAGTCTACCGCCCCACTTTTTCAAGGCGGAAAGAAAGCGGTCATCTTCACTGGCTATAGCTGGTATATGGAACGATTTTCCTAACGGTGCCTGTTTTCTGCTTTCGGCGCCTTGATAGATTGAATAGACTTTACACCTTTCACCCAATCTTTTATCATAAGGTTGTAGTAATCAATATAAACCACGCAATATGAAAGTAGGTGACTATATGCCAAGTGACAAGGAAATGATCAATAATCTAATTGATACTTATTCAAATTTGCAACGTATTAAAAATGCCGACAATGCCGAAAAGGAACTTGAATATCAGTTAACTTTGGTAAAAGTAAAACTTGAATCTTTTGGTATTGTCACAAGTGAGTTAGATATCAAAAAATAATTTCAATAACCAAGTGATCAAAGAAATCATTACAGCGCTTCCCTGCAGAAATAACAGCTATACCGCGTTCTGGGCTGCATGGGCACCAGATTTTCCGCGCCGCAGTAACCACATTTGACGCACCGCTTGCCCTGGGGGATCAGATCCCCGTCAAGGTATCTCTCCGCCACGGCAAGCCCGCCCCGCGTCTCGTAAAGCCGCTTCTGCTCCTCAAACTTTTCTTTCGCGTGCTGTCTTGCGTCCTCTTCCGCCTTTTCCTTCAGATATTCCGTAGTAGATTTGCCGTCTTCCTTCGTCTCTTTGACTGCCGGTTTTACTACAGTTGTTGTTTGTTTCGGCGGCTTTGCCATTTGCGTATTCCTATTTACGGGCACTGCCGGGCTAATGGGAGCACTGGGCTGATTCGTCATCGTATTGGGCCCGGCATTGTTTCCTTTCGTACCGTTATCTTCCCTCATGCTCTGCACTCTCTTATAAATCACTACCCCAACAATTATAAAAAACAATAATTGAATCATGCTGTCATCCTTCCATTCCGCCGTATTGATTCTGCCACGGCTGTCCTCTTTGGTTATTCTTGATTATTTTAGTATACCGCATATTTCTTGTTGAATCAATTGCCTCTATCCGGAGGGCCGGAAAACCAGCCCTAACCCCGATCATAGGCTTATTCTCAATCCATCATATGCAAAATGTATTAAGTTCAATTTTTTCTCTAATTCCCTATAATCGTCATATGACTTTCCCCAGTCCTCCTCTAAATGTGTAATAATAACTTCTTTGATTCCATACCGATTCCGTATCGTATCAATTTCATCTAAAGTAAATAGTTCTTTTCTCAATGGGTTATCTTCATTTAATATAAATCCAGCTTTTAATATGTCTCCAACAATTGTATTGCCACGTGCTCTTGTTCATCCACCGGAACCAGCTCAATCAAAATATTGTCTTTTTTGAAAGCACGGATTTCTTTTGCGCAAACAAGACCTTTTGCTTCATAATATTGAATAAATGAGCCATACTTTGTACCTTGCTTCTTAATATCTTCCAGAATTGTAGGTAAAGAAGAAATTTCTATCGGACTGTCCGGTTTCTTTCCCAGCGAATCGGCAAGCCAATCCATTTTCAATTGTTCAATCACTCGCATTCCCATTGTGTGATCGGGATCGCAATGACTGTATAAAATATGTTCTACTTTCTGTCGCGCTTCTGTACATACACGACAGTTACAACATGCTCTAGGCGTGCTGACACAACCGCCGGAGCCAAGTATTATTACATTCATATTCTGTCTGCCTCCTTTTTTTCATAAAATGTCAATGTAAGTCTTTCGTTAATGACTTCTGTGTAACCTCCGCATTAAATTAAATCAATCCTTTTAAGTCGGTGTATATTTTTATTTCTATAAACCAAGTCATCCCTTACAGTAAATCCAGTCTTTTCCCAGAAAGCATTGCCTAATAAATTTTTCTCAAATGCCACCAATGCCACTTTGTGTATGCCCTCTGCTTCCAAAGCTGACATTGCTGAATCAACCAGTTTTTTCCCGATTCCCTGTCCCCTGCATTCTTTCCTGACAGTCGTGTGATATATAAAGCCTCTGCGCCCGTCATGTCCACTCAAAATGACGCCTATGATTTTTCCGTTATCTTCAGCAACAAAGCATGTATTGGGATTTCGTAATAAATATTGGGCAATTCCTTCCCTTGAATCATCTGTTGTATTCAATCCCATGCCTTCCGTATGTATCCATAAATCATATACCTTTTCAAAATCTTCAATTTTCATTATTCTGATTATCATTTTAACCACTCCTTAGTTTTATCACTATTATTTTTTGTCACATTTTAAAAGAAGCATCATATTAGCTATTACTGTTCATATATATCCACAGTTTCTAATTAAGTTCTCTAAATTTTTCTAACCGATAATGTTGTTCATCATCCAACTCCTTGATACCATTTTTATAATCATATCCTTTCTTACGATAGAATTCCACTGCTGTAATAGAGGAGGGAATTTCTATTCTTTCTGCTCTTAAAAACAGTTCATCTGATTCAAGGGTATCAATGATATAGCTGCCAATCCCCTGTCCATGAAATTCCGACAGCACAAAAATATTAAGCAGTATGCTTTCCGTAGGACATCCCCAAAAACTTGTAATACCGCCGATACCCACTATTTTATTTTCATTCCAAAACACATACTCATGTGCGTACCCTGCTCTGCTCTTTAACCAGTTCACATCATATATGGGAACCTGTTCTGCTATGGCTTTTTCTCCATAATCTTTCACATTTACCTCTTTCAAATTCCGGATGATTAAATTGACAATTTCCTCCGCATTTTCCTCTTGATAAGGTTTAACAATAATCTCAGTTCCATTTGCTAATTTCATAAAAACTCCTTTCTAAACACAAAAAATGCACTAAACATAATATGTCCAGTGCACTCCTAAAACTATCGGCAATTACAAGCATTCTATAAAAATTACGACTTACACCTACCGATTTATATGCACAGACATATCAGACCTACCTGCGTAACTGTGCATCCAATCGGAACACAATTACTTCTAAGTACGTCTGTAATACATGTACATATAATTCATTGTAAAATGTAAGTTCTGCATTTCCATGTTCTCCAAAATTTTTTTATAACCTATCATAATTCTATTTATATGTCAAGAAATATTTTTGAAAAGAGAATGCTACGCATTTTATTACAACACTTACTTGACAGAATTCCGTACTATTGCTATAGTTATCTCAAAGCATGAATTCTATCTTTCTATTGAGTTATTCTAACATCGACTCTTTTTATCAAAGAAATCTATGCTTTTATCCACAACAAACTAAAGCAGGGATTTCCTGAGTAAAAAGTGTTCGGAATCTCCTGCGGAGTACAAAAGAAGGGAGATTCTGTAATGTATCAGAAAAAAAGTGAAACGTGCAAAACAGAATGAGAAATGGAGACGAGAGTATATGAATGAACTTCTGCATGATTTCGATATGAAAGAGGAAGGCAGGCGCGAGGGTAAACAGGAAATGAACCGCTTAATTCAACTGCTTGCAGAGCAAAACCGTATGGAAGATATCATCCGCTCTGCACAGGACGCAGAATACCAGAAAAAACTGTTTGAGGAGTTTCAAATATAAATCATATGAGACTAAAAAATGTATTGATCGCTGTGAAAGATATAGAAAAAGCAAAGCAGTTCTACCACGACCTGTTCGGACTTGATGCAATACTGGACAATGACGGTAATGTGATTCTCACAGAAGGGCTTGTCCTTCAGGATGAAAAAATCTGGAAGAAATTTCTTGGAAAAGATATCATCCCAAAGAATCATGCCAGCGAACTGTATTTTGAAGAAAGTGATATCGAAGCCTTCGTGCAAAAGCTTGAAAAACTGTATCCCTCAACGGAATATGTCAATCGGCTTATGACGCACAGCTGGGGAAAGAAGGTTGTTCGTTTTTATGATCCCGACGGAAATCTGATTGAGGTTGGAACGCCGATGTGACTGCTATATAACTTAACCTGAATTATTCATCCAATAGTTGTTCAAGATGTCTTGCACCGCTTAGTTACAGCATATTCTGTACTTTTAAACTTTCATCCAGTAAGTGAAGCTAACAGCATAGAAAAAGGACT
>JAAUZW010000042.1 GCA_014804385.1 Lachnospiraceae bacterium | reverse complement strand
GTTGATATGCACATGGAGTGTCTGCAGCTCCGAATCGCTGTCGCTGCCCCAGACAGTGCTGAACAGATACTCTTTTTTCAGAGCCTTGCCCTGATTCTCGATCAAAAGCGCCAACAGATCAAACTCCTTTGAAGGCAGTTCCACGTTTTTTCCGTCTATGACCGCCGTTTTATCCGCAAGATTGAGCATCACACCGTCCGCCGACAATGTATCACGCTGATACCGCCGTTTGAATATTCCTTTGATCTTAGCGATAAGAAGATCTATGTCATAGGGCTTTTCTATATAATCGTCGGCACCGAGGTCAAAGCCGTTCAGCTTATCCTCCTTGCCCGTCCTTGAACTTACGATCAGGATAGGAGTATCCGCATTTTCTCGTAACTTTGAGCAGACCGCAAAGCCGTTCTCATCGGGGAGATTGATGTCAAGCACCACAAGCCTTGCGCCATATCGTTCAAAGAGCTGCACGGCACGCTCTCCGCTGCCTACGCTTGACACAGTGTAACCCTCCTCACGTAAAAAGTCAGTCAGCAAGTCCGCCAGTTCTTTATCGTCTTCCACGATCAGAATATCGGTCATAAAATTACCATCCCTGTTCCATAAGCCAGTTGTTCAGTTCTCTTTCACGGTCGCGAAGCTCCTTGTCACCGCCGTCAAAATGCCCCATTTCCTTTTCACCGACGATCCCGCCGTCCACAAGATAAAGCACCCTGCTGCACTTGGCAGCAACCTTCGCGTCATGTGTCACGCACATGATCGTCGTACCGTCACGGTTTAAGGAGAGCAGCTCGTTCATGACCTCATCAGAACTTGCGCGGTTGAGAGCGCCTGTCGGCTCGTCGGCAAAGATCATCCTGGGATTATTTATCATACTGCGGCAGATACAAGCCCTCTGAAGCTGTCCGCCCGACACCTCGTTGATATCGTTGCCGCCCACATCGTCAATGCCGAGTCTGTGCATGAGCGCTCTGCCGCGCTCCTCGGTCTGTCTGCGGCTCTCTGTATTCTTTTTTGATTTTACCGCAGGGAAAATGATATTATCAAGTACCGAAAGATTTTTCATCATGTACATCTGCTGAAAAATAAAGCCCATTTCATCGAGTCTGAGCCTTGCGAGTTCCTTATCACTGAGCTTTGCCGTTTCCCTGCCGTTAAAAAACACCTCGCCCGCAGTCACTTTGTCCATTCCCGAAACGCAGTAGAGCAGCGTGCTTTTGCCTGAGCCGGAGGGTCCCATGACAGCTACCATTTCGCCTTCGCTGATCGTCAGGTCGATATTTTTCAACACATTGTTCTGATGTTTGTTCACAATATATGTCTTGCAAAGTCCTTTTGTCTGTAAAACCGTATCCATTATGTTAATCCTCCATTTTTTGATAAACTTGCGAATTTGTGCCCTCAAGCACAAATTTGGGATTGAAAAATTTTTGATTTTTCAATCTATTCTATGCTTGCCGTATCGGAAGCCTTGATTGTTTTGGTGTAAAGCGCTGTCAGGAATGAGCCGATGACGGTCACGCCGATGAGAATTGCCGGGCAGATCACAAAAATTTCCATTGGGTCAAAATCACATTTCATACCTGATACATCGCCGACCATATTACCTACCCAATTCATCATTACGTTGCTGATCGGCATAAGCACCGCAGTCGAAACAATGCAGGCAATGACCGATACGATCACAAATCTGAGCGAATGCTGCAGGATGATACTGCCGTTCCCGACGCCCACCGCCTTCATCAGTGCAATCTCGCTCTTTTCCTTAGAGATAAACGAACGCTCCATGAGTATGACAATCAATGCCGTTACGATCACAGTAATGATCATCATCATCTGTTTGATCGCATTCAGCGTATCGGACATTCCTGTAAGATGTTCGATGAAGTCCGAGGTCGAATGCACCTTGTCGGTGCCAAGCAGACTTTTAAGCTTTTCAATGTTTTTGTTTATCTGCTCCTTGTCGGGACTGCCGTCAAAGTGTATCTGTATTCCCAGTATAGTGTATGCCGGCAGATTTCCAAGGTCAAAATCTTTATATAGAAAAGCTTGGCTGATGAACGAGGAGTATGTTCCCGTGATGATAAACTCGTACTCTTTCTCATTTATTACTGCCGTTACCCTGTCGCCGATCTCTGCGCCCAAGTCATCTAAGGCGCTTACCGTTACGGCAATCTCGTCAGTCTTGCGTGGAGCGCTGCCCTTGTCTACATAGAGCGTGTCATTTGTCTCGCCTTTCATGACGCCGAAAAGGAGCTTTGCTGTTTTGTCTTCGTGTGATGTTTCAAACTGTGTGGCCGTCGTTATTGTGCATTTGCCGGGCATTCCGTTATCGGCAAGGAGCTTTTCGGTATCTGCGATGGTCTGCTTATACGTACCCTGATCTGCAGCGACCTCTGCAAATATTTCGCTGTCCATGATATGCGCTTCACATGAGGGCACATTGAAGAAGCGCAGTATCTTTTCACTTTTGAATGTCAATGCAAAATTTGACATAATTGCCATCAGCAGGATACAGAGCGTGAACACAACGATCATGATAGAAAACTGCTTCGGCGAACTGATCACATCATTGACCGAGAGGAATGCAGCCTGTGGCAGCTTAGAGCGGCCTAAGTGTAAAAAGCTCTTTTTTCGGAAGCGCTCGCCTGTCTGACCGTTTCTGACTGCGTCGATCGGCGAGAGTTTATTTACGCTGCGTGTGCAGTTGTAGCAGAACAGCAGGATCATGATAACGACCAACCCAGAACTTAAAAGCCCCATAAGAGTACCGCTCTCACTGCCGAGAACGATATTTTCCGATATCGTTTTCATCATCATATCCCCGAGAGGGACAGAGCAGAAATATCCTATCAGTGCACCGATTACAGCAATGGCAAGATACTTGACGATATATAGGCTTCTTATACTGCCGCCCCTGATACCCACCGCCTTCATGACACCAATCTCACGAAATTCCTCGCTGATGGTAAAGCCTATTGTGAAACGCAGCACCACAAAGGCTGTGAACATCAGCACGATACTGATCATCATTAAAACATACGCAGAAAGCATATCATAAAGATAAATACCCTTTATTTCTTCCCGTGTGTAGACATATACACCACTATAGTCCTTTGCAAGTTCCCTTATTTCATCAACATCTGATGTATTTACACAAAACTGCCAGCCATTCATGATATGAGTGGCTTCGTCCTTGTCAAGATAGTCATAGTCAGCAGAGTTTATGATAAGATATGGGAAAGCCGTGTTTCTCGAATCAAACAGCGCACCTTTAAACCGCCCCATAAACTTAAGCGTGAGATGACTGTCACCGACAGTAAGTTCCACCTCGTCGCCCTCTTTTATATCCATGTCCTGTAAAAAAGGAGCGTTGGCATAAAAGCAGCCCTTGTCCACGCTTTCGATGATGTTATTGTTCTCATCGAAATAGTTGATAGCCATTTCACTATCAGAAAGTAAACAGGCAGTATTCGTGAAATTATCAAGTTCCTTTCCGTTATGCTTGAAATACTTTGAACTTAATACACACAAATAATGCTCAGTCCTTATCTCCCTGACACAGGCAAGCTCCCCAATCTTTTCCTCAACATCGTTTTCCCCGCTGTTAATGATCTGCACGATGACATCAGGAACATCCGCCACATCGAAATAATGCTCGATACCGCCTGTCACAGCTATGATGTTGTTTACCGCCGCCGCTGCAAACATGGAGCATAAAATGACAAACAGCAGCAGGATGATGTTCATGGTCTTCTTGCGTTTCAGGTCTTTTTTCAGTATCCTCCAGAACATAGTGTATACCTCTTTCCTTGCGTTTGATTTTCTCTATGATCTGATCGTAGCATAGAAATTCTTAACAAGTCTTTAACTTTTGAGGGAACATAAGCAATATTTCTTCCTGTCCTTTTCCTATCGTGTTATAATTGGTGGGATGTCGGAGGATATTTGAAATGAATGGTACAGCGGTCTCAAAAAGGAATTAACATAATCCACACAATTTATCCTTTATGTCAGAAGTGCCGTATAGAGCAGATTGCGTGATGGCTGCCATTATGTAAGTAAAATTCATAAAACGATATAATGAATATGAAATAAGTGGAGACAAAGTAGGAAGATGAAGGAATATATTATTTACAAGCACATAGGGAATTTATCTCAGCCAAATAATGGATGGATAAAGGAACTCAATTTTAAATCAAGAGAAAAATCCGATGCGTAATTGAAAAATATAGTAAACTGCTAAATATAAAGAATCAAAATATTCAGAGGTAAATGATATGTATACTAATCAGGATATTCTGCAGATTGCCATGAGGCAGTCAGCACTGGATATAAACTGCAATCCGACAGATTTTCTCGCATCAACAAATATTGTGGTGAAATCTGTGATCGGTTCTACGGCAAGAAAATATTATAAGGAACCCATAGCCTGCAATCTGGTGTCTTATGGGAGTAATATTGTAGCTTCCGTGAAAGATGAGTACCGCTCCATCGTCGAAGAATACATAGAAAAATTTGAATTTTACCACTGCTTTGAGACTCCCAACCTGCATTGGTTAGATAGCAGAATGAGCGAACTGGGGCAGAAAGTCTGCTTTATGGCGGAATATTTTCTCCCGAACATGGAAAAGCTTGGTCAATTGTCCTGCAAGTATGAACTGAAAGTTTTAGAACATAAGGATTTCACCGACCTCTATCTGCCCGAGTGGAGCAACGCACTGTGTAACGACAGAGCAGAACTGGATGTCTTGGGTGTAGGGGCTTATGACGGGGACAAACTGATCGGATTGGCCGGATGCTCCGCAGATTGTGACAGTATGTGGCAGATCGGTGTGGATGTGCTGCCGGAGTATCGCAGACAAGGGATTGCTTCGGTGCTGACAGGCAATTTAGCCATAGAAACCCTGCAAAGAGAAAAGGTTCCTTTCTATTGCTGTGCCTGGTCCAATATTCGCTCGGCAAAAACGGCGATCAAAAGCGGTTTTGTCCCGGCGTGGGTAGAAATGACGGTCAAGCCCAGGGAAGTAATCGAGGAAATAAATCGATAAAAAGTGGCGGGAACTCTTATCTCACGATAGCATCCCGCCGCCCTTTTTCCACAAAATAAACGCATCCGACGGAGACCGCCAACAATATCCCACATCCCCAAGGGGTAAAGAGCGCTTCCTGTACTGCCTGCTCATGAGCAATACTGTACACAGCCAGATTCGCCACCGCATGGAAAAGAACAGGAAAGAAAAAGCTTCCCTGCCGTTCATACACATAGGCTATGAGCATACCCATGCAGGCGCCATAAACGCCCTGCACCAGATTTCCGTGAAAAGCGCCAAAAAAGATGGCTGATACCACCACTCCAATGACCGGGCCATAGAACCGGCGCAGGCGGTTATAGATGACGCCGCGAAAGACCACTTCCTCCGCCAGCGGCGATACCAATCCATAGAGAACGATCCCGATGCCGAAGGCCACGCCATACTGTCGATCTGCCACTTCCTGGTATGTATGGGAAGAGTCTGCAAATCCCGTCAGCGTCAGTAAAATATTGAGTCCCAAAGAGGCGGAAAAAGCCAACAGAATCGTGGCGGAAATATCCTTAACTTGTTTATTCAACTCTTGTCTATCTACAGACTGCAGACTGCCAGCCAAAGCATTCCTCTCCGCCAACTCCCTGCGAAGCATGGACATAAGCGGCAGAATACCCAGAATCATACATATTCCACTGACCATACCGGTCACTGTAGCCGCATGCGCCGTCATCCACTGTCCATAGCTTTCTCCCATCCTCTCCTGCAGAACGCTTTGCACAAATATGAAAATAAGATAGGCCGCATTGTAGGTGAGGTAATACAGCAGACAGGGAAACAGCACCGCCCACGCCTTCTGTAAAGAAGTCATATCCGTATTCTCCCGTATCTTCTTATCTTCCATTCCGGACTCCTTTTCTGACGCTGCTACAACAATACCTTCCCCAGTTCTTCCACCGTCTCTGCAATTACGTCCGCACCGGCTTTTTCAAGTTCTCCCGGCGCGGCATAGCCGTAGGCCACACCAATGCCCGCAATATGATAGGCATTCGCTCCCACTATATCGAACTTGCGGTCCCCGACCATAGCTATCGTATTGTATTTGAAATCATCCGAGATTTTCCTGTCTGTCCCTGTGCCTTCCGTCCCGCCGTTTTCACGCTTCCTGTCCATGATCTCCTGAAACAGCTGTTCCGGCAAAAGCTGCCGCAGAGCCTCCTCCACGACCTCTTCCTTCTTTGTGCGTGTGCCGTTCAAATCGCTGCCCACCACCACATCAAAGTAAGTCAGAAGTCCAAAGTGATCCAGAATCCGCTCCACGTACACCTGCGGCTTGCTGGATGCCACCGCCAGCTTCCTTCCCGCAGTCTTTAAATCCGCTAACAGTCTGTCAATTCCCGGATAGACCTCATTTTCAAACAGGCCCGTAACACTGTACCGCTCCCGGTAATAGGCCGTCGCCTCTTTTCCCTGCTCCTCGCTGAACCCATAGAAATCATGAAAACTGTCCATAAGCGGCGGACCGATGAAGGGCTCCAGCTTATCCAAATCCGGTTCTTCTATCCCCATTCTGTGCAGGGCATACTGCACACAGGTCGTAATACCCGGCTTGGAATCCGTCAGCGTGCCATCCAGATCAAACAAAATATACTCGTACATCATTCTACCTTCACCTTTCACAATTCTCCTTGACAATTCGCATATAAGACCCTATAGTTAAAAAAGCAGGAAAACCTGCCGCGGTAAGAGCCGCATAACTGAATAACTTGCTAGGGGAGCTTTCGCTGAGATTGAGCCGGGTGCACAGGTACCTAGACTCTAACCCTCATCACCTGATGCGGTTAATACCGTCGTAGGGAAGCAATGAAAACAAAACTGCCAAAACGGCACGTTGCGTTTTCCCATCTCCCCTCCTTGTTTATTCTAAGACAAAGGAGGATTTTTTTATGTTTTACAATGTAGTAGTCAACGACTGGGAAGAGACAACCTATGTTCCCACCACTCTGGGCAATGTGCTTTTAGCTGTGATCCTGATAGCACTCTTAGCCGCCGCCGTGTTTTTCGCACGAAAGTACACCAAAAAGCAGCATCCGAGCGACAACGAATCTGTTCAAAAAAGCAGTAAACTTACTGCCAAACAGCTCGTCTTCTGTGCCATGTCCATCGCGCTGGGCACGATCCTTTCGGAGATCAAGATCATCGACTTCCCGTGGGGCGGCTCCGCCACGCTGCTGTCCATGCTCGTCATCTGTCTTCCCAGTTACTTTTTTGGCCTCGGTGCCGGACTGTTGACCGGTGTCGCCTACGGCGTCCTGCAGCTTCTGGTCGATCCCTACGTACTTTTCCCCATGCAGCTCGTGATGGATTATCTTCTGGCCTTTGGCGCTCTCGGCCTGTCGGGACTGTTTGCTAATGCAAAACACGGACTGCTCAAAGGATACCTTGTAGGAATTCTCGGCCGTTATGTATTCGCGGTACTCTCCGGCTGGATCTTTTTCGCCGAATACGCCTGGGAAGGCTGGCCTGTCCTGCCTTACTCTCTGGTTTATAACGGCATCTACATCTTCGCCGAGGCGGCGATCACGCTGGTGATCCTGGCACTCCCGCCGGTACAGAAAGCGATCGGCACCATCAAGAAAATGACCCTGTCATAAATCGCCGCCCAGCAGCGTGCGATAAGAGTATGCCTGCGGCAAACTCTGAGAATGCTACGCATTCTCCCTAAATGTTTTACACTGTGGCATTTTTCTATAGAATAAACATACAGCCCTCATCCGCCAAACAGATGAGGGCTTGTTTTATCTTACCTTCCTATTTCCATCCGCGCATCCTACGCCGTCATAAACATCTCATAGGCGTTGATGGCCTGCTGCATACGGTAATTGCTGATATCATTTCCGGCGCCGCCGTTTCCTTCATAAGCCGCCTGTGCACTTGCAACAGCCTCTGTCTTTTCCGGCTGTGCAGCATCAACAGTCTGCTCCCGGCCAAACTGCGCCGTCACTGCCTCCGTCTGCTCCTTCTCTCCGGCATCTTCCTGTGCAGGCTTCATGATCCGGGCTGCGTTATTCCTGCCGCGCTGCATCTGCATGGCAAGCATATCCTGAAAATTAAGCGTCTGTCCCTTTTGGAGCGGATTCTCATTCTCCGCCTCTGTGAGACCGCTGTAATCAATCTTTTTATCCAGCACATCATCCGAGATTCCGGACACTCGACTCATACTCGCCGGGCTGATGGCATTCACATTATACACATAAGGTTGAAAACTGATCGCTCCGATTGTCATTTTGATCCTCTTTTCTTATCTGCTTATAACCTGTTACATCTTCTTATATGATATAACTACTGCCCCAAATATGCAAGTCTAAATTTTCCGCCTCCGGCAGGTGAGTCTGTAGATTCCGAATCCCAGAGCCGCTCCCAGACAGTTCAGGAGCACATCATCCACATCGAACGCACCAAACCCGCTGAAAAGCTGAAATACTTCGATCCCCAAAACAAACACAAAGGCATTTAAGAGCATCACCCAAAACCGCCTGCCCTCCTTCGCCACCAGTGGAAAAAGAAATCCAAAGGGGACAAAGACCAGCACATTGCCCGCCAGATTTTCCACACTATTCAATTTATACGCATAGTCTATATACATTTTTATGGTCTTAAAAGGCGTAAAATTCGCCGTACCCAATCCCCGCAGGATAACACCCCTCCGCCATGAGACAGCGAGCTTATGCAGTTCCTCATAGGGATATTTAAAAACGATGACCTTTAAAACAACCAAAATGTAGATAGCAAAAAGAAGTTTTGCAGCATTTCTTTTTTGCACAATCACTCTCCCTGCTGTCTGTAGATCTCCTTCACTTCCCTCTCATATTCCTCTACCACAGTCATATCCTCGGGACGTATTCGACGGAAGCGGTTAAAGCCAGCCGTCAGGATCCGCAAACTCTGTCTGGTGGTGTCAAAAACGCCCTCCTCATAGAGATTGAGCAAAATGATCCCGATGGGCACTGCCAGGATCATTCCCAACACACCCGCCACGCGATACCCTATATAAAGCAAAAATAAGGTAGGTATGGCATCCAGCCCGATGGAATCCCCCACGATCTTCGGCTGAATCACCTGCCGCACCAGCTGTCCGACGAGCCAGATCACCAACAGCCCGAACATCATTTTGTAATTTTTAGATAAACACTCTATCAGCGCCCAGGGCAGCATGACCGTCCCTGTACCAAACACCGGCAGAAAATCCAGAACCGCAATGCCCAGCGCTACCAGAAGGGCAAAATCCACCTCAAGGATCATCAGCCCAACCACCAGAAGAATATAGATCCAGCACTCGATCTTAAGCTGTGCCTTAAAATATCCGCCGACCGCTCTGCGAAAACTTCTGCGAATCAAATCGAAGCGATAGCGCACTGCATCCGGTGCATACTTCTTCACCACATCTGCCATATAGCTTTTATCCGCCACAAAGAAGTAAGCGGAGAGCAGACAAAACACCACGCTTAAGAAAATGTCCGGAATCTGCTTCGCCACATTTCCTACTGCCTCAATGGAGAGCGGCTCCCTCGATCCCATGATCCCACTTACATAGTCTCCCAATTCCAGGCCGATATTATCCAGAGTCGCCTGCATATCTGCCGGCATCCTGTCATAAACGCCCTGCAGGTTTGCACCCACTATATTAAACACCCCTAGAATATTGCTCCAGATGCGGGGCAGTTCATTGATGAAATTGATCCCTTCCCTGACAAGCTTTGCCATCAGTAGATAGACCAGAAGGCTCACTACCGCCAGAACGGCTATGATCACCACCGCAGAGGATGCCTTGCGCCTGACTTTAAGCTTTTCTTCCAGAAAATGCACCACCGGGGAAGCGATCAGGGAAATGATCCAACCCACGATAAAAGGCATGAAAAACCAGATGCACTTAGGCAGTAAAAAGATGCACAGAAGCACAACCGCCAGTGCCGTCAACAGATTCAACGTCACCTTCAAATAGAGTTTGACAGCCTTTCTCATCAGGTATGGTCTCCTTTATTTCCTATAAAGCAAGCATATTGTCCAGCAGCTCGTAAATTTCTTCTCTGCCCTGTTTATTCAGGGACGAATAAGGTATGACAATCGTGTCATCTACTACGTCAAGTGTGTCACAAATCAGTTTTTTCTGCTTGGCGACCTGACTGCGCTTGATCTTATCCAGCTTCGTGGCTATGATGATCGGCTGATAGCCCCGATCCAGAATCCAGTTGTACATGATCCTGTCATTCTCTGAAGGTGCATGTCTGATATCAATCAGCAGAAACACCGCCAGGATCTTCTTTGACTGATGCAGATAATCCTCGATCAGCTTTCCCCACTGCGCCTTTACCTTCTCGTTAGCAGTAGCATAGCCGTAGCCCGGCAGATCTACAAAGTACATCTCATTGTTGATATTGTAGTAGTTGATGGTCTGGGTCTTCCCGGGAGAAGAACTGGTGCGGGCCAATGATTTGCGGTTCATCAGACCATTGATAAGGGAGGATTTTCCCACGTTACTCTTACCCGCAAAGGCGATCTCCGGCAGGCTGTTCTCAGGCAGCTTACTGGTGATGCCGCACACCGTCTCTAAATTTACGTTTTTTATAACCATTTTCTCCACTCCAAACTGTGGTCCGGCATCCGCTCAAGTTCTCTCAGGATAACAGGGCGTGCCGCGCCACTTCCTCCATTGATTCCACAAAAAGGATTTCCAGCCCTTCCTTGATCTCTTCCGAGATTTCATCTATATCCTTCTCATTTTCCCTCGGCACAAGAACCGTTTTTACTTCCGCCATCTTCGCCGCCAGGATTTTTTCCTTCAGACCGCCGATGGGAAGCACCCGGCCTCTTAAAGTGACTTCACCGGTCATCGCCAGATCCGCACGCACCGGTACCTGTGTCACTGCAGACAAGATTGCCGTTGCCATGGTGATACCGGCGGACGGGCCATCCTTCGGCACAGCCCCCTCCGGTATATGAATATGAAAATCTTTCTTTTTATAGAAGGTATCCGCCACCTTATAATGACCGCTGACAGAACGCACATAACTCAACGCAGTTCTCGCCGATTCCTTCATCACATCTCCCATTTGACCTGTTAAGTCAATTTTCCCCTCACCGGGCATCACATTGACCTCGATCTCCAAAGTATCTCCGCCCACGCTGGTCCACGCCAATCCTCTGACAATTCCTACCTCCGGCTTCTCATTGACCTTATCCTGCCTGTATTTTGGCTTCCCCAGATAGTGTTCCAGATTCTCCGGCATTATAATGACTTCTTTGGTCAACTTATCTTTCCGACGGGTAAGTATCTCCTTTGCCTCTTTACGGCAGATTGCGCCAATCTGACGCTCTAACCCTCTCACCCCGGCCTCCCTGGTATAGAAACGCACGATATCACGGATCGCTTCATCAGAGAAAGTGATTTCTTCCTTTCGAATACCATTTTTCTTAAGCGCCTTTGCCACCAGATGCTCTCTGGCTATATGAAATTTCTCATTGGCGGTGTAGCTGTTGATCTCAATGATCTCCATCCGATCCAGAAGCGGGCGTGGAATCCCGTCCCTGCTGTTGGCGGTGGCGATAAAGAGCACCTCCGACAGATCAATGGGAATCTCCACATAATGATCTCTAAAAGCGTGATTCTGCTCTCCGTCCAGCACTTCCAAAAGGGCAGAAGAAGGATCACCCTTATAATCACTTCCCAGCTTATCGATTTCATCCAAGAGCATGAGGGGATTCTTGACGCCAGCCTGTTTTAGCGCCGTCACAACCCGCCCCGGCATAGCTCCTACATAGGTCTTGCGGTGGCCTCTGATCTCCGCCTCATCCCGCACGCCGCCCAGACATATCCTCACATACTGCTTTTTCAGCGCCTCCGCTACACTTTTGGCGACCGAGGTTTTTCCCGTACCGGGCGGCCCCACCAGACAGATGATCTGGCTGACTGCACTGCCTGTCAGCATACGCACTGCCAAAAACTCCAGCATTCGCTCCTTGACCTTCTCCAGTCCGTAATGCTGCTCGTTCAGAATTTTTTCCGCCCCGTCCAGATCCTTACTATCTTTCGAACGCTTATCCCAAGGCAGCTCCAGAAGCGTCTCAATATAGGCGCGTTCCACCGCGCTCTCTGAACTGCTGCCGGACACGTTCTTATAGCGGGTGATCTCCTTACGGATCTTATCCTTTACCTCCTGCTTGGCCTTCAGCTTCTCCACCTCTGAAAGAAACTGCTCCACATCGGTGTCCGTATTGTTATCTCCCAGTTCTTCCTTAATATACTGCATCTGCTCCCGCAGAATATAATCCCGCTGATTTTTATCGATCCGCTTACGGATATCCTTCGCCAGATCATTCTTAATACGGATGATCTCCACCTCACGCATCAGGATCCCCGTCAATATAGAGAAGCGCTCCCGCACAGATATAGCGCTTAATATTTTCTGTTTATCACGCAGGGCCATAGGCATATTTATGGTAACGCTGTCCAGAAGCTTCCCCAGTTCCATTCCCTCTTCCACCTGATCCAGCACAGCCTTTCCCACCTTGGGAAAACAAGAACTGTAGGCATCCAGCGATTCTTTGACCACTCTGGTCATTGCCTCCTCGTCCTTCTCGTCAATATCCGACTTGTCGTCCTTTTCATATGACACAGACGTCACAATTCCGTTTTCCGTCTGAGAAAGCTCATGCACAGTGGCTCTTGAAATGCCCTCCACCAACACGCGGAGTATCTGTCCCGGCAACTTACTGACCTGTCTGATCAACGTGACCGTTCCCACATCGAAAACCCCTTCGCGCGTACAGATATCATCCTTCGGCTCCTTCTGGGTCACGACAAACAGCCTCTGGTCTTTCAACATAGCCTGTTCCACAGAGGCGGTTGCGGAGCTTCTGCTCATATCAAAATGGATCACCATTCCCGGCAGAATCGTAAGATCCCTGAGCGTCACCGCCGGAAGTGTATCTCTCAACTCTTCCATAATAAAATCATTCCTTTGTCCGAACTTGTCAGAAACGCCGCCAAGGTTCTGGCGACGTTTAACAGTTTAAGTGATCGAGCCTGCTCAATCGATTATTTTGCCTGTAACAATCTGTCTCTGTATCTCACAAGCGGTTTTTCCTCTCCGTCCACCGCCTTTTTAGTCAGAATACACTCTGAAATGCTGTCATCCGACGGAATCTCGTACATGACGTCCATCATAACCTTCTCTACGATCGAACGCAGCCCTCTCGCCCCGGTTTTTCTCTCGTAGGCAAGCTTGGCGATCTCCAGCACTGCCTCCTCCTCCACCGAGAGCTTCACCTCATCAAAAGCAAAGAGCTTTTTATACTGCTTAATGAGCGCATTTTTCGGCTCCTTCAGGATACGGACTAACGCCTCCTGATCCAGACCATCCAACGCCACCGTTACCGGCACTCGCCCGATAAATTCCGGAATCAGACCGAACTTCATGAGATCCTGGGGCGTCACTTCCTTCAAGATCGCGCCGATCTCCTTACCGCTCTTCTCCGTCACCTGCGCGTTAAAACCGATGGAATGTCGATCCAGCCGCTCCTCCACGATCTTCTCCAGACCGTCAAACGCACCGCCGCAGATAAAAAGAATATTGGATGTATCAATCTGCAAAAGCTCCNGATGGGGATGTTTCCTGCCTCCCNGCGGCGGNACACTTGCCACCGTACCCTCGATGATCTTNAAGAGNGCCTGCTGCACNCCCTCNCCNGAAACATCTCTGGTAATGGAAACATTTTCCCCTTTCTTCGTNATCTTATCCACCTCATCAATATAGATGATGCCGTACTGCGCCCGGTCAATNTCATAATCCGCCGCCTGGATCAGCTTTAANAGNATNTTCTCCACATCCTCGCCCACATAGCCNGCCTCNGTCAGCGTCGTTGCNTCCGCGATGGCAAANGGGACATTGATGATCTTGGCNAANGTCTGCGCCAGATANGTCTTACCGGAACCGGTNGGCCCTANCATAATGATATTGCTCTTNTGCAGCTCCACCTCATCCTCATCGTCCTTGGGNGCCATCACCCGCTTATANTGATTGTANACAGACACCGCCATGACCTTCTTGGCTTCCTCCTGNCCGATCACATATTCGTCGAGGAAATTNTTGATCTCCACCGGCTTTAAGAGATTNATCTCCATCTCCTCAATTTCCGGTTCNTCCTCGTACTCCTCCTCTATGATGTCCGCGCAGATATCCACGCACTCNTCACAGATGTAGACGCCGCCGGGNCCNGCNATCATCTTCNTGACCTGNTCCTGCGTCTTATTACAAAAAGAACATCTCACTTTTTCCTCAGAAATCTTTCCTGCCATTTTAAAACCTTNCCNGCATCCAAATAAGATTCCTATGACTGCNCTTCCGTGCTGGCATGACTGGTTATAATGCGGTCAATCAGTCCATAGGCAAGCGCTTCCTCCGCGCTCTTCCAGTTATCTCTCTCNGTGTCNGCCATGATCACTTCAAANTCCTGCCCNGTATTCTNNGCCATGATCCTGGCCATCTTTTCNTTCGTNGCCAGAATATGCTTNGCCGTGATCTCNATNTCGGTAGCCTGACCCTGTGCNCCGCCTGCCGGCTGATGGATCATGATCTCTGCATTNGGCAGAGCCATTCTTTTACCCTTCGTGCCGCCTGCNAGAAGGAAAGCNCCCATNCTTGCCGCCATACCGATGCACACNGTAGATACATCACACTTGATAAACTGCATGGTATCNTAAATCGCCATACCGGCNGTNATCACNCCGCCGGGGCTGTTGATGTANAGATTGATATCCTTNTCAGGATCCTCCGACTCCAAAAAGAGGAGCTGCGCCACGATCACGCTGGCNCTGGCATCATTTACCTCNTCNCCNAGGAAAATGATNCTCTCCNTCAANAATCTTNAATAAATATCGTAAGAACGTTCCCCTTTGGACGTTTGNTCNATGACATAAGGGATTAAAGCCATGTTACACCTCCATCACAACCNCTNATTATTCCTTNTCTTCTTTGTCTTCTTTCTCTTCCTTNCTTGCCTTCTTTGCCNTNGNTGCCTTNCCTTCCTTGGCATTCTCCGCAACGAACTCTGCNGCCTTTCTCACTACCAGATCCTGCAGGATGTTCTTCTTTTCCCGTTCTCCCATCAGATCNNTGACCTTGTCNAGCTCCATCTGNTAAACCTCAGCCATNGTCTTTAATTCTTCCTCATAATCNTCCTCAGTGGCTTCGATNTTCTCCGCCTTTGCCACNGCCTCCAGCACGAGTCTGGTGCGGATCCGCTCCTCCGCCTGAGGTTTCACCTGNTCTGCCATCTGCTGATAGTTNGTACCGGTAAACTGGAAATACTGCTCCATNGAAAGACCCTGCATGGTGATACGCTGTGCNAACTCATCCACCATCTGCTTCTGCTGNGTCTGTAACATNGCCTCGGGAATCTCCATNTCNGAATCCTCNACCACGGCCTTTAANGCAGCNTCTTCCTTAGCCTTCTTAGCNTCCTTTATCTTCTGTTCTTCCAGATTTTTCTTNACATCCTCACGGTACTCNGCCAGNGTATCAAACTCAGAGATATCGCTTGCNAACTCGTCATTCAGCTCCGGAAGCTCCTTNTCNTTGATCTCNNTGACNGTNCACTTGAAGACAGCTTCCTTNCCCTGCAGATGCTCCGCCTGATAGTCNTCGGGGAAGGTAACCTTNACCTCANNCTCTTTGCCCACTTCTGCNCCTANCAGCTGTTCCTCGAAACCGGGNATAAANGCACCNGATCCGATGGTAAGAGGGTAATTCTCNCCCTTNCCGCCCTCAAAAGCCTCGCCGTCCACNAAGCCNTCAAAATCCAGTATGGTCATATCGCCNTCCTTGACCGGGCGATCNTCTACTGTGATAGTTCTCGCGTTATTCTCACGCTCTCTGTTAAGCGCCTCNTCAATCTCCTCATCCGTCACGGCTGTGTCGATCTTATCCACCTTCACACCCTTATATTTNCCCAGCTTCACNTCCGGCTTNAGCGCNACNGTCGCCGTAAANATAAAAGGCTTGCCTGACTCGATCTGNACCACCTCNATCTGGGGAGAGGACACGATNTCCTCCTCNCAGGCATCCAGCGCCTCATCNTATGCATCGGGAATCAAAAGATTTGCNGCNTCCTCATAAAANACCTCTTTGCCGTACATTCTNTCCACCATCTGGCGGGGCACNTTGCCCTTCCGAAAGCCCGGTANACTGATCCGGCTCTTCTNCTTCTGATATGCCTTNTCGACCGCNTTCTCAAATGCTTCCGCATCCGCCTCGATCGTCAGNTTCGCCATGTTCTTCTCTAATTTCTCCACCTGTAAACTCATGTTATGGGTTCCTCCTTCAATTCCTGTGCAGACTGCCAGTTCTTTTATCCCGAAACTCTCTTGAGCTTCCAGTTGCAGTCACCAAGACATTATAGCACAGGATGCTGGAAAATACTAGTTTTTTTTCAATGCCCCTGCTTGACCCCTTGCGCATAAGCAGATTCGAGATACTCCGTATCTCTCATTCGCGTTGCTCGTCAGAAATCGACATTGCCAGTCCTGCATGCAGGCATGCGTCCTGCCCTTGTCGCTTTCTGACTCTGCTTATGCGCGCAAAAAGACACCCCGCCTGTCACTACAAGCGAGGTGTCTCTTTTTGTTACCTGTTACTTCATCTGCTCTTCCTGCTTCTTGATCATTCTACGAACCATCTCACCGCCGATGGAACCTGCCTCTTTGGAAGTCAGGTCACCATTGTAGCCGCTCTTCAGGTTTACACCCAGCTCAGACGCAACCTCAGTCTTGAAACGATCCATAGCAGCCTTTGCCTCAGGAACCTCTACTCTATTCGTCTTGTTGCTTGCCATTTCTTTTCACCTCCGAAATACNTTTGAATCTTCTGATTCTTTATCTATATTGAGACAAGCGCATTCGCCGTGCGCTTGTCCCCGGCTTTCGCCTTTTCGGAAGCACACTTTGTTTGCGGCTTATCTTGATGTTAGTATGTTCGGGTGAAAAGAAATTATTATAGTATTTTTTTCCAGTTCAAAGCCGTTATTTTTGAAAAACGATCTTCTCCGCCATCTCCTCCGCTGCCTCTTTCCCCTGTAATTTCTCCAGAATGGCCAGCCCGAAGGGAATCGCCGCGCCCATGCCGCGTCCNGTGATGATATTGCCGTCGATCACTGCGGGGCACTTACACACCTCNGCGCCCTCCAGATGATCTTCAAAGGTGGGGAAAGAGCATGCCTTTTTTCCCTGTAAATGCCCGCGGTGTCCCAAGATGCTTGGCGCTGCGCAGATTGCCGCCACGATCTTGCCGCCTTTTACGAAAGCGTCCACCTGCTCCATCAGCGCCTCGCATGCCTCCAGATTCTTCGTCCCCGGCATGCCGCCCGGAAGCACCAGCATGTCCAGNGCANCGAAATCCACCTCCGCAAGCATTCTGTCCATCTCCACCGTCACGCCGTGGGAACNGGTGACGCNCTTNTCTTCCATAATNGAGANCATCTCGATCTCTTCNCCGGCACGCCGCAGAATATCCACTACGGTCAAAGCCTCNATCTCCTCATAGCCTGTTCCAAAAAAAATTGCNGCTTTGCTCATATTGTTATCTCCTTCTCTATTTTTATGATTTCATACATGTATTGCCANGTCGATCGTCAAGTTTTATCAACGTAATTATATGCCATTTTTAACAAGCACACAATCCCGAAANGGNAACTTGTTTTTCTGCTTGACCTTGCCCCTGGGGCATAGCTTACGCTATGATTNCAGGAGAACNATTATGAAAATTTTGAAGCAGCTTATTAAATTACACAAAATTCTTTTTGTGACAGCGATTCTGTTCACTTTTCTATCTGTCATTTTAAATTTGTGCTGGAACAAATTTTTAGCGCAAATGCTGGACATTCTTGGAGATACAGACTCTNTGCATTTAGAGAATGGAANGGGTATGTTTTTTGCAGCGGGAATATGGATCATCCTTATGCAAACGATAAGCGAATATTTATCATCATATTTATCCGCCTATACTTGTGAAATGTTTGCACATGAAATGCGAATGGGATATGCCGGATATTATCTGCAAAGTGACATTCAGACGCTCTCAAAGCTTAATGCCGGGGAAGAGCAATCCGCTATGCAAAATGAGTTAAAAGATATCTCCGATTATTTGAGTGAAAATCTTTTTTCATTATTAAAGCAGTTTGGTACATTCGCCGTTACTGTTGTATTTTTACTTTGTCAAGATTTTAAACTTTCTATGATTTCCCTATTACCGGTGATCCCGCTGATTATTTATTGTTCCTTTTCCAGTAAGATTATTAAAGATCATACCAAACAGTGCCAAAACAGCANAAAAAAGATCAATGGACTGGCGGATATGATTCTGGAATTATTTCCGGTTATTCAGGTTTATGATTCGTATAAACTGATGAAAGGCGCTATGGAAGAAAATCTTTCGGAATGGGAAAACNCAAATGTTAANAAGGAACGNATTTCNGCCAGGCTGATGTCTCTTTCAGGCGTGCTTTCCTTTGTACCGCTTTTTGTATTGCTTGGNTTTGGCGGNANTATGGTGATAAATGGAGAAATCAGCATAGGNACTTTTTATATCTTTATCAATCTATCGGGAAACGTTTCCGGTTTCTTACAGAATATGCCGGGCATCTATGCCTCTTTTCGGCGATTCAGCGCATCCGTTGACAGGTTGGAGGAAAAGATATGTATCAATACGCGGTTTATTTAGACAATATTTCATTTTCCTATGAGAATCATATGGTGNTAAAGAATCTTTCGCTGAAAGCAAAGCCCGGTGANCANATCGGAATTGTNGGGGACAGCGGATGCGGTAAGAGCACTCTATTGAAAATCCTTGCAGGTCTTTATCGTCCTGATTGCGGAACGGCTGTCATAGCAGGTGAACATTCTTCGGAGGAAATCAGAAAGCAGGTATCGCTTGTCATGCAGAATAACAGTCTTTTTCCCATGTCCATAAGGGATAATATCACTTGCGGACATCCTATTTCAGAAGAAAGTGTATGGGCAGCCTGTCAAAACGCAAGTCTTACGAAATGGATCGAGAGTCTTCCAGACGGGCTGGATACCAATGTGGGGGAACGGGGAAACCAAGTGTCCGGCGGGCAGGCACAGAGAATTCAGATAGCCAGAGCGCTTTGTAAGGATGCTCCGGTCATATTNCTGGATGAGCCGGTCTCGGCNCTGGATCAGGATACCGGACATTCCGTTCTGGATGCCTTACATAAACTGACGGATGGCAGGACAGTGATTCACGTTACCCATCATCAGGAGACTTTGGATGATAGTTATACAATCTATCGTATGGATGGAGGGAAAATGTNTCNTGGGTGATTTTCATAAATTGGTTANGAGAATGGGCNTTTGGCGCAAATACATTTTTTTACTTCTATTGCGCTCTCCGTTCGATGCTTTTTGGACTTGGCTGCTGGCAAATTTGATGAAATCAATTTTTGGCTGTTTGGAAACGAATCATTCCGGCGCTCTGTTGAAAATATGTGCAGCGTACGGCTTGCTATGTGCAATTCTATTTGTTTATAATGGAGTGATATGGTCAAAATATGCGGCATTTTCTGCAAAAGTAGAAGTTTGGCTCCAGAAAAAGATGTTTGAAAAAATTTTAAGCCTGCCGCTCAAGCAGATAAACAGCCGTTCCGGCGGTGAATGGATGACGAGATTAAATAGTGATATACAGGCGGCTTTAACCATGATGAACGGTCCGCTGAATATTCCCCATCTGGCAGTAGCTGTCATAAATACAATGTTGTCCTGCCTTTTGATGCTGAGGAGCAGTTTGCTTATTCTGGGAATCACATGGATATTTGCAATTCCCCCATTATGGATCAATCATAAGCTGGTGCTTAAATCCATTCCAAAATTAAAAGAAGAATCTCAAAATGCTATGGCAAAGAATACTTCTGCAATCAAGCCATTGCTTACGGATGCTGACACAATCCTGCTTTATGATGCCAGAGAGTTAATGATAAAGAACTGCGATGAAAGCAGCAGAAAATTCATGAAAGTCAATATGAAAATGCATGTAAGAAGGGCTCTCAGTGATGTGAGCATGCACTTATTCGGAATCGGAGGATATCTTGTGATTCTGTTCATGGGGTATGGATTACTTGATAATGGAACCATGGCATTCTCAGATACCGTTTATTGCTTTCAAGTCAGAGGNTCCATTTTATCGGGAATGTTCATGCTNATTACCTGCTTAAATAACCTGNANGCAAATTCAGTTTGCNTAAAAAGNATTCATGATACATTGGAAGAATAGAGGAGAAAGGAGNANANATANATTTATGAAAGANGACCTTATGCTGATTGGNGAAATTGCAGACTTTTTTGGGGTTTCCAGAAAGGCAATGCGTTTATATGAAAAGAAAGGTATTATTAAGCCNGTGAAAGTAGATGCCGCCAACGGGTATCGNTATTATTCGGCAGAACAAGTGCAACAGTTAAATGCGCTNTTAGAATTAAAAGCTTTAGGTTTTTCTCTCGACGAAANTAAAATGATNATTGATGGNAAAACAGCGAAAGCNCCATTNCTTGAAATGCTTGAAAAGAANCGGCAGGCATGGCAGGAANCCATGAATNCNGCCAGATANAAAGAGGAATGTCTGNGTGAGATNATNAAAAATNTGCAAGTTTCCAGCGCAGCNCAAAANATNACTGAAATGACAGAAGAAGAGCGGGCNTGGCTGTTGGTNAAGATGGTATGCCTTGAAGACNTNAGAGCACAGAAAGCTTTAAGCGAAGCGTTGTGGTTATAAAATAACAAGCATATTTGGCTTAACGAAACGATCAGCAAAGATAATAAAAGATAGAACCCCCACCNNTGCAACCACTCAGGTATACAAGAGTGGGGGCTATTCGCTTCNNCCCCATTATTTTATATGTTNTTCGGTCTCGCGATAAAATGTACTCCCGTGGTAATCAGCACGGAGGCTGCAATCGCCGAAAAAACTGACACCACTTTGGGTGCATCTCCGTATACGTCATGAAATATGANATATATTTCTCCGAANACGATTCCCATCATCCCCCAATGTACNANAGGGAAAGCATAAAATCCGTTTCTCGCATCGTCCTTTTTCTGATCCGCGATATAGGAGAGAAGGATNAAAANNANCGTTTCGATTGCCCAAAACGCCCAATGGAAGAGGTTATCGTCTGCCAGATTCTCATAAATGCCTAAACAATAACCGGCAAGTACCTCCATTGCCACTTTCACTACGATAAAGGTAAAAATGGTTCCCGGAACGTGGTTTGTCACCTTTCTGCAGACGATCAGCAGAGAATAATACAGCATAAAAATGATCACGGCCTTCCCGACATAGAGCCAAAGCTGCTCTTTATTAGAAAAAATAAAATCTGTGTTCTTTTCCACATACAGTATATTCAGCCAGATGATCGCCGCTTGCGCAAGCAGAGGAATCCCTACCATAAGCAGTCCGCTCAGGTAATGGCAGGTCAGGATATTTCGTGACTTTATCGGAAATATACGCAGTACCTCTGTACGGTTTTGGGTCTCCTGTACCAGCAGCCTGACTGCCTGCGCAATGAATGCCGTTATCACGGTCATCAACACCATAGGTTCCAAAGATACATACGGGATTTCATCCATACAGGCTCTGCCCGGATCAAACAGATCCGGATGGGTATTCCAAAGTTCCCTCAGGTATTCCGCACGTTCCGTGTAATCCTCCAGGTGAAATAATTTATGATACGAGCCATATACATTAGTCAACGAATAAATTACCAGCAATGTCATGACTACCATCATAACGCCCCAGTAAAACCGATCTCTTTTGAATATTTTTTTCAAATCACCCATTTTGAAGTCCTCCCTCTGTTTGAACGTCACTCACCCTTCCTCTTCCCTGCATATGAATTTTCTTTAAAAGCATGTAAATCTCCTCCAGCGTAATCTGCTGCCCGGAATACTCTCCAATGCCCAGTTTATGTAGTATGCGCTCGCTCTCTTCCCGCTCTCCCACGGTGTAAAACTCTGATAAGTCTCCAATCCTGGATGCCGCATGGATGGTCATGGCAAACCGTTTGTCATCGGCTGCCTCCTGTGGCAGAATCCCCTTCCATTTCTGTACACTTTCCATGAACTCATCCACGGATTTTTGTGCGAAAATCTCTCCCGCCTCCATCATGGTCACGCTGTCGCACATGCGCTCCACGTCTGCCAGATCATGACCGGAGAAAAGCACTCCGATCTGCTCTTTTTCCACTTCTTCAATCAGGATATCGCGGAACATTGCTTTGCTCTCCGCATCCATACCGCTCTCAGGTTCGTCCATGATCAGATACTTCGGCTGCTGCGCGATCGCTAAGATAAAACTCAATTTTGACCTTTGCCCCTTGGACAAAGTGCCTATGTTCTTTTTCGGATTGAGAGCAAAGCGTTTCACCAGATCATCAAACTTCTCTCCGGAAAACGTGTCGTAGAAGTTCTGATAATATATTGCCATTCCCGCCACAGAATAGATGTTGATAAAATCAAGCTGCTCTGACACATATGCCACGTTTGCCTTCACTTCCGGGTTATCATAAATACTCTTTTCATCATACTGTACCGTTCCCTGCGCAGGTTTATAGATTCCCGCAGCGCATTTCAGCAAAGTGGTCTTGCCGGCCCCGTTGGAACCGATCAGGCCATGAATCTCGCCCCGATGAACGCATAGATCAATCCCATGAATAACCGACCGGTTATTGTAGCCTTTATGTAAATTCTTTATCTCCAACATTTGCTTATCTTTCCTTTCTGAAATATTTCTGCCATAACATTAGATGGAAGAATAGATTTCCTTTATAAGATTTACCACATCCGCCTCGGAATAACCCGTACGTTTCAGTTCGATTATCTCACTCTGAATCCTCTTTCGAATCTTCTCCAGTTCTTCCACATTGGGTTCCACGCTCGGCATGGTCGTTATAAAGGTTCCTTTTGCCCGGATCGTCTCAATCACTTTCTGACGTTCCAGCTCCTGATACGCCTTCGCCACGGTGGACGGTGTGATATCCAGCGTCTGTGCCATCTTCCGGACGGAAGGAATCGCGTCTCCCGGACTTAAATGTCCTTTGATGACTAACAGCTTGATCTGCTCAATGATCTGCTCATAGAGTGGTTTCTTGCTGCGATAATCCAGTTCAAACAAATAATCACCTCCTCGTCTAATGTATTAATACTAATTTGCATCTCTTCTGTATTGTTTGTATTATCTGTATTGCTTTATCTAGTACAGTTATTGTATAATAATTTCCGATATCTGTCAACAAAATTTAAATATCTATTATCTATCTCTTAAACTGTAATCCAATATCTTTTCATCTTGCTCCCATCAATATCTATCGTTTTCTCATAAACTCCGCCATTCGCAAGTATTGTTTTCTCACTGGCTTCATTCTTAATACCACAAGTGATAAGAAGTTTTTCTATTCCCATTGATTTTGCATTTTGTATATTTAGTCGAAGCATTGCCTTTGCATAACCTTTGCCTCGTTCCGAAGGGCGCACGGAATACCCGCAATGTCCTCCCCACGTTCCAAGAATCGGATGATTTATATGATGGCGCAAGTCTATCACACCTACCACTCTGTCATCTCTCTTGTGTACAGCCAGGTACATGTGCGAAGGAACTGTTGTACCCACCTCGCCACACGTCTCTTCACTTTTTCTAAGCTCACATATTTTTATCCACTCTTCAGCAGACCTACTTACATCAAGTGATATACAACCGGCAAATTGGTCTTCGTTCTCTGCATCACATTCTAAAATTTCTTGACGAAATGCCCATATATCATCCGCATACTTCTTTTGAGGCTCTATTAATGTAATTTGATCCATTCTAACATCTCCGTAAATCTCGATTTTATAGAATTGTTTTCCCGTAATACTCCACATCGATTACTGTTCCGTCCGGATAATATTCCTTACCGGATTTAATATATTCGGTAAAACCATAGTGGGCATATATCTCTTTGTTTTTCTCTTCTGCAGGTTCTACCCCGAGAGTAGCTTTTGTAAATCCTTTTTGCCGCAGATCATCAATCATAAAATGAAATAACTTTGAAAAATAGCCTTTTCCCTGAAACTTATTGATCGTTCGGAAAGCAGACAGGTAAACTGTATGACTGTCAACTAAACCAGTGCTGTTTTGCACGACTTTGGGGGAAACTATCGCAGTTGCTTCGCAAATGATGTTTCCCTCAAGTATCCCATAGTAAGGAATGGCATGACCCAGCTTATAATTTTCCATGCTCTGTTTCTTCCAAACTATCCAATTCTCTTTATCTTCTTCGTTTTGAGCAATCTCATACTCCCATTTTATTTTCATTTCCTGGGGAGAAGCTATCTTACATATAAAAAGTTCGGTCATTTATTTTATCCCACTTCAAATCCTAATTTGGCATATATATAGGTATCTTTCCAAATCGGGGTATCGTTTTCATCTTTCCAGAAATATACATTTTTTCTTAAATGGGCTTCACGCTGAAATCCTAATTTTTCAAGTAATTTCCATGAACTCTTATTACGAGGGTCACATTCTGCATAGATCCTATGTACGCCATTTGAAAATGCTTGCTGTATTAACGCTTTGCAACTTTCAAAGGCATAGCCATGCCCCCAATAATTCCGATTAAATACATAACCTATTTCCAATGCTTCAAATTCACGTTTTCCCATATATACATTGCCAATCATTTTGTGGGAATCTTTTAATTCAACAGCAATCATTTCCTCTGTTCCAATACGCCATTCGAGATTTTCTCTTGTTTCATTAAGCGTTAGAGGTCTATATGGTTCATATTCCACAACTTCTTTATCCGATAAATATGCAAATAAATCCTGCAAATCCTCTTCTTGGTATCTTCTTAAAACCAACCTTTCTGTTTCTGCTATGATTATTTTGCTCCCCACGCCTTCTCTCCCTAATCTATTCAAATCTTCAACTTATTCAGCTCACAAACACACTGGAATTTTATTGTTTATCATTTTTCTTCATTCTTACTTTACCTGTTACTTTCTCTACTACCAGCTTGAAAACTTTTGTATGAGGCATTACTAATTTGTTAAACGGAAATTCCTCTTGATGATAATGCTTCATTAAAACACATAAAGCATTGTACTTTTCATCATCGGAAAGTATTTCAATGTATCCTTGTCCAATAACGCTTTCATATTCCATTGTACAACTTCCACGTTCAATTTCTGTTACTAATTTATGCTCACAATCCATTTCAAAGCTGGCTCTATTATCCTTTTTGATTAAATCATACTTGGTGCCCTCCATAGCCCCATGAAAATACAACTCAATTTTATCTTCTTTTATATCCATCCCAAAATTGAGTGGTAATATATACGGGTAGCCGTTATTGTTTAAAGCAATTCGGCACACATCACATTTTTCCATGATAGCTACAATATCTTCAAATTCTTTTACTTCTCTATCCGAACGCCGCATTTTTACCTCCCATTTATGAGCTCCAACTTCTGATATTCATCCTTTAATATGGAATACCACACTTTATCTATCACTCCCTGATTGCAAAATCCCGCCTTTCGCAATATACCTAATCCCCACCAGTTACTTCCCATACAATAACCAAGCTCGGCACACTCTATATTTTCCTTAATACTTATGATACATAGCCTCAGAATCTTCAATCACAAATTTGCGCAAGATCAATCGATTTGTTTCAAGTAAAACAGTTCCTTTATGATTCATTGTCTTTTCCTCCCATATCCCGTTTTTTCTCTCTCCAACTCCCTGATAATGGGAAGTTATACTATTTTAGAGAGAAACTCGTCAGCATCAATTCTATTCTGAAATATGACAATGCGTTTGTGAGCGTATTTGTGCAGTACTTGTTCCATCAGCATTCCATTTCATCATATCTAAATGGTATAGCGGAAGCCCTGTAGCATTATGTGATTCTTTTGAAAATGTACTTTTTCCACTGCCAAGACAACCAATAACTATAGCCTTCTGCATTTTTGCCTATCTCCATAGAATTCTGTTTTGTTGATTATATTTCATCTTATATTTCATCTTTACGCTAGGGTAAAGTTTTTGTAGGAAAATAAAATAGATAAGGGAAGAAAGCACCGGCTTTGTGTTAAGATTTGACTGACCAAAGAAAAATCTAATGCAAAGGGAGGGTGCTTTCTATGATT
>JAAUZW010000041.1 GCA_014804385.1 Lachnospiraceae bacterium | reverse complement strand
GAAGTCCTTTTTCTATGCTGTTAGCTTCACTTACTGGATGAAAGTTTAAAAGTACAGAATATGCTGTAACTAAGCGGTGCAAGACATCTTGAACAACTATTGGATGAATAATTCAGGATTAATTGAATGAAATATATAAGATGAAAGAGTTTCTGCCTTGCGAGCTATATTATTATACAGTACAATAAACACGATAAGAATGATCAACTTCTTTTATGGAATAGGTTTGCAGGAAGGGATTATAAAAATGAACATTGTAATTATTCATGGACAGAGTCATCGGGGGTCTACATATCATATTGCGGAAATGCTTGCAAAAAAGCTGCAGGGAAAGGTCACGGAATTTTTTCTGCCGAGAGATTTTGGCGCTTTTTGTGTTGGGTGCACATCCTGCTTTGAGAAGTCTGAGACGTTGTGTCCGCACTATGAAAGGCTGAGTCCGATCACAAAGGCATTAGATGACGCGGATGTCATAATTTTGGCGAGCCCTGTGTATGTATATCATGCAACGGGCGCAATGAAGGCATTTTTAGATCATTATGGCTATCGGTGGATGGTACATCGTCCTGAGGAAAAGATGTTTCATAAGCAGGCAGTATGTATTTCTACGGCTGCGGGCGCAGGGACCAAAAGCACGAACAAAGACATGGCGGACAGCATGTTTTTCTGGGGAGTTGCAAGGACATATCGGTATGGGACAGCCGTGCGGGCAGTTGAATGGAGTCAGATAGACCCTAAGATCAAAAGGCGTGTGGAGAGAGATACCACCTTGCTGGCGCGCAGAATTAGGAAAAACCAGGGAAGAGTAAAACCGTCTGTAAAGACAAAAGGTTTCTTTTTTATTATGCGGTTATTGCAGAAAGCAGGATGGAACGAGGCGGACCGGAAATATTGGGAAGAGAAGGGATGGACAGGAAAGAAACGGCCCTGGTGATGAAGGGCCGTTGTACTCATTTCTCCTAAAATAGACCCAACTTCCTCACTCCCCAAACCATCCCTCCATCTGCCTTTCCACATCATCAGCATATTCTTCTGCCCATTCATCCAGCAGCTTTTCTTCCTGCTGTTTCTCAAGTTCATCGAGTCTTTTCTGAACATCCTCAGAATATGCCATTTCGTTGAGGTTTCCCATAAAAGCATTGATAAATTCATCGTCAAGATGAATCTTCCACTTTCCATTTTCCCGATAAGTCGTAACCGTAACCTCAAGCGTGCAGATATCGTCTTTATCGCACGCGTCCAAGATCGCAAGCAGACCGCCTTCATCATCCATAATATTTGATATGTCTTTTATCATCTGACCAAGTCCGATTCCGGGGCTGTTTAACATATTTTCCAAAAGATAAATCTCATACTTTCCTGTAACATCCGCCATGTTAAGGTTTGTGATCTCCATAGTGATCTCGGCACTGTCCCCGTTTTCTTTTACATTTTCTATTTCCCACGTCAGATTTTCTGTCATTTTTTCCGCAAACTTATGATTGGACTCATATTTCTTTTTCCATTTCCCGGTCTTTACTCCCGGCTGTAGAAGCTCGTTGAAAACCCGATATTCTTTCTCTACTGGCACACCGATCCAATTATAATATGTCTCTACATAGTTGTCTGTACATTCGTTAAATTGTTCTAGATTCAGTGCTTTCAATCCCTCCATTGCACGTTCCGCTGCGTCCTGTGCAGTGAGTAAAGCTTCATCCGCTCTGTCCGCAGCATGGGCGCCGCATGCGCTCAGAGACAAGCTGGCAAGTATCATCATTCCGCAAATTTTGATCCTCATTTTTTTCATTTTCATGGACATTTCTCCTTTTTCAGTGTTTTAATGATTTATTCCTGCGAGAATTCTAAATATGATAAAATATATTTTGCTATCTCTTCTGACACCTGATAATGTGTTATAAATTCTCCCCGATTACTATATTCACCTGGAATTATTTCCTCAATATAATAATTACCATCGCTTTTATAAAGTATCTGGGTATACATTTCTTTTAACTCTTTTTTATTACTATCCCTTGATAACATAAATCTAACAATTTGGCATTCAACTTCTCCAGGATTTGGTGCATTATCTACATATTCCCACTGATTCAGAGCCAACCCATTTAGATATTGCTCTATTTCAGAAATATCATCTATTTCATTCAGTAAAGTGTTTTTGTCTGCTCCGTAAAACTGTATCTTCTGCTCTTTAGAAGTCTTGAGTAGTTCCTTTTTTGTAAATAATGTTTCTCCTTCATAATATCGGGCATTCTCTATATCATCTGTTTTTTCAATATCACTATTTGGCACATAAAAATCAAGTCCCCACTCATCCAGTATGTCTTTCGCTGTCATATGCTTATTTAGATCTAAGTCTTCTGGCGCATTAAGAAACCGTCCCGCCTTTTCTGATATTCTAGCTATTGTTTCTACTCCTTGAGCATAATCTCGTATAATATATTCACCTTTACTGGAAATATATAATTCTAAGGTACTCATATTAACTAACTGTGTTTTATCCTGTAAAAATAGAGGTTCATCAATTACCTCATATGATATATAACTTTTTACCAAGTCTCTATCTTCAGGCAACTGTTCCATATAATTCCAAGATTCAATATCCAGTTGTTTTACGAATCTTTCTATTTCTTTATTATTGTCAATGATACCAATCATCTCATCAGAAGCTGTAATAATTTCAATAAATTGTTTTTTTTTCTTCAACGTTACTGAAATACTCTTTTTGACTACAACCATATATTCCTATGGCACTAAACGCAAACAATAAAATAAGTAATATTTTATTCATAGCTGCTCCTTAAACATTTTAATAGGATTGCTTTATTCTTTATCTCATTCCAAAATGCTTCATGGCGGACGTTTTCCTTCCCGATTCTTTTTCATTATATTTGCGGCAGTCTGACCATTCAACAGCAGTGACAGGAATCGACGGCGGAACAACAAAAAAAGACGCCTGAACGTCTTTTTATACTCCTCTTACTTTTCTTCCATCGGAATCATTGCCGCAAAGGAGAACCATCCGTTTTCGCATTTTAATACGCTTGTGCCATTATTTTTCCTGATTACGGAATCCACATTCAACAGACCGATTCCGTGCTGAGATTTGTCCCGCTTACTCGTGACAATCCGGTTATTTTTGATCTGCACCGCATCCTTTACCGGATTGCGTATCGACAGGACAAGCTGTTCTTCCTCCAAAACCATTTTAAACTGTATCACTTTATTCTCGGCAAGCTTTTCACATGCCTCGATCGCATTGTCGAGCAGATTTCCCAACAGTGTCACAATGTCTTCTTCACTGATGGTAAGTCCCGACAGATCGCCGGAAACCATTGTCATAGCGATTCCCTTGTCACATGCCTCCTGATACTTCTGGTTCAACATTACATTTACCACTGCATGACTGGTATTTACACACATTTCGTTCTGCCGGAAATTCCCGGTCAGTCCTGCAATATATACCGCCGCTTCTTTCGTCTGTCCGTTTTCGAGCATTCCCTGAATACAGTTCAACTGATTCTTGTAATCATGGGAAAACCGGCGCTGCTGCTCATAATGTTTCTTCATGCTCTGGTACAGATCCATCTGATTCTGTGTCTGTTCATGGAGGAGCCTCAGTTTTTGCATCTGGGATTCCTTTTCCAGCAGGCTGACCATATAATAGAATCCCAATACATACGCAACTGCAAATCCTGAGACCGCAGTCAGCAGGGCATAATAATTCGTGGTGCTGTATTCCGGAGAGATCATAGCGATAGCGACACCTACCGCAATGCCAATCACAGAAAGAAGTCCGAATTTACCCCATTTTATATCCGGCAGTCCGCGGACTCTGCCTTGATAGCGATAGCGAAAAGCCAGCATCAGACATAGATAACCGATATTTACCAGTGGCTCTGTCAAATCGAAGCCCATTACATAGTTTGGCAATGGTGTTATGTAAACCAGCAAAATCAGAAGTAAGGAAAAGAGCCAATAAATTCCGCAAAACACAATCGACAATATAATATTTTTCACAACACGCATATTAAAATAAATCTGTGAAACAACAGCAGTTACGACAATGACTCGTACCGGCTGCAAAATATATGGCGGAATTTCCGTCACAGCAATCACCATAAATCCGGCGGCAAATGCAAAAACCGTAGTGTGCTGCAGCCATTCATACCGCAGTTGCCGTCTCGATGCAACGGTCTCGTAGAATGTCTGACAGCTTATGCCCATAATAAATGATAAAATAAAGATTCGGATCAAAAGTCCCAGCATATCTTCCATCACAGCGCTCCTTTATAATCGACAAATGCTTCTTTTACAGTCTGAAATCTGAGACGCGGAATGGGAAGCTCTTCGCCTGTATCGAGATATGCCATATAATTGCTGACCTTCCGAATATGCTTCATATTCACCAAGAAACTTTTGTGAATCCGCAAGAAATGGCAACCCTCCAATTTTCTTTCCACATTGTCAAGCTTATCGTAGATCTGATAGGTCACCGCGCCCTCTTCCATATAGTGAAAGATAGACTTATGTCCTCTGCTCTCCACATACAAAATGTTATCAGTATATAATTTCTTTTCACCTTCCAGAAAGGTGAAAGTCACCTGCGCAATCTGCATTTTCTGCAAAATCGCTGCCATACATTCTTCCATTGCAAGGTCAAGCGTGTCCTTCATGAGGTAACGGACTGCATTCACTTTATAGCCTTCCAGCGCATAATCCATGAAAGCCGTCACAAATACAATATAGGTATCGCTGTGAAAGGACCGGATTCTCTGAGCCGTCTGAATCCCGTCGATTTCCTCCATGCTGATATCCAGAAATACAATATCAAATTTTACATGATTCTTGCATTGCTCTAAAAATGCTTCTCCTGACACAAACAAATGGAGTTCATATGGCAGTTCGCGTTTTTCCAGATATTTTTCCAGAAGCGTCTGTATCTTTTCACGATAAAACTGTTCATCATCACAGATTGCGATTTGCAGCATAAGGAATCTTTCACCTCCGTCCCGTCATAATCATACTTGTAAATTCATGGGATGTAAAGCGGAAAACAGGTAGGTACGAACTGCCATACCATGTTATAATAAAAAAGTATTCTATGAGAAAATGTAACATATGAAAAGGAATTTGTCATATAGGAGGGCGCTCATTTGATAGTGGCGGTATTGGGACATGATGCGGANCCTTTNAAAGCNGGAGANCTTTTTGTTAAAGTCGCAGCTACCTGCCTGAAAGCCTCTAATGCTTTGGGAATCTATGATTGTGGCACCGTGTGGCTTCCGGAGGACTTTATTCGGTCGGCTATGATCATGAAAGAGGGAGAATTCCCTTTGACNGCTNTGGTGTTTGTCGGATTATATCAGGATGAAAAAGGAGTCAGCAGTTGGACCAATGGCTTGTGTTCCTTTGGAAAGGATGAACTGGAAGTTATCAACAGCAGTCAGTCCCCGGCAGATGTTTATGATATGATGCTGAATATTTCGTCCTATGTTTTACAGGAGGGTGCGGTTTTGCGCAATGGGGAGACGATAGGTCTTTCTGCGGAGCAAAAGCTGCCGATAACGATNTCNAANGGTGTTTATGTAGAGGGNCAGTCGATTAAGATCGGGTTTTAATATTCATAAGGATAGATTTGTGCAAAGTTGTAAAACAGCGGCTGAAACCAGCCGCTGTAATTTTTTGTCATCGATTGTCTTTCCTTCGCAGGATAAAGAACATAACCATACCCGCAAGTATTGCCAACACTGTTATTGAAACCCACAAAGGGTATCCCTGCTGTTGCTGAGCCTGGACTGTCTGTGCCGCACCATTTCTGGCTGATTCCGCCCGAAGATTGACTGCACTTTCTTCCCATGCATCCGTTTCCACAGGATCGGCTTCTTCCACTTCAGGGTAGATCAGGCCATAACGCGCGGCATTTTCCGACACATCAGGAATGTCATCACTGCTCTCATCCTCGTTTGGCCCGCTCTGTCCATTCTGTTCGTTCTGCATGTTTTGTTCATTCTGGCCTTCTGGCTCGCTCTGATCGGCTTCTTCGTTCTGCTTTTCCGGCTCGCTCTGATCGGCTTCTTTGTTCTGTTCATCTTCGGACGGAACCTCCGTATCCTCCTGTGTTTCTTTCGAATTTTCCGTCTCATCCTGCTGGATAACTGCATTTTCTTCTACGGAATACATGGTTGTTGTGCCGTTTGACTCCACTTTAACCACAAATTTGTTGTTGCATGCAGAACACTTATATATATCACCTTCCACAAGCTTCAGTGTGTGGCCTGTTGCGGGAATATTAAGGGAAGCCTTATCAATCGACACCTTACCTGCCGAATCACTAAACAAACCAGAACACCCACCAATGCACTCCCAATGTTTCTTATATCCGTCTTCTACACAGGTCGGAGCCTTAGCATCAACAGGCTTCAGCGTATGTTTTGGTGGAATCTCCTTATCCCGAGTGTCTGTATATTCCTTTCCATTGACACGAAATGTTGCTATTGCTATATAGGTAATCTTCCCGGGGGATTCACAGTTTATTCCCGCAGTCTCCGTTTGGCTCAACTTGGCCTTTTCAGATACAGCATTTTCGCAGTCATTGCAGGTAAATGTTGCCGTTGCAGTGGAAAAATCCTCTGCCCATTTCCATTCCGGTTCACCATAACTGTGTGGCACCTTGTCAAGTGTTTTTGTCTTAACGTCTGAATGTGCCTTGCCGTCAAACGTTGTTACAACTGCCGTATACTCGATTTTTCCCGCCTTTGTACATGTAGAATCCGTTGTCTTTGATGTAATTGTGGCATTTTCAGTCACGGTATCGCTGCACTTCTTGCAGGTAAACGTTGCCGTCGCAGCAGAAAAATCCTCTGCCCACCACCATTTTGACTTACCGTAACTGTGCGGAATTTTCTTGCCGCTTACGGTTTCCTCTTTTTTGTAAGTTGTGCCTGTGCCTTTAAATTTCACAACCGCGGTATAAACAGTCTTCCCCTCTGTTGTACAGGATGCCGTCGTTTTGGATGTAACCTTTCCTTCTTGTTTCTCTTTTTCTCCACAGTTATCACAGATAAAAATTGCAGTAGCAACAAGAGGATTGTTCTCTACGTCCCAATCCCACTCCGACAAACTATATTGATGCCCCTTCGCAGGAATCACAACTTCCTTCCGGGAGAGCACTTTCGCTCTTTCCTGATCATCAAAATATTCCCCACAATCCGGACATTTCCAGCACCCCCGTTTAATCCCTGATTCCGTACACGTTGCGGGCACCTCATCTATATGCTCAAGCGGCTGATGGTCAGGTTTCTCCAGCTTCACGGTTTTCTTATCCGTATANNTTTNTCCNTCNCTGTCAANANAAGCCGTATAAACNGTCTCCCCTTCNTTNCCNCAGGTAGCNTTNGTTGTCTTATTCGAGATNGANGCTTCNANANTCANNTTCTCTCCGCANTCNTGACAGGTAAANACTGCCTTNGCAAAACTANATTCTTTCCACTCCCANTCNGGNTCCTGATAGACATGNCCGTNCGTNNTTTNAGAATCNCTCTCCTNNGNNGAAGCNTTATTTGACGCNTGNTTNTTCTCCTTTTCATTGGTATAGGCAACGATCATTTCNTCNGNNNNGCCGCCNGTTTTCGGNCGCCNNACNTGATANACTACNTTTCCGCCAAAAGCNGGNAAGCCNGCACCACAGGTCTGGCGCCAGACAANGTTCTCNCTTCTCCCGTCNTTCAGGAGCCANCACACCTCACCNGACGCAAACTGNTCCTGNGTCATTCCAACNCCATAATTTCCTTTTTCCTCACCCGTGATCAGATAATAACAGTTTAGGAATGAACTTTCGGAATGATTATAGCCACAGATGCTTCCGACATAATTCTTTCCGCCGCCGTTAACTGAGCCTGTATTGAAGCAACTGGAAACCAGCGCTCTATTATAGCCGCAAATACCGCCTATGCTTGTACGCTTCCCGTATACCGACCCCATATTGTAACAGTCGGCCGTCGTGTTTTTATTATAGCCGCATACACCGCCCACATATTTTCTGCCGCTTACTGCGCCCATATTATAGCAGATGCTGACAGTCCCGTCGACATTGTTATAACCGCAGACACCACCCGTATAATCGGTTCCATTCACAGATGCCGTGTTATAACAGCCTGTTATGGTTCCGCTATTGTATCCGCATACGCCGCCCGTATAGCTGCCTGCCGAAACGTCTGTGCCCGCTACTCCCAGATTTTTGATAATGCCGGCATTATAACCGAACAGACCCGCATAAGAAGTATTTGACTTGTGATAATATAAGCCGGTTATNGNAAAGGAGCCGCCGTCAAAAATTCCGGTATAAGGATTTGNGTTCGTNCCGATNGGCGTCCATGATNCNATATCTGNACCGCATANGCCGGACAAATCAATACNGCAGGTCAAAACCGCGCATAGNCCCGTGTTCGGNGCACCGNCGACACCATTGACCATATCAGCAAAGGAGCGTAACTGTTCTGCATTTTTAATCCGATAGGGTGAAGTTTCCGTACCGAGGCCCTCCATATCCGAAGAGCTGTCTGCGGTCGCTTCTTTCTCCGTTTCCTCCGCAGTTTCCAGAATCTGTAATGACTCTCCATCCATCTTNGCNGCCATTNCCGTGTTNGGCGTCAATGCNANCANCATANTGNCAGNNAAAATAANACNCAGGATTCTTTTACGCATCCTCAATAGTCTCCTTTCCAAAAGCACATTATTTCGTGCATGGCAAAACCGACATTACGGTCACTTCTTATAGATGCAATATATCATAGAACGATAATTTCTTCAATCAAAAAGTGAAGGGTATTCAAAGTCCGTTTTCACGTCTCAATAGTATTTTGCTTTGCTATATGATATACTCATTTTGAAAACAGAGTAGCAAAGCCCAGGCGGGATAAAAATGCAGATTTTTTGAAAGAGAGCGGCGAAGATATGATACATTTTGGTTTTTCCTACATAGGATTCCTTTACTTATTATTACTTTTTATCCCCAATATGCTATGGTCTAAAAATCAGCCGAAAGACTACGAAAAATATGTTGTGAATGAAAATAAGATACTGCTTGNTTTGGAAAGGACAGGAGAAATACTTGTATGTTGTCTTGTACTCATATTTTCTGATTTTAATATTAAGAAAATTTCCCTGTGGACATTGTGGCTTCTTATTTCCTTTTTGCTGATGGTTCTTTATGAATGTTATTGGATCCGGTATTTTAAAAGTGCAAAGACGATGGTAGATTTTTATAGCAGTTTCTGCGGGATTCCTCTGGCAGGAGCAACACTTCCGGTGTTGGCGTTTTTTCTGCTTGGAATATATGGGAAAAACATTCTGCTTCTGGCGGCAGTCGTTATCTTAGGAATCGGGCATATCGGGATACACTACAATCATAAGAAAGAAATTACTTCATCAATATGCACATAAGTTGACTAATAGGATGAAATATACGATGATATAGAAGAGTTATTTACGAAAATGGGATGTGTGGTCAGCAGAGGATAAAAATGCAGAATTTTGGAGAAAACTACGCATACAAAAAGGCAACGACAGAAGATCTTAACGAGTTGGTGCGGACAAGGCTCATCGTTCTTCGCGCGGCAAATAAGCTCTCTGACGGAGAAGATATGTCGGAGGTAGCAAGGCAGTCGCGCGAGTATTATAAACGCGCATTGCAGACGGGGGAGCATGTTGCATATCTGGTATATGATAACGAAAGGTTTATCGGTGCAGGCGGCGTGAGTTTTTATCATGTCATGCCCACTTATCATAATCCCAGCGGCAAAAAGGCTTATATTATGAATATGTATACGGCGCCGGAGTACCGCAGACAGGGAATTGCCCGTAGAACACTGGATCTGCTGGTAGCAGAGGCGAAGGAGCAGGGCGTTTTACAGATCTCGCTGGAAGCAACGGAGATGGGACGCCCGTTGTATGAAAAATATGGTTTTTCGGCTATGCAGGATGAGATGGAACTGGCGTAGAAAGAGGTGCTTGAAATAATGAAAAGGAAAGCCTTATACCGTGTTGGTGCACATATACTGATCATACAGATGCTTTTTGGCGGGGTTCTTCCTTGTCGCGCCGCAGAAACTGGGGCGATCCCGCTTTCTGAGGAGGAGGGAAGACCTGCAGTTACATCGGTCAGCATCTCTCCCGGAACTACTGTCGTTTCCAAAAACGCGACATGCGCTTTTACGGCTTCTGTGGCAGGGGAGAATGATTACAGCAGAGAAGTGGCATGGAGTGTATCCGGGCAGACAAGTCAGAATACGTTTATTGACGGGAACGGAGTTTTGAACGTGGCTTCGGATGAAACAGCATCCTCGTTGATCGTGAAGGCGGTTTCCAGACAGGACAGTAATTACAGTGCGTCGGCACTGGTGACTGTACAGCCATCCACCTATCATATACAGCTTCAGGCATCCCCTGATAACGGCGGATCGGTATATGGGAGCGGCGACGTCAAGGAAGGCGGTTATGCTGTAATCTCGGCGGTGCCTAACGAAGGTTTCACTTTCGAGGGGTGGCGGCAGAATAATAACAGAGTATCCCAGGATGCCCGGTATGTGGTGGATAATATACATAGCGACGCCACCTATGTGGCGGAGTTTAAACCGGTGGAAAAGCAAGAGCCGAAAACCTATACGATCACAGCTTCTGTATCTTCTGCTGGCGGGACGGTTACGCCGGAGGGAAAAACTACGGTCACAGAGGGATCAACGGTATTATATACGATCACACCCAAGAACGGCTACGCCATCCGCACCTTATATGTGGACGGAAAAGAGATAGGAAAAACATCTTCATTCAATTTTACGGATGTAAGGGAAAATCATTCGATTTCAGCAGACTTTGTGGAGGNGCCGGTGCAGAGTAATAGCAATAGCGGAAAGACGGATGTCAAAGATGACCCGGAGANAAAACCGGAAGCCAACGATNNACAGGAGAANAAGGNCGANGANCAAAAGNNACCTGNGGATGACNNGAANGAGGAGGANCCGGAGCAGNCAACAGGNACTCTNGNGGAGCTCAAGGTTTCCGTGGATGAGGCGAANCGGCTGATNAAGGAGAATAAGGATGGTGAATTGCTNGCNGCTGCGCGGAATACGGGGGATCTGCAGCTGATAGTGCGCAATGACTTTATGGACAGGGAGCAGGATAGTTTTGGAGTTCCCGACATAGAGAAGGTGCCGGAGCTGCTTTTGAGCGGAGAAGAAAAGCTGGAGATGCTGCAGGGTAATATGCCGGTTACCATAGAGCTTGCCATAAAAGATACGGAAGGAAAAGAATCNCAGCAGACAAAAGAAGCTTTTGAAGAAAAAAAGCTCCCCGGAATCACGATCGGGCGGTATTTTGAGGTATCGTTAAGAGAAACGAAAAAGAAAGATACGCAGACAATTTCTGAACTTCCGGAAGAACTGAAAATGACAGTTTGCATTCCGGAACATTTAAAGGCGGAGAATCGGAAATTTTATATTTTAAGGCTGCACACAGAAAAAGATGGAAGTCAGGATTTTGCGCAGCTTTCGGATGAAGATGACAACCCGGATACGATCACGTTTTCTACTGATAAGTTTTCTTCTTATGCGATCGGGTATATTGACTGGGAAACGGGGACGGCGGAGGCCTTAGAGAATACGGAGAATGTGACTGGTAATAATAGTGCCATAAGTGTTATTATGGCCGTAGTGATAGCGATCGCTATTGGAATTACCTCTCTATTTATCTGGTATATTACGGTTAAGAAACGTTCACGATAGTTTTTCCTATGAAGAGAAGGGATCTGGACATGAAGCGGTTTAAGGGGAAATCAGTATACAAGGGGATTGCGTTGGGCCCGGTCATGGTATTAAAGGGCCGTGAGGAGCAGGTGCAGCGCAGGGAAATAGAAGATACGGAAGTTGAGATAGAAATGCTCAAGAGTGCGATCGCGCAGGCACAGGAGCAGCTTCAGAAAGTGTATGATCAGGCATTGCAGAAAATCGGAGAGTCCGGTTCCGCGATCTTCAAGGTGCACCAGATGATGCTGGAGGCGGAAGACTATTGGAGCGCCATCCATGATCGGATTCGGACGGAAAAGGTCAATGCGGCGTATGCGGTTGCGGTGACCGGAGATTCTGTTGCACAAATGTTTGATAAGATGGAAGATGAGTACATGAGAGCCCGGGCGACGGATATCAAGGATATTTCCGGGCGGCTGATCCATATTCTGGAGGGGAGCCGGGATATTGACTGGTCCTCCATGGAGCCTTCCATTATCGTGGCGGATGATCTAAGTCCCAGCGAGACAGTGCAGATGGACAGGGAGAAAATTCTGGCGCTGGTGACGGTACATGGGTCCCCTAATTCGCATTCGGCAATTTTGGCACGCATGATGAATATTCCTGCATTGGTCGGCATACCCATGAATCTGGAAGAAATACATACGGGCATGCTGGCTTTGGTGGACGGTTTCAAGGGAGAGGTGACCTTTGAGCCGGATGAGGAATTGTGCGCAAATGCCAGGGAGAAGAGCAGGGAAGAAGAGAAGACGTGCCGTCTTCTGGAAAGTCTGAAGGGGAAAGAAAGCGTAACGGCGGATGGCAGGAAGATAAGCCTGTATGCCAATGTGGGAAGTCTGAGCGACATAGATTACGCGCTGCAAAATGACGCGGAGGGGATCGGGCTGTTTCGCAGTGAGTTTTTATATCTTGGCCGGGAAGGCTTTCCAACGGAGGAAGAACAGTTTCAGGTCTATAAACAGGCGGCACAGATGATGGCGGGGAAAACGGTGATCATCCGGACGCTGGATATTGGGGCAGATAAACAGGTTGCTTCTTTTGCTCTGGGGCGGGAGGAAAATCCGGCTATGGGATATCGCGGTATCCGCATTAGTCTGAAACAGCCGGATATTTTTAAGACGCAGCTGCGGGCGCTTTGGCGGGCGGCGGCATTTGGCGATATTGCGATCCTATATCCCATGATCGTTTCGGTGGATGAAGTGCATAAGATTTATGAGATTGTTAAAGCGGTGGAAAAAGAGCTGGAGGATGCGGGCATTTTCTACAAACGCCCCAAGCAGGGGATTATGATTGAGACGCCGGCGGCAGTCATGGTGAGTGATGAGCTGGCGCAGCTTGTGGACTTTTTCAGTATNGGCACCAATGATCTGACTCAGTACACGCTGGCGATGGACAGGCAGAATGAGAAACTGGATGATTTCTATGATCCGAACCACAAAGCAATCCTAAGAATGATCCGAATGACAGTGGAGAATGCGCATAAGCACGGCAAGCGGGTCGGCATTTGTGGGGAGATGGGAGCGGATCCGGAGCNGACGGAGAAATTTATCCGCATGGGAGTCGATGAGTTATCCGTCGTGCCATCCATGATATTACAGATCAGAAAAGCGGTCAGAGAGATGAACGCCTGTATTGTCTGACAGGCGATAAAGGGAAAGCCAAGTAAGTTGAAAGAAGGTATGATATGGGTTTTGTTATAAAAATAGGGGTCTTTGTTGCTGTCGCATTTGTGTTAAATTATATTGTGAATCTGGTCTTTCGTATTCTTTCCAAAAAGACCAAGGAGATCCATCTGCGTTTCCTGAGGGGCGTAGTAAACGTGATCGTCAATGTTGTTATAACATACAGCCTTGCNCAGCAATTTGAAATCACTAAAGATATCAGTAAGGCTCTGCTGCAGAGTGGTTCCCTGATCATTGCGATAGCCACTTTTGCAGCGCAGCAGGCACTTGGCAATGTGATCAGCGGTATTTCCATATCTTTATCAAAGCCTTATAAAGTGGATGAGAAAATACGAGTCATGCAGGGCGGAACTGTCATTGCAGAAGGAATTGTCAAGGACGTTATGCTGCGCCATACGGTGATCGATCAGTTTAACGGGGAAAGCTGTATTGTCCCGAATTCTGTCATGGATTCCTCGGTTATCATCAATACGAATTATACTGCGAATGTAGGTAATTTTGTNGAGATAGAGATNGGCTATAATGCGGATATTGAAAAAGCAATGCAAATCATGCAAAGAGTGTGTGTGGAGCATGAATTGACCCTGAATACGGATCAAAACAAAGTCAGTGCAAGCGGATATACACAGAATGGCGTGATCTTAAAGACAACGATATGGACGGAGAATCTCAACGACAGCTTTAAAGCGTGCAGCGACATAAGAATTGCGCTGATTGAGGAATTTCAAAAGAACGACATAGAGATACCCTATCAGACGATAACGATACATAACCCCATTGCNGATGAGGGTGGGGAAGANAAAAANTGAAGAAGCNGGAAGGAGACACAGACAAATGAATCTAGANCACATTACAGTCAATACACAGAGCAGCATCCGGATAGAGGGATCCAGNATNCTGTATTTTGATCCTTTTCAGATCACAGAAGCAAAGCATGACGCAGATATTGTTTTCATTACGCATGAACATTATGATCATTTTGAACCGGATTCCATTGCAAAGATCAAAAAAGACAGCACTCTTTTAGTGGCGCCGGAATCCATGAAAAAGAAAGTGATCTCCGAGGGCGGGCTGGCATCTGATCAGTGTGTGTTTTATAATCCGGGTGAAGTGCATAAACAGGGAGAGATCACGATCGAAACCATTCCGGCCTATAATAAGCTAAAACCCTTTCATCCTAAGGGAAANAAGTGGCAGGGATATGTGGTNCAGATGGATGATATCCGCTATTATGTGGCCGGCGATACCGATGTNAATGAGGATATCAGGAANGTGCAGTGCGATGTGGCCATGATTCCCATCGGCGGTCATTACACGATGGATAAAAAGCAGGCGGCAGANTANGNGNNANCNCTNAAACCGCAGGCGGTCATTCCTACGCATTACGGAAGTATCGTGGGCAATAAGACNGACGGNCAGGATTTTGAGAANGATGTGAAGGCGNNNGATNCGGNGATTCAGGTGGAATTAAAGCTGNNTTGAGNTGNCNNAATGGCAGGAGAAATNGAAGGAGAAGATCGATGGCNGCTTTTTTTCCTGGAGGCATTGGATGCGTTTTTATCGCCGGATTTTTTAGAGGGCGTGCGTAAAAAATTTCATTATGGCGATACAAAAACGGCAGCATTTCAGGCGGTGGCGCAGGAGATGCTGCCCTTAATGCGGGAGGAGGCATTCTGGGAAAGCAGGGCGTTTTCAGGGAAAAACCGACAAGAGGGGGAGTGTGCCGATGCCGTATATGAGAGTGTCATCATATCTCTTGGCGGTGGTCTGGATGCATTGCAGGAGCGTTANAGCGAAGAAGGGATGTTGTCTGAAAGCTATATGCTGGAGGTGCTGGCAAGTGAGCTGCTGCTTAAAGGCTATGGCGCTTATAATCGTTATGTGCAGGAGAATCAGGACAGGCATGTGGCCAGATATCATTTCCTTGGAAGCGAGGAGGCGTTTCCGCTGGAGATGCTGCCGGAGCTGCTACAGGAATCGGCGGGACGGATTGCNTGCAATGCCGCTTTTTGTCTGATACCAAAAAAGAGTGTGGTGTTTATCTCAGAGCTGACACAGGACTCAAAAGTACAGTGTGAGAGTATTTGTGTCGGCTGCCATAATCTGCACTGTCCTAACNGGACGGAGGATGATTCACCCAGAGGACGTATGCTGNCGAAAATGGCGGATATACCTTTGAGTTATGGATATAGTAGAATTTTTGGAAGGATCTGAAAGGATGCAAGTATTGACATAGCATNAAAATATGATATACTTTGAGNCAATTAAATATGTAACATACAGGTGTCAAAACAGCNCGTAANAANNAGNGCTGGTTTTGGTGAAAAGGGAAACAGGTGAAAATCCTGTACGAACTCGTCACCGTAATTAGGGAGCAGNAGCCATNATGNCACTGGGAAACCGGGAAGGCGGCCGATGCGATGATCTATAAGCCGGGAGACCTGCCTGCATGTTGTACAGAAACGTTTGTTTCAGACCACGAGTAACTGGTTGTACGTGTAGACTTACAGAATGCTTCCATTCAGGGGAGATATTCTGCAGGTTTGTTTTGTGTAACAATCCTTTACCGTTGTAGAGAGCAGACTTACGATGGTGNAGGATTTTTTTANTGCACAAGAATGGCAAANCTATGCCTGTTTTTCGTGCNCCCANAAATCGTTTCTTNCAGTACATATTTAACCANATTTNCAGGCTGGCANATACGCGNGNCNNAAGGAGGAGACATGAAGAAACGATTGGCAGCAGTATGGATGGCGGCANTGATGACAGCATTGTGTATGNCNGGCTGCGGNANNGNCNNNGAGCCGGANGCAGCAGTGGCACAGCCGCAGGAGAGTGCGGTACAGCCGGAGNCGGATGCCGAATCAGGACAGCCGGAAGCGGCGGAGTCAGAAAAATCTGACCAGGAGGCAGCAGANGAAGTGGCGGCATTGATCGATGCCATTTATGTGCAGGAGAGAACGGATGCCACTGATGAACAGTGTGCTCAGGCAAAAGCGGCATGGGATGCTTTGACGGAGGCACAGAAAGAGCTGGTGGAAGGGGAGGAGGCCGACCCGGATTATTTTGGCAGNGACACNGGNGANGCTTCTAAGGATGANCCGAGAAATCANGATGATATCGGGGAGAATGAGATTCTGGTAGTCAGCTTCGGTACGTCCTTCAACGATAGCCGCGTNGCGGATATCAAGGGAATAGAGGATGCCATTCAGGCGGCAAACCCGGAATGGTCTGTGAGGAGAGCNTTTACGGCGCAGATCATCATCAACCATGTGCAGGCCCGTGACGGTGAGTTCATTGATAATATGGATCAGGCGTTGGAGCGCGCTGTGGCAAACGGCGTCAAGAATCTGGTGATTCAGCCCACCCATCTGATGCATGGCGCGGAGTATGACGAGTTGATGGAGGCGGTGGAAGTCTGTCAGGATCAGTTTGAGACCGTAAAGATTGCGGAACCGCTTCTCGGAGCAGTTGGCACAGATGCGACAGTGATCAATGCAGACAAGGAAGCGGTGGCGAAAGAGATTACCAGCGAAGCGGTAAAGGACGCGGGGTATGACACGTTGGATGCGGCGAAAGAGGACGGCGCTGCATTTGTATTCTTGGGACACGGCACTTATCACACGGCGAAGGTTTCCTACAGCCAGATGCAGACCCAGATGNAAAAGCTGGGCTATGACAATGTATTTATCGGTACGGTGGAGGGAGACCCGGAGGAAACAGCCTGTGAGGCAGTTTTGGAGGCAGTANCGCAGGCCGGTTACACGAAAGTGATTCTCCGCCCTTTCATGGTAGTCGCGGGCGATCATGCCAACAATGATATGGCGGGCGATGATGAGGATTCCTGGCTCAGNATATTCCAGGCTTCCGGTAAGTTTGAAAGCGTGGANGTGCAGATTTCCGGCTTGGGNTCTATNCCTGCNATTCAGGANATTTATGTNCANCANACAAGNGAGGTACTGGATCAGGCAGCAGCAATGCTGCCTGACGGAACATACACGGCGGAGTTTAAGACNGACAGCAGTATGTTTCGTGTCAGTGAAGCCTGTGACGGCAAGGGAACACTGACAGTGGAGAATGGGGAAATGACAATCCATATTTCTCTTGGGTCTAAGAAGATCGTGAATCTTTATCCGGGGCTTGCCAGAGATGCGGAAAAAGAGGGAGCGAAACTCCTTATGCCGACAGAGGATAAGGTTACCTACAGTGACGGTATGACAGAGGAAGTCTATGGATTTGACGTGCCGGTGCCGTCGCTTGATANAGAGTTCGACCTGGCACTGATCGGTACAAAGGGAAAATGGTATGACCATAAGGTTAGTGTGTCAAACCCGGTGCCGTCGGGGGACAGCGCTCAGGAGAAAAGCGCAGATGCGCCTGAGGATGGAACTTACAGCATGGATATCACCTTTACTGGGGGGAGTGGAAAAGCCCAGATTATTTCCCCGGTATCGGTCACGGTGAAAGATGGCAAGGCGGTGGCGACAGTACAGTGGAACAGTCCGAATTATGATTATATGATCGTGGACGGTAATAAATATCTGCCGGTAAATACNGAAGGAGATTCTGTATTTGAAATTCCGGTTCAGCGGTTTGACGAGCCGGTGACTGTCATCGGAGATACAGTGGCGATGAGTAAGCCCCACGAAATCGAGTACACCATTACGTTTCATTCTGCGTTCTGAAAATGGGGAGAAGGATGAGAGAAAGAAAAGGGATAAGGTTTCTAGTTCTGGTGAGTCTGCTGGGACTGTGCAGTTGTGGCGGACCGTCCGCGAAGGTAGAGACAGAAACCATAACGGCAGCAGACTTTACAGCAGAACCCGATATGACAGCAGATGCTGATGTAGAATCGCAGGAAGAACAGCCGCTTATTTATGAGCGAAGTATGGCGCTGCAGTATGCGGAAAATTTTACGGTCGATTACTATGAGGGCGGCTATATTCTGCTTACTACAACGATGGACGGTGCGCAGTTTTTGATCGTGCCGGAGAATGGAGAGATGTCGGAAAGTCTGTATCAGAAGATGCANGAGCAGGAAATTGTGGTGCTGCATCGACCGATGGANAACCTTTATCTGGTTGCTTCCTCTGCAATGGACATGTTCAGCNCCTTAGACGGACTGGANGCGATCGCGTTTTCCGGGCAGAAGGAGGAGGGCTGGTATATCGAANCCGCCAGGGAAGCAATGAAAAGAGGCGAGATTCTCTATGCGGGTAAATATAATAAGCCGGATTATGAGCTGATNGTTTCAAACAACTGCTCGCTGGCNATAGAAAATATGATGATTTCCCATGCGCCTGAAGTGGTAGAGAAGCTGGAGGATTTTGATATCCCTGTTATGATAGACTATTCCAGCTACGAGTCCCATCCGNTGGGAAGAGTGGAGTGGGTGAAGTTTTANGGNGCGCTTCTTGGAAAAGAGGNGGAAGCGGAAAGNATTTTTGANGAGCAGACGGCAATNCTTGCGCGGNTNAGNGCNGATGNNAAGACAGATAAGACGGTGGCGTTCTTTTTTATAACATCCAATGGACTGGTGCAGGTGCGCCAGGCATCCGATTATGTTCCCAAGATGATTGAGCTTGCGGGTGGGAACTATATTTTTGAAGATCTGGGCGATTCAGAGACAGGGCGATCGACTTTAAATATGCAGGTGGAAGAGTTTTATAATGGCGCGAAAGATGCGGATATTTTAATTTATAACAGCTCTATCGACGGTGGGGTTTCCAACGTGGAGGAGCTTCTGGATAAATGTGAGCTTTTAGCGGATTTTAAGGCGGTGAAAGAGGGGAAAGTCTGGTGTACTACAAACGATATGTACCAGCAGTCCCTCTCCATCGGATATTTAATAGAAGATATACATGCGGTGCTTCAGGGGGAGGAAAAGGATATGCATTATCTTTTTCCGTTACAGTGAACAGGCAGATGAGTGGAAAGGAATTGTGATTCCTATGCGTGAAAACAGGAAATACAGATATATTGCAGTTTTTATGATACTCGGCATAGGTATGGGATTCTTTTTTGCGCTGAATGTCTGTATCGGAAGCGTGGCGATTGCCCTGCCGGATATCGGGAGGACGCTTGCAGGGCAGGGAAGCAGTGAAACGGTAACAAGGATTTTGTGGGATATCAGAATGCCGAGGGCGTTGGCGGTTCTGATCCTCGGCGGAGCACTGGCGTTGGCTGGTTATCTCTTACAGACCTTTTTCAATAATCCCATTGCGGGACCCTTTGTACTGGGAATCTCTTCTGGAGCCAAAATGGCTGTGGCGCTTATGATGGTCTTTTTGATGGAGCGGTTTGTCAGGGTGACTTCTGCGGCAATGATCCTCTCGGCGTTTGCGGGAGCGATGCTTTCGATGGGATTCGTACTGTTACTGTCTCACAGAATCAACAGTATGTCGATGCTGGTGGTCAGCGGAGTTATGATCGGATACATCTGTTCAGCGATCACGGAGCTTGTGGTAACTTTTGCTGAGGATGCGGATATCGTGAATCTCCACAATTGGTCACGGGGAAGCTTTTCCGGCATGACGTGGGAAAATGTGAAGGTTATAACAGTGGTGGTCCTGGGAACTGTCACTGCGGTCTTCCTGCTGTCAAAGCCGCTTGGCGCTTATCAGCTGGGAGATGCTTATGCGCGGAATGTGGGAGTGAATCTCCGGCTTTTGCGGGTGTTTATTGTGATATTTTCCAGTATTTTATCAGCATGTATCGTAGCCTTTGCAGGGCCGATCTCTTTTGTGGGGATTGCGGTGCCCCATCTGGTCAGGAGACTTATGGGTACGACAGAGCCTATCTGGATGATACCGGCCTGCTTTTTGGGCGGGAGTGTGTTCTGCCTGTTCTGTGATCTGCTTGCCAAAACCATGTTGGCGCCAACAGAACTGAGCATCAGTACAGTGACAGCTATTTTCGGTGCACCGGTCGTGCTCTGGATCATCGTAAAGAGGAAAAGGATATGAAGCACTATTATTTTTCTGCGAAGAATATGTGTGTCGGGTATGATCAGAGGCCACTGATCAAAGACATAGAGATCACGCTGCAAAAAGGGGAGATTCTGAGTTTAATCGGTCCCAATGGTGCAGGAAAATCAACGGTGTTAAAAAGTATTGCAGGGCAGCTTAAGTTGCTGGGCGGAACTGCTTATCTGGGAGAAGAAAACTTACCTGCAATGAAAGCATGCGACCTGGCAAAGAAAATGTCTGTGCTGTTTACAGAAAAGATCAGAGCAGAACTGAAGACCTGCAGGGATGTGGTAGCGACCGGGAGATATCCGTATACCGGCTGGTTTGGCGTGTTATCCGGAGAAGATGAGCAGATCGTAGATGAGGTGATGGAACTGATCCATATCACTGAACTAAGCGGACAGGATTTTGACAAAATCAGTGACGGTCAGAAGCAGAGAGTGATGCTTGCAAGAGCGATCTGCCAGGAGCCGGAAATCGTGATTCTGGATGAGCCGACTTCTTATCTGGATATTAAATATAAATTGGAATTTTTATCAGTTTTGCAGGAAATGAGAGTAAAAAAAGGACTTACCGTGATTATGTCTCTGCATGAGCTGGAGCTTGCCAAAATCATTTCCGATAAGATTCTTTGCCTGAAAGGCGAATATGTCCTGCGGTATGGCGCGCCGGATGATGTGTTTACTTCTGATTTTATTGAGAGGCTTTTTGATATCAGAGAAGAAGATTTGAAGGCGGACGAAAAGCTCCTTGCCTATATCAGGCAGGTAGGGCAAGTGTGAAATAGGCGGAGGGAGATATGGCGAAGGTCATTATGGTTCAGGGAACCATGTCCGGGGTGGGCAAAAGTCTTTTGACGGCAGGGCTGTGCAGGATCATGAAACGTGACGGGTACAGGGTCGCACCTTTTAAGTCACAGAATATGGCGCTCAATTCCTATATCACCGAGGAAGGGCTTGAAATGGGCAGAGCGCAGGTTATGCAGGCAGAAGCAGGGGGGATCAGCCCCCTTGTGTGTATGAATCCGATTTTGTTAAAGCCCACAGACCATACCGGCTCTCAGGTGATCATAAACGGGCAAGTGCTCGGAAATATGAGTGCACGAGAATATTTTTCCTATAAACGAAAGTTGATTCCGGATATTCAGTGTGCTTTTCGTAAGCTGGAAGAAATGGCAGATATTATTGTGATTGAGGGAGCGGGAAGTCCGGCGGAGATCAATCTGCGCGATAATGATATTGTCAATATGGGAATGGCGGAGCTTGTGGATGCACCGGTACTGCTTGTGGGCGATATCGACAGAGGCGGTGTGTTTGCCCAACTGTTGGGAACGCTGCAGCTTTTGACAAAGGAGGAGAAAAGGAGAGTAAAGGGCCTTATCATCAACAAATTCAGGGGAGATCAGTCTCTGCTTGATTCCGGCATAGAGATTTTGGAGAATAAAGGCGGCATTCCGGTGATCGGAGTGATTCCTTATATGGAGATCGCTTTAGAGGATGAGGACAGTTTGACAGATCGCTTTGCAAGAAAGCAGAGGNGAAAGATTGATATAGCAGTCATTCGCTATCCGAGAATTTCTAATTTTACAGATTTTAATGTATTTGAGCAGATACCGGAGGTGTCTGTACGATATGTGACGACTGTGTCAGAATTGGGACGCCCGGATTTGCTCTTTTTACCCGGCAGTAAGAATACCATGGGAGATCTGGAGTGGATGCGGGACAANGGNCTGGAAATCGCTGTAAAAAAGCTNNCAGAGATAATACCCGTCTGCGGTATATGCGGAGGATATCAGATGATGGGCAGGCAGATTTCCGACCCGGAAGGACTGGAAGCAGGCGGAATCATGAAAGGTATGGAACTTCTGNCGGTTACGACCGAACTGCNGCNGGAAAAGGTACGCCGTCAGGNGCGCGGGACATTGCATTCGATGAAAGGGNTTTTTGCGGCGCTTTCGGGATTGTGTTATGAGGGATATGAGATTCACATGGGGAGAACAGAGCAGATGTCNGATGCGACGGTTTTTCAGNCCGGAGAGAAAGAAAATGTGTATGGTACCTACGTTCACGGCATATTTGACAGCGGCGCTATTGCCTCTGCGCTTGTGGACGCACTGGCGAAAAAGAANGGNATCNTCATNGANGNTCNGANCTGATGCGGAAGCCGGGATCTGTGCNGATTATAAGNCNTTTAAGGAGANNCAGTANGATAAACTGGCAGATGTTGTGTCGGCTCATCTGAACATGGAGGAAGTGTATGGAATGCTTCGGGAGGCACATTTGTGATAANGGCGAANNAAAGGGATTATGGGAAGANCTTTCGATCAATGCGCCTGATGCGGAACTNTATAAGCGGATCTTGCGAAACTGGGANAGGATTGCCAAGCCGTTAGATGGTATGGGAAGATTTGAATCTCTCACGGCACAGATCGGTGCGATNTTAGGAACAGAGGAAATCGATATCGCTAAAAAAGCTGTTATCATCATGTGTGCGGATAACGGTATNGTAGCGGAGGGTNTCAGNCANTCAGGCCAGGAGGTGACGGCGGCGGTGGCGGCACAGATGGGAAGGGGGAACTCTTCGGTAGGAAAAATGGCCGCCATGATCGGTGCAGACACTATCCCCATCGATATCGGTATCAATAGCTGTGAATCAATACCGGGAGTGCTTGACCGTAAGATTCGCTGCGGGACAAGGAATTTCAGGANAGAACCGGCTATGACNAGNGAAGAAGCNGNCAGNGCCNTNNATACNGGAATAGAGATGGNNGCNGTNTGTAAAGGGAANGGNTATCGCATNCTGGCTNCGGGGGAAATGGGAATCGGAAATACCACCACNAGCAGNGCGGTCACAGCCGCTCTGTTAAGGTGNAANGCGGAGGAAGTGACCGGAAGAGGCGCAGGGCTCTGCGAGGANAAACTGCGGCAGAAAAAGCAGATCATTNCGGAGGCGATAGAAAAGTACGGGCTGTACGGNGCGGNGCCTTTNTCGGTGCTGGAAACAGTGGGCGGATTAGATATTGCNGGNCTNGNCGGCGTCTGTATCGGCGGTGCCGTGTATCATTTGCCGGTGGTATTGGACGGCGTTATCAGTATGGCGGCGGCACTTCTCGCCGAGAGCCTTGTGCCGGGAACGAAAAAATATCTGATTCCATCGCATAAGGGGAAAGAGCCGGCGGTGGAAATGCTGACAAAAGCATTAGGGCTGGAANCTGTCATAGATGGAGAATTGGCACTGGGGGAAGGCACGGGNGCTGTCATGATGATGTCGCTTTTGGATATGGCATTGTGCGTCTATCACGGCGGGACTTTGTTTTCGGATATCAAGGTGAAACAGTATGAGAGGTATTCACAGGGATGATGATATTAGTGATCGGCGGAAGCGGAAGTGGGAAGTCGGCTTATGCGGAGAGCCTGACTGATGATCTGATGAAGGGAGCGGATACGGAAGGAAAGGCNGATGAANGCGGCTGNGNAGCAGAAGCAGNGTGCANNAAATATTANCTTGCCACNATGAANNNTTTTGATGAAGAAGGCAGGAANAANGTNGAACGGCATAGAAGTCTCAGAAGCGGAAAAGNGTTTTATACAGTGGAACAACCCACAGATATACACCGAGCGGTTGAGAAAATGGAGGNGGGAGAACGGATCGTTTTATTGGAATGCCTCTCCAATCTCACGGCGAATGAGATGTTTTCCGGAGAAGAACCCGCAGCGGCCGGACAGGTTGTCGAAAAGATNATGAGAGGATTGGAGGCATTAAAAGCGCAGNCGACGCATTTGATCGTGGTNACAAACAATNTATTTGAGGACGGTNTTGCCTACGAGGAAGCTACTATGGAATATATCCGGGCAANGGGGAAGCTTAANCGGAGGCTGGCTGACCTGGCAGATCAGGTGGTGGAGGTGGTGGTGGGGATTCCGGTNATCATCAAGTAGATTCGAAGCGGTTAGAAACGTTGGACAGAGGAAGCTCATATGCGGATCATAAAATCATTTTTCATAGCAGTCTCCATGTATTCCAAAATTCCGGTGCCGCAGTTTGCGTGGGAAGAAGAGGATATGCAGTATATCTTTTGTTTCTTTCCATGGATCGGAGCGCTGATCGGCGTGTGTATTTATGGGTGGAATTGGTTGTGCGGAAGCTGTGGTATTGGTGCCGTGTGCCGCGTTATGGTGGCGGCGGCGATTCCGCTTTTTATCACGGGCGGACTGCATGCGGACGGATTCATGGATACCATGGACGCGATACATTCCTATCAAACAAAAGAAAGAAAGCTGGAGATCCTGAAGGATTCCCATATCGGCGCTTTTGCCGTTATTATGCTGGCGTCATATGGACTGGTTTTTCTGGGAGCCTTTTCAGAGATAAAAGAGGATGCGACGCTGAAAGTAATATGCTGTGGTTTTGTTTTGTCGCGGTGTCTTTGCGGCATCAGTGCGCTTTCCTTTCCGTTGGCAAAAAGGGAGGGGACACTTTCTCTNTTTGCNGACTGCTCTCAGAAAAACATAGTGAAAGCNTCTTTATATCTGCAAAGTGCAGTCTGTATNGGCGGCATGTTGTACTGGTCGTTATCCGCAGGGCTGCTTGTTGCGGGGGCAGCGCTTCTTTCGTTGCTCTATTATTATTACCGCAGCAGAAAAGAGTTGGGTGGAGTTACCGGGGATACGGCCGGGTATTTTGTCCTTCTCTGCGAGGGATGGATGGCAGTGGCGGCGGCTGTGGCGCAGAACCTGCTCATATGAAGGGCGGGTGATGAAAGCAAATAGCTCTGACAGGGAGATGAGGAAAGATGAGATTAGTGATAGGNGGATATGCACAGGGGAAATTAGAGTATGTGCTTGAGAAATATAATCTGCAAAATAGCTCGGTATGGGATGCGGTTGTGCCGGATCAAGAAGAGGGGCTGAATGATTTGGTCTTGCTGGATAAAACAATGATTATCGATCATTTNCATCTGTGGGTAAAAGAGCGGATTTTGGCANACGGATGNCCGGAGGAGGAAACGATGGCATTTTTGGATGTCTGCAGGGACTGTATCATCATCTGNGATGANGTCGGAAACGGNATCGTGCCGATGGAGCCTTTTGAAAGAGAATACAGGGAGCGTGTAGGAAGNCTNCTGATANGGCTTGCNGAGCNGGCGGAGGAGGTAGAACGGGTCATATGCGGCATCGGACAGAAGATCAAGTGACACTNCTGCTGCTCCGNCATGGAGAGACGCAGGCAAACAGAGAGCATCGATATCTGGGGAGAACNGATGAGCCGCTTTGTACAAGCGGAATAGAGGATTTATTATTATATAAAGAGCAAAACAGGTATCCGGCCGTTCAATATCTGTTTGTCAGTCCTATGAAAAGATGTCTGGAGACNGCGGAGATTCTTTATCCGGGATTATGTCCCGTAGTCATTTCGGAATGGAGAGAGATGGATTTCGGACGATTTGAGTATAAAAACTATGAGGATTTAAAGAATGACATAGAATATCAGGCGTGGATTGATAGCGGCGGAGAGCTGGATTTCCCAGAGGGCGAAAGCAGGAAAAATTTTACCCTTCGATGTGAGCTGGGACTTCGGCGAATGTGTGAAACGCTGTGCCGGATGACAGCGGAGACGACGGAGAAAACCGCCTCGGTGGGGGTGATCGCTCATGGAGGAACAATCATGGCTTTATTGAGTTCCTATGGCGGGAAGTCCTATTTTGACTGCCAGAGGGCAACCGGCAGAGGTTATCTGTGCAGAATGGAAGGCTGGAGGCAGGATGCTTTGTCGGAAGATGAGCCTGTGAAAATAAAGGTCGTGGCAGAAATATGAGATATCATATCATTGCTTTTTTTCTGGGATTTTTGTTGGATCTGATCCTGGGAGATCCGCACTTTTTTCCCCATCCGATTCGGCTGATCGGGAGGCTGATAACAGNNCTGGAAAAAAGTATTCGAGGAAAAAAGAATANGGCAGNAAATAATGTGCCAATAAAAAATGACACCAGAGAATTTTGGCAGGGGACTAAGCTGGTGACCATCGTATTACTCAGCGTTGCGGTTGTCGTCTCCATGCTCTTACTGGTAGCATACCAGTTGCATCCTTATGTGGGAATGGTGGTGGAGTGCCTTATGACCTACCAGATCCTTGCGGTAAAATGTCTAAAGGTCGAGAGCATGAAAGTGTACCGGTGTTTGCGTGAGGGGGATCTGGAGCAGGCCAGAAATGCGGTTTCCATGATTGTGGGAAGGGATACGGTGTGCCTGGAGGAGGAAGGAGTGGCTAAGGCGGCAATAGAGACGGTGGCGGAAAATACCTCCGACGGCGTGGTCGCGCCTATGCTGTATCTGATGATTGGCGGGCCGGTGCTTGGCTTTGTTTATAAGGCAGTGAATACCATGGATTCCATGATCGGGTACAAAAATGAGAAATATCTGTATTTCGGCAGAGCGGCGGCGAAATTGGACGATATGGTGAATTTTATTCCAGCCAGGATCAGTGCCTGTTTGATGATTGCCGCATGCTCCTTGGCAGGCAGTGATTTTTCGGTGAAAGGGGCATGGCGGATTTATCAAAGAGACCNCAGGAAGCATGCGAGTCCCAATGCAGCACAGACAGAATCGGTATGTGCCGGTGCGCTTGGAATCCGGCTTGCGGGAGATACCAGTTACTTTGGGGAAATGGTCAGGAAGCCATATATTGGGGATGCATTGCGAGAGGCGTCGTATGAAGATATCAAACGGGTAAATCGTCTGTTGTATGTTGCGGCGTGGCTGTGTGAAATAGTCTGCCTGTTGTTTCTGGCGTTTTGTATGGTGATTTTAGATGGATTTACGGTTTGATGTGCGATTTGTGTGGGAAGGTGGCAGAAAAAGGAGATTACAGGATGAATATTCACGGCGGCGATATCTACAGGAATCGTATAAAGCTGGATTTTTCCATCAATGTCAATCCACTGGGGGTGCCGGATGCGGTGAAGATTGCATTGTACCGAGCAGTGGAAAGGTGTGACGTTTACCCGGATAGGGAGGCAGAGAAGTTGAAAAATTCTGTCAGTGGTTTTCTTGCGGTGCCGAAAGAATATTTACTGTTCGGAAATGGAGCGTCGGAGCTTTTTATGGCTGCGGTTCATGGGATCAAACCGAAGAAAACCGTGATACCCGTGCCGTCTTTTTACGGCTATGAATACGCAGCTAAAGCGGCGGAAAGTGAAATTATATTTTATGAAACGAAAGAGGAAAACGACTTTTGTGTGACGGAAGAAATTACTTCTGTTTTGACAGAAGATGTGGAACTTCTTTTTTTGGCCAATCCGAATAATCCAGACGGCAGCTTTAAGGACAGGGAGTTTATGAAAGCTCTTTTGCGGAAAAAAAAAAAAAAAGGGATTTATGTGGTATTGGATGAAAGCTTTATTGCTTTTAGCGGAAATGGATTTTCCATGCTTTCCGAAATAGAAGAGTTTGATAATCTGCTTCTTGTCGGATCGTTTACCAAAATTTTTTCGATTCCCGGCGTCCGACTGGGATATCTGGTGTGTAAGAATCAGCCACTTCTTGCGGGAATCGCAGGACAGCTTCCGGAGTGGAATCTTTCCGGCTTTGCACAGGAAGCAGGCTGTATCTGTGCAGAACAGGCAGAGTTTATCTGCCAAACGGAGCAGTATATTGCGAAGGAGCGGCGGTTTTTAGAAGAAGGTTTCCGTGAAAAGGGATTTGTGGTATTTCCGTCGAAAGCAAATTTTATTTTGCTCTATAGTCAGGAACCTTTATATGTGAGGTTATTAGAAAAGGGAATCCTGATCAGGGATTGCAGCAATTTCAGGGGATTACATCAGGGATTTTATCGGATTGCAGTGAAAAACAGAAAAGAGAATGAGATCTTATTAAGAGCAATGGGAATCGACTAGCCGGAGCTGGAGGTTTCAAATGAAAGAGATAGAATATGTACTGCCGGAAGAAATTGAAAAACGAAGTTTTGAGATCATCAGCGAGGAACTGTTAGGACGAGGGATTCGTCTTCCGGCAGAGGAAGAGGCTGTCACAAAACGGGTCATACATACCAGCGCGGATTTTGACTATGCGGAAACGCTCTGCTTTTCAGAAGGAGCGGTTTCGATCCTGAAAGAACTGATCAGAAATGGGGCCGATATTGTAACAGATACCAATATGACACTTGCGGGAATCAATAAAAAGGTACTTGCCGGATTCGGCGGAGAAGCACATTGTTTTATGGCACAGGAGGAAACAGTACGTCTGGCGAAGCAGAGGAATATGACACGGGCGGCTGTCAGCATGGAGATGGCGGCAGCGATAGAGAAGCCGGTGATCTTTGCCATCGGCAATGCACCGACGGCGCTGATAAAACTGCATGAAATGGCAGACAAGGGAGATTGGAAACCAGCCTTTATTATTGGTGTTCCGGTGGGATTTGTGAATGTGGAGGCGGCAAAAGAGTTGATTCTGAAAACAGAGATTCCCTACATCATCAACAGAGGAAGAAAAGGCGGGAGTACGATTGCGGCGGCAATCTGCAATGCGGTTTTATATTCGTGTGAGAAGAACTTCTAAACCGGCAGAAAAAGTCAGGCTCACATATGGGGGAAGAGAGGAATGCGATACGGTTTTACCACCGGAAGTTGTGCGGCGGCGGCAGCAAAAGCTGCGGCATATATGTTGTTGACCGGAATAGTCAAAAAAGAGATTACCATTGAGACGCCAAAGGGCATCCCATATCATGCAAAAATTCTGGATATCAGCCGAGGAGAAACCGAGGTGAGCTGTGCAGTAGAAAAAGATGGCGGGGATGATCCGGACATTACGACGGGCGCATGGATCTATGCCAAGGTTTCTTATGAAGAGGAAATGAATTCCCAATTGCGGATAGAAGGCGGAGCGGGCGTGGGGAGAGTGACCAGAAAGGGGCTTGACCAGCCGATAGGAAATGCGGCGATCAATCATGTTCCGAGAGAAATGATAGAGAAGGAGGTCGAAGAAGTCTGTCGGATCGCGGATTATACAGGCGGCCTGAGAATCGAGATTTCGGTGCCGGAGGGAGAAAAACTGGCGGCACATACTTTTAATCCCAGACTTGGCATCGTGGGCGGTATTTCCATATTAGGGACGAGCGGCATCGTGGAGCCTATGAGCAGTCAGGCGTTGTTGGATACGATCAGGATAGAACTGCGTCAGAGAAGAGAGGAAGGCTTTGATTATGTGGTGGTCTCACCGGGCAATTACGGTCTGGATTTTATGAAAAAGACCTATGGCTATGATTTGGACAGAAGTGTGAAGTGCAGTAATTTTATCGGAGCCACAATTGACATGGCAGTGGAAGCAGGATTTCGGAAGATGCTCTTAACAGGACATGTCGGCAAATTGATCAAAGTGGCCGGTGGCATTATGAACACACACTCCAGGGAAGCGGATTGCCGGATGGAACTGCTCGCCGCCTTTGCAGTGAGGGAACAAATGGATTCCCGGCAGGTTTGTAAAATATTAGAATGCGTGACCACACAGGAGGCAATTCCTGTTTTAGAAGCGAGCGGGAAGCTGCAGATGGTGATGAACCGCATCGCAGAGCGTGTTTGCTATTATACAGAGAATCGTGCCGGCGGAAAAATGAAGATTGACTGTATTTTGTATGACAATGCGTTTGGAGAATTGGCAAAGAGTAAAGGGGCGAAAGAATGGTTCACTTTGTTGGAGCAGGAACAGGGGCAGTAGATTTAATAACAGTCAGGGGTGCGCGTTTGCTGGAGCAGGCGGATGTCATTATCTATGCCGGGTCTTTGGTCAATCCTGAATTGCTCCGGTATGCGAAAAGGGAATGTGAGATTTATAACAGTGCAGAAATGACGTTGGAGGAAGTGATTCACACTTTATGCATCGCGGAAGAAAAGGGAAAGACAACGGTTCGGCTCCACACGGGCGATCCCAGTATCTACGGGGCGGTCAGAGAACAGATGGACGAGTTGGACAGGCGGGGTATTTCTTATGAGAGTTGTCCGGGAGTAAGCGCTTGTTTTGGGGCGGCATCGTCTCTGAATCTGGAATATACACTACCGGGCATTTCCCAGTCGCTGATCATTACAAGGATGGAGGGCAGGACCAAAGTGCCGGAGAGAGAGAGCATAGAGCGGTTTGCGGCTCATCGGGCGTCTATGGCGATTTACTTAAGTGCAGGAATGATAGAGGAGCTGGGTAAACGGCTGCTTGAGGGCGGCTATGAGAAGACAACGCCGGCGGCACTGGTTTATAAGGCAACGTGGAATGAGGAAGAAGCCTATGTCTGTACGATTGAGACACTCTTTGACACATCGGTGAAGCATGGGATTACCAACACAGCACTGGTGCTGGTGGGGGATGTGATCGCGCATCGGCATTATGAAAGATCAAGGCTGTATGCGGCTGATTTTTCGACAGCGTTTCGGGAGAAAAAGGAAGGGATATCGCAGTGAAACTAAGTATCATCAGCTTTACGGATCAGGGAAGAGCGCTTTCCGAAAAAATCGAGGAAATGCTGAGGGAAAAACAGGAAAACAGATTGTACACCAAATGTCGGGTCTGTGCAGAAGATGCCGTTTCATCGTCCGTTGAATATGTGACGGCTCCGCTGCGGGAGTGGACAGAAAAGCAGATGCAGGAAAAGAACGCCCTGTTGTTTATCGGTGCCTGTGGTATCGCAGTCAGGGCGATTGCTCCCTCAATTACGGACAAGCTGCAGGATACCCCGGTGCTTGTTATGGATGAAAAAGGGAAGTATATTATTCCCATTTTAGCCGGACATATGGGCGGCGCGAATGAGCTGGCGGAGTATTTTGCAAAGCTTACAGGCGCAGAACCGGTAATCACGACGGCGACGGATTTAAATGAAAAATTTGCGGTGGATCTGTTTGCCAAAAGAAATCATCTTGCGATCAGGAATAAAGAGGGTATTGTAAAGGTTTCGTCAAAAGCGCTGGCGGGAAAAGAAATTACGATCTCACTGGAATCGGGGCACGGCAATTTAGCTCATATGCCGGAGGGCGTGAGGCTGTTACCATATCCGCCCACAGAACCTGTTGACGTTTTGATCTCCTCCCAGGAGACTGGATTTGAGACGGCAATTTTTTTAAAGCCAAAAGAGTATATTATCGGGATGGGATGTAAGAAAGGGAAGACTGTAGACGAGATCAATGATTTTATCGAAAAGAAACTGCAAGAATTGGACATATTGGATACACAGATTTATGCGCTCGCTTCCATTTCCCAGAAGTGTGAAGAACCGGGGTTGATTGAATGGTGCCGGAGAAAAGGCGTTTTGTTTCTCACTTATACGGCGGCACAGTTGCAGCAAGTAAAGGGAGAGTTTCAAAAGTCCGCTTTTGTAAAAGGACAGGTGGGCGTTGACAATGTATGTGAGAGAGCGGCGTTGAAAGCCTGTGATCTTGGAGGAGAACTGATTTGCAGGAAAAGCGCGGAGAATGGTATGACGATCGCGGTCTCTAAAAGAGAATGGACGGTGGAATTTATATGACAAATAAAATTTATATTGTAGGAATGGGACCGGGCCGGGAGGAATTAATGACAGGCGAGGCGCTGGGTGTATTGGAACGGGCTGACGTCATCGTCGGCTATACCGTGTATTTGCAGTTGCTGGACGAACGCTTCCGTGCCAAGGAATTGTTATCCACTCCAATGCGTCAGGAAGAGCAACGGTGCAGAATCTGTTTTCGAGAATCCGAGAAAGGCAAAAATGTGGCGCTGATCTGCAGCGGAGATGCGGGCGTCTATGGTATGGCGTCTCTGATGTATGAGATCGGGAAGGAATATCCGGAAACAGAGCTTGTGGTGGTTCCCGGAATCACGGCGGCCTGTAGCGGAGCGGCGGTTCTGGGAGCACCCATCAATCATGATTTTTGCGTGATCAGCCTGAGCGACTTGCTGACACCGTGGGAAAAGATCGAAAAGAGATTGAGGGCAGCCGCAGAGGGAGATTTTGTCATTGTACTTTACAATCCTTCCAGTCATAAAAGGAAAGATTATCTGATGCGGGCCTGTGATATTCTGCTTGCCGGTATCAAAGAGGAGCGGGTCTGCGGTTATGTGGAAAATATCGGGAGAGAGGGAACCAAAACGGAAACCTGTACCTTGAATGAATTGCGGAACAGAGAGGTAAATATGTTTACCACGGTTTTTATCGGGAATTCCGAATCTGAGCTCATAGACGGCAAGCTGATTACGAAGCGAGGATATTACAGGGAGGAAAAGTGAAAGAGATATTACTGTTTGCGGGAACCACAGAGGGAAGAAAACTGTCGGAGCTTTTGGCGGCGGCGGGAGTATGTCATACGGTCTGCGTGGCAACGGAGTATGGGGAGATCGT
>JAAUZW010000040.1:6345-19400 GCA_014804385.1 Lachnospiraceae bacterium | reverse complement strand
CAGCCATGCACCATCCACCCCGTATATCAGAAATTCCGTTCCCTGATAGCCTGCTTCGTATCCGAAAAATACATCCAGCCCGATTCTGTCTCCCTCCGCCCGGGCGTGCTCATAGCCCTCACAGAAAACGTCCAACCATTCCTCCCAGGGCAGACTCCTGTCCACCGCCGTGTTGCCATACCAATTATGATCTGTCACGATAATTCCGGTATAACCATATTCTTTGCAGGCTCTCGCCATCTCCGCCCCGGTGCTTCTGGCGCAGGCACTCCCCTCCGACGTATGCAGATGAGTCTCATATAGATAGGGATATTGTTCCCGAATTTTGTCGTTCATAACCGCTGTGGCCTTCCTCTCCTAAAAAGGGATTAAATCGCACCAAACGGCACAATCTAACCCCTCTCTCCTCACGCTATAAAAAGAATTATTTGATCACGTGGATCCAGCCCTCGGGCGCTTCGAGCCTGCCCATCTGAATCCCTGTCAGCGTATCATACAACTTCTTTGTGATCGGTCCCATCTCATTCATACCGCTGGGGAACACGATCTCTTTACCGTGATCCACCACCTTGCCTACCGGAGAGATCACTGCTGCCGTACCACACAGGCCACACTCCGCGAAATCCTTCACTTCCTCCAGAAGGACCTCTCTCTCCTCCACTTCCAGGCCCAGATAATCTTTCGCCACCGTCATCAGAGAGCGTCTCGTGATAGAAGGCAGGATGCTGCCGGATTTCGGTGTTACCACCTTATTATCCTTCGTCACAAACAGGAAGTTCGCACCGCCTGTCTCCTCCACCTTCGATCTGGTTCCGGGATCCAGATACATATTCTCATCATACCCTTCCTCGTGGGCCGTGATGATCGCATGCAGGCTCATAGCATAGTTTAAACCAGCCTTGATATGACCCGTGCCGTGCGGCGCCGCTCTGTCAAAATCACTCACCTTGATGGTAAGGGGCTTCGCGCCACCCTTGAAATAAGGGCCTACCGGCGTGGTAAAAATTCTAAACTGGTACTCCTCCGCAGGTTTTACCCCGATCACAGAGGAACTGCCAAACATATATGGTCTGATATAGAGAGTCGCACCGGAACCGTAAGGCGGCACATAAGCCTCGTTTGCCGCTACCACATCCGCCACCGCCTGCACAAAGCGGTCCTTCGGGAATACAGGCATCTCCAGCCTTTTACAGGAATCCTCCATACGCTGTGCATTGAGATCCGGACGGAATGTCACAATATGTCCGTCCTCGGTGGTGTAAGCCTTCATCCCCTCAAAACAGGTCTGCGCATACTGTAACACACCGGCACATTCATTTATCACGATATTGGCATCCGCCGTAAGCGCCCCCTCATCCCATACGCCGTCTTTATAATTCGACACAAAGCGCTTATCTGTCTCGTGATAACCGAAACCGATATTCGCCCAATCCAGATTCTTTTTTTCCATAATATCCAGCTCCTCTCTTACGCGCACTTCTTCTTTATTATATTAAACCTTTCTCTTTCAAAAGGCAAGCCCGTTTACAGCACTGTGTTAACCACTTCCAGAGCAATATCATAGGCATAATCATTCACTGCTTTCTCACAGAGTCTGAGCATCTTTTTGTCGCTTTCCGGTCTGTCGTAGCGTTTTAACTCCTTAAGCTTGGCTGCAGCGCCATCCCCGTCAAAATCATCCAGTCTGGCTGCCAGTTCCTTAAGCGTCCTGATCCATCTATCCTCCGAGATCTCCTCTTCGCCCTCACTCTCCCGGGGCTGTTCCTCTGGCTCCCCGGCACTCTGACTCTCCAGATAGCTCTGCAGGCTTTTTCTCATTCTGTTCATCATACCAAACAGAATCGGTGAACGCACCGTCACATCCTCCAGCTGTCCTGCCTTGGACATCTTTTCCAGCTCAAAAGCCTCGTCCGCCAGATCATCCGCTCCTACATTTCTGGCATTTCCCTTCAGGGAATGGACAATGATCGCATAGCCAGGCATATCTCCCTTTTTCAGGAAATCCTGAAGCGCCGTCTCCTTCTCCTGCAGGATCGAGTGAAAATCATGAAGCACCTTCCCGTAAAGTGCCCGGTCTCCGCCCATATAACGAAGGCCGTTGCGGATATTAAAGCCCATCACATAAAGCTGACTCTCCAGAAACTCAAGTTCGCCGTCCTCCTCCGTCTGCGCATCGGCATCATTGTCGTCCCGGCCTTTGGTCAGATAAACCACATTTTCCGGCAAGTACTCGATCAGCATATTCTCAAACTTATCCGCATCGATGGGTTTGGTCAGATAATCCTGAAATCCCTCTTTCAGATAAAGCTCTCTGGCGCCCGCCACCGCATTGGCAGTCAGGGCGATCACCGGAATATCCTGAGAGGGATTCCCCTCCATTGCCCGAATTTTATGCAATGTCTGCACACCATCCATACCCGGCATCATATGATCCATACAGATCAGATGATAGGTCTTTCTCTGGATCAGATTCAGACATTCATCACCGCTCGCCGCCACATCGATCTGCAGACGGGTTGCTTTCAAAAGTCCCTGCGCCACTGCCAGGTTCATGGCATTGTCGTCCACGATCAGGATTCGGCCCATAGGCGCAATAAACTTTTCGCGATACGCCTCTACGCTGCGCAGACTTTCCTGATACTGTTTTTCAAAATCTCCAAGAGGTTTCCTGTCCACCACCTTTTGTGTAATCTTAAAGGAGAACGCAGAGCCTTTTCCGTATACACTCTGTACCTCAAGGCTGCCGCCCATCATTTTGATCAGTCGATCCGTGATGGCAAGCCCCAGTCCCGTCCCTCCGGCTTTACTGCGATCGACAGAATGCATGCGCTGAAAAGCCTTAAATAGGTTTGGAATATCCTCCTTGCGAATGCCTTTCCCTGTATCCTTCACGATCACACAGATCTCAATAACATCCTCCGACACCTCTTTCCAGCTCAGGTGCAGCGTAACTTTACCCTTGTCCGTATAGCGCACCGCATTGGATAAAAGATTCCCTATGATCTGTCGAATATGTATCTCATCCCCAAAAAGCTTATAAGGAATATCCTGAGCGATCTCCAGTTGCAGATCCAGCTTCTTTTTGCGTTGCTGTAAAGAAATACTGTTGATCAGATCATTTAACAGAGAACTGACATCATAGATTCCCTCTGTCAGCTCCATCTTATCCGTCTCCAGCTTAGAGAAGTCCAGAATATCGCTGACCAGCGCGAGCAGGATATTTCCCGCCTGTCTAATATCCCTTGCATACTCCTTCACAGTCTCTTCCTGACTTTCCCGCAGAATCATCTCATTTAACCCAAGGATCGTATTGATCGGCGTCCTCAGCTCATGAGACATATTTGACAGAAAAATATCGCTGGCGTTTTCCGTCTTTTTTTTCTTTTCCACTCCCATACCCTTATACCTTCCTTACTTCCTGCGCTCATATTTTAAGAAACGGTAGGGCAGATCAAAATACGTCTGCTCTTCACTGTCGGCTGCGATCTCCCATGTCTTGTCGCGATCCAGATTCGGAAAATAAGCATCCGCCTCATAGACATGATCGATCTTCGTCACATGCACCACATCACATTCCGGCAGCATCATGCGGTATACGCTCTCCCCACCGATGATATAAATATCCTCTGACGGATAATTGGCAAGTTCTTGCATCAGTTCCTCTTTACTGTGTACCACCACAGCATCCTTCACTCTATAGTCCGGATTTGTGGATAAGATAATGTTCGTTCTGTTCGGAAGCGGCATTCCCTGTGGAAACGTCTCCAGCGTCTTTCTGCCAAGCACGACCACCTTCCCTGTTGTCTCCTGTCTGAAATTCTTGTGATCTGCCGGAATCCTCACCAGCAGACTGTTTTTACAGCCGATGGCCCAGTTGTTGTCCACCGCTACGATTGCGTTCATATATTGTCTCCTTAAAAGTGTTTATCTGTACAGATTGACAATCTGCACCATTATTACATTCCAAATCAGATAGCCACGGGAATATTTTCAACCTGTGGGCCCGTCACGTAGTTCTCCACCTTCACATCATTTCTGGTAAATTCATAGAAATCCGTGATCTCCGGATTCAGCCAGAACGTGGGCGCATCGTAGACCGGCCGCTCGATCAGCTCCTTTATCAGAGGAATATGTCTGTCGTAAATATGAGCGTCCGCGATCACATGGACCAGTTCTCCCACTTCCATGCCGCAGACCTGGGCCAGCATATGCACAAGCACAGCATACTGCACCACATTCCAGTTATTAGCCGCAAGCACATCCTGAGAACGCTGGTTTAAGACTGCATTCAGGGTCAGCTTCTCATGCCCCGGCTTCTGGGTCACGTTAAAAGTCATGCTGTAGGCGCAGGGATACAGATTCATCTCATGCAGATCCTGATGCACATAGATGTTCGTCATGATACGGCGGCTGAAGGGATTGTTTTTCAGATCGTAGATCACCCTGTCCACCTGATCCATCATGCCCTCTTTGTACTGATGTTTCACTCCCATTTGATAGCCGTAAGCCTTGCCGATGCTTCCGTCCTCATCCGCCCATTCGTCCCATATATGACTGTGCAGATCATTTACATTATTGGATTTCTGCTGCCAGATCCAGAGCATCTCATCCGTGGCGCTCTTTAATGCCGTCCTTCGAAGTGTCATGATCGGAAACTCCTCAGAGAGATCATAGCGGTTCACTACCCCGAAGAGTTTCACCGTGTAGGCAGTCTCACCGTCAGACCAGTGGGGCCTCACCTTCTCCCCCTCCGTACTCGTCCCCTTCTCTAAAATATTTTTACACATGTCTATAAAAATGTGATCTGCTAAACTCATGCTTCGTTATTCCTCTTGCAAAATATTATGTAAACCAACTCTACTCGTGTGAATTCATAATCTTTGTGCGAATTGTATAATCATAGGCAGACCCTTGAAGCTGNTTAAATCCTTCGGATTAAAACGGTCGGTACTTGGCGAGGTACTTTCGAGCCTAGTACCGCTACGTTCTGAACGGAGCGAAAGCGTGTCTGCATTGNTTATACAATTTGCGCACACGCTATGGTCGATCCCACTTATCGCACAGCGAATTGACCTGATCCGCAAATCTGGCAAGATCCTTGTTCGCGCCGCCCTCGTTTTTGTAGATAACAGCCATAAGCCGTTGGCCAGCAGCCAGCAGTCTCGTAAAGACAGTCGCCACACTGCGCGCTTTCTTCTTAACCGCCACAGGCTCAGCTTCGCAGATAAACGCTCCCTCTATCAGATCGAACCGGGTGCCGCTGTAGGGCGCGTATGCATTCAGCCCATGCTCGCCTTTCAGGCACTCCGTAAAGAGCGTGCAGACACTGTCCTCTCCGTGCACCACAAAAACCTTCTCCGGTTTCTTCTCGAAACCGTTGATCCATTGCAGAAGACCATTCTTATCCGCATGGCCGCTCATGCCCACCAGCTTCATGATATCGGCACGAACCTCGATGGGCTCTCCGAACAGCTTCACTTCTTCCACGCCGTCCACCAGCATTCTGCCAAGCGTCCCCACCGCCTGATAGCCCACGAAAAGGATCGTGCAGTCNGGCCGCCACAGATTATGCTTTAAGTGATGTCTGATACGGCCCGCCTCACACATACCGGAAGCGGATATAATAACCTTCGGCGTATTCTCAAAATTGATTGCCTTGGATTCATCGCTGGTGATCGCCAGGCGCAGACCCGGGAAGGTGATCGGATTGATGCCTTTCCTGACTAACGCCATAGCCTCCTCGTCAAAGCATCTGGACTCATTCTTATGNAAAATACCCGTAGCCTCCACCGCCAGCGGACTGTCCACATAGACGGGGAAATCCTCATGCCCCTTCACCAGCCTGTCCGCCTTGATCTGCCGCAGGAAATAGAGCATTTCCTGGGTTCTTCCCACCGCAAAAGAGGGAATCACCACATTGCCGCCCCGGTCAAAGGTGGTCTGCAATATCTTCGTCAGTTCTCCCACATAGTCGATCTTCTCCTGCGAGTGCAGTCTGTCGCCGTAGGTGGATTCCATCACCACATAATCCGCCTCAGCGGTATTTTTCGGATCCTTGATAAGAGGCTGATCGCTGTTTCCGATATCCCCGGAAAACACGATCTTCTTCGTCACGCCATCCTCCGTTGCCCAGACTTCTATGCTGGAAGAACCGAGCAGATGCCCAATATCGGTAAACCGAATCTTAATATTTTCACATACTGTCACTTCACTGTCATAATCACAGGGGACAAGACGTCTGATCGTCCCGTCTGCATCCTCCATGGAATAGAGCGGTTCCGTCAGCTCGTTCTCCGCGCTTCTCTTCGCCTTGCGGTTTTTCCACTCCGCTTCCTGCATCTGGATATGCGCGCAGTCACGCAGCATGATGCTGCAAAGATCGCAGGTGGGCGCCGTGGCATAAATCTGTCCTCGAAAGCCTCTGGCATACAAAAGCGGCAAAAGCCCCGAGTGATCAATATGCGCATGCGTCAGGAACACATAGTCTATGAGCGCCTCATCCACAGGCAGTTCACAGTTCTCAAATACATTGATCCCCTGCTCCATGCCATAATCCACCAGAATATTCTTTTCCCCTGCGCGGAGATAGTGACAACTTCCTGTCACCTCATGGTCTGCCCCGATAAACATAAGTTCCATAGAAAGCCCTCCCCTCCTATTGTTACTTATCATATCATTTTTTTCAGAAAGCGTAAATCGTTTCGGAAATTTCTTTTCAGATTTCCTGCGCCCCTCAACATCCCATTCCCTCTCCATAGAATATACTAAAACCCTATTGAGGTAACTCCCATGTCTTTTGCCCTTTCTTCCCTGCTGCTCTTTTTATTCGCAGTCTCCCTGGACTCCATGACGGCAGGGTTCTCCTACGGCACCCAAAAAGTGCACATCAAAGCTCTCTCCCTGCTTCTCCTAGCCTGCGTTCCCGCAGTTTTCATCACACTGTCAGGACAGCTCGGTCTGCTGATCAGCCGCCTGCTGCCCTCCGGCGTACTNCCCTTTCTCTCCTTCTCCATGCTGTCGGTCATGGGCTGCGCCAAGCTTCTGGAAAGCCTGATCCGCCGCCTGGCACAAAAACGCCCCAGTCTCATCGGAAACTGGAGCTGTAAGATCAAAGAGGTAAATATCATCTTCACGGTCTATCTCTCGCCGGAGTACGCCAACCAGACTGATTTGCAGGTTTTAAGCGCCAGAGAAGCGCTGCTCTTAAGTACGGCGCTCTCTCTGGACAGCATCCTGGTGGGAATGGCCTTCTCCACCGCGGGGATTCCCTGGCTCCTTCTTCTGTTATCCGCCACACTTTTTAACCTGATCCTGTTTCTTTCCGGTTACCTTCTCGGCCGCCTGCTCTCCCGCATGCTCCGTGTAGACCTTTCCTGGCTCTGCGGACTATGTCTTCTCCTGTTAGCCTTCCACGCTCTCGTGTGACACCTTTCTGTCTAAAGCTCCCGTCATCCCCACTGCCACCAAAAGCTCATGCACGATAAGAGGCGTAGCGGACAACACTGTCAACCGCATCCACTCGGCAGGGCTCAGCCGTACCGTTCCAAAAAGTGTGATGAGAGGCGGAAACTCTGTCACTAAAGCCTGCAGGAAAAAGCCCACTGCCAGAGCCAGCAGCATCTGGGGATTGCTCCTGTGATCCATGCGGAACACGGAACGATTGACATCCCGCATACCGACAGCGTGAAAGAGCTGACTCATTCCCAGCACGGTAAATGCATGGGTCTGCGCTCTGGCAAGCACCGCTGAAATTTTCAGGCCCTCTAATATATTATGTAAACTAATNGGGAGTCCTTCCGTTACGACCCAGTCATAAGGTACCTTCAAAAAGGCCGCCAGACTGATGCCGCCGATGACAAGCCCGTAACAGATCACACACATGAGCCCGCCCCTGGCAAAAAGAGACTCCTCCTTCTTACGCGGCGGCTCCCGCATCAGACTCTCCGTATCGTTCTCGTCCACCCCCAGCGCCAGCGCCGGCAGAGAATCCGTGATCAGATTGATCCAAAGAATGAAACCGGCNTTCAAGGGTGCAGGCAGACCCGCTATGATGGTGAGGAGCATGGTCAGGATCTCNCCCAGATTNGAGGACAGGAGNAACAACACCGATTTTCGGATATTNTCATAGATACCNCGGCCNTCNCGTATNGCNGTNTGTATGGTNGCCACATTGTCATCCATCAGCACAAAATCCGCNGCGCCTCTGGCCACATCCGTCCCNCCCTGNCCCATNGCGATNCCNATATCTGCTGCCTGCAGAGAAGGCGCATCGTTGACCCCGTCTCCGGTCATAGCTACAGTTTTATGTAAACTTCTATAGCCCTCTACGATTCGCACTTTGTGCTCCGGCGTCACCCTGGCAAACACCTTAAGACGAGGGAGTCTTTGCAAAAAACTTTGTTCCTTTAAATGATCCAGCTCCCTGCCCGTGATACATTCCTCCATATGGCTGGCGATCCCCAGCTCTCTGGCAATGGAAAAGGCCGTGTCGGGATGGTCTCCCGTGATCATCACCGTGGATACACCCGCCCGCGCAAATCCCTGCACGGCAGCGACTGCCTCCGGTCTGACCGGATCCTGCATGCTGACAAACCCCAGAAAAACCATGTGTCGTTCTTCCATACTTCCTTCCGGGGACATGGCCAGCGCCAGCACTCGTCTGCCTTCCCCCATCAACTGCTTTTGTACACGGAGCAGACGGTCACGTTCTGCTCCGGTCAACTCCGTTATCCTGCCGTCCTGCCAGAGTCTGTCACAGTTTTCCAGGATCCGCTCCGCTGCCCCCTTTGTATATGCTGTCATGCCGCTCTCTTCCCGATGTAGTGTAGTCATCATTTTACGGCCGGAATCAAAGCCGATCTCATTCAGCCTGGGATACCGCTCCCTGATCCGCTCTATCGTCACACTGCAGGATTTCGCCATATGGAGAAGAGCCAGCTCTGTAGGATCCCCCACCCCGTTCTCCTCCGCCTGTCCGTCATTGCACAGCACACAGCCAAGAAGAAAGCGCCCGGCGCATGAATGGATCTCGCCGCCCGCAAAAGCCTCCTGAAACAAAGGTTCCCAACGCGTTCTCTCCATCAACCTGCCATCCAGATAACACTCTGTCACTGTCATTTTATTCTGGGTCAGCGTACCCGTCTTGTCCGAGCATACCACCTCCACCGCCCCCAGCGTCTCCACCGCCGAGAGCTTCCGAACAATGGTTTTGGCTTTCACCATGCGGGATACACTCAGCGCCAGCACGATCGTCACAATGGCGGGCAGGCCTTCCGGCACCGCTGCCACCGCCAGCGAAACAGATGTAAGCAGCATCTCCCCCACATCCCGCTTTTGCAGCACCGCTACCCCGAAGAGCAGAACACAGATGCCCACCGCCAAAGCACTTAAGATCCTTCCCAGCTCTCCCAGCCGTACCTGTAAGGGCGTCAGCTTCTCCTTGTGGCCATGCAGCATGTCCGCAATATGGCCGACTTTAGTATCCATCCCTGTAGCCACCACCACGCCACGGCCACGGCCTCTGGTCACATAGGTAGACATATAGGCCATATTTTTGCTGCTGTTGTCAGCCTCCCGCTCCTCTACATAACCCGCGTCCTTCTCCACCGGTACGGACTCTCCCGTAAGGGTAGACTCTTCTACAAAAATCCCCATACTTTCTATCAATCTCAGATCTGCCGGAACTCTGTTCCCCGCTTCCAGAAGGACAATATCCCCAGGGACAAGCTCCTCGGCCGGCAGCGTCACCCTGACGCCATCCCGCAGCGCCAGCGCCTTAGGTTCCGAAATCTGCTTCAATGCCTCCACCGCTTTTCCGGCCTTTCCTTCCTGAATGATACCCACAGCCGCATTCAACGCTACCACCACCACGATGATGATCGCGTCTCCGAACTCATACAGCATCATGGAGATCGCCATGGCCACCACCAGGATCAAGATAAGAGGATCGTTTAGCTGTTCCACGATCCGTTTGGCAAGACTTTTCTTTTCCTGATCCCTCAGCCGATTGGGGCCATATTTCGCCCGCCGCTCTGCGACCACACTCTCGCACAGGCCCTTTTTCATGTCTGTCTGTAATTCCCGCACCGTTTCCGAGACAGTCCTGTTCTCATACATAGCTTTCTTCCTGCCTTTCTTAAGACTCCTCCGCTGCCCTCCCGGAAGGCTTGTCATTTCTTNTTAAGGTATATTCATNCAGGAAGCAGATTATTACTGAACAGCTTGCTTTTTATTTTATGTAAACTATTGTAATTTAAAAATGGGAGGTATTNATTACCTCCCGCTGACTTGATACTCCTTATACACCTTATAACCGATTATGACTAAAATAAGCGCTGACACCAGATAGAAAACCGGCGCCGCCTGCAGTCCGGTGAAATACTTTCCAAAGATACAGAATAATCTCTTATCCACAAACGCGGTATCATTAAAGAACTGCATCGGCATAAAATTATATAGCTGTGAAACAAGACCGTAACGAACCGGAACCGAAACAAACATGGTAAATAGCGTTGCGCCAANCATTACGGACAGCGCGGCAACTCCGTTTCGGAACAGTTCGGACAATAGCATNNTGAACACACTNCCTAAAANNGCCGCCGCAAGGGANNNGAAAAATGATATNATAATCGCNCCGCCAAGGCTTATCGGNAAAGAACTTATCCATAAATAAAGCTGCAGCGGCAAATCNAATCCGCTCATNCCNTANATTGCCAATATCGTTATAAACTGCACAAGATAAAATAAGACCGTTCCCACAAGGCCAAAGGTGATGCCTGCTGCCATCTTCGCCAGATAGAGCGGCGTTTTTCCGTTCTTACTNCATAAAATAAGCTGGTCCGTTCTGCGGCTATGTTCCTCCCCAAAAAAGTTTGCCAGACCGATACCTATGATTGACAGCCATAACAAACTAAGAAAATTGATGTATGCAAAAAACCTGCATGCTCCGCCATAATACTCATATACAAAAGGCTTTTCGATTTTATCCTCCTGCTTCTCCCAATACCGGATTTCTTCTTCATTCAGTCCCCAGTACCGATTTTCTTCATCAAGCGTATCCCGTCTGATTTGATATAACTCTTCCTCGTCTATATCAATATTCGTTTCATAATCAGTATAATTGATANCATAATAATAAACGTCCCGATAAGTCTGCCGTTCTTTTGTCATCTCTTCCNCANTTCGTTCATCCCCATATGCCTTTTTCATCTCGCTAAGCAGACTCTCGTCAATCTTTCTGCCCGATATTGCCTGTGCAGCCTCTCTTACCCCCATATCTTCCTCGTAGCCTGTCTGATATGTTACATTGTTGTCCTCGTCTACGAAAGCGTTTTTCATAAACAGACCGACTACATTCCCTGCCAATTCCAGTGCAAGCAGNACTGCGGCNGCCNNCCAAANCATTTTCTTTCCNTANATTTTCTTTAATTCAAANAAATANATTGTANTAAAACNTTTCATCCTGANATCTNTATCCTTTCCTTTATCTGCCGCTNACCTGATATTTCTGATAGGCACGCATTCCAAAATATAGGAAAAACGCTCCAAGCAGAATGTAAATAAGCGGCGCCGCCTGCCACATCGTAAGATAACCTCCGAAGAACGGAAGCAGTCTGACACCCATAATCGTATCCGTATCTAACAATCCCCCCGGCAGATACCCCCATATCTGCGCCAAAATCCTGAGCTGCGACGGAACATGCACAAAAAGCGGAAGCAGACTGATGCCGGAGACCGCAGCAAGCGTTGCNGTTGAACTGCGGAAAACTTCCGAAAGCATTATCACGAATGCCGCGGTCAGCAAAACGGACAGAATCATCAGCGCGTACATCATAATCACAACACTCCCTGCCTTTAACTGCATCGGATAACCGGCTACGGCTATCTGGATCATGNCGGAAAANCCATCCGTGCCGTAAATGCCCAAAGACGTACCTATTATTATCATTACCATTACAAGCGTACTGATCAGAACAAAACTCATGCCGGCCGCTGCTTTTGCCAGGTATACCTGCCGCTTTCCGAAGCGGCTGCTTAAAAGAAGCTGGTCAGTCCGTAAAGTATGCTCTCTCGTAAAAATGTCGGATAGACATATCGCGCAAAAAAGTAACAGCATCACGGAAATCGTCTGTGCGGCAGAGATCAGTTTCCAATACCCGTCTGCATATCCAAATACAAACGGCTTTTCAAGCGCCGCTTCTTTTTTCCTCCAATACGCTTTCTCACTTTCCGTCAGGAAATCGATGCTATACACCTCTTCATTATTTTCCGAAAAAGCATCATAAAACGCCGCTTCATCTACCTCCCATGCGCATATATCTTCCAAGTCGGAAAAGCCCATTACCTTTCGTACAATCTGGTATATCTGGCTATAAGGGCGGGCATAGGTCTGATATTCGTCCGTCAGACTGTAACGCAGGGCGTCTGTAGGAACTTTACGGTATGCCGCCTGCATCTCTTCCATAAGTTCCTGATCGATTTCCCGGCCGCTTATCCTTCTTTCATATTCCCTGTCTGTTTTCATCATATGATAATGGGTATCATACACTTCACCGTCCACATAGTACTTTCCGGTCACATCGGCGATAACAGACAAGAGTGAAAGTGCAAGTATGATTGCTCCNGTAATCCATACGATTTTACGCCGGATCAACTTCTGTATCTCATAACGATACAATACCCCGAAGTTATTCATCCGTCCGCCCCCNTCCTCTCATTGCTTCCGCAGNCTGCTCCGTNTCAATTTGCTCTAAATAAAACGCNTCCAAATCCTCATTCGTTCCGTCCCACTTATCATGGTAAATTAAATTGCCGTCTTTCATCATCAGAATATCGCTGTCTGCAATATGTTCAATATCCGACACGATATGGGTGGATAACAGCACAATGTTATCCTCTCCCAAATCTTCGATCAGGTTCCTGAAACGCACCCTCTCTTTCGGGTCAAGCCCTGCCGTCGGCTCATCTAAAATCAACAGATCNGGTTCATTTAAAAGCGCCTGTGCAATNCCGAGTCTTTGCTTCATACCNCCGGAATATGTTTTAATTTTCTTCTT
>JAAUZW010000040.1:0-6340 GCA_014804385.1 Lachnospiraceae bacterium | reverse complement strand
CATCCTGCAANCGCAACNAGNTNNANAAGNTNCTCCTGCCTTNTGNTTNGCATCCGCTCTGGNNANNCCTTTTAANGCNGCCATATAAAGCAGAAAATCCATNCCNGTAAAATCAGGATAATANCCGAAATCCTGCGGCANATANCCNAGTCTGGCNCGGTATTCTTCNGTCGATACATCCAGACCGTCTAAGGCGATCGTGCCGCTTGTCGGTCTTAAAATACCGCATATCATTCTCATCAATGTTGTTTTACCCGCACCGTTAGCCCCTAAAAGCCCATGTACCCCCTCTGTTAATTGCAGCGATATGCGGTCTACCGCAATCTTATTTTTATACTGCTTTGATACTCTGTCTATTGTAAGTTCCATGCCAATTCCTCCGTCTCTTTGATCGTCCGGCGCCATTCTGCGCCAAGCATAATAACTAGTATAATAAACGCTGCAAGCCACCATGAAAAATATTTCTCATGATAAACTACACCATTGCTTCCCAGTGTTATAAAAATAACACTGACTATTGCCGCTATACCTGCGCACGCATAACCTGACTCTCTTCCGTGAATACGCCTTGCCGCCATAAGCCCCGGTATTACCGTCAAAAGATAAGGTACTGTCAGATACACGCCTGCCTGCAACGAACCGTAAATTTGATTTTGCAGGCCGACAGGTATCAGGCAGCAAATCAATCCAAAATGTACTCCCCCAAGAATCCCCATTCTGGCAAGCGCAACGCTTCTTAAAGAAAATCGGGACGCCATCTCAAGTTCCTCCATGCCATAGGCTGCTGACCTTGTATTCTCCGTTGTAACGGTAAGCGCTATAAACGGCATCAGCGCCGAAAATAGTCCCAGCACATTTCTATCCAGAAACGATGCACTTTTAAGCGCAATCCCCAAAACAAGAAGGGAGACTACCCAAACCCATTTTTTCATATATGCAGCCTGTAACACCATAAACTCCGTATGACTTATCTGTGCTTTGGGAAGCTTTCGCAAAAACTTCTCTTTGTTTGACGGTTCCGGCGCTTCATAAGCAGTCTCCAACATCTTTTTCATGTCCTTACTGATTCTCATACAACCCCTCCATTCTTTAAAAATAGTTTTTCGGTGTGAGACTTAGAACTTCTTCGCGAAGCGGCCACCGCTGCGAGTGATTAGAAGTTCTTCTCACACTATTCTTGCAGACACTCCTCCAGCTTTTTCAATGCCGATTTCAATTTCCGGTAAACACTGAACCGGGAAAGCCCATATACCTTACAAATCGCATAAACCGGCACTTCATTCACATATCGCAGCATCAGCAGTTCTCTTTCCTCTTCCTCAAGTTCTGCCAGGGCAAGTCTTATCGAAACACCGGTAATCATTTTCTCCTCCGCCTCGATATCTTCTATCCGTTCCTCCTCTATTGCAAGCAGTGGTTTTTTCTTCCGATATTCATCAATACATAGATTGCGGGCAATGGTATATAAATACGGCAATGCATGTGCGGTATGGAAATCATGCCCATGATTTAAGAACCGAAGAAACGTTTCCTGCGTAATGTCTTCCGCCAGTTCCCTTTGCCTTAGCTTACAATAACAGTAGCGGTATATTTTATCGTAATGTTCTGCCACATCCAAAACTTTATCCACCCTTTCATCTTGTATAACGAATGACTGGCTGCTTATGTGCGCAAACAAAAAGAACTTCTAACTAATGTTAGAAGCTCCTTAACTTATCTGTTCCGTCATCCGTGGTATTCTCAATGGATTTCACCACCACATAATAACCGGCGCCGTTCGCCATCTCCACATAAACCCGATCGCCCACCTTGTGGCCCAGCAGTGCTCTGCCAAGCGGGGACTCCGTACTGATCAGTCCCTCCAGGGAATTGCCCCGCACCGTGGTCACCAGCTTATAGGTCTCGGTAAGGTTATCCTCTTCGAAGAAAACCTGCACCGTGTTGTTCATGCCTACCTCATCCTCTGCGGACTCGTCGGAGACGATCACGGCAGTTTTTATCATCCGTTCCAGATAGCGGATGCGGCTCTCATTCTGATTTTTTACTTTTTTTGCCGCATGATATTCAAAGTTCTCGCTCAAATCTCCGTGGGCTCTGGCCGTCTTCACATCCTCGAGAGCCTCCTTGCGCACCACCAGCTTACGATACTCGATCTCTTCCTCCATCTTGCGGATATCCTGTTTTGTCAATTCATTATGCATAGCTGTTTATTACGCGTTGACCATATAGTCAAGCAAACGGTTCACATCCTCAGGTTCATGTGCTACAAGTTCCATCTCCGGAATAGCCTTATCGGCAAAAAGCTTGGTGAGCGCCACATATTTGGTCAACTGGGACTTTAAGTTCAGTCTGTCTCCCTCCGTAGTCACTAACTCCACCGTGCCTTTGCACTGGTTGATCACCTCAAAAAATTTTTCAGGGTTGTCGATATTCATTACTTTCATTTCTTTTTCCTCCCTTTTCTTTTCCTCTTCTTTTCATTTTCATCAAACATAATACACCTTTTTTTCCATTTGTCAAATCTTTTCCAAAAAATACATTTTTGTGTTGACAAACCAATTCTACTATAGTATATTAGTAGATGTCCGAGCGAGAGAGCACGGACATATGCGCGAGTGGCTCAGTTGGTGGAGCACGACCTTGCCAAGGTCGGGGTCGCGGGTTCGAGTCCCGTCTCGCGCTCTTCTAAAAAGTGCGGAAATGCTGATAAATAGGGCATTTCCGTATTTTTATTCTCTGTGATTTTTGAATCATTTTGAATCACACTTGAATCACATTACCTTTTGCTGTCTAAAGCATCGGAAATCATTGAATAAGTCGCATCTTCCGTCAAAGGGTTATATATGTATGACAACGTAGTGGACAGTTCTGAATGGCCTAGCTGTTCCCGTATGGCATCTATAGGTACACCAAATGCGTTGAGCCTAGAAGCATATGTTTTGCGAATCTTATGGCTTCTCTTCGGTTCAATTCCCTGACGCTGTGCATATTTCTCCAAAACGTATTCTATCTGCCGGGCCCTTAGCCGTTCTCCACCCCGTTCAAATAGATAGGTGCTATTCATATCCAGTTTTTCCAATAATTTTTTAGCCTGTGGTACTAAAGCCACAAATCTGTCGCGGTTGGTCTTTGTATGCTCGACAACATAGGTCTGATTGGTCTCCTGATCACGCACCTCTTCTCTGACTACATGAACCTTATTACCCATAATGTCTTCCGGCTTTAATGCCGCCAATTCACCTATTCGCAGACCAAGAAAGAAGTTAAGGCGAACAGCGATATAGACACTGTCGTTTGTTTCTTGATACTTCAAGTCAAGGTATTTGTTCAACGTTTCCAACTCGTCTGTATTATATGTCTGGGTATTTCCAGCTTTCTTCACTACTTGCCTATACCGTACAGATATCTTCATATCAGACAGTGGATTGTTAGAGATATATTTCTTACGTTTTGCATAATCAAACATGCCATTCAGGATAGTCTTGGCATTTACCCATGCCTTACGGGTCAGATTGAGCTCTTTCACAATGCGGTTGCACTCCATTTCCAGTACAAATGTATCAATGTCTGACAGTTTCATAGAATGCAGTTTTGAAGATTCAAAATATTTTGCGTAGTGCTGCCTGTGCCTCCTTATGGTGTTAGCACTGTTGGTCATTGCCTTTTTGTACTCAAGCCATTCGTCAAATAACCGATTGAATGTTAAGTTGTCAAGGTTCTCCGTTTCTTCATACAATTTCACAAGTTTGTCTAAAAGCTCTTCCTCGGTTTTCCCACGGACAAGTTGTCTTGCTTTATTCTCAGGTTTAAAATAGGTAGTCCAATATTTATTGCGAGAATTAGCGGGGGTAATCGCATATGTATGAAGCTTCTTTATTTTTGCTCTTTTGCTTGCCATAATTATATCAAGCACGTTGCACATATCTAGCGTATCACATTGCAACAGTGCCTGCAACTGCTGTAGATCAATGTTTGGCTGCATGAGATTACCCCCTTTCTCACAAAATATAAAAATAAAATGAAATATTTTCTACCTTAATAAAGGTTTTTTGAAATTACTATATTCATGCTCCTTTAGCGCGCTCACCCATATTGGCATAATCATAAATTTCACTCTCGCAACTATTCCATAGCACATACCGTACATCAAAAAAATATATAATTACCATTCGAGTAAAATACGTTATACAACTTCAACCGCCATTTTTATTGCTAATTGCATCAGAAACCATGTCCTCCGTATATCCCTGGCCCTGCAAAAATTCCATTACCTTACTCGGCACGCTTTCAACAGACTGTGGGAGAACTTTTCTCTGTTGGTTAGCAAACTTTTCTGCTATTAACTCCATTTCGTATAGCTGCTTAACAATATCATAGGCTCTATTACCCATTGCAAACTGAGTCATAATCTGGCTGGCAGAAACTTTATCACGACTCAATATCCATATGATAATTTGAGCCATTTCTTTATCTTTGTCACACATTTTCCTTTTGTCTTCTTCAACTTGCTCTGGTAATTCTAATAATTCAAATTCTGGAATCGTAAATTTGCTATCGGGATCATACACTTTTTCTTTTATAAAATTTACTAACTGCGCAATTTCATCAGGTGATATAAACGCTCCCTGTATATACATAGGGTCTGAATAATCATTTGATTTCATTAACAATGCCCCCTTGCCCGATAGTTTTTCCGCGCCCTTTTCTCCGAGAATTGCTATGGAATTTTGAACCTTGGCACACTTAAACGCCATGCGTGTAGTGATGTTCCCCACATCGACTTTCATATTATTTTTGATAGGATCTTGTGTTGAAATCACAAAATGTATTTTTGCGTGTCGCCCTCTGCGAATAAGATTTGAGATATCATCCGCAATCATTTTTGACTGTTTTTTATCACTGATATTATTGATAAAGGAAACATACTCATCAATCACACAAACCAATGCAGGCAAATTACGTAGCTCGTCCTGACTCACCCTAATGCGCCGCTCCATTTCTTCCACCAGCTTTTTAATCACATATACCCCTTCTTCATATTCTTTCACGATAGGATAAGATAAATAGGGGATATCACTAAATATTCCCAGTGAGTTAGCCCCAACATCAAAAATGAGCAAGTTGATATTTTTCACCGGCTGCTTTACTATAAGACTAAGGATAAGACAAATCAGACCCATACTCTTACCAGAGTTTGTCGATCCAGCATACATGACATGAGGCATTTTGGCCAAATCCGCAAAAATCATTTCCTGTCTCATGTTATAGCCTATTGCAATAGGAAGCCAGTCTCTACTTTGATAGAACGCCCTACTTTTGAGCATCTGTAGTAGACTGTTTTGCGTTGCACTATTTTTTGAAACGACCAAACAAATGTTTAGTCCATCTTTAAATGGCTGGAACAGCGGTATATGTAGTGCCATCTGAATATCAGAAGCACGCTCAAAGATTAAATTTATTTTTGTGCCCGGTTTGAGACAAACCAGAAAAGTTAATCGTTCGCCATTATTTTCTGCTAACAATAATTGTAGTTTAATACGAACCCCGTGATATGCATAATGTTCCTCGATTCGATGTGCTAATTTTTTAACCCTCATCATGACATCCCTCCTTTGCGTTCATCCGTTTGGTATTGCTATGTGTACCTCATTACGTAAATAGCAGATTGGACACATATACAGAATTTCTCAAAACGAACGAACGAATGTGTGAAAAATTGGAGGAAACGGGTATTTCCGTCTCCTCCTGTTAATGGTTACTTGCGATCACTTCCATCAGTTAAATACAGCGGTTGCGTTTTATTTGGCAGTTTATTTACGGTAGCTGTTGCCAGATCAAACGCCTTAGGCAATGTGTTACAAAGAGCTATCTGCCACCAAGGTGGTTGATTAACCTGCCCCTTGTACTGATAAGCAAAGAAAACAACGAATTGCTTTAGTTGTTCTTGTTCCATTTCAAGCCGCCTTATTTTCTGTTTTAGTTTACATTTTTTCCCCTTTCCCTTCCTTTTTTTCTTCTTTTTTAGTTTGCGAATCTGCTTGTCAAGCTGCTGAATGTGCAAATACGCATCCCCATAATCTGTTGAATAATCATCACCTTCATACATGTTTTCATAAATACTATCCATTTTTATCCTCCTTTTCTTTGGGTCACTTTGCTGCAAATTAAAATCATCAGCAAATGATCTGGGTTTTCAGCTACAATGCTAGTTTCTCAAAAAAAGTGCACATTTCGGATAAACGGAGCCCCTTTCCCGCGTCAGCGGTGTAAGAGGCTCGCACCAGCGGTGCGTTATCCATTTGTTGTTACTTGTTAATAGGTTCCATATTTCTCATGTTCT
>JAAUZW010000039.1:47723-99788 GCA_014804385.1 Lachnospiraceae bacterium | reverse complement strand
CTTTTCTTCGGGGAGACGGAAGTGACCTTAAAAATGCTTGCAGGTTTACATAACTATGACGCGGCAAATGGAGGTAAGGAAGGCGGCGTGGGGCATGTGTATGTCTGGCATCCGACAGAGCCGGCGGATACCCCGGAGTATAAGAACGCTTTCAAGCGGTTTCTCTATACTTCTCTGCGGGAGGAGACAGGCATCTCCCTGCCATGGGGGAATCTGACGGGGATCCGTCCGACCAAGATTGCAATGACCATGCTGGAGCAGGGGGTGAGCGAGGAGGGGATCGCTTATTTCTTAAGGACATCTCATTTTGTGAGCAGGGAAAAGACGGCACTCAGCATTGACATTGCGAAGCGGGAGAGGGAGATTCTGAGCACCCTGCATTATGAGGACGGCTACAGTCTCTATGTGGGCATTCCCTTTTGTCCCACCACCTGTCTGTACTGTTCCTTTACCTCCTATCCCATCGGGGCGTGGAAAAAGAGAGTGGCCCAGTATCTGACGGCATTGGAGCGGGAGATCGACGCGACAGCATCCCTTTGCCGGGATAAAATACTGGATACTGTGTATATCGGCGGGGGTACGCCCAGTTCTCTGTCGGCGGCGGAGCTAGACAGACTTCTCGGAAAATTGAAAAGCGCTTTTGACTTTTCTACGGTGCAGGAATTTACAGTGGAAGCGGGCAGGGCGGACAGCATCACCGAGGATAAGCTGCGGGTGCTTTCTGCGCACGGCGTGACCAGAATTTCCGTGAATCCCCAGACCATGAAACAGGAGACTTTGCAGCTGATCGGCAGACAGCACACGGTGGAGCAGGTGGTGGAGGCTTTTCACCTGGCTCGAAAGGTGGGTTTTGACAATATCAATATGGATATCATTCTGGGACTGCCGAAGGAGGACGCGGCGGATGTGGCGCATACCATCACGGCGATCAAGGAGCTTGCCCCGGATTCTCTGACGGTGCATTCCCTGGCGGTAAAGCGGGCTTCCAAGCTGCATCAGTGGATAGAGGAGAACGGCGTGACGGCCTACAATAACACAGAGGAGATCATGGAGATCGCGGCCCGCGGGGCGGCGGAGATGGATATGGTGCCTTACTATCTGTACCGGCAGAAGAATATGTCCGGCAACTTTGAAAATGTGGGCTATTCCAAACGGGCTAAGTATGGCATCTATAATATTCTCATCAACGAGGAGAAGCAGACCATTGTGGCGCTGGGTGCAGGTTCCATCACCAAAGGCGTTTTTCCGGACGGCAGGATCGAGCGGTGCGAGAATGTGAAGGACGTGACGCAGTATATGGAGAGAATCGAGGAGATGATCGAGAGGAAGCGGAGGCTGTTTGCACCGGAAGGCGGTAAGTGAAATCGTTTCGGCTAAAATGCAATTATAGTTCATAATAGCCGAAAAGAGTAATTGTGCAGGAAAAATAGAATCACAAAGGAGGAATATAACATGCAGTATAAAATCATAGGAGACACAATGCCGGCGGTGGAGGTTACCTTCGATGCGCCGGGAGAGTCCATGTACACCCAGTCGGGCGGCATGGCGTGGATGTCGGAGGGCATTGCCATGGATTCTAACATGAAGGGCGGTCTTGGCAAAAGTATCGGCAGAATGTTTTCGGGAGAATCCCTGTTCATGGCGACCTATAAGGCGGAGCGTGCAGGCAGCATGGTGGCTTTTGCCTCCACGGTGGCCGGAGAGGTGCTTCCCATTGATGTGGGAGCCAGCGGCGGTATGATCTGCCAGAAGGGTGCGTTTCTCTGCGCCCAGGAGACGGTCAACCTGAATGTGACGTTTACCAAGAAATTTTCCGCCGGCTTATTCGGCGGCGAGGGATTTATCCTGCAGGACATCAGCGGATCCGGCATGGTATTTCTGGAGATTGACGGCAATAAGGTAGAGAAAAATCTGGCGCCCGGGGAAGTCATCAAGGTGGATACGGGAAATGTGGTGGCTTTTGAAAGAAGCGTGCAGTATGATATCGAAACTGTAAAGGGACTGAAAAATATCTTTCTGGGCGGCGAGGGACTGTTCTTAACGAAGCTGAAAGGGCCGGGCAAAGTGATACTCCAGACGCAGAACTTTTATGAGTTTGCGGGCAGGATCATCAGGATGGTACCGTCGTCGAGGTAGGAAATAGAATCAGAATGATTGATGATATTGTGGCAGGTGATAGAAAGAGGGTATGCTATCACCTGTTTTTCATGCGCAGAAGTTTTCAAGTTGGTTAAAACTGTTGACATTTATATCGTAGAATGTTGTTTTTATGTTGAATTATAATTCAATGAAATATGTTTCAATAAAAATGAGTTTGACAAAATATTCTCAGGGACAATATGTTCAGATTCTGGTATAAATTTGTTCCGGATGGCATGGGAGCAATAGAGCTTGATCGTGGTGATATCTTTTATCAGAATGTGGTGAAACCAAAATTGTCAGAATTTATGGGCAGCATATTTGAGGATATGTGTAAGTATTATACATTGATTTCCAGCATCGAGGGACAGTTGAAGTGTTTTGTTACAACTGTCGGAAAATGGTGGGGTACACATCCGAAGAGACGTGAAGCAACGGATATAGATGTTGTCGGTTTGGATAGAACTTCTAAAAAAGCTGTGTTGGGAGAATGCAAATACAGTAATACGCCTATTGATAAAAACGTCTATGAGGATCTACAGGAGAAAAACGGTTTGATTGCAAAAGAATATACGGTGGTGCAGTATATCCTCTTCTCGAAAAGCGGGTTTACAGAATGGGTTACAGGGCATTGTGATAGGGATGGGGTGAAGCTGGTTGAGTTGGGGGAGATGTATGGGTGAAAGATAAGCACAAAAACAAATAATTGAAGATTTTGATGTGTTTACTTTTTTAAAAAATATGATAAAATATAAACAAAGGAGGCGGTGGGATGTTCAGTAAAAATTTAAAATATTATAGATTAAAAAATGGAATGTCGATGAAAGAACTAGCCTCTTTAGTTGGCGTGTCCTCAATGACGATCAGCTATTATGAAAGCGGCGAGCGAAAACCGAGTATGGATACGATGAAAGTGCTTGCAAAGGTATTAGGGGTAAAAGTCACGGATTTCTTGAGTAATCGCAATGAAAATCTTGTGTTCGTGCACGGAGAATTCAGAAAAGCAAGTAAACTTTCTGTTAAGCAGCAGGACTATATAAAGGAATCCGTTGAGGAATACCTGGGTAGATTCTATTCCGTTATTGATGTGCTTGGCGGAGATGTATTACCGGAGGCACCAGTTTGTCATGGACTGATTCTGACTGATGATATAGAAGAAAACGCGCTTGCAATGCGTAAGTATTTGCGTATTGCAGAATTCGGACCGGTTGGGAATCTGGTTGAGCTTTTGGAGAATAAAGGGATTTTGGTTTATATAACTGAGATTGATAATGATGCTTTTTCAGGTATGAATGGGTCAGTTAACGGGCGGCCTTATATTATTATCAATGGTCAGATGAGTCCTGAGAGAATCAGATCTACGATTGCTCATGAGATTGCGCATTTTATATTCGACTGGCCGGATGATATGGAAGAGAAGCAGATAGAGGATATGGCTACTGCTATCAGCGGCGCATTTCTTTTCCCTTTTATGGATGCAAAAAGGGAATTGGGGATCAGAAGAACTTCTATAACAAAGGATATGACGCTCACGTGCAGGGAATATGGCATATCCATGTATCTTTTGGTGAAGAGGGCAAATCTATGCGGAATCGTAAATGATAACGTAACAAGAAATTTCTATATTAAAGCAGGGCAGGCCGGATGGAAAAGACATGAGCCATCGCGTATACAGAAAGAAGCCCCCGTGCTCTTTATGCAATTAGTATTTCGAGCAGTCAGCGAAAATGAAATATCTGTGCAGAAAGGTGCAGAGTTATTGAAGCGGCCCTATTCATTTGTGGAGGGACAGTGTTTTGCGGAAGAAGAGTTCTTTTATAATCTTATTAACGGGTGATGGACAGCTTAGGAAAGCGGCACAGGCTGAAGGAGTGGCTGTGATAGGAACGATTAGTATTCTCGATCAATTATATGATGGTGATTATATTGCAAGGGAAGAATATTTAGAATGTTTGAAAAAATTACAGCAGTATAATGGCGGGAAAGTTCGACTGCCGGGGAAGGAGTTGGAGAAGAGGATTGAGGAGAGTAAAATATGGGATTGATAGGGCTGAAAATGTTTAGAGAACATTTTCAGTCTTTTAATATGCCCGGAATGGGTGAAGGGGTTTAAAAGTCCGTTGACATATCATAAAGGTTTATTTACAATAGTTATTGACTAGCGGTCAATAACTATTGCGAGGAGGAGAAGTGAGTTGGCAAGACCTGTAAAAAAACAGCCGGAGCAGTGGAGAAGAGAGATTCTGGATGCGGCGAAGGAACTGTTTTTATCAAAAGGATATGAGGAGACTGCTGTCTCTGACATTATGGAGCGGGCAGGCGGAGCAAAGGGGATGTTTTATCGCTTCTTTCAGAGCAAGGAAGAGGTCATGCACGCCTTGGGGGACCAGATGTTTTTTGAAAACAATCCCTTTGAGGCGGTAAGGGAGAGAACTGATCTGAACGGCTTACAGAAGATCCGGGAGATGCTTGCGCTGGACAGAGCCGATGAAGAGCGAGAGGAGATCAATACACAGGCAGTTGCGATCCTGAAAGATCCGCGCATTCTGGCGGCAGCAGTGGAGGCTAATCGGCGGGTGTTGACGCCTTTGTGGTTTGAGCTGATCGAGGAGGGCAGGCGTGACGGCTCCATTCGGACGGAATATGCAAAAGAGCTTTCCGAGCTGCTTCCGCTGATCAATTTCTGGTTGATGCCCTCCGTATTTCCGGCGAACACGGAAGAAATCAGACATAAGTGCCGCTTCCTTACGAAGGTTCTTTCCGCTATGGGACTTCCGATCATTGAAGAGGAGATGTATGCGAGAACAGAGAAAATCCTTGGGAATCTGAAAGATGAGAGGTAGCGGCGGATGGAACAGAAACTCTTTACAAAAAATTTTATACTTCTTGTATTGGGACAGGTAAGTTCTTTGTTTGGCAATTACATATTGCGTCTGGCACTTTCCATGTATGTGCTGGAAACCACCGGTTCGGCTGCCGTATTTGCGGGTATTTTATCCGCAGCAGTCATTCCCACAATCCTGTTGTCACCGCTTGGCGGCATCCTTGCCGACCGGGCAAACAGGAGAAATATCATGGTGGCGTTGGATGCTTTGACGGGAGTGTCTGTCCTGTGTGCGGCGGTCATTTTGTCCGAAGATCATGCGCTTATGGTGATCGGTGCATTGCTCGTGGCGCTTTCTGTTTTCGGGGCATTTGAGACGCCCACGGTGCAGGCGTGCATTCCGCAGATGCTTGCGGGCGACAATATTATCAGGGGAAATGCGGTTGTCAATCAGGTGGCGTCAATTTCTTATCTGACAGCGCCGATGCTTGGCGGTATTCTGTATGCGGCCTTTGGCCTAAAGCCTGTGATGTATGCAAGCGTTGTCTGTTTCTTTATCACGGCGCTGTCTGAGTGCTTTATCCAATTGGGGCATCAGCACAGAACTTATCAGGGAAATGTTCTGTCCATGGTAAAAGATGATTTTTCCGCCAGTATCCGCTTTATCACGAAGGAACGGGCAGATCTTATGAAGCTGCTGCTTCTGGCGGCGCTTTCCCGTTTCTTTGTCATGGGAGTTACGATGGTGGGGATTCCCTTTATCGTGCGAACGATCCTTGGGCTGGATGCAACATACTACGGCGGAGCGGAAAGCGCTCTGGCAATTGCCACGATTCTGGGGAGTATCGCGGCGGGACTTCTCACGGGGAAATTGAAAATGGAAAGACTGTCGTTTGTGCTTGCGGCGATCGGTATCTGTATCATTCCGGCAGGAATCATATTCCTTTTTCCGTTTGGTGCGGTTATCAAGTATGCCGTGAGTGTTGCGACTTTCTGCGGTATGCAGGCAGCAATCAGCATTTTTTCTATCTTTGCCGTTTCCATGATCCAGCAGAGCACGCCGGATCATCTGCTTGGAAAAGTGATGGCCTATACCTCTGCGATTACCATGTGCGCGCAGCCGGTGGGACAGATGATTTATGGGTTTTTATTTGACGGATGCAGGGAGGCGGTATATTTGGTGCTGATTCCTACGGGGGTCATTGTGGGGATGATCGGGGTGGGAGCGATGAGAGTTTTTAATAGACTAACTATTAAAAGTCAATACCTGAAATGAAGTTTTTGAGAAAAGTGTAGAAATACATTTTTGATAAATCAGCACCTTGAAAATCGCATGACAAACAGAGCATCTGGGCAGGTGCTCGCAGAACAGGTGATGGAGTTGGTTGGGTTTATTTTCTGTATGCCTCGCCGGTTAATTCCATTCTGTAGATTGTCCGGATCAGTTTCTTGGCTGCATGAGAGACAGCAACATTATAGTGTTTGCCTTCCCGAATCTTCTTGGCAAGGTAAGCGCCAAAGGTTTCATCCCATTTACAGACAAACTTAGTGGCATTGAACAGGGCATAGCGGAGATAGCGGGAGCCGCGTTTCTCCATATGCGCATAGCTCGATTTCAGTTGTCCGGATTGATAAGTGGATGGCGACAGACCCGCAAAGGCAAGTATCTGATCCGCATTCTCGAAACGGGAAAAATCGCCTACCTCGGCAAGGATCATTGCACCCATGCGATAACTGATTCCGGGGATCGTCATGATAGGGGAGGCATTGTCATCCATGATCTTTTTTATGACAGCTTCGACTTCTTCAATCTCTTCGGTTAACACATTGATCAGGTGAATCGTGTGCTTCAGCTCCAACGATTTTACGGGCATAACGGATCCAATAGAGGTATGTGCGGCATTTCGGATTTCGATAGCTTTGTCGCGTCCATAGCGCCCTTTAGAGGCTGTTTCAAGCAGATTCTTAAGACGAGTCAGATGGCAGCCTGCGATGTGGGAAGCGCCGGGGAATTCTGAAAGCAGGGCGTACACGGAAGCCATGTGGATATCTGGAACAAGCTTCTCCAATTCCGGGAACAGGATGTTTACAAGGCGCGCAATAGAGACTTTCAGTCTTGCACGCTCCTGAACTTTGTCGAAACGATAACGGGTTAATGACTTTAATTCCTCGTTGTGGTATGATGTATCCGAGTAGGGCTTGAGTGTCTTATCGGTTATGAGCATCATAGCAATCGAACTGGCATCGACTTTATCCGTTTTCGTCTTTCTAAGGCTTAGACCTTTTCTGTAAAGATTAGTATGCAATGGATTGATAACACAGGTGGTCAGACCTTTATCAATGAGCGAACCCAGAAGGTTGAGTGAGTAATGGCCGGTAGCCTCAAGCCCTACTTTTATTTGGTCATTATCAGTTTCTGCGTCCTGGATCTTCTCATAGAGTTCGTCAAAGCCATCCCTGTTGTTTGAGATAGTGAACACTGGATAGAGTTTTTCGGCATCAGGGCCAAGGATACAGCAATCGTGCTTATCCTTTGCGACATCAATACCAACATAGATCATACAGGTGAACCTCCTTCAAAGTTATTGATGTTGTTGGTAGATCCACAGGGCTCCCTGCCGATGTAACCTCGTTCTAAATAAACCGTCATGCGGTATCTAACTGATTAACATTGTAGCAAAGAGGCTGTGGTTGGAGCCTATTCAAAACCGTCTGAGCGGTAGGAGAAAAAAACCAATCCACAGCATCTTCAACAGCATACCCTATAACCTAGAATAGGTAAAGAATGGGTATGTCTATATAATACGAGGATAGAAAAAGGGATGTAGGAACCTGTTGATTCGGATAAATAAATGGGGAGGAGGCATTTGAGTTTAGCTGTGTGGAAATAAATATAATGTCGGATATTGGAAAAAAGACTACTTTAAGGTATACTACTTATGGTAGTCTTTTTAATTTTTTTCAAATAATCGGATGTTTGTTAATTGAAAAAATAGGGAGAAAATGGCAGTGTGAACTGACGAAAAATTATGATCTGAAAAGTAATTCACTCAGGCAGAGAGTGTAATATAAAGTTTCTTGCATTGAAAATGGAGAGTGGTATTTTTAGGGGGATTGTAGTAGAATAAAGGGGAAAAGAGAAAGGGTGAGCCAAAAGAATCTGCAAAGATTTCCCTAAGAACCTACGCTAAACTCAATCGCGATCAGTTTGTTTCTATGGATGTGATTGCACGGATATGTGAAGTATTAGAGTGCGACGTGGGTGATATTCTAGAGATGCTGCCGGAAGAGAACCAATCAAAAGACAAGTGAGGAGTGAGACTATGATATCAAGAGCAGAAGCGAAGGTTAAGATTAAAGAGATTACGGATGCAAGGAAACCTATTAAAACGGGGCTTACGCTTCCGATAAGGAAAGGCGCTACTTTTGATGTATATAGGATTCCTCTAGACCTTTTGGTTCCGAACATCCTTAATGACCGTATTACCTGGAAAATCAGGGAATATGAGGCTGAGAGTGGAAGGAGTCTAGATATTGAGTCGGATGATGATGTTCAATATCTATATGACATAATACTTAAGGAACATCCTGCAGAGAATGAGAGGACGAAAGTAGATCTTGCAAAGAACGGACAGCAGGTCGATGGTGTGATTACGAATGAAGGCATCATCATCGATGGAAACCGAAGAGCGACCCTTCTCAGAGCGTTGTTTAATGGCGAAGCTGATAAGTATGGTCAGAATGTTGAAGACTTCAGATATTTTAATACAATAGTCTTACCAGAAGATATCGATGCTAAAGAGATAATGGCTTTGGAGACCATGCTGCAGATAGGCGCTGATGAGAAGGTCGGATATAACAGAATCTGTCTTTATGTTAAAGTGGATAATCTTCTAAAAGCCGGATACACATATCCACAGATAAAGCAGTATATGGGGCTTAAGTCAGATAAGGAAGTTGGCGAGATGCAGGTAACATTTGATTTGATGGTAGAATATCTCAACACAATTGGAAAACCTAATCATTTCACCTTATTGGATGGATTAGAAGACCAGTTTCTTAATGCGAAGACAGTTTTTAAGCGCTTGGATAACGGAACGTACAATGCAGAATGGGATTATCAGCCAAGTGATGTAGCAGACTTTAAGATGATTTGCTATGACTATATACGCGCGAAATTTGAAGGAAAGAAATTTAGGGATGTTTTGGTCGGAAAACCGAATAAGACCAATGGCGTCTTCATTGAAAAGTCAGTATGGGAAGGTTTCTTGCGGCACCATAATGATATTATCGATGTAAATGATCCAGTGAGTGAGACTGATTGGCAATTTTTGGGGAAAAAAGGTGGAAAACTTGACCAGAACCTTAATGATGCAGTGAACAAGCTCAGCTCAGTTTTGACAGACAAAGATCTTTCAAAACTTATTATTGAGGTACGCGGCAAGGTGGACAGAATCGAGGAACTTATTGAAGGTATGGATGAGGTCTCAGAAGATGATCTCAAAAACCTTAAGGAACTGTCAAAGAGTATCTATAAGATTACGGCGAAGTATAAATTATGAGTGATATTGTGATTAAAATGATTCAAGACGCCACATTTGAGGTATCAGGCACAAATAAATTAAGTGGTCGTTCTGGGATGAAATTTAATATCTATCTTAGTGCTATGAAGGATGTTGTTATAATGAATGAGAACGGGAGAATCATAATCACTTATAACAACCATGACGAACACGTTGAAGCCAAAAACATCAAGGATATTGTGGGTTTTCTTGAGGCGTGCAAAGCTGAGGTGTCCTTTGATGAAGCAACTCAGAATTTATTGGACAGACAGCAAGAGTTTGAAAGTGCTTCTGTCAATAGGGTTGAATCATTACGAGCAATAAAATTAAATAAGGGGTCGATACAACCGAATTTTGAGAAATTTTGCGCTTTTTGTGACAAAAATTTAGTGATAACATTGCGAGATTACCAGTATAGATCGGCTTTTCTTCTGAGTATTGGAGAAGGCGGGTTTGATTTTTCTGTTCCCGGTGCCGGAAAGACCATTATAACTTATGCTGCGTATGCATACCTTAAACAGAATGCTGTTGTGGATAATATTTTTGTGATAGGACCGGGAAGTGCATACAATGCTTGGTATGATGAATATCAGACCTGTTTTGGGAGAACTCCTGAATTTGAAAACCTTGCATCTGAAACGACAAAAGATTGCTGTTTATATTTAGGTGCATCAAAGCAACATCATAAAGAGATAACATTCATCAACATTGAAAAGATTAGGATGTTACGTCGGGAAATCTCTGGTTTTTTAACAGAAAAAAGAACAATGCTGATTATCGATGAGGGACACAAGATAAAAAATCCAAACGCAGCTGCGACAGAAGCAGCATTGGAGATAGCAAAACATGCAGCATCCCGTATAATTTTGACGGGAACACCAATGCCGAATGGATATGAGGATTTGTATTCTCTCACTGAAGCATTATCTCCGTATAAACAGATACTGCCATATAAATATAATCAGTTAAAATCTATGACCAATAATGGAGCATCTGATGTTGAGATGACGCGAATACATGAAAGCCTTGATCCGCATTATTCGAGGATTTCCAAAAAGTATCTTATTGCCAAGGGAGAACTCTTGCCGTATGAGATTGATTTCGTCAGATGTGAGATGAATGAGGGGCAGCAGGAGTTATACGACAGACTTAATGATTTCTGCGGAAAGCTGTCTGATGATATAGATGAAGATTTTTTGATGAACTTGAAGAAAGCGATACTAATTCGAAAGATGCAGATATCGGCTAATCCTTCATTACTTAAAAATAGCATAATCAGTTCAATGGATGAACTTAAGGAGGAATATGTCGAGTACGCTGATAAGGATGGTTCAAAGATAAACATCTTAGCAAAAGCAGATAGAGAGTTGTCCCAGCAGTTTTCAGAATCAAAAATCGTGAAGCTGATTAATATGTTTGAAAGAGGCGCGATAGAAACGAATAAGAATCGCACTGCTACAGAACTCACATACAAGCTTGTTATGGAGGGGAAAAAGGTTTTGGTCTGGGATATCTTCGTTAAAAATATGGATGTATTGAAGTCGATGATAGAGACCAGAATCGGGAAACCGATTGAGCTTATAAATGGTACTGTGTCCGGTGATGACCGGCAACAAGCTATAAAAAGATTTCGCGAGGATGATAGCATGGTGTTGCTGGCAAACCCGGCAACACTTGCAGAGTCGATATCTTTACATAGAGTCTGCCAGAATGCCATCTATGTGAACCGTAATTTTAATGCAGCACAGTTCATACAGTCCAAAGACAGGATTCACAGGATAAATATGCCTGAGGGCACTACAGCGCATTATTATTTCATTGAAAATGAAGATTCTATAGATGCGGCGATATCTGAAAGGTTGGATATCAAAGAGACTAGAATGCTTAAGATTTTGGATGCTGATGATATTTCTATAGGTGGAGCTGAAATGGAAGATACAAACATAATGTCAGATCAGGATGTTGTGCAAACATATATGAGGTGAGATTTTATGGCACAGATGGATTATATTGTTAAGTTAAACCATGATATTGATGTATTTGTAGAAGAATACAGGGATTGTGCTGTGACACGTCTATATGATGAGTTTGATGTGAATGAAGGGGCGAAAAACCGCTTAAATGCGCTAATAAAGAGAATGATTACATACAGTAATTCTCTGTATCTTAAACAGATAGAAAATAAAGATGATTTTTGCCTGAAGACTATCAAACTTGACAAATATGGAAGATTAAAGGAGTCCATGTCTTTTCCCGTCTTTAAATACTGCGATATTGTAAAAGAAGACTGGGAACATAGTTCCTTACGTCAGATTTTTGCTGATAATATTTTTGTCTTTGCCATATTTAAAAATGAAGGTAAGGAACTGTATCTGAACAGGATAAAGGTATGGAAGATGCCGGAGATAGTTCTGGAGAATAGTGTGCGTGATGCTTGGTCTCGAATGAAAGAATGTGTAACGACCGGAAAGATTGTTAAGTATATTGATGATCATGGCAGATATTTTACATATTTTCCGTCTTCTACAGAGAATCAATATGTTCATGTAAGACCTCATGCTCAGAACAGGAATGACACATTACCACTGCCGGTACCGGATAAATTGACTGGCTTGATTGCATATCCTAAGCACAGCTTCTGGCTCAACAGATCATATGTGTTAAAAATCATATCAGAGGATTGATGGTGAATAAGATGAGTGATATTGAATTGCTATTGATCCTTGGATTTTATTACATTGGCAAAGAAAAGAACGTGGAGAGGTTTACGACGCTTTTTAATGCTTATTTTGGTAAGAATCTTAGCATACAGATGATACTGCATGAGGTTTCTCGTTTCAGGAATGCCAATCCTGCCAATAATGTGGGCGGTTCATTGAGTGCTTCAAGGTATCAGAAGATATGGAGTGAATATATTACCAATGATAGGGTGCCAGAATTGAAGGAACTTTATAAGAGCTTTTTAAGTCAGCGATTCCTTGAATTGATTGATACTCGATTCAAGAAAGTACAGGAAGTGGTAAAGAATGATAATGGCTATGAAATTCATGATGAACCGAAGGCCTTGGATATGGTGGTCGGGAATAAGACTGAAGGCTTTAAAAGAGATTGTTCAGTTGTTGATAGAGCACTATTTGCGGCCGGATATTTATGCGAGGGTGAGTGTGAATGTGAGCTGTTCGTAAGACAAGATGGAAAGACATATTATACGGAGGGACATCACTTAATACCATTAAGTTTTCAATCGTTGTTTGGTTATAGTTTAGATGTGGAAGCAAATGTGGTATCCCTGTGCCCTAGATGCCATAGATTATTACACTATGGACATGATAAAGAGCAACTGTTGAAAATTTTATATCAGAAAAGGATAGCACGGTTGAGGATGTGTAGGATTGCTATATCGTATGAAAAGCTCTTACTTCTATATGCAGGGATGAGAGCGTGTAAAAAGGATGAATGAAACATGGATCCACAAAACAAAAAAGAGCCACGCTTCCATGGAGAAGTATCCGAAAAGAGTCATAAGAACATGAGCCGTATCCGTGGAAAAGATACTAGCATAGAGTTGGCTCTGCGAAAAGCATTATGGGAAAAGGGATACCGTTTCCGAAAGAATTATAAGGGATTACCCGGTTCCCCGGACATTGCTCTTACAAAATATAAGATAGCAATCTTTTGTGACAGCGAATTTTTTCATGGAAAAGACTGGGACAGTTTAAAAGAAAAACTTCAAAAAGGTAAGAATCCGGGATATTGGATAAGCAAGATTCAACGGAACATGGAACGAGATTTGGAGAAGGATCAGATGCTTCGATTCGTGGGATGGACGGTCATTCATTTTTGGGGAAAAGATATTTTAAATAATCCAGATGAATGTGTTGAGATTATTGAGGAAACAATATTCGATTTGAAGATGTCCGAGATAGAGGATGATGGTGAACATGGATTATATTGCTGAATATGACAGAACGGATCCAAAATCAATAGAAAAATATTCTCAGAGAATGGTCGGTAAGACATTCAGGCAGATATTGGAAGAAGATGAAGACCGGCAACCGATGATGTTGCGAGAAACTCGAGCACCTTATGGTTCGGCAAAGGTGTCAGTGACAAAACGAAATAAGGGAAATCTGGGGCAGATCATTGAAGAAAGTTTTTTCCATTATGCTTGTAACAGTGATTCTCGTGCAGATTTTTATGAAGCTGGGGTAGAACTGAAAGTTACCCCATATCGAGAAAATAAAAATGGCACTTTATCAGCAAAAGAAAGGCTGATATTGACCATGATTGATTATTGTCAGGTAGTGAATGAGAAATTTGAAGAGAGCCATTTCTGGAATAAATCGAAGCTCATTTTGTTGGTATATTATCTTTACAAGGAAGAGATAGCATATAACCTTGATTACAAGATTAGATATTCCAGACTATTTACACCACCAGAGCAGGATGTGAAGATAATCCAGCACGATTATTATATCATTGTTTCTAAAATCAAAGCAGGTAAAGCACATGAACTGTCAGAAGGTGATACACTTTATCTGGGTGCCGCACCAAAAGCAGCAACATCCAAAAATCGTAGAAAACAGCCGTTTAGTGATGAACTAGCAAAGCCGAGGGCATTTGCCTTTAAGAATTCTTATATGACGTATGTGTTGAATAACTATATCGTGCCAGGGACGGTGACATATGAACCAATCATACAGGATAAAACGGTAGATTCCTTTGAAGATTATGTCATAAATAAGATTGACAGATATCGTGGATATTCCGTAAGTGAGCTGTGCATGGAATTTAATGTTGATAGAGAGAAAAAGCCCAAGAATCTGGAAGCGATATTGGCATACAGGATACTGGGTATAAAAGGGAACCATGCGGAAGAGTTTGAAAAAGCGGGTGTTGTTGTCAAAACGATAAGGGTAGGGAAGAATGATCGGATCAAGGAAAGCATGTCTTTTCCTACATTTCGTTTTAAAGAGTTGATTCAGGAAGAGTGGGATGATTCTACCTTTGGAAATTATCTCAAAGAGACGCGATTCTTGTTTGTAGTCTTTAAATATGATCAGAACGATGTTTTACGTCTTCGTGGATGTCAGTTTTGGAACATGCCATATGATGATCTTGAAACGGAAGTGAGATCTGTATGGGAAAGAACAAAGCAGGTCATAACAGAAGGACTTCGAGTGATGCTGGTCAATGGTGCATGGAGAAATAATCTGCCGAAAGCATCTGAGAATCCGGTCTGTCATGTAAGACCGCACGCCCAGAATGCACAGGATACTTATGAATTGCCGGATGGCAGGCGATATCCGAAGCAATGTTTTTGGTTGAATAATACATATATTTATGCCCAAATAGATGATGAAATAAAGGTTGATCAAATCTATTGATTATGATATGATTGATGTGATAACAATATCGGGCAAGGAGAGAGTCGAATGAAAAAGACAGTTTGTGAATTGTTTGCAGGTGTAGGCGGATTTAGGTGTGGGCTCAATTCTATCAAGGCTATAGAGGATACTTCCAAACCTGAAAAGTGGGAAACTGTGTGGTTTAGCCAGTGGGAGCCTGCGGACAAGAAGATTCAGTGGGCACATGACTGTTATGTGAATAGATTTGGCTCTTGTTTAGATCTTAACGGGGAAGACAAGACCAATACAGATATTAATGCAGTGGATAAGACTACAGTGCCAGATCATAATCTGCTCGTTGGTGGGTTCCCGTGTCAGGATTATTCTGTGGCATCGTCATTGGCTACATCAAAGGGATTGGAGGGGAAAAAAGGCGTTCTTTGGTGGGATATCAGAGAGATGTTGGAAAAAAAGGGTGCGCCCTTCGTTTTGTTAGAGAATGTCGATAGACTCATTAAGAGCCCCGCAAGTCAGAGAGGACGAGATTTTGCAATAATACTGGCGTGCTTTCGAGATCTTGGATATACAGTGGAATGGCGTGTCATCAATGCAGCCGAGTATGGCTATCAACAACGACGCCGGCGTATATTCATTTTCGCTTACCGCAATGATACATCCTATGCAAAACGTATTACAGATACAGTGGGATATAATGATGCGTCAGATGATAAATTGCATAAGACGAGCATGGGTAAGATTCTTCTCAAAGAAGGATTTTTTGCGAAGAGTTTTTCAGTAGAAGAGAGTGATGTAGAAGAGATAGAAATAAAGAAATTGGCAGGAAGTGTGGGTGAATTATCAAGCAATTTTGCATTTATATTTGAGAACACTGGTATTATGAAGGATGGAATAGCATATACGCTGAAGACGGCTCCGTTATATGATGGGGAACAGATTACGCTAGGAGATATCATGGAAGATGGGGATGTTGATAAGGAGTTTTTCATACCGAGTGAACGATTGTATTATGATGAAGAGAAGGGTGACCATAGCGATGAGACGAATGAACGTCTTTCAGATGCCGCGCATAAGACTTGGCAGTATATTAAAGGGGCAAAGAAACTTCCGAGAAAAGCAAAGAATGGACATGAGTATATTTTTTCTGAGGGTCCAGTACCTATGATAGACGAATATGATAAACCCGCAAGAACGATGCTCACGAGCGAAGGTACATTTAGTAGGACGACTCATATTGTCAGAGACAAAAAGACTGGAGAGATACGGTTGCTCACTCCTATTGAAGTTGAACGGATTCAAGGCTTTCCATCTGATTGGACCAAGGAGTGTCTTGTGGGTGGCGAGATTATGGAAATGCCGGTGAATAAACGTCGTTTCATGATGGGAAATGCATTGGTAGTAAATCTTGTGAATCAGATGGAGAAACAACTTTCGGAGATATTTGAAGCAGAAGAATGATGTGCGAGAATGATTTAATGATCTGAAATTATAAATATTAGTGAATGACGAATTTCCTTTTGTCTGATGAAATTTATTCAAGGCATCTTGCTTTGAGCTGGGATGTTGTGGAATGAGGATTTATTAGAGAGAGGAAATTCTTTTTTTATGTAAATTTTTCATGGATATGGATTGCAATAGACGAAAGTTGAGTTTTTGATGCTGCTCTTAATTCACTCTAGTAAATAGTAGCGAGAGAAATCACATTAGCAGGTGAAAATTGATGCCTTTTTATATATTGATAATATGACCTATGTAATATATAATGGGAGCAAAATAATCCCAGATAACAATATATTCGCTGTATTCATTATGGATATTGTGATGATGTTGGGCAGACCTATAGCAATTGAAAGGATAATAAAACAGTTTTTAGTCGATTATGGGAATACGCATAATACTAGAGCAGTTCTGGCGGGAGTCAGCAAGTTCATAAAATGATATGAACTGTTTTATAAAAGTAGATTATTATTAAAAACATATGATTAGCTAATATTTGTGAAGGAACGGAGGAAGAAAAAATGGAGTTGATTATTGCCCAATTAACAGATATTCACATTAAGCAAAAAAGTGATTTGGATATTTTATTGCAAAGAACCAATTCTATTGTTGGTGCTATTTTTGAAGTGGTGAGAAATGCAAAAGAAACGATGCTACTAATTTGTGTCACGGGGGATGTTGCTTTCTCAGGTACAGAAGAGCAGTACGGTTTAGCTGAGAATTTTTTTGATGATATTTATGAGAAGATTATAAGTAGAAGTTTTGAAATATATGTTCAGTTTATTTTTGTACCAGGGAATCATGATTGTGATTTCGCTAGTAAGGAAAACAAAGTTCGTACTACGGTTATAAAGTCCAGTGAACTGGACATGAATGATGATACTACAATGGAGATATGTACATCCATTCAGGCAAACTATTTTAATTTTGTGAATTATTACGCAGAAAAGAAATTGGCATCCCTTAATAGAAGAAATAGCATTTTTACCCAGAACGTGATTATAAATGAAAAACTGGGGAAATATAATATAAAGTTACATTGCTTAAATACTGCGTGGTGTTCATCTTTGCACGAAAAAAAAGATATGCTTTTTAGTGTACCAGAAGGAATTGATAAAAAGAATGAAGACGATATTGTAATAACATTAATGCACCATGGGGAAAATTGGTTTCATTGGAAAGGAGTTGAAAATTGGGAAAACTATCATAAGGAATATTCAGATATCATATTAATAGGACATGATCATTTTTCTCAATTTGTTCAAAAGACAAATTATGATAGTACTACAAATTATTTTATCAAGGGTAATCAATTATATAGTACAGAAGAACCTGACCAAAGTGGATTTAATATTTTCAAGGTTAATTTAGAGGATAATATTGAATTCTTTTATACATATTCATGGAATGGAAAATTGTTTGAACGAGTAATTGATTCAAAAGCACGTCGGTTTGAAAGAAATAGATATTCAAAATATAGAATAAGTATTGCCAGAGAATTAAGAGAGCGATTGGAGGATATAGAGATTGATATATCAAGCAAATACAAATCGCCATTATTGCTTTCAGATATATATGTCTTTCCTCCGTTAAAAGGAGAGAATTTGAATAATTCTAATAAAACTCAATTATATAGAGGACAGGAAAGTATTTTAAATATAATACAAACACAAAAGAAAGTATTGATAAATGGTGATAAAGAATATGGGAAAACAGCACTACTAAAAAGACTCTTCGTGATTTTTTATAGTATGGATTTGTTTCCAATATTTATTGATGTCGGAGATATTAGATCAGCGAATGAGGATGATACAAATACTTTAATAAGAGAGGCGTATAAGTCATCATACTATAATTTGAATGTAGATGAGATTCTGCAAAAGGAAAAAGAGAATAGAGTATGTTTAATTGATGATTTTGATGAAACTATTTTAGGAGATAAATCCCAAAAAGTTTTTTTGGAATATATTAACACTCAGTTTGATATAGTTATTCTTACAGAAAATAATAGGAATAGCTTGGTGGATGTTGCAAAGAATTTGGAAACAAACGATTTTATTAACAATATGTTTTATACATTAGAAATTACGCAATTACGGCGTTATGGAAAGAGTAAAATTGTTGACAAGTGGCTTTTATTAGAAGATCCTGAACAGGACATAAATTCTAAAGAATTTGATGGGAAGAGAAAAGATAAATTATCTCAGATGCAAAATGTCCTGAAAAATGGATATTTTAGAAATACACCATTAGAGTTTTTGCTTGTGCTTTCGTATATGGAAAATTCAGAAGCAATGAATACTGACTATAGTAGATTTTCATATGTATATGATTGCCTTATTAGAGATAAAATTAATGATATTTCAGAGCAAGACTCCAAAATGGCTCTAGCCTATAGAACATTATTAGAGATTTTGGCATATGATTTATACTCAAATGATGAGAGTGCAACATTTGATGAACAATATGTTTTAGAATCAATAGCTAATTACAATGAGAATTATCCACGATTAATGGGAAATTCTGTAAAGATTATTCAAAGATTAGTGCAATACAAAATTTTAGAAGAAAGAAATGATAAGTACAAGTTTAAGTATGATTATATGTACTATTATTTTGCAGGTAGCTATATTGTAGAAGTCTTATCTCCTGAGGAAAGAGATAAAAAAACAAAGGAAATTTTATTAAATTTATCATTAGAAAAGAACTATAATATTGGCTTGTTTATGGCTTATAGTATGAATCCACAACATGAGATATTACCTAAATTGCAATCTATTAGTGCCGAATTATTATCTGAATACAAAGAGTTTAAATATGAAGACCAAAAAGAATTTTTGAAAAAGATTAATTCAGATGTGTTGGAAAAATTGAACGAAATATATAGTATTCCTGAAAACAGTGAAATTCCACAAATTCAAGAGAATAAGAAGATACGGCAAGACGATATAGAGGAGGAAAAAGAAAAGGAAGAAGTCCAAAAGAGAGCAGATGAGTATTTGGATGTAATATTTAATGATTTTATAAAGTTGCTTCGTATGATTGAATTTCAGGGAGATATTTTGAAAAATTATGCAACAAAGATAAAAAATCAGCCAAGAACAGATATGATAGAATTGATGGGAAGCTCTAATTTGAAATTGATTGGGTTTTTATGTAACAGAGTATCTACCGAGACTGATAAAATAATTGAGATTGTGGAAAAGAAAGTGAAGGAAGGAAAGGAAGCAAAAATTCCAGAAAAGGATGCACTTTTAAGTTTAATAAAGGATTATGTAAGTATTTTATGGTCAGAATTTATAGAAATTAATGTAGATAATCTTGCTTATTGTTGGGAGTGCGATTTGCTAGAAAATGATATTATAGCATATAAGGAGAGAATGCAATCTGCATTTTTTGATATGGTAAATGTGGAGTTTAAACTTAGAATCACAGATGATAAATTGCCTGTTGATGATATAGAAAGATGCTTGACTGGGAAAAGGAAGTTGGGCTCGTTCTCAAAGAATATTATGAAAAATATTATAGCGTCATATTTATCATCTTATCAGTATGATAGTAAAGATAAGGAACGTGTGTGCAATTTACTTGAATTCAATTATAAAAAATTATATATTGAAGACCAGAAAAATGCTGCATTAGGACTGAATTAGAGCAACGGAAACGTTTGCGATACAGAGTAATTAAATCAGAAGAATTACTTGGATACAAGGAAGATATTTTATGTGAAGTGACTATGCTGTATGCTGATATAAGATATGCTGACATAAGTAATATTGCCATGCAACTATTTGAATACTAAAATTGAATACTAAAAAAGGACTACGCTTCATTCACAAAGGATAATTAAAGTTTTGAGGGTTTGCCAATCTATTTGAGGGCCTTTCATGAAGGGCAAACTTGAGGGGATGGTTTGAGGGTCTCATAGAAAAAGCAAATGAGGATATTGTTTTATATTCTGTATAGGGGGATAAATAAATTGCTAAACAATACGCTTACCTACTACAACCAAAACGCCGATCAATTCTGCAAAAACACCATTTCCGTAGAATTTTCAGCCACCCAGAACCGCTTCCTATCCCATCTCCCAGCCGCCGCCATGATTCTCGACTTCGGCTGCGGTTCTGGTCGTGACACAAAAGCCTTCCTCGATCAAGGCTACCATGTAGAGGCCATAGACGGCTCAGAAGAATTGTGTAAATTAGCATCTCAATACACAGGTGTTCAGGTGCGCCATATGCTTTTTCAAGAGCTATCTGCGGTATCCAAATACGACGGTATCTGGGCCTGTTCCTCCATTCTGCATCTTTCGAGGAATGAATTGTCCGATGTTATGCGCAAGATGATTACTGCTTTGAAACCGAATGGTATTATTTATACATCTTTCAAGTACGGAACTTTTTCGGGAGAGAGAAACGGACGCTATTTTACGGATATGACGGAGGAGACATTTGCAGATTTTATAAGTAAAATAGAGGATTTGCAAATAGAGGAAGAATGGATAACTTCTGATGCACGTCCGGGGAGAAGTGAAGAAAAATGGCTCAATTTGATTTTGCGAAAAAGATAAATATTGATGAGACACAGGAAACACAATTACATATAGAGTCCATTGAACCGACGGATGTGATGACAGGAGACCGAAACAGGGGACGTTTTCTGTATTACCAGTTAAAAATGAGTATGCAGAAAGCCGTCCGCATTGATATTATTGTCTCTTTTTTAATGGAATCAGGCGTGAAGATGATTTTGAAGGATTTGCGGGCGGCATTGGACAGAGGGGTGCAGATTCGCATTCTTACAGGCAATTATCTGGGGATTACACAGCCTTCGGCTTTGTTTCTGATAAAGAAGGAACTGGGAGATCGGGTTGATTTAAGATTTTATAATGACAAGGAGCGGTCATTTCATCCGAAGGCATATATTTTTCATTATGAAAACAGCGGAGAGATATTTATAGGGTCATCCAATATTTCCAAAAGTGCGCTGACCTCTGGCATAGAGTGGAATTATCGGTTCAGTAGTTTGGCTGACGGTGAGAATTTCAGATTATTCTATGAGACCTTTCTGGATTTGTTTGAACGGCATTCGATTGTGATTGATGATGCGGAGTTGATTACCTATTCCCGTAACTGGCACAAACCTGCGGTTTCCAAGGATCTGGCAAGATATGATGACTCGGAGGACGGGATCAATAGAGGCGCAACAGATGAGAGTATTGACACTGTTGGCGACACAAAAACGGAAGCGTTCTTTCAGCCAAGAGGCGCGCAGATAGAGGCATTATATGCTTTGNAGAACAGCCGGGCAGANGGCGCGNNAAAGGGCTTGGTGCAGGCGGCTACGGGAATAGGNAAAACCTACTTGGCGGCCTTTGATTCTGCGCCGTATAAACGTGTGTTGTTTGTGGCGCACCGGGAAGAGATATTGCAACAGGCAGCGGTGTCTTTTCAAAATGTAAGACAGTCGGAGGATTACGGATTTTTTAACGGCAAGCAGAAGGATACGGACAAAACCGTTATTTTTGCATCGGTGGCGACACTTGGCAGAGAGGAGTATCTGAGAGAAGAGTATTTTCCCTCGGACTATTTTGATTATCTGGTGATTGATGAATTTCATCATGCCGTCAACGATCAATATCAAAGAATNGTGAATTATTTCAAGCCTCAGTTTTTGCTGGGGCTTACTGCTACGCCTGAGAGAATGGATGGCAGGAATATTTACGAGATATGCGATTACAACGTACCCTATGAAATCTCTTTAAAAGAGGCGATCAATAAGGGCATATTGGTTCCGTTTCACTACTACGGAATCTATGATGAGACGGATTATTCTTCCCTGCATCTCGTGAAGGGGCGTTATGATGAAAAAGAACTGAATGAGACATACATCGGCAATGTCAGAAGATATGATTTGATTTATAAATATTACATGAAATACCATTCCAAGCGGGCGTTGGGNTTTTGCTGCTCCAGACAGCATGCNGAGGANATGGCAAAAGAATTTTGCGCAAGAGGTATCGAANCNGTAGCNGTATACAGCAATGCGGACGGNGANTTTTCCGAGAATAGGGACAAGGCTGTTGCAAAGCTGAAAAATCAGGAAATCAAAGTGATCTTTTCAGTGGATATGTTTAATGAAGGTGTGGATATTGCGGCCCTTGACATGGTTATGTTTTTGCGGCCGACNGAATCTCCCATTGTATTTTTGCAGCAGTTNGGACGNGGACTGCGTACTTGTCGTGGCAAAGAGTATCTGAATGTGCTGGACTTTATCGGTAATTATGAAAAAGCAGGGCGTGCTCCTTTNCTTNTGAGNGGCGAGAGCAGTTACATAGAGCGTGCGGCAGGTGNTTATTNNAGGNTNGAATATCCCGATGATTGTATTGTGGATTTTGATATGAGACTCGTGGATCTTTTTAAGGAACTGGATAAAAAGTCCTTNTCGATCAAAGANCGGATCACTCTGGAATATTANAGNNTCAAAGAATTGCTGNATCAAAAGACTCCCACAAGGATGGAACTCTTTACCTATATGGAGGATGANATTTATCAATATTGTATGAANCATGCTAAAGAAAATCCATTCCGACATTATATGGATTTTTTAAATGAGCTGCATGAATTGTCCGATGAGGAACAAACTTTGTATCACAGTATTGGGCGGGAATTTCTGTCACTGATTGAGACAACGGATATGCAGAANGTCTATAAGATGCCGATTTTGTATAGTTTTTATAATCANGGAAATATTCGAATGGCAGTCACGGATGNTGAAGTGTTAGAGAGTTGGAAAGCATTTTTCAATACCGGGACAAACTGGAAAGATTTAGCGACAGAGATTTTGTATTCTGATTATCAGAAGATGNCNGACAAACAGCACCTCAGCAAAGCAAAGAGTATNCCAATTAAATTCTTGAAAGCTTCCGGCAAGGGCCTTTTCATAGAGAAAGAAGGCTATGCGCTGGCAATCAGGGAGGAACTGGCGGAGGTTGTAGAGCAGGANGNTTTNNGACGACAGATGAAGGATATTTTGGAGTATCGGACNATGGAATATTATCGGAGGCGNTATACAGAGGAATCTTTATAAAAATCATACTACACAATTCATTGATTTTTTCTGGCAACTCTGCCACCAAAAATCAATATAAGATTTCGNGGAACGACAATAAAATAGAGATAGGTCACACCAATATTGTGATATATGGATTATACAAAGTATATTCTATAATGTTAAGATTTATTACAAAATGTTTTTGCCAACCATATCGACAAAAAGTAATGCAACAAATAATATATAGCATTCTGCCTTTTTGCATAGCAGTAGTATTGACCAAATAATGGATTATGTGTAAAATACAGGGTAGGAAAATAGATTTTTATGATATACTATCGGATTATGTGTGTATTAGAAATGTTTTTGTTTCAAGTGTGAGAACTGGAGGCGGTAAATATGCGCAGGAAATGGAAGAGCGTGGCTGCACTTGGCATGGCAGCGCTGCTGGGGTGTTTGGTGCCGATGAATACGATGCTGGCAGCGGAGGAAGATACGGAAGCCGTTCAGGAGATGGAGGCGGAATCTGATACCGATGCGGTTTCTGATGACGAGGCCATTTCAGATGATAATGAGAGCATTGTCGATGAAGAGGATGCAGAGGATGAGATTCCCGGTGATGAAGTGAATCTCGGTGATGAAATCAATGCAGATGACGAGAACGCTGTTGATGATGCGAATGCAGAGGATGAGGACGTCGTCGATGAAGCCGGTACAGACAANGATGGGAATGAAGGCATTCAGGTCATGGCTGTAACCGATGATCCGGAAACAGGGGGCGTAGAAGTTCAGGAGAACACTGACGCACCTGTGATTGATATTAAGTGGAATGGGCAGAGCTGTACTTATGAGCTGGGTGGTACTATAGAGTATCAATATGTTAAGGATCCTGATCAGAGGCTTGAGTTATCTGCCAGTCAGGATGGTAAGGCAATCTCGTTTTATTACTATTTAGACAAAAATCCGGGTGCTGCTGCTATGGGAGAGGATCAAGTGAATTGGTCTGACGCTATCAGTTCTCTGTCTACGGTGGTGGAAGTGCTTTCCAGTAATAAAACCTATGTTGTATACGTGAAAGCAGAGGCGAATGGACAGACTGTTTATGCCCGGTCTTGCGGAATCGTGGTGGATACCGAGGCACCTAAGGTGACCGGAGTGGCGGATGGGGGAACTTATCCGGAAGGAACCGTATTTCATGTGGAAGACGCTAATTTAGAGAGCGTTACAGTGAATGGGGAGTCTATAGCTCTTGCAGCGGATGGAAATTATCAAGTAACGGAAGNTGGCACGTCATGTGAGATTAAGGCAAAAGACAAGGCGGGCAATGAGACAGTCTGCGGGATCAACGTATCTGGCGGGAGAGAACTGGCAGATGGCGGCGCTATTTCCGCGAACGGAACCTACTCGCTGAAAGCGAACACTTCCTATCAACTGGCAGCGGGGGAATGGCAGGTAGGCGGTGACAGCACGGTCTATCAGGGCGGCGGATCTTTTTATGTAAAAGAAGCCCGTGATTACAGATTTACGAAACGTTGAGGATGATGAAAGCAGCAAGCCGAAAGAGAGGCATGGTCAATTATGCAGAAACTGATGTCAAATAAGAAAGCCATAATTGGTGTTTGTGCTGTGGCGGTCGTGATCGTTGCCGCAGTGGCGATACTTTTATCGACTGATAANGAAGAAGCATACCGCTCCATACTGGTCTATGAGATCGAGGGGAGCGCAGTGATCGAGCGNNCAGGTGCGGGTTCCATGAATGCGGCGGAGAACCTGTATCTGGAATCCGGCGATCGTGNCACGGTAGCGCAGGATTCCAGCATGCGCTTGAAGCTGGATGATGATAAGTATGTGATGGCGGAGGCGGATACGATCTTTTCCGTTGAGGCGGAAGGGGCGGACGAGAATTCCAAAACGAAGATATGTCTGGAACAGGGAGCCGTTACCAATGAGATTCAACATCCTCTGAGTGAAGGGTCCTCCTATGAGACTTCCACCCCGAATTCGGTCATGGCGGTTCGCGGAACTATATATCGCGTGGAATTATATACGGATGATAATGGCGAACAGAATACAAAGATGTGCTGTTTCCAGGGGAAAGTAGAAACAACGCCTATCCTTCCGGACGGAACTTACGGGGAAGCGGTATTGGTTCCCGCAGGCAGCGAGACGTCCGTACATAGCGATGGAACGGTGGATGATGTCAGAGATATTGTATACGAGGAACTTCCCGAACAGGCGCTTCAGAATCTGAGAAGCATGTTGGAAAGTGGTCAGACCATGGAAGGCATAACCCTGGAAGAACTGGATAGATTGATTGGCCGGACATCGGATACAAGTGAAGCATCCGAAAACAGCGAATCGGAGCAGACGCTGTTGGCTGACGCGAAAGAAAATTCTGAGCGGGATGATGCGGACATTGACACAGATACGGATGTGGCGGAGAAGGTTTCCGCACAGACAGGTAAAAATGTGAGAAATTCTGCCTTGCCGCAGACGCAGGACGTTACCCGGGCTGAGGAGCCGAAACCGGCAAAGGGCAGCAGTACTGATAATAAAAATATAGGTGCGGATAATTCGCAGGGCGGAAATAGCGGCAGTGATTCATCCAATGAGAATGATCGGAATGAAGACGGATCGGATCAGGAAGAGCCTGACAAAGAATCTCCTGAAAAGCCGTCAAAACCGGCGACTTATACGGTAACCTTTGAGTATCAGGGCACAACATTTGCTACCCAGAAAGTGAAGAGCGGAGAAAAGGCATCCGAGCCTTTACTGGTTCCGGCGCAGAGCGGAGCGTGGGATTTTGATTTTGAAACCAAAATCAAGGCAAATACGAAAATAAAGTGGAAAGAATAATACGGGAAACGAAGAAGGACGTTAGATAGAAAGCTATGAAGTATCTGAGCAGAATGAAAGCGGCGGCGATTACAGCCGCCGTTATTCTAGTATCTTTTACATTTCTGTATTTTGGGACAGCAGGCTTTTGGGACATGGGAATATCCGACAGGCTGAACCAAAAAGAGACAGTCACCAATAAAAAAATCTACATCATAGGAATTGATGATAAAACACTGGAGCAGTATGGTCCCGTGAATACCTGGAGCAGGGAGATCCCGGCCAAGCTGGTATCTATATTAGACGGTGCGGGTGACGCGCGTCCTGCAGTGATCGGATTCGATATCATTTACAGTGAAGAGGCGGACAAGCAGGCGGATGATCATTTTGCCGAAGTCTGTGAGGAGGCGGGGAACGTTGTTGCCGCCATGAGTTTTTCTTTTAAAGAACAGCCCGAACAGGATGAGAACGGCAGGATTGTCTACAATCCCTATTATGTGGATCATGTGATCGAGCCCTATGACAGCTTAAAGGATGCGGTCATGTGCGCTTTTGCCAATACCTTCGTGGATACGGACGGATATGTGCGTCAGGCGATGGCATATCTGGATTATGAGGGGGAAAGAAAGTACAGTCTCTCTTCGCAGGTTTATAAAGTGTATCGGGAAAGCAGGGGAGAAGAAGCGGTATTCCCCGCCACTTACGGAAGAAATAACAGATACTATTTCACCTATTCGGGCAAGGCGGGAGGCTACAGCGTGGTTTCCATGGCGGATGTGCTGGACGGGACTGTGGACGCCGCGATCTTTCGGGATGCAGTGGTGTTGGTGGGGGCTTATGCCGTAGGAATGCAGGATTCCTACATGCCGGCTATTGCCCATAGCAGTCAGATGTATGGGGTGGAAATACACGCAAACATCATAGAAGCTTTGTTGGAGGGAAAGACGCAGCTTCCGGCATCGCCCTTGCTGTACGCGCTTGCGGCGGCGATTCTGTGCGGCGTATTTTATGTATGCAGCGGAAAGATGAGGCTGCTGTACTCCACGCTGGTTTTTGCAGGACTGACGGTTCTTGATCTGGTTTTTGCACGGGGAATGTATGCGAAAGGGTGGATCGTTCCGACGATCCTTTTGCCGGTCTGTCTGCTTGTTATTTATCTGATACAGATGGTGCGCAGATATCTGGCGGAGATCATGCGCAGACGGCAGGTGATCAATGTATTTAAACAGTATGTGGCGCCGCAGGTGGTAGATAANATCAGTAAAAATAAAGATTTCGAGCTGGTGATCGGCGGAGAGAACCGNCATATTGCGGTNCTGTTTGTGGATATCCGGGGNTTCACGACAATGTCGGAGAGCTTAAAGCCGGAGGAAGTGGTGGAGATCCTGAATGANTATTTAGGACTTACCACACAGTCCATTTTTGACAATGGCGGAACCCTTGACAAGTTCGTGGGAGATGCGACGATGGCGGTATTCAATGCACCTTTTGATCTGGATGANTATATTTTCCGTGCCGTTGCTACCGCATGGGATATGCAGGCGGGAGCGGANGCCATCGCTGAAAAATTCCGTAAAAGNTACGGCAAGAGCGTNTCGTTCGGAATCGGGATCAACTGCGGCAATGCCGTTGTGGGAAATATCGGATGTGATTTCCGTATGGATTATACGGCCATCGGCGATACTGTCAATACGGCAGCCAGATTGGAGAGCAATGCNCGGCCGGGACAGATCCTGATCAGTAAAGATGTCTATGAGGCGGTCAAAGACAGAGTGACAGTGACGCCGATCGGAGAGATTCCTTTGAAGGGAAAGAGCAATGGCGTCTTTGTATATCAAGTAGACCGCGTGAGAAGAACTTCTAAAGACGTTTCGCCATAGGACGAAACGCCAAGAAGTTCTATGTCTCACGCAGGAGAATGCCTGAAAAGCAGCATTCTCCGCACAAAGTCATGGGGGATAGTGTCAAGAATGGGCAAATTGTATTTGGTTCCGGACAGGNCNGATTTNGAGCGGGTGTGCAGTCTTGCAGAAGAATACGGCTGTGCATTTGAATATAATGAATTCTATATACCGAAGACTATGGATGATCCCAAGATGCAGGAGGANATCATCACNGNCTATGNAAANTATAAGAAAGATTTTTCCATGGATACGATGCATGGGGCTTTTTTAGATGTGACGATTCACAGTGACGATCCGCTCATCAGNGANGCNTCCATGCTGCGGGTCCGCCAGTCTATGGAAACAGCGAAGCGGATGGGATTAAGAGGGGTTGTGTTTCATACGGGGCGGCTTGCCGGTTTCCGCGCACCGGCTTATCTGAAAAACTGGTGCGACAGAAACGTTACGTTTTTTACGGAAATNGCCCGTCAATATCCTAAGCAGCAGATCTATATGGAAAATATGTTTGATGAAGCGCCGGATATCATGGCGGGGATGGCGGAGAAGATGCAGGANGTCGAGAATTTCGGGATCTGTCTGGATTATGCCCACGCCATGCTTTCGGGGCGTTCGGGACAGGAGTGGATCNAGACNNTGGCNCCTTNNATCCGTCATATCCACATCAATGACAATGATCTGGAAAATGATCTGCATCTTGCAGTGGGTACCGGGAAACTGGACTGGCAGGAATTTGACCGGTTGATCAGACAATATCAGATNCATGCGTCNGTGCTGGTGGAAGTAAGCGGTTATCAGGCACAGAAGGAATCTTTGGAATATATGAAGCGGCACGGAATATATCCGATGGAACAGGAGAAGGAGAAGTAAGATGCATTTACAATACGAAGATTTTGAAAAGATAATGGATATTGGAATACGTCTTTGTACTGAAAGGGACAGGAACCGTCTGCTCATGACCATTTTGGATAAAGGGATGGAGATNACAAANTGTGACGCCAGTACCTTATATTTGTATGAGAATGAGGAATTGTATTTTAAATATATGAAGACGCTTTCTAAAGGCGTCAGCCGGGGGATGGACGGAGAACGGATCGATCTGCCGCCGGTGCCNNTGAAAGAGGAAAATGTGTGTTCTTATGCGGCGATTCATCAGGAGGTTGTAAACATACCGGATGTCTACGCCAGCAGCCGGTTTGATTTCTCAGGCCCGAGGCAGTATGACAGTCTGACCGGTTATTGCACGAAGTCGCAGCTGGTTGTGCCTCTTGCGAACAATGAAAATGAATTGATCGGGGTATTGCAGCTGATCAATGCCATGGATGAAGAGGGAAATGTGATCGCCTTTCATGAGCAGTATGAGATCATCATCCGTGCGCTTGGCTCTATGGCGGCGATTGAACTCACGAATCTTTCCTATGTGGAGGCGCTCAAAGCGCAGATTTATTCTTTTGTAGAAGCGCTTACAACGGCGCTGGAGAAGCGGACGCCCTACAATGCCCTGCACACAAGAAATGTGGAAAAATATGCCAGTCTTTTGGCGGATTATATGACGCAGTTACATAGAGAGGGTAAGTGTGAATGGACATTTGAGCCTGCGAGAAAGGAGCAGTTGATGCTTGCGGCGCTCATTCACGATATCGGAAAGATGGTGGTGCCCCTGAGCATTATGAATAAGGCCACCAGACTGGGCAGTGAGCGAGAGAAAATAGATGACCGGTTCAAGCTGCTTAAGGCACTGTATGAGGTGGATATGCTGCGGGGCAGGATCACGCAGGAGGAATATGAAGCAGTCATGGAGGACCTGGAATCAGAACTTGCATTCATCCATGAAATTGATGTGATCGATTATGTGGATGAGGCGGCATATGAACATATAGGGAGGCTTTCTGAGAAACAGCATGTAAAGGAAGACGGTTCCGTCCTTCCGTATCTGACTGCGAGAGAAGTGGAGTGTCTGAGCATTCGAAGCGGCACGCTGACCTTGCAGGAACGCAAAGAGATGGAGAATCATGTAGTCATGACATCCAGGATTTTGGAGAAAGTGCAGTTCTATAAAGGGTTTTCCATGGTGCCGAAATGGGTAGGCGCCCACCATGAATATCTGGACGGGAGCGGCTATCCGAATCATTTGAAGGGGGACGAACTTGATCTGGAGACACGACTTCTCACGGTGGTAGATATCTATGACGCGCTTGCGGCCACGGACAGGCCGTATAAACAACCGATTCCGAGAAAAAAGGCGATCCAGATACTGAAGAGCATGGCAGAGAAAGGGAAAGTGGATTTACAGCTTGTGGAGTGGCTGGATGAGGCGCTCGAGCAAGACTTGGAAACCCACGGGAATGGAGGCAGTTATGACGTTGAATAAAAAACCGGTCACCGGCATGAAAGATATCCTGCCGGAGGAGATGGAGATCCGCGATTATGTGATTGGTATTATCAAAGAAACTTATGGAAATTTCGGCTTTACGTCGATCGAGACACCCTGCGTGGAGAATATCGCCAATCTGAACTGCAAGGCGGGCGGCGAAAATGAGAAGCTGATCTTCAAGATCTTAAAAAGAGGCGAGAAGCTGCGTCTGGAGGAGGCAAAGGATGAGGAGGATCTGGTGGATGGGGGCTTACGCTATGACCTGACGGTACCGCTGGTGCGCTATTATGCGGCCCATGCCAATGAGCTGCCCTCACCCTTCAAGGCACTGCAGATGGGAAATGTATGGCGGGCGGACAGGCCCCAGAGAGGGCGTTACCGCCAGTTTATGCAGTGTGATATAGATATTCTGGGGGAGGCAGGCAATCTGGCGGAGATCGAACTGATTCTGGCCACCACCACCACCCTTGGCAGACTTGGGTTTCAAAATTTTCAGATCCGCATCAATGACCGGCAGATCTTAAAGGCGATGGCGGCTTACAGCGGGTTTGGAGAAGAGGACTACGATGCTGTTTTTATCACGCTGGACAAGATGGATAAGATCGGGATAGACGGCGTGCGGGAGGAGCTTCTGAAGGCCGGATACCCGCAGGAATCTGTAGAGAAGTATATGGCGCTGTTCCAGGGCGTGGAAGCTTCAGAGGCACCGGTGGCGTATCTGACGGAGCGGATCGCAGACTTTCTGCCGGAGGGTGTGAAGGAGAGCTTTCAGGAGATCATAGACAGTGTGGAGGCGGTCAAGGGAGACTTTTTCGAGCTGGTATTTGACCCCACGCTGGTGCGGGGCATGTCTTATTACACGGGAACCATCTTCGAGGTGGCCATGCCGGAGTTCGGCGGCAGTTGTGGCGGCGGCGGAAGATATGATAAGATGGTGGGNAAGTTCACGGGCAATGATGTGCCGGCCTGCGGCTTTTCCATCGGCTTTGAACGGATCATTTTACTGCTCATGGAAAGCGGCTTTCAGGTGCCTAAGGCGGGGAAGAAGATCGCTTATCTGATGGAAAAGGGTCTGCCTTCCGAAAAACTGTGTGAGGTGATGGCGCAGGCACAGGCGGAGCGTGAAAAGGGGAATCAGATTCTGGTGGCACGCATGAACAAGAACAAGAAATTCCAGAAGGAACAGCTTACGGCGCAGGGCTATGAGGCGTTTCAGGAATTTTACAGAGAAGAGTTAAAACGATAAAAGGAGAAAGACAATGGCAGAATCAATGAAGGGCTGGAAGAGATCTCACCGCTGTGCGGAACTTTCCGTGCAGAATGTGGGAGAAGAAGTAACCGTCATGGGATGGGTACAGAAGCAGAGGAATAAGGGCGGTATCATTTTTGTGGACTTAAGAGACCGCTCAGGCATTTTACAGATCATTTTTGAGGAGAAGGACTGCGGGCAGGAGGCTTTTGCCAAGGCGGAGAAGATGCGCAGTGANTTCGTGATCGCGGTGGTCGGCAAGGTGGAGAACCGTTCCGGTGCGGTCAATGAGAATCTGGCTACGGGACAGATTGAGATCCGGGCCGCGCAGGTGCGTATCCTGTCGGAATCCGAGACACCGCCCTTCCCGGTGGAGGCTGGCTCCAAGACGAAAGAAGAGATTCGATTAAAGTATCGTTATCTGGATCTGCGTCGTCCGGACTTGCAGGAGAAGCTGATCCTGCGCAGTAAGATCGTTTCCGAGATGCGCGCCTTTATGGCAAAAGAAGGCTTNNTGGAGATCGAGACGCCGATTCTTTGTAAATCAACNCCTGAGGGAGCCAGNGACTATCTGGTGCCCAGNCGGGTGCATCCGGGCAATTTCTACGCGCTGCCTCAGTCGCCGCAGCTTTATAAGCAGCTGTTGATGTGTTCCGGGTATGACCGGTATTTCCAGATTGCCAAGTGCTTCCGTGANGAGGATCTGCGGGCGGACAGACAGCCGGANTTTACNCAGGCGGATATGGAACTCTCCTTTGTGGATGTGGACGATGTAATAGATGTTAATGAACGTTTGATCAAGCATATCTGTAAGGAGGCCATCGGGCTTGACGTGCAGCTTCCCCTGCCCCGCATGACCTGGCAGGAGGCCATGGACCGCTTCGGTTCCGACAAGCCGGATACCCGGTTTGGCATGGAGCTTACGGACGTGTCTGAGGTAGTGGCGGGCTGCGGCTTCGGCGTGTTTACCTCTGCGCTGGAAAACGGCGGCTCTGTCAGAGGCTTAAATGTGAAGGGACAGGCGGCTATGCCNCGAAAGAAGATCGACGCACTGGTGGATTTCGCCAAGGGCTACGGCGCCAGGGGGCTGGCCTACTTGAGTGTGCAGGAGGACGGCACCTACAAGTCTTCTTTCTCCAAATTTATGACGGAGGAAGAACTGGAAAAGTTAGTGCAGGCGATGCAGGGAGAGAAGGGGGATCTGCTTCTCTTTGCGGCAGATAAGAAGAATATTGTTTACAGTGTTTTGGGCGCGCTCAGAGTGGAGCTTGGGAAACAGCTTGGTCTGATCGACGAATCTCAGTTTAACTTCCTCTGGATCGTGGAGTTCCCGCTTCTGGAGTGGAGCGAGGAGGAGAACCGGTTTATGGCGATGCACCATCCGTTTACCATGCCCATGGAGGAGGACTGGCAGTATATTGATTCTGATCCGGGAAGAGTTCGTGCGAAGGCATATGACATTGTGTTAAACGGTGTGGAACTGGGCGGCGGTTCTGTCAGGATCCATCAGGATGATATACAGGAAAAAATGTTTGAGGTGCTGGGCTTTACCAAGGAGAAAGCCTGGGAGCAGTTTGGCTTCCTCTTAAGCGCTTTCAAATATGGTGTGCCGCCTCATGCGGGGCTGGCTTACGGGCTGGATCGTATTGTAATGCTCCTTACCCATGCGGANAGCATCCGTGAGGTCATTGCATTCCCGAAGATCAAGGATGCCTCCTGTCTGATGACGGAGGCNCCGGGAACGGTGGATGAGGAGCAGCTTNCGGAACTGCAGATCGCGATCGTGCCGGCACAGGAGGAGCAGGAGACAGAATAGAAGCCGAAAAAGGAGCAGCTATGGCGGAACAGAAAATAGATAATACAAAACTGGAAGAGGCGATAGACGCCTTTCTGGCAGACAAAGAGAGAGAAAGCTTTGTGAAGGTGATGGAGCTTTTAGAGCGGTCGATGGTGTTGGTGCCGGCTATGCCGCCGGCGGATCTGGCCCCGGAACTTAAGGAACAGATGCAGGCGGGAAAACTGGTGCGTCTGCCTAAGGAGACGAAGCTTGCCCCCTGCCTCTTGCGCAAGGATTCAGGCGAGCAGGGACTTCCCATCTTTACCTCGCCGGAAAAGATTCCGGCGGATAAAAAACCGCCCATGGTGATGGCGATGCCTTTTATGGGCTGTGTCTCCATGGTGATGTCCGATCCGGATAAAGTGATGGAGATCGTGGTCAATCCTTTCACCGGCATGATGGTGATAACCAAAGCGATCCTGGAGGTGGCGGAAAAGCGCAGACAGGCCGCCGGACAGGTCAGGACCGTGAAGATGACCAAGGAGCAGTTTCGGAATTTTGCGCACAATCGGGTTTCCCTGGCGCTTTTGCCCAAGTATCTCTTCGAACATAAGGAGGAGGGGCTTAAGAGGCTGCAGCAGGAGGAGGGAGCCTTCTTAGTCGGCCTTTACGACGAGGTATATCCCAAAGGGGAAAAGAGCGGCTGTCAGGCCGGGGATTTCTCGCTTATGACGCTCAACCTGACCGACAACATACAGCTCACTCGTCTGGATATGCCTGACGAGACCATGAAAGACGGCCTTTGCTACCGTGTCTACGCAGTGTGGAAGCGGGATGCGGAGGAGGTGCTCTACTATACGCTGGAGAAGACGAAGGATGGTAACTTTATCGCGAAAATCACGTCAGAAGGCAAGCATGAGACGGTAGAGCCTGCGCCGGACAACGGGGCGGAAATCGAGGCGATCTTGAACCTTGTAGAAAGGAATTGATCCATAATGGACACAATTATTTTTGACTTGGACGGAACCCTTCTTGACACCCTGGAGGATCTGACAGACAGCGTAAACTATGCCATGGAACGGTTTGGCCTGCCTGCACATACGCCGGATGCGGTGCGCGGTTTTGTGGGAAACGGGGTGGCGAAGCTGATTGAGCGCGCGATCCCGCAGGGAGTGGAGAACCCTTCTTATGAAGCGATTTTTGAAACGTTTAAGGAGCACTACGCGAAACACTGCGAGGATAAGACACGTCCCTATGAGGGCATTATGGAAGTGCTTGCCCTGCTTAAGAAGCAGGGGTATCATCTGGCAATCGTCTCCAATAAGTTCGATGGCGCAGTGAAGCAGCTTTGTAAAAAATATTTCGGGGAATACATATCGGTGGCGATTGGAGAGAGCGATCAGGTAAAAAGAAAACCGGCGCCTGATACGGTGTATCAGGCGCTTCGTGAACTGGGAAGCGAAAGCTCCCGTGCAATCTATGTAGGAGATTCCGAGGTGGATCTGCAGACAGCACAAAATGCGCAGCTGCGCTGTGTCAGCGTTACCTGGGGCTTTCGCACAAAAGAGCAGCTTTTAAATGCCGGTGCGGGGCCGATCATCAGGACTCCGCAGGAGCTTCCGGAGCTTCTGGCTCGTCTTCAGACGGAAGGGTGATCAATACCTTTACAATGCGGTTATCCTGAATGCCGCAGGCCTGCAATGAAATGCCGTTTTCTAAGACGATGGTTTCCTGATCCTGAGGCAGGCGGTCCAGCTGTTCCAGCATAAGGCCGCCCACGGAATCATAATCTTCGGAATCCAGAGAGATATCCAGGGCGTCGTTGATGTCATTCAGTTTCATGCCGCCCTCCACCAGATATTTCCCTTCTTCGGTCTCCTGAATCAGTTCTTCTTCATCCGCATCGTACTCATCCCGGATCTCACCCACCAATTCCTCGATCATATCCTCCATGGTGATCATACCCACAGTGGCGCCGTACTCACTTAAGACAAAGGCGATATTGCAGGATTTTTCACGGATCTCCATCAAAAGATCCGACACCTTCTTATATTCATAAGTATAGTAAGCCTCCCGCAGGATCTTCTTGAGGCTGAATTTTTCCTTATCCTTTACCAGAATAAAATCTTTTATATTGACCATGCCGATGATGTNGTCGGGATCGTCATCGTAGACGGGAATCCGTGTAAACATGCAGGACTGAAAAGTGGAAAGCAGTTCCTGATAGGTGGTGCTTAAGGGAATGGTTGTCATCTGGATCCGGGGGATCATGATGTCCTTNGCNACGGTATCGCCGAAGTCNAANACGTTGTAGATNAGCTCNCGCTCNTCTTCNTCGATCACGCCGCCTTCATGGCTCACATCCACATAGGTTTTTAATTCTTTTTCCGTGATATGGAAGTTGTTGCCGTCGGAACTGATATGTAACAGCTTCAGGATGCAGTTGGAGAGCTTGTCCACCAGAAAGATGACCGGTGTTAAAACCGTCATCAGAAGACGGATGACCGGACTAAACAGGAGAGTGATAAACTCTGCACGCTGCATGGCCCAGGTTTTTGGGAGAATCTCACCAAACATTAAAATAACGAAGGTCAGAATCCCGGTAGCGATTCCTACCGCTTTGCTGCCCCAGAGACTGATGGCAAAGGTGGTAGCCACGGAGGAAGCGGACAGATTGACGATGTTGTTGCCGATCAGGATGGCGCTCAGCATTTTACCGTACTGGTCTAAAATGGCGAGCACCCGGATGGCTCCCTTGTGGTTTTCTTCTGCAAGAGACCGGAGCTTTACCCGATTGACTGTGGAAAATGCAGTCTCTGCCGAGGAAAAAAAGGCCGACAAAAGAACGAGAATAGCCAGCGAAACGATTTGTATGACACCTGTGGTATCCAATGGTAATGTTCACTCCTTGTATGTGTGTTTTATTATAATGTAACAGTTCAGCTCGCACCCATTCGCAAAGTCGTGCTGACGTACTTTTCATTGCTGCGCAGTTCCTGGTTGAGCGAAGCTCAATCGGCTCATTAAGCGGGCGCTCCCTCAGACTGTCATATGCCTGTCAAATTCGTGCGAGCACGATTTGCCCGTCACATGACAGTCTGGCTGAACTGTAAGAAAAATATTACTGTAAGAAGAAGATTGTGTCAAGTTTTTCTGCCCGGGGGAATATATATGTAGCAGAAAAGACAAGGGGGTTGTCATGGGGAAAAAAGAGATCTATACGGAAAAGGTGATCTTTATCATCAAGTGTATGCTGGGAGCCTATATCCTGACGGCGGGCCTGCTTTTACTGCTTGCCTTTATGCTGTACCGTTTCGGGCTGTCGGAAAAGGTGGTATCCATCTGTATCATTGCGGTTTACATAATTGTCACTTTCCTGGTGGGGCTGCTTGCCGGGAAACGGGAGGGACAAAAGAAGTTCCTGTGGGGACTTATGATGGGCGTGTTGTATTTCGGCATTCTGGTGGCCGTATCTCTGGTGGTGAACAGAGGACTGGAGGATGTGGCGGGAAATCTGATCACGGTCTTTTTTCTGTGTGCAGGGAGCGGGATGCTGGGCGGGATGGTGAGCTAATGTCAGTTCAGCTCACGCCCATTCGCAAAACGCACCTTCGGCGCTTCCCGCTGCGTTGCAGCTCCTTTTGCTCATCTGCGGGCGTTCCCTCAGACCATCATTCGCCTGTCAAATTCGTGCAAGCACGATTTGCCCAGCAAATTCGGTCTGGCTGAACTGAATGACCGGAAATCGTGCTGGACGTATGGAAAAATTTATGGTATACTACAAAAAGTTATGAGCAAGGCGATACATAAGGAGGACAGTTTCATGAAGCATATTAAGACTTTATCTACCAGAGATTTAAAGGAATCCATGAAGAAGGGCGGCTGCGGTGAGTGCCAGACATCCTGCCAGTCGGCTTGCAAGACCTCTTGTACAGTGGGAAATCAGAGCTGCGAGAAGGCTAGATAAAGCCTCTTTGATTGCAGACAGCAGCAGAAAAAGACAGAAAAAATAAGCAGACTCGGAATGCGGTGCATGACGGGTCTGCTTGTCTAATTATCTTATTAGAAAAATGCCACAGCGAAAAACCTTGAAGGAGAATGCGAAGCATTCTCTTAATCGTTGCCGCCGGGCGACGATTTTTTATCAGATAGGAGAAGAATCTGTGATACATCAATATATCAGTAACGGCTATCATATTGTCATGGATGTCAACAGCGGCAGTGTTCATGTGATGGACAAGGCTGCCTACGATGCGGTGCCGGTGGTGGAGAGACTGCTTTCGCAGGGCGTGGACGACAGGAAGCAGCTTGCCCTTGCGGTGGCAAAAGAGGCGTCTCTGGAGCCCTCGGAGGCGGAGGAGACCGTGGAGGAGATTCTGGCCTTGAAGGAGGCGGGACAGCTCTTTGCGGAGGATATCTACGAAAACTATATTGACACCTTTCAGAACCGGGAGACGGTGGTGAAGGCTCTCTGTCTGCACATCGCCCATGACTGTAACCTGGCTTGTAAATACTGTTTTGCCGGAGAAGGGGAATACCACGGCAGGCGTGCCCTTATGAGTTTGGAAGTGGGGAAAAAGGCACTGGATTTTCTGGTGGCAAACTCCGGAAACAGGGTAAATCTGGAGGTGGATTTCTTCGGCGGCGAACCGCTTATGAACTGGCAGGTGGTGAAGGATCTGGTGGCTTACGGCAGATCCCTTGAGGAGCCTCATCACAAGAAGTTCCGCTTTACCCTGACAACCAACGGCGTGCTTTTAGACGATGAGATCCTGGAATTTGCCAATAAGGAGATGGGGAATCTGGTCCTGAGCATAGACGGCAGGCAGAAAATCCATGATCTGATGCGGCCTCATCGGGGCGGACAGGGCAGCTATGAGGAGATCCTGCCCAAGTATAAAAAAGCTGCCGAGAGCAGAAATCAGATGAACTACTATGTGCGGGGCACTTACACCAGAAACAATACGGATTTCTCCGAGGATGTGCTGCACTTGGCGGACGAGGGCTTTGAGCAGATTTCCGTTGAACCTGTGGTGGCGGATAAAAAGGAGGATTACGCTCTCCGTATGGAGGATGTTCCGGAGCTTCTGGCACAGTATGACAGACTGGCGTTGGAATATATTCGTAGAAAAAGAGAAGGAAAGGGTTTTCAATTCTTTCATTTTATGATAGATTTAGAAGGTGGCCCTTGTGTGGCAAAGAGATTGTCAGGCTGTGGGTCGGGTACAGAATATCTGGCGGTGACGCCCTGGGGAGACCTTTATCCCTGTCATCAGTTCGTGGGGCAGGAAGAATTTCTCATGGGAAATGTGGANGAGGGNATNATNNGNGAGCGATATTCGGGANAAGTTTAAAGCNTGCAATGTCTANGCNAANAANGAGTGNAGAGANTGCTTCGCAAAATTTTATTGCAGCGGNGGCTGCGCGGCCAACGCCTATCATGAGTGCGGTGATGTNAACGGGACCTATGAGCTTGGATGTNAGCTGCAAAGGAAACGTGTGGANTGNGCNATCATGATCAAAGCGGCGCTNGCNGATGAGGAAAAGGAGNGTTANNNATGAAAAAGAGCANAGCGGTTGTCAGTCTGATCGTCTATGTGCTGATTTTGGGATTGCTGGGATATACGGCGGTCTTCGGTGTCGGATCAGACCAATCAGGTGCGGCAAAAAGCATTAAGCTGGGTTTGGATCTGGCGGGCGGCGTCAGCATCACCTACCAGGTGGTGGGAGACGAGAACCCCAGTGCGGAGGATATGAGCGATACCATCTACAAGCTGCAGCAGCGTGTGGACGGCTACAGCACAGAGGCACAGGTGTATCAGGAGGGAAGCGACCGGATCAATATTGAGATTCCCGGCGTCACCGATGCCAATGCGATCCTGGAGGAATTGGGTAAACCCGGAAGCCTTTATTTTATCGCCCAGACGGACAGCGAGGGCAACAATAACTACGAAATAGGCTACGGCATTGATGCGGAGGGCAATCTGACACCCCAGTATCAGTTAACCAAGACCATTGAAGAACTGCAGGCGGACGGCTCCATTGTTCTTACCGGTACAGAGGTGGAGAGTGCTCAGGCGAGGGCACAGCAGGATTCCATGGGAAATCTGGAAAACGTGGTTTCTCTGACCTTCAACGAGGCGGGCAAACAGGCTTTTGCGGATGCGACTACAAAAGCGTATGAAAATGGAGAGACCATTGCNATCTATTATGATGATGAATTTGTGAGTGTACCGAACGTCATTGCGGCGATCACAGACGGCAGCGCNGTCATTACGGGGCAGAGTACGGCNGCNGAGGCGGAGCAGCTGGCTTCTACGATCCGTATCGGTGGATTGAAGCTGGAGCTTGAAGAGCTTCGTTCNAACGTGGTGGGCGCCCAGCTTGGTTCGGCGGCGATTCAGACCAGTCTGGTTGCGGCGGCAGTGGGTTCTGCGCTGGTGGTTATCTTTATGATCGCGGTGTACCATATGGCCGGCCTTGCGGCGTCTCTGGCATTGTGCCTGTATACGGAGCTTCTGATTATTTTGATGTATGCGTTTGAAGTGACGCTGACGCTGCCCGGTATTGCGGGTATTATCCTGACTGTCGGTATGGCGGTGGATGCGAACGTGATCATTTTCGCCCGTATCAANGAAGANATCGGGGCGGGTAAGACCGTGCTGAGTGCGATTAAGATCGGTTTCCAGAAAGCGTTGTCCGCAATTTTGGACGGCAATATTACCACNCTGATTGCAGGCNTGGTACTTTATTTTATGGGAAGCGGTACGATNAAGGGATTTTCCATCACTTTGATGTTGGGTATTATTCTTTCCATGTTTACGGCGCTTGTTGTGACGAAGTTTTTGATCAATGTATTTTATGCGCTGGGGGTTCAGAGCGAGAAGTCGTTTGGTATAGCAAAAGAGGCAAAGACCATTGATTTCCTTTCGAAGAGAAAGCTGTTCTTCGGTATTTCTATTGCGGCGATTCTGGTTGGCTTTGTCGCTATGGGTATCAATAAGGCAAGTATTGGCATGCCATTGAATTACAGTCTGGATTTCGTGGGAGGAACTTCCACGACTATGACNCTCANTGAGGANATGAGCATTGAGGAGATTGACGCTCAGATCGTTCCTTATGTGGAGCAGATCACCGGCGACGGCAATGTACAGACCACTAAGGTGGCGGGNTCCAATCAGGTTATCATCAAGACCAGAACCCTGAATGTGGAGGAGAGAGAAGCCTTTAATGATGTGATGGTTAATAATTTCGGTGTGGACGAGAGCAGTATTACGGCGGAGACCATCAGNGCGACNNTCAGNTCCGAGATGCAAAGNNCAGCGCTATCAAAGCGATCATTGTATCCACGATACTGATGCTCCTATATATTTGGTTCCGGTTTAAGGATATCCGCTTTGGCGCAAGCTCGGTGATCGCGCTGGTGCACGATGTGTTGGTGGTGCTTGCCTTCTATGCGGTGGTACGGATTTCCGTGGGCAATACCTTTATCGCATGTATGTTGACCATTGTGGGTTACTCCATCAATGCCACCATCGTAATCTTTGACCGTGTGCGCGAGAACCTGCGGACGATGGGCGGCAGGGAGACTCTGGATGAGATGGTCAACAAAAGTATCTCTCAGACGCTTTCAAGAAGTATCTTTACTTCCCTGACCACTTTCTTCATGGTGGCGTCTCTGGAGGTGTTCGGTGTTTCCTCCATCAGAGAGTTTGCACTGCCTCTGATGGCGGGCATCATCTGCGGTACCTATTCTTCCATCTGTCTGACAGGTGCGATCTGGTATGTGCTGCGCACTAAGATTGTAAAGAAGGCGAAATAGGGTAGTTCAGCCCACGCCATTCGCAACAAAGTACTATAAATTACCCTCCGGAAATGTTACAATAAATTGTGACTTTTCGGAGGGTGATTTTTTGATGGGAAAATGGATGGTAGCCGCGAAAAAGGCGGATTTTAATGAAATAGCGAGGCAGTTTCACATTGATCCGGTGATCGCCAGGATCATACGAAACCGGGATGTGGTGGGAGAGGAAGCGATAGAGAGATTCCTGCATGGCACGGTGGCGGATCTGCACGATCCGACTCTGCTAAAGGATGCTGAGAAGGCGGCGGCCATTCTCTGTGAAAAGACGAAAGAAAAAAAGAAGATTCGGGTGATAGGCGATTATGATATCGATGGGGTCTGCGCCTCCTACATACTGATGGCCTGTCTGGAATACTGCGGTGCGGCAGTGGATGTGGTGATTCCCCACAGGATTCAGGACGGTTATGGCTTGAATGAGAGATTGATCGAGGAGGCTCATGAGGCGGGTGTTGACACGATCCTGACCTGTGACAATGGGATCGCGGCGCTCTCTCAGACGGCTTGTGCGAAGGCCCTTGGTATGACGGTGATCGTAACAGACCACCATGAGGTGCCCTACGAGGTGCAGGAGGATGGCAGCCGGATGGAAACCCTGCCGGAGGCGGATGCGGTGGTGGACCCGAAACAGGATGGCTGTCCTTATCCCTATAAAGGTATCTGCGGCGCAGTGGTCGCATATAAACTTATGGAGATCTATCTACGGGAAATGAGCGGTGGGACAGAACTCGTCCTGCCCGCGGAGGCGGAGGGGCTTATGCGGGAGCTTTTGGCTTTTGCCGGCTTTGCCACGGTGGGAGATGTGATGGAGCTTACCGATGAGAACCGTATTATCGTCAAGTATGGACTGGAACAGATCGCTAAGACGAAGAACCCGGGATTGCAGGCGCTGGTGGCGGTGAATGAGCTGACGGATAAAAAACTGACGGGATACCATGTGGGCTTTATTCTGGGGCCCTGCCTGAACGCCACGGGCCGGCTGGATACGGCAGCGCGGGCGCTTTCTATGTTTCGGACGAAGGATAAGGGGGAAGCGCTCACCATCGCGGGAGAGCTCAAGGCATTGAATGACAGCCGGAAGGAAATGACGCTCCGAGGCGTGGCGCAAGCGGTAGAAATGGTGGAAGGTACGGCGCTTCGGGAGGATAAGGTGTTAGTGATCTATCTGCCGGACTGTCATGAGAGTCTGGCGGGCATCATTGCCGGGCGGATCAGGGAGCGCTATGACAGACCGGTGTTTGTCCTGACCAAGGCTGAGGAGGGCGTGAAAGGGTCAGGACGTTCCATCGAGGCTTATCATATGTATGATAAGATGAGCGAGTGCAAGGAGCTGTACACAAAGTATGGCGGCCATAAGATGGCGGCTGGCGTATCCATGCCTGAAGAGAATGTGGATGCTTTCCGCAGATATCTGAACGAGCATAGCGGACTGAGTGAGGAGGATCTGGTGGCGACGATCCATATCGATGTGCCCATGCCCATGTCCTATGTGACGACGGAGCTGGTCAGACAGCTGGCGCTTTTGGAGCCCTTTGGAAACGGCAATCCCAAGCCTGTTTTTGCACAGAAATCGGTCAGAGTATGCCGGGGCAGGATTCTGGGGAAAAATAAAAATGTGGGGAAATACCGGGTAGCGGATGATACAGGCGCGGGATATGACATGATGTATTTTGGCGATCTGGAGAGGTGGCATACCTTTTTGGAGGCTCATTTTGGTTCGGAAGAGGTGAGCAGGCTCTACGGTGAGGGCAGCGATTCTATTGTGGTCAGTGTGATCTATTACCCCGATATCAATGTGTTCAGGGGAAGGGAAGAGCTGCAGATGGTCATGCAGGATTTTAGCGCCTAGAGCAAAGAAAAACAAGCGACAGCGAAGCTGGCATTTGTTTTTCTTGCGGCGCTAACGAGCAAATGTCCGATGGAATCGGACGTGGAGCGCTGAAAGCGCGAATTTGTGAGTTTGGTAAGACTCTGGACACGAAAAAACCCGGTTGATCCGAGTTTTTTCGTAGTTTTCTTATGAGGGGGAGATAGTGAATTCATCAACTATCTTGGTTTATATCATAAAGTGTAATTGTGTCCAAACTGTGTTTAGATTATGAAGTAAAAATAAAAAAAGATTAAGAAAAAGAAAAGAGTGAAAATTGCAAAAATCACCTTTTCGTGCTATCGTACTTATTGTAAGAAGAGAATGGTATGAGGAGAAAAAAATGGCAGTTTTAGGGAAATTGTTGGAAAAGATTTCTTATGAATGTGTCTGCGGCACGCTGGAGCGCGAGGTGACGGATATCGTCTATGATTCCAGAAAGGTAACGGCGGGCTGCATGTTTGTCTGTATTCCGGGCGCGAAGGCGGACGGCCATATCTTTGCGAAGGATGCAGTGGCGTCCGGTGCGGCTGCTCTTCTGGTGGAGCGGGAGGTGGAGCTTCCGGCAGGAGCCGACGTGACCGTGATCCGGGTGGGGGATACCCATTACGCTATGGCTTTTGTCTCGGCAGCCTATTTTGACTATCCGGCGGAGCAGATGAAGATCATCGGCATCACAGGCACGAAGGGGAAGACCACGACCACCTATCTGGTCAAATCGATCCTGGAGCAGGCGGGAAGAAAGGTAGGCCTGATCGGGACCATAGAGACGATCATCGGAGAGGAGCATATTCCGGCGCAGAATACCACGCCCCAGTCCTATCTGGTTCAAAAGTACTTCAGAAGGATGGCGGATGCGGGCTGCGATACGGTGGTGATGGAGGTTTCCTCCCAGGGGCTGATGCTTCACAGAACGCAGGGATTTATCTTTGATTTCGGGATTTTTACCAATCTGGAGCCGGATCATATCGGAGAGAACGAGCATAAGGATTTTGCCGACTATCTGCACTGTAAGAGTCTGCTGTTTAAACAGTGCCGGGTAGGGATTGTGAATCGGGACGATGCGCACTGGGAGGAAGTCACGAAGGACTGTACCTGTCAGTTGGAAACTTATGGGATCGATACGCCGGCGGATCTTCGGGCGGAGGATATCACCTTTTTGAATGAAGGCGGGACACTTGGCATGGCCTTTATGGCGAAAGGGCTTGTGGAGCTCCCCGTGAAGACAGCATCGCCCGGAAAGTTCAGTGTCTACAATGCCTTGACAGCCATTGCCATCTGCAGGCATTTCGGCGTGCGGGAGGAGAGTATAAAAAGAGCACTTGCGGCGGCGCAGGTGAAGGGCAGAACGGAGATGGTGAAGGTGTCCGATGACTTTACCTTAATGATCGACTATGCCCATAATGCCATGGCGTTAAAGAGTCTGCTGGAGACGCTTCGGGCGTATAAGCCTCACAGGCTGGTCTGTCTCTTTGGCTGCGGCGGCAACCGGGCCAAATCCAGACGCTATGAGATGGGAGAAGTCAGCGGCAGGATGGCGGATCTGACCATTATCACTTCCGATAATCCGCGCACTGAGGAGCCCCAGGCGATCATTGAGGATATTAAGACCGGAATCGGCAAGACAGAGGGAAAATATGTGGAGATCTGCGACCGGAAGGAGGCCATAGCTTATGCCATCGCCCACGGGGAGCCGGGAGATATTATTGTGCTCGCGGGAAAAGGGCACGAGGACTATCAGGAGATAAACGGTGTGAAGTACCCTATGGATGAGAGGGTNCTGATCNGAGAGATTTTAGAGGAACAANCATGACGGAGCGATATGCGGATGTCATCATAGATATTGCCCACGAGAAGGTGGANCGGATCTTTCAGTANCGGATNCCGGAAGANCTGGCGGNGGCNGTGNANCCGGGNGTGCGGGTGCATGTNCCCTTTGGAANNGGNAATCAGGANAAAGTGGGATATGTGGTAGATATCTCGGAGCAGACGGANTATCCNCTGGAGAAGATNAAANCNGTGANGNCTGTGGACGANAAGGGNNTNNCNGNGGAGAGCNGGCANATNCNGATNGCNTACTGGCTGAAAAGNCAGTATGGNTCCACNATGATCNCGGCGCTNAANACCGTGCTTCCNGTGAAGCAGAAGCAGAAANTGCTGGAGAAAAAGAANGTNCTGCGCTGTCTGTCCGCNNCGGAGACTGCCCNGGCGGCANAGGAGTGTGAGAGNAAGCATCAGAGNGCNAAGGCNCGTGTNCTTTCGGCNTTACAGACGGAGGAGGAGCTNCCNTANGAGNTGATCCGGCAGAANCTGAATGTGGCGGCAGCCACTTTGCAGACNCTGGAGAAACAGGGATATCTTAAGATAGANCGNGAGGCTTANTACCGCAATCCGGTTAAGATGGCANATCGGGANGAGATACGNCCCAGACTNACTTCGGNNCAGCAGCACATNATAGANGAGGTNCTNTCNGNNTANCGGGCNGGNANGCCGGGNGTANATCTGGTNCANGGNGTNACAGGCAGCGGNAAGACNGAGGTGTATCTGGGGATCATAGAGCAGATGATCACCATGGGGAAACAGGCCATTGTGCTCATCCCGGAGATTGCCCTGACATATCAGACGCTTCTGCGGTTTTACAAGCGGTTTGGNGACCGGGTGTCGGTGATGAATTCCACCCTNTCNGCNGGGGANAANTATGACCAGATCGAGCGNGCGAAGGCGGGAGANATCGATGTGATCATCGGCCCGCGCTCGGCGTTGTTTACGCCCTTNGCCAATCTGGGNGTCATCGTGATGGANGAGGAGCATGAAAACAGCTATAAGAGCGAGGCNAGCCCGAAATACCATGCCAGAGAGACAGCCCTGCAGATCGCTTCCATGTGCGGCGCAAGTGTGGTGTTAGGGTCTGCAACCCCATCGCTGGAGGCATATTACCGNGCGTCCAGGGGAGAATATCAACTNTANGAGATGAAGGAACGACCGGGNGAGAGTGTGCTGCCNGTNGTTCATACCATAGATCTGCGGGAGGAGTTAAAGCAGGGAAACCGCTCCGTGTTCAGCANAAAACTGAAGNGNNTNNTGGAGGACNGGTTGTCCAGNGGNGANCAGTCGATNCTTTTTTTAAACAGGCGGGGGTATGCGGGATTTGTCTCCTGCAGAGCCTGCGGGCATGTGATGAAATGTCCCCACTGCGATGTCTCTCTCTCGGAACATAGAAACGGGATGCTTGTGTGCCACTATTGCGGTTATCAGGAGGCGAAGCGGGGAAAATGTCCTTCCTGCGGCTCCCCTTATCTGCTCGGCTTTAAAGCGGGAACGGAGCAGATCGAGGAAGCCATCCACAGGGAATTCCCCACAGCCCGGGTGCTGCGCATGGATGCGGANACGACCCGCACGAAGGAGAGCTACGAGAAGATACTCTCCGCCTTTGCGGATGAAAAGGCGGACATTCTGGTGGGAACCCAGATGATCGTGAAGGGGCATGATTTTCCCCGCGTGACTCTGGTGGGTGTGCTGGCGGCGGATCTGTCCTTAAACCAGAATGACTATCGGGCCGCAGAACGGACCTTTCAGCTGCTGACCCAGGCGGCGGGCCGCGCGGGCAGAGGCGATCGGCCCGGTGAAGTGGTGATCCAGACCTATCAGCCGGAGCATTACAGTGTGGTGTATGCGGCAAGACAGGATTATGAAGGGTTTTACGAGGAGGAGATCGTCTACCGGGAACTGATGGGCTATCCGCCCGCAGCACATATGCTGGCGGTTCTGCTGATCTCGGCTCTGCAGGAAGAGGGAGAAATGCTGGGGCGTGAAATGACTGAATTGGTCAAAAGAGAGATGGGGAGCGTGGAAGGCTTACAGATGATCGGTCCTACGGAAGCGGCGATCGGTAAANTATCCGATCTCTACCGGCATATTTTTTATCTCCGGCACGGAGACTATCAGGTGCTGGTGGAGGCGAAAGACAGGCTGGAAAAATATTGCAGGGAACGGGGACTGAAAAATCAGACGGTACAGTTTGATTTTGATCCCATGACAGTATACTGATATCATAAAACGGGATAAGGACAGGAGGAAGAGGTATCATGGCAACCAGAAAGATCAGGGAGATCGGGGATCCGGTCTTGACGAAGCGATGTAAAGAGGTGACGGAGGTCACGCCCAGACTGCGGGAGCTGATCGACGATATGTTTGAGACGCTGTATGAGGAAAACGGTGTGGGGCTGGCGGCCCCCCAGGTGGGTATCCTGAAGCGGGTCGTGGTGATCGATGTGACGGGGGAGGATCCTCTGCTTTTGATCAATCCCAAAATACTGGAGACCAGCGGAGAACAGGAGGGCTACGAGGGGTGCTTAAGCGTTCCCGGCAAGACCGGCCATGTGAAGCGGCCCAACTATGTGAAGGCGCTTGCCTACGATGAAAACATGCAGCCCTTTGAGATCGAAGGGACAGAGCTTTTGGCCAGAGCCATCTGTCATGAGCTGGACCATCTGGAAGGCCATCTNTATGTGGAGAAGGTGGAGGGACCGCTTTTGAATACGGAAGATCTGGTGGATGAAGATGAGGAAGCAGAATAAAACGGTTTTTAGTGTGTGGCTAAGGAGTTGTTCGGAAGAAAGAAGGGAAGGAGAACTATGAGAATCGTATTTATGGGAACGCCGGATTTCGCGGTAGGCGCGCTGCAGGCGCTCATAGAGGCGGGACATCAGGTGGCCGCCGTGGTGACGCAGCCGGATAAGCCTAAGGGCAGAGGAAAGGAANTGCAGATGACGCCGGTAAAGNCNTGTGCNNTCGCCCATGATATTCCNGTCTTTCAGCCGGTGAAGATCAAGGATCCGGAGGCGGTNGNNGTGCTGCGCGGCTATCAGGCGGATATTTTTGTGGTGGCAGCTTTCGGGCAGATTCTGTCGGAGGAAATCCTTGCTATGCCGAAATATGGCTGTATCAACATTCACGCTTCGCTTCTGCCTAAATATCGGGGAGCCGGGCCGATCCAGTGGGCCATCATCGACGGGGAAAAGAAAACCGGCGTTACCATCATGCAGATGGAGAAGGGGCTGGATACCGGCGACATGCTCTTTCAGACGGAGGTGGAGATTGAAGCGAGGGAGACTGCGGATACCTTGCATGATAAGCTGGCAGCAGCGGGCGCGCGCTTGATCGTGGAGGCGCTTCCGAAGATAGAGGCGGGGCAGGTGATGCCCAGGAAACAAAATGACGCAGAATCCTGCTATGCAAAGATGCTGCAGAAATCCATGGGAAGGATCGATTGGAGATTGGAGGCAGAGAAACTGGACTGTCTGATCCGGGGGCTGATCTCCTGGCCGGGAGCGACCACCACTCTGCGGGGAAAGACTCTGAAGATCTGGGAGGAAGAGCCTGCGGATGAAGGCTCCTTTGCGGCGCAGACAGAGAAAAAAGAACCGGGTGTTGTGCTTGCGGTAGAGAGGGATGCTTTTTATGTGCAGACCGGGGCCGGTGCGCTCAAGGTGACGGCGGTGCAGCCGGAAGGAAAAAGACGCATGGCGGTGAAGGATTTCCTGCTGGGTTATCCTGTAAAGGCCGGCGAAGCGTTTGCAGCGTTTGAAAAGGTTTAGGGAGGAATGGATATGGGATATTATGGTTTTTATTTTGACCCGACTTATTTTCTGGTTTTGATCGGAGCGGTTCTGTGTCTCTTGGCACAGGCGAGGGTCAGCTCCACCTACAATAAATATGCCAAGGTAAGAAGCCGGACAGGTATGACGGGAGCGCAGGCGGCGCAGAAGATCTTACAGATGTCGGGAATCTATGATGTGCGGATCGAGCACGTGGCGGGCAGCCTTACGGATCATTATGACCCGGCGAATAAGGTGCTTCGTCTTTCTGACACCGTGTATGGCTCGTCTTCTGTGGCGGCCATCGGGGTGGCGGCTCACGAGTGCGGTCATGCTGTACAGCATGATAAGGGCTATACGCCTCTGCAGATTCGATCGGCGCTGGTGCCGGCAGCCAACATAGGCTCTAAGGCGGGGATTCCATTGATTCTTCTGGGGGCTATTCTGGGAATGAACCAGATACTCATTCAGATCGGTATCTGGGTCTTTGCTCTGGCGGTGCTCTTTCAGGTGGTGACCCTTCCCGTGGAGTTCAACGCTTCCGGCAGGGCGCTTGCCATGCTGGGAGATTACGGTATGCTGGAGCGGGATGAGGTGAGTGACTGTAAGAAGGTATTGCAGGCGGCGGCGCTGACCTATGTGGCGGCAGCGGCAGCGGCTATTTTGCAGCTCTTGCGTCTGGTGCTCCTATTCGGCAGGAGAAGCAGCAGAGATTAAGGCGAGAAGGGCAGCGTGTTATGAATGAAAGAGAGATCATACTGGATATTCTATTAGAACTCTCTAAAGAGGGGGAGTACAGTAACGTTCTGATCGCGGCAGTGCTTGACAAGTACGATTATCTGGATGCTAAGAAGAAGGCGTTTATCAAGCGGGTGAGCGAGGGAACCATCGAGCGCAGGATCCAGATCGACTATGTGCTCGATCAGTATTCCAAGACACCGGTGCGCAAGATGAAGCCCCTCATCCGGGAGCTTCTTCGCATGAGCGCTTACCAGATCCTGTTTATGGAGCATATTCCCGATGCGGCGGTCTGCAATGAGGCGGTGAAGCTGGCTAAGAAACGCGGATTCCGGACATTGCAGGGATATGTCAACGGCGTTCTGCGAAACATAGCCAGAGGACGGGAGACGATCAGTTATCCGGACAGAGAAAAGGATGCCACGGCTTATCTGTCTGTGTGTTATTCCATGCCGGTCTGGCTGGTGGCGCATTTCCAGAAGGCCTATGGGGAGGAAGTCTGCGAAAAGATTCTGCAGGCTTATCTGGAGCGGCGGACGGTGAGCGTTCGTCTGCGGGAGACGCTTACGGAGGAGGAGCAGGAGAAGCTGTTTGCCGCCTGGCGGAAGGCCGGTGTGGAACTGCAAAGACATCCCTACCTGCCCTATGCCGTAGAGCTGCAGAAAGCGGCGGGAATCCATCGGCTGGCGGGATACGGGGAGGGTCTTTTTGCGGTGCAGGATGTGAGTTCCATGCTGGTGGTGGAGGCGGCGGGAATTCGCCCCGGCGATACGGTGATCGATGTCTGCGCCGCACCCGGCGGGAAGACCTTTCATGCGGCGGACAAGCTTGGGGGCACGGGAGAAGTGATCGCCTGTGACGTGAGTCAGTATAAGACAGACCGGATCGAGGAAAACAGAAAACGCCTGGGCGTGGAAAATGTATCTGTCAGAGTGCAGGATGCACGCCTGCGGGACGACTCTCTTCTGAAGCGTGCGGATGTGCTTTTGGCGGATGTGCCCTGTTCAGGGCTGGGGGTGATCGGCCGCAAGCAGGATATCAAGTACCGGGTAACGGCAGAGTCACTGAAAGAGATACAGACCTTACAGAAGGAGATCCTGTCGAATGTCATAGAGTATCTCAAACCCGGCGGAATCATGATGTACAGTACCTGTACCATGAATCCCGGAGAGAACGAGGAAATGGTAAATTGGATCTGCGATACNTTTGGTCTGGAACGGGTCAGTATGGCAGGGCAGATGCCGAAAGNTCTTGCCGAAGAAGCCAATCAGGGCATGATTCAGCTTTTGCCGGGGGTGCATGAGACGGACGGTTTTTTCCTGGCGAAGCTGAGGAGAAAAGACAATTGAGAAAAGCCGGCGCAGAACAGGCTGGGTGAAAGAAAGCGAAGTTATATGGAGAAGAAGGATATCAAGTCCCTCACTCTGGCGGAACTGAGGGAAGAGATGGCGCTGCTCGGGGAGAAGCCTTTTCGGGCGGCGCAGNTNTATGAGTGGATGCANAAGAAGCTNGNCAGNGGNTATGAGGAAATGAGTAACATTCCTATGGCTATGAAAGAAAAATGTGGGGCAAACTATAATTATACGGCGCTTCAGACAGTGGCNGTGCAGGAATCGTCTCTGGACGGCACGAAGAAGTATCTCTTTGCGCTCTCTGACGGCAATGTGGTGGAGAGCGTATGGATGCGGTATAAGCACGGGAATTCGGTTTGTATCTCCTCTCAGGTGGGGTGCCGCATGGGCTGTCGGTTCTGTGCGTCCACTNTGGACGGGCTGGTGCGNAATCTGACTCCCNCNGAGATGCTGGATCAGATCTACGCCATCACGCTGGAGACAGGAGAGCGGGTGTCCAACGTGGTGGTCATGGGGAGCGGAGAACCCCTTGACAATTATGAAAATCTTCTGCGTTTTATCACGCTGCTTACGGATGAAAACGGATTAAATATCAGTCAGAGAAATGTGACCGTCTCCACCTGCGGCATTGTGCCGGGGATTCGGAGACTGGCGGAGGAGAAGCTGCAGATCACGCTGGCTCTTTCTCTCCATGCGGCCACGGATGAAAAACGGCGGGAACTTATGCCNATCGCCAATCAGTATTCTCTGGAGGAGATCATGGCGTGCTGCGCCGATTATTTTGAACAGACCGGCAGAAGGATCACCTTCGAGTACAGTCTGGTGCGGGACGTAAANGATACNAANGAGGATGCCGCATTGCTTGCGGCANTNNTGAAGGGATTAAACTGCCATGTGAATCTGATNCCGGTCAATCCGGTCAAAGAACGGGAATATGTGCAGTCTGAGAGACAGTCGGTGGAGGCGTTCGCGGCACTTCTGGAGAAAAAGGGCATCAACGCTACGGTGCGCAGGGAGATGGGACGAGACATCGANGGGGCNTGNGGACAGCTNAGGAGGCGATTCCTTNNAAC
>JAAUZW010000039.1:0-47718 GCA_014804385.1 Lachnospiraceae bacterium | reverse complement strand
CNAGCNGNNNNTNAAAANTGAATTTNCTTGCTCTTTTGTGGTTTATATGCTAACATTGNTAATTGGAAAAAAATGCTAAANGGAGGAATGGGCTGTGCTCAGGTCTTATGCGCTGACGGATATCGGGCAAANAAGACAACTGAATCAGGATTTTATNTATGTATCTGAGACNCCGGTCGGGAATCTGCCGAATCTNTTTATCGTGGCGGATGGCATGGGNGGTCATAANGCNGGNGACTATGCNTCTGTTTTGGCNGTAGAGACTGTGGTGGANGATNTTTCAGCTTCNTTTGAGAAAAATCCCGNNANGATCATGGAACACGCGATCACCCGGGCGAATACACATCTCAGAGAGCGGGCCAGCGAAGACTTTTCTCTGAACGGNATGGGAACNACNNTGGTGGCGGCNACCTGTNTGGGGCGNTTTTTGCAGGTGGCAAACGTGGGAGACAGCAGACTCTATGTGGTGGGNGATGAGATCGTNCAGATCACNGAGGATCACTCNCTGGTNGAGGAAATGGTCAGAATGGGCGGNATCGGCCGCGANGAGGCCAGAAATCATCCGGATAAAAACATNATCACCCGGGCGGTAGGCGCCAAGGNNGATGTGGAAGTAGATTTTTTTGATTGGGAATTACAGACAGGAGANATGGTTTTACTTTGTTCTGATGGCTTGACTAANATGGTGGACGACGAGACNATATGCCNNATCTTAAAAGGCGGCGGCAGTCTCAGGGACAGGGTAGAANAACTGGTGCAGACAGCCAACTTAAACGGCGGCAGGGACAATATATCGGTGATCGTGATCGAGCCGTTATCGGACGAGGTATAACATGATTAAAATAGGAATGATGATAGGGGATCGGTATGAGATCTTGGAAAAGATCGGTACCGGCGGCATGTCAGATGTATATAAAGCGAAGGATCATAAGCTGAATCGTTTTGTGGCGATGAAGGTTTTAAAACAGGAATTCAGCGAGAATGCGAATTTTGTGTCGAAATTCCGTATAGAGGCACAGGCGGCAGCGGGGCTTATGCATCCTAATATTGTGAATGTTTACGATGTGGGTGAAGAGGGAGANAATCACTACATCGTCATGGAGCTGGTGGAAGGGATCACTCTCAAAAAGTATATCGAGAAGAAGGCGAGACTTTCCGTAAAGGAAGCAGTCAGCATTGCGATCCAGGTCTCCATGGGAATAGAGGCGGCTCATAACAATCATATCATTCACCGNGATATCAANCCNCAGAANATNATTATNTCCAANGANGGNAAGGTGAAGGTGACNGACTTTGGNATCGCCAAGGCGGCCACCAGCAATACTATCACTTCCAATGTGATGGGGTCTGTGCATTACACTTCGCCGGAGCAGGCAAGAGGCGGTTACAGTGACGAAAAGAGTGACATCTATTCTCTGGGTGTCACCATGTTTGAGATGCTTACGGGCAGAGTGCCTTTTAACGGGGAGACTACGGTGGCAATCGCCATCAAGCATATTCAGGAAGAGTTTCCTTCCCCCAGAGAGTATGTATCAGAGATACCGGTCTGCGTGGAGCAGATCGTGGTAAAGTGCTGTCAGAAGAGTCCTGACAGGAGATATCAGTCCATGTCCGAGCTGATCGTAGATCTGAAGCAGTCTCTGATCAGTCCTGACGAGGATTTTGTCAAGGTGGTGGATCCTGATGAGGAGGCTTCCACCCGTATGATCACAGACCGGGATATGGCACAGATCAAGCGCCAATCTGAGAACCGGGATTCCATGGATGAGGCGATGCGTCTCAAGAAGGATGTNAGGGACACNGTGCATGTCTATGACGATGATGAGGACGAGGAAGATGAGAATTGGGAGGACGATGAGGAGGATTATGATCCCAAGATGGAAAAGATCACTACTATATTGGCGGTAGTGGCGGCGCTCCTGATCGGCTTTGTCTTGATCTTTTTAGTNGGNAAGACGATGGGTGTGTTTTCTTTCGGAAACGCCAGGGCGGACGAGACNCAGGAGACGGAAGAGAACGAGCAGGTAGAGATGATCCGCGTGGTCGGCATGCATGTGGATGAGGCCAAACGTCAGCTGTTAGAGTTGGAGCTTGTGCCGGAGATCAAATATGAGGAGACAAGTTCCTATGACGCAGGCACCGTGCTGCGGGCCAGCGTACAGGACGGCTTGATGATAGACAAGGGAACCACCATTGTTCTCACGGTAGCTGAGGCAGAGGAGGGCGTGCAGGTTCCCGATGTGACAGGAAAGTCACGGGAGGAGGCGACTTCCCTGTTAGAGAAGGAAGGATTCGTGGTCAATGTGGTGGAGAGTCCGGATTCGGCTGTGGAGAAGGGCCTTGTGATCTCTCAGTCGCCGGAGGCACAGACTACAGCAACCATGGGCTCCAGTATCACCATTCGCGTAAGTCAGGGGGCTGAGGATAACAAGGTAAGAGTGCCTGATGTGGTGGGTATGACAGAGGAGGACGCTATCGTGAACCTGACGGAGAGCGGCCTTTCCGTAGGAAATGTGACGGAGACCACCCACGAGGATGCGAACCTGACGGATAAGGTATGCTATCAGAGTTATTCCGTAGGTTCTTATGTGGATAAGGGCACGGCTATAGATCTGCGGATCAGCACGGGGCCTGCCCAAAAGACCTACCGGTACTCCGAGGGGATCACGGCGCCCACAGAGGACAGCGATTATCAGAGCGGAATGCAAGTGGCAGTGACCCTTACCACGCAGGACGGCACGCAGCTTTTGAGTACGCAGACGACTACTTTCCCGGTGGCAGTGAATTACACAGGCATCAAATCTGCCTCCGGTACGATCCGGTTCACCTTTACCGTGGTGACGGAGCAGACCACTATTACGGATCCGGAGACGGGAGAGAGCACCACACAGGGAGGCGAATCCCAGGTGAAGACGGTGGAGCGGCAGGTCAATTTCGTGGAAGAATAGACAATTATGAAGGGCAAGATTATGAAAGGCATCGCCGGCTTCTACTATGTCCATGTGGAAGGCTGTGGCATATATGAATGCAAGGCGAAGGGAATATTCAGAAAAGAACGCATAAAGCCCCTGGTGGGGGATAACGTAGAGATGGATGTGCTGGATGAGCAGGAAAAGCTTGGCAATATCCGCAGGATTCTACCCAGAAAAAGCGCACTGGTACGGCCCGCAGTGGCCAATGTGGATCAGGCGCTTATTCTGTTTGCCATCGTAAAGCCGAATCCCAATTTTAATCTGCTGGACCGGTTTNTGATCCGGATGGAGCGGCAGACGCTTCCCACGGTCATCTGTTTTAACAANGAGGATATCGCCTCCCCTTCGGAGAAGGAGGCACTCCGCAGCGCCTATGAGACTTGCGGTTATCAGGTGCTGTTTATCAGTGCGCTGGAGAATCGGGGATTGGAGCAGGTAAAAACTCTGCTCGCGGGTAAGACGACTACTCTGGCAGGTCCCAGCGGCGTCGGTAAGTCCTCATTGATCAACCGATTGTCGCCGACTACGCATATGGAGACGGGGGAGATCAGCGAAAAGATCGAGAGGGGAAAACATACCACCAGGCATTCGGAGATCATCCCTTTGGGGGAGGGAACCTACATCATGGATACCCCCGGATTNACCTCTCTGGATATCTCGGAGATCACCAAGGAGGAGCTGGGCGGTTACTATCCGGAGTTTCGGGAGTATGAGCCATTCTGTAAATTCCGGGGATGTGCCCATATCAGCGAGCCTTCCTGCAAAGTCAAGGAGGCTGTGGAGGACGGGAAGATCAGCCGGGTGCGGTATGAGAATTATCAGGTGCTCTATCGGGAGTTGAAGGAGGTCAGGCGCTACTCATGAGAACATTCAATAGGGGGATAGAATATGTTTTATCGTGCTAAAAACGGAAGTGTCCGAGTCGGAAATTCCGAAATGGATTACATATCTTTTGGAAACGGAAATAGAGATCTGATCATGCTTCCGGGATTGGGAGACGGTCTGACTACAGTAAAAGGAATGGCTCTTGTTTTTTCAGTGCTTTACAGAATCTATGCGAAAGAATTTAGAGTGTATGTTTTCAGCCGGAAAAATCATATGCAAGAAGGATACTCTACCAGAGAAATGGCAAAAGACCAGGCGGAAGCCATGGCAACTCTTGGTATTTCTAAAGCAGATGTGATAGGCATATCGCAAGGTGGTATGATCGCCCAATATCTGGCGATCGACTATCCTGATCTTGTGAATAGACTCATATTGGCTGTGACAAGTGCGAAGCCCAATGAAATAACAGAAGAGGTAGTCGGCGCTTGGATGGAAATGGCATCGCAGGGAAATTATAGGGATTTAATGATCGATACAGCAGAGAAATCCTATTCGGAGAGTTACCTGAAAAAATACCGACTGTTTTACCCGTTGCTTGGAAGAATGGGAAAACCAAAAAGTTTCAAACGTTTTCTGATACAGGCAGCTTCTTGTATTGCGCATGATGCGTATGCCGAATTAGATAAAATAATATGCCCCACATTAGTGATTGGCGGGGATTGCGATAAAATTGTAGGACCAGCTTCAGCTTCTGTGATAGCGGATAAAATCAAGGGGAGTGAATTGTTTATTTATAAAGGTCTTGGTCACGCGGCTTATGAGGAAGCGAAAGATTTTCATGAGCGGGTTTTGAACTTTTTCATGAGATAATGGTGTATCAATTTACTTTTGCGTCTTAATACCGAGAGTAAAGAACGGTCAAGTCATAAAAAATGGCTTGACNATTTTAGTAGAAAAATGAGCCTGATCGGATATGCCGGAGAAATTGATGGAATATTATTCGCTGAACAAATATTTAAAGGATACTTTTGGACAAAAGGTATATAAGATCGCGTTAAACGGCGGTTTTACCTGTCCGAACAGGGACGGCACGCTGGATACGAGAGGATGCATCTTCTGTTCCGGGGCAGGTTCCGGGGAATTTGCCGGAGAGATGGAAGATTCTATTACCGTTCAGATTGAAAAAGGAAAAGAACGGTTAAAAGAAAAAATAAAAAACGGGAAATATATTGCCTATTTTCAGGCGTTTACCAATACCTATGCCCCGGTGCAGAGACTTAGAAAGCTCTATGAAGAAGCGATATCTCATCCGGATATCGTAGTCCTGTCCATAGCCACAAGACCGGACTGCCTTTCCGAAGAGGTCATGCAGCTTTTACGGGAGATGAATGATCGAAAGCCGGTGTGGGTGGAACTGGGGCTGCAGACGATTCATGAGAAAACAGCGGAGTATATTCGGAGAGGGTATCCGCTGCCTGTTTATGACGAGGCGGTAAAGAAACTGAAAAAGGCAGGGATACAGGTGATTGTCCATGTGATCCTCGGGCTTCCCGGAGAGACGATGGAAGATATGAAAGCAACCGTGTCTTATGTCGGAAAAAGCGGCGCGGACGGAATAAAACTGCAGCTTCTGCATGTCATAAAGGGAACAGATTTGGAGAAGGAATACAGAGAAGGAAAGTGCAGGGTGATGGAACTGGAGGAATATGCCGCCCTGACAGCAGATTGTATAGCGCTTCTGCCGGAGAAAATGGTCATTCACCGCCTGACCGGGGACGGAGATAAAAAGACGCTGATCGCGCCCGAGTGGAGTAAGGACAAAAAAAGGGTACTGAACGCACTGCATAAAGCGATCAGGGAAAAGGAGAGGGAATGATGCAGTTTTATCTGGCTCCAATGGAAGAAGTGACAGGGTATGTATATCGGAATGTGTATCATGCGCTGTTTGACGATGTGGATAAATATTTTACACCGTTTATTACACCGACACAGAAAAAGAAATTAAAAACCAGAGATCAAAAGGAAGTATCACCGGAGAATAACCGGGGAATCCATGTGGTGCCTCAGATTTTGACCAATCATGCGGAGCAGTTTGTTGATACCTGTAATATGCTGATGGAGCTTGGGTATGATGAAGTGAATCTGAATCTGGGATGCCCATCCGCGACGGTTGTAAAAAAGGGAAAGGGAAGCGGATTTCTGAATGATACAGAAAGGATGGACCGATTTTTTGAAGAGGTATTTCAGAAACTGGATCAGGAACAGAGTCCGCTGAAAATATCTGTCAAAACAAGGATAGGACTGGAATCTGCGGAGGAGTTTGCGGATATTTTAAAAATATATAACCGGTATCCGTTTTGTGAGGTCATCATACATCCAAGACTGCAGAAGGATTTCTATAATCATACGCCGGATCTTGACACATTTTCGGACGCGCTTGACAGAAGCATTCATCCTGTCTGCTATAATGGAGATATTTTTACAAAGAAACAGTATGAAGCTTTTGTAAAAAGATTTCCGACGGTGGAAAGAGTAATGCTGGGACGCGGCATTGTGATGAATCCGGGACTGGTTCGGGAGATCAGGANNGGGGAGAAGATTTCCGGAGAAGAACTAAAGCGATATCANGATATGTTGTATGCGGCTTACAGGGAGGCTCTTGGCAGTGACAAGGATGCGCTTTTTAAAATGAAAGAGGTCTGGTCTTATCTTGGAAATANTTTTTCGGATGCNGACAGATATTTAAAAAAGATACGGAAAGCGGNNCGGNNGGAAGAATATCTTTCNGCGGTCNAAGGGNTGTTTGAGTGCTGCAGGNTAGATATGCAGTGAAATCNGGGAGAAATTTCTTAAATGAGTTGTAATTTAAAAAAATTAGTGTATACTAAATGTAGTAGGTGATGCACAGCCTTATAAATGAGCGAGTTATAAGTGGGTGATGCACAGCCCATAAGTGAGCGAGTTAACAGATGGCAGGGACTACTTTAGTCTCTGCCTTTTCTGGTATGACACTTAGCAGAGATTTTTTGTAATTGCCGACAGTTATCCTTGTTTGACGATTTCGCTGAGGTCAGGAAAATCGTAGATGCCGGAGAATTTGCCTGAACCTGAAAAAGCATTCAGGAGATTGAGAGAGCAGATAGTGAGACTGAAAGCGAAAAAAGGAACGATAATGCTTGATGAATGATGTGCTGCAGGGAATGGGTTGTATTTTTTTGAAAACCATTGCTTGGATGTGAGCCATTGTATATAATAAAATTAACCAAAGAGACTTATGATTTTTCGGATTCATAAGTGGAGGTTCTTNCGTAAGTTTTGGTTCATTTACACTGAATAGGCGCAAGCCGAAGAAAAGAGAACCGCTTTATAGAATTTCAGAAGGCTCTTGCTAAAGTCAAGAGCTTTTTATGTGAATTGTGGAGGTAAAAATATGAGCGAGCAAAACAGCGAGAATAATCATCAGGAAACACAGGCTTTTTTGCAAGATTTACAGGAGCGGCATGGGTTTAGAATTACTCCGTGCCAAACTAAATTGGAGCCTGATGATAAAGAAGGTTTTGAAATGTTGAAACTGACTTCTGAACAGAAAATGCAGATCAGTGAACTGCTGCAACATGTTCCTGCTGTGGCTGCAACAGGAGCAATGGCAGGAGCGTATACAGTAAGCTTTCCACAGGGGTTGCCCCATACATTGATGACCTTGAAACAAGGGGGATTTGGATCCCCAATTGTGGATATGGCGGGCAAAAAAGGAATTCTCGGTTCGGCTTCATTTTATCCGATGGTGACACAGGCTGCAGTTTATGGGGTGTTTACAGCCATGTCNATTGCTACAGGTCAGTTTTTCCTAGTGCAGATTAATAAGGAACTCCGCATGATTAATCAGAAGTTGGATGAGATTTTAAAGTACTTGTACGAAGAAAAAAAGGCTGAATTGTTGTCGGAAGTATTTTTTATAAAATATGCCTGTGATAACTATGATTCCATTATGTCTGATGAAGCACAGAGAATGGCTACGATTGGTAGTATCCAGCAAGCAAAGAAAATAGCCATGAAGGATATTGAATTTTATATAAAACATTTAGAAAGCAAAATAGAATCCAATGCTAAGCAGAAATTCGACACATTGGTTAAATTAAAGGATGAGGAAATTATACCAAATGCAGACAATCTGGAGATGTCATTGCAGTTATATTGTATGAGTAGTATTATGGAAGTATATTATGCTAGGAATTTTGAAAATACATATGTTGAATATGTTGAAAAAAACATAAATGACTATGTTGAATACTGTAGTAAAAATGAACGTTCATTTTTTGATAAAATGGATGGTTATTTTAAGTCAAAGGTTCCCAAAAATCAAAAACAAGAACTCCCTGATTTATCTGATCAGAAAAAGCGAATTGATTACAGCGAAAATTATATGAAAAAGATGTCTGCTATCTTGAAATCAACAAATAAAAGCGCGGAATATTATATCAGGAAGGATGGAAGTGTTTATTATAAGATATCCTGATATTATAGATTATTGGTGTGGTAAAAAATAGATTTTTTCAAAAAGTTGCATAATATAAAGATTTTTAGGACGTAGATATGTTATTTTATAATAGGAAATTAGAAACTATAGGTTGAGCCTTAATACCGAGAAAAGGAAGGACAAGTCATAGGAAAATGCCTTGTCCTTTTGCGTGTTTAACGATTTTGCTGTGGTCAGCAGAATCATAGATATTGGAGGAGTTGCTGAAATCTTTCTATGATGCAATTCTTAGTATTTTACCACCATGTTTTAGAGTTATATAGTGGAGTGTTAATGGTGAAACTTGGATTGACAAATATATCAGTCTGATATATTATGTAAGGAGATTTGATGCGAGGAGGTTAATTATGAGGAGGCAAAAAATAAGAAAACTATTTCTATTAGCAGCATTACTGCTTTTTCCTGTAACATTATATTATTTTAGTCCTGCTTTGATAATTGATGCAGGATTAAATGGAGTGATCAATGGAAGTTTTATCATATTTGTACTACTGTTTTTTGTATCTATTCCATTTGGAAGATTATTTTGTGCATATCTTTGTCCGGCAGGAGGATTACAGGAGTGTACTTTTTCCGTTAATGATAAACTGCCAAAACAGGGATGGAGAAATTATACTAAGTACATAATATGGATAATTTGGTTATCGACAGTCATCTTTTGCTATTTTCAAAAGGGGACGATTGTAGCGATAGATTTTTTGTTTGAAACAGAAAATGGTATTTCTGTTTCTTCTTTGCAAAGTTATATCATTTATTATGGTATTGTATGCTTGATTTTTATACCCTCTGTTTTATTTGGTAAAAGAATCTTTTGCCATTACTTTTGTTGGATGGCTCCATTTATGGTGTTGGGAACTAAACTCCGTAAATTGTTACATTTACCGGGAATACATATCAAATCAAAAGAGAAAGACAAGTGCATTTCTTGTGGTAAGTGTAATAAAGTTTGTCCTATGGGGATAAATGTTGTGGATGAGATACGAAGTAATGTTATTGAAAATTTAGAATGTATCCAATGTGGTGCTTGTATTGATAACTGCCCTAAAAAAGTCTTGTCTTATGGAATGATTGAAAGAAAGGAAAACGACAATGGCAAATGAAAAAAAGATTGATTGCGTGATTTTGGGATTATTATGCCATGAAGAACTGACAGGATATGAAATAAAGAAAAGAATAAATACAACACTAAAATATTTTTGGAGTGCAAGCTATGGTAGTATATATCCTGCACTAAATGACCTGGTTAATCGTGGGCTGGCTACTAAAAAAGAGGATACAGAGAATAAAAGAAATAAATTGATTTATACCATAACNGATGANGGACGNAAATACCTNAAAGAATGGTTGNCATTACCTGTTGAAAAAGATGAACTTCGCTATGAAACGTTGTTGAAATTATTTTTTGGAAATGAACAAAGTACAGAACAGGCACTATTGCATATAGAAGCGTTTGAGGAAAAAACTAAAAAAGAGCTGCAGTATCTTTTGGAAGCAGAGAAAAGCCTGAAAGATTGTCTAAATAATGATACTACTCATAAATACTATTTGCTCACAGTAGAGTTTGGAATAAAAACTTATCGTACTTATTTAGAATGGTGTAAAGAAGCAAAAAAACTCTTGATAGATAATGGAGAATAGNGAAATGACAGGACNCTTTGGATTTTNACATGNANGATTGATATTTTTGNCAANNTGGGAGAAACCCAATGATTTACTTTTGAGTTTTGGTATGATATACTGTCAATGCTCAGTTTGCTGAGCATTTGNTATTAAGGCTCTTTTGATGAAAGGAGCTTTTACTATTGGGAAATACTTAAAGGAGATTAAGATAAAATGAAACTAGGCATAATCGGTCTTCCCAACGTGGGCAAGAGCACCCTTTTCAATTCACTGACAAAGGCGGGAGCAGAGTCCGCGAACTATCCCTTCTGCACCATTGACCCGAATATCGGTATTGTGACGGTGCCTGACGAGCGGCTTAAGCTTTTGGGAGATATGTATCACTCCAAGAAGGTGACCCCCGCTACCATAGAGTTTGTGGACATTGCGGGACTGGTGAAGGGCGCCTCCAAGGGNGAGGGGCTGGGCAACCAGTTTTTGAGCAATATCCGTGAGGTGGATGCCATTGTCCATGTGGTGAGATGTTTTGAGGACAGCAATATTGTTCATGTGGACGGTTCTATTGATCCTCTGCGGGATATTGAGACCATCAATCTGGAGCTGATCTTNTCCGANATCGAGATTCTGGAGCGCAGGATCGCNAAGACNNCNAAGATCGCCAAGATGGATAAGACGGCGGCGAAGGAGTATGCTCTTTTAGAGCGGATCAANGCGCATTTGGAAGAGGGAAAGCTTGCCAAGGTGTTTGAGCCGGAGGATGAGGACGAGCTGGCANTGCTTGTGTCCTANAATCTGTTGACATATAAGCCGGTGATCTTTGCCGCAAATGTGGCGGAAGNCGAGCTTGCGGACGACGGNGCNGGCAATGCGGGCGTTGCCAAAGTCAAGGAGTTTGCCGCTGCCAATGGCAGTGANGTGTTCGTGATCTGTGCCCAGATCGAGCAGGAGATNGCGGANCTGGANGAGGAGGAGACCGCCATGTTTTTGGAGGATCTGGGNCTTTCGGAGTCGGGNCTGCAGAANCTNATCCGGGCGAGCTATCGTCTGCTGGGGCTTATGAGCTTTTTGACGGCGGGAGAGGACGAGACCAGAGCCTGGACCATCAAGGTGGGGACCAAGGCGCCCCAGGCTGCCGGCAAGATACATACCGATTTTGAAAGGGGCTTCATCAAGGCGGAGGTAGTCAACTACAAGGACCTTCTGGAGCAGGGGTCCCTTGCCGCTGCCAGAGAGAAGGGGCTGGTCGGTATGGAAGGAAAAGAGTATGTGGTGCAGGATGGGGATGTGATTCTGTTCCGCTTTAATGTCTAATGGAGAGGGCATAGTATATGCAGGATATCATGGACAATATGGACATAGCCTTCCCCAATCTGGGGATCTATCTGCGGAATGTGCCGAAGAGTTTTACGATTTTTGGTTTTCAGATCGCGCTGTATGGCGTGATCATAGCCATCGGCGTGCTGGCGGGAGTGCTTTTAGCGGCGCATGTGGCAAAGCTGGAAAATGTAGATCCGGATGTGATCTGGGATTTTGCGATCTATGCGATCATCTTTTCCATCATCGGTGCCAGAGTTTATTATGTGGTGTTTTCCTGGGACAGATATCGGGATGATCTGCTTAGCATATTTAATTTAAGAAACGGCGGNCTGGCCATNTACGGGGCGGTGATCGCGGCCTTTCTTACACTGTGGATCTATTGCCGCGTGAAAAAACAGAGTTTTTTNCAGCTGGCGGATATCTGTGTTCCCGGNCTGGTACTGGGGCAGGCAATCGGAAGGTGGGGCAATTTCACCAACAGGGAAGTGTTTGGAGAGTATACAGATACTCTTCTGGCGATGCGGCTGCCGATACAGATGGTCAGAGCGGGGGATATTTCAGACACCATNGCGGCGCATATTGTNGANGGGACGAACTACATTCAGGTGCATCCCACCTTTCTCTACGAATGTCTTTGGAATCTTGGGCTTTTATGTTTGCTTCTTCTGTATCGAAAGCATAAAAAGTTCGAGGGAGAGCAGTGGCTTTTGTATCTGGGNGGTTACGGGATCGGAAGAGCCTGGATAGAGGGGATCCGCACGGACACGCTTTTTATTCCTCACACCGGAATCGCGGTCTCTCAGGTGCTGGCGGTATTGCTGGTGGTGGTTTCGGCAGCGGCGGACGGTTTCGTCAGATACCGTTTGAAAAAAAGAGGGTAAACNTTCAGAAAATAGTGAAGAAAAAGACACATGATCGTGTGTCTTTTTTTGTTGGAAAAGAAATGGTTATATTTCTATATTTTCCTTGCATTCTTCTCTTGAATGGGGTAGAATGGGTTTAAAAGTGGTGAAAAGTGGAGTGAAGTGGAACAAAGTGGCGTTCAAATCCCCTTTTCGTGGCAGACTGCTTTCTTACTTTACAGAGAATTGGAAATCATTGAGAGAGAAGGCGTGATGTACTGGGTTACATTGGGCAGGGNGATTGCACATGTTCATGGGAGAATACAATCACACAATCGACGCAAAGGGCAGACTGATNGTCCCTTCTAAATTCCGNGAGATTTTGGGAGACGCTTTTGTAGTGACAAAAGGACTGGACGGCTGCCTGTTTGTGTATGATAACGAGGAGTGGAAACTCTTTGAAGAAAAACTCAGAGCCCTGCCCATTACGAATAAAGAGGCCAGACAGTTCGTGAGGTTTTTTCTGGCGGGAGCCACAGAGGCGGAAGTGGATAAACAGGGAAGAATACTGATCCCCAATGTACTGCGGGAGTTTGCNGAGCTGATAAAGGACGTGGTGTTGGTCGGCGTAGGCAGCAGAATAGAGATCTGGGGTAAAGAGCGGTTTGAGAATGAGGCGGTCTTTGAAGATATGGATGAGATCGCAGAGCATATGGCGCAGTTGGGGCTTGGGATATAATAGCCGCGAAGAAAAAACAAGCGGCCGCGAGTATACATGATATGGAGGAAGAATGGAATTTAAACACACCTCGGTGCTCCTGCAGGAAACCATAGAGAATCTGGATATCAAACCGGAAGGGACTTATCTGGACGGTACGCTGGGCGGCGCAGGACACGCCAGCGAGGTGGCGGCAAGGCTTNCAGGAGCAGGACGGCTGATCGGTATCGATCAGGATGAGGATGCGATAGCGGCGGCGGGAAAACGACTGCTCCCCTATCAGGNGCGGGTCACGCTGATCCGGGATAATTATGTACATGCAGTGGAGGCGCTTTCACAGATCGGCGTCTCGCAGGTGGATGGTATTGTGTTAGATCTGGGNGTTTCCTCCTATCAGCTGGACAATGCACAGAGAGGGTTNTCTTACAAATATGACGCGCCGCTGGATATGCGGATGGATCAGAGGCAGTCCCTGAGCGCCAGAGAGATCCTGAATGAGTATTCGGAGAGTGCCTTATATCGAATCATACGGGATTACGGGGAAGAACAGTTTGCCAAGAATATTGCGAAGCATATTGTGGCAGCCAGAAAGGACAAGCCTCTGGAGACTACGGGAGAGCTGAATGATATCATTAAGGCGGCGATTCCGGCGAAGATGAGAGCCGGTGGAGGACATCCCTCCAAGCGGACGTTTCAGGCTATAAGGATCGAGTGTAATCAGGAGTTGGAAGTTTTGAAAAGTTCTCTGGATGCACTGATCGGGCTTCTGGCTCCCGGCGGACGGCTCTGCGTCATCACTTTCCACTCGCTGGAGGATCGGATCGTGAAATCGGCTTTTCGGCAAAATGAAAATCCCTGCACCTGTCCGCCGGATTTTCCGGTATGTGTGTGTGGACAGGTATCCAGAGGAAAGGTGATCACGAGAAAACCTATTTTGCCATCGGAGCAGGAGATGGCGGAGAATAAGAGAGCAAAAAGCGCAAAACTGCGTGTGTTTATGAAAAAAGAAGTCTAGTAAAGAAACATGAGGGGTATTGAGGGAGATGGCGGCAACACGGCAAAACAGATATTATGTGCATGGCAATACGGTGAGGAATCTGCAGCAGGAACAGGAGATCNCCGAAAGACCGAAGAAAAAAGTCAATAACAGGATCAGAAAGAACAGGGAGCGCGCAAAGCACATGAGCGCCGGTTATGTATTGTTTTTNGGNGCTGCTCTTGCGGCCTGCGGTATGATTCTGGTATACTATATAGGGTTACAGTCGGATATCACAAACAGTGTGAAAAACATTTCCAGACTGGAGAGCCAGTTGAATGATCTAAAGGTTGCAAATGAAGAAAATTACAGCAGAATTTCAAGCAGTGTGGACCTGGAAGAGATCAGACGGGTCGCGATTCAGGAGCTTGGTATGCAGTACGCACAGGAGGGACAGATCATTTCCTTTACCAGCGAAAACAGTGACTATGTGAAGCAGATGGCTGAGATCCCGAAGGCGGAATAAGTAGGTGGTTTTTTGAACGATCAGAGAAGAAGAGGAAAATCCGTACTGAGATTTACAATAAAAATGCAGAAAAAGCTGGTGGTNCTGTTNTTCTTTATCCTGCTGGCTTTTGTGGGACTCAGNGTCAGATTGTTTCTGATCAACAGGGACAACGGCGAGGAGTATAAAAAACAGGTATTGTCGCATCAGGAGTANGACTCCGCGATAATACCTTTTAAACGTGGTGAGATTCTGGATGCCAACGGCACGGTTCTGGCGGTGAGCAATAAGGTCTATAACGTGATTCTGGATACGAAGCTCCTGCTTCGCAAGGAGGAGTATCTGGAGCCGACCTTAAGCGCCNTGAACCGTTTTTTTGATATTGATTCCGGCACGGTAAGGGCATATATCGCTTCNCACCCGGANTCNTCCTATTATGTGATGGCAAAGCGGGTGGANTATGAGCAAAAAACCGCCTTTGAGGAGTTCTGTGAGGAAGAGGAGGAGGAAGAGGGCAAGAAGGTAAAGAAAGGAAGGAATATCAAGGGAGTCTGGTTTGAAGACGAGTATAAGNGNGAGTATCCNAACGGNCGGCTTGCCTGTGATCTGATTGGCTTTACCACGAACGACAACACGGGNACCTATGGNNTGGAGGAGTATTATAACGAGACCTTAAGCGGTACCAACGGGCGGGTGTACGGCTATCTGAACGATGATTCGACGCTGGAGAGAACTACTATAGCCGCCATAGACGGGAATAACATTCAGACTACCATAGACGCGAACATTCAGACGATCGTGGAGAAATATCTGCGGGAGTTTAACGAGGAGTACAAGGATGGCGCAAGACCCGGCAACGGGGCGCAGAATATCGGCTGTATCATCATGGAGGTGGATACGGGCAATGTGCTGGCTATGGCAAGCTATCCCAATTTTGATTTAAACGATGTCAGGAATACGGAGAATCTGCTGGGGATGCCCTTGCTTGACAAGGACGGCAAGAAGGTGAGTCCGGCGGAGAGCGTGACCGAGGAAGCCATAGCGGGGATGAATGACGAGGTCATGTATCAGCATTTGAATGCGCTCTGGAAAAATTTCTGTATCGTGGATTCCTATGAGCCGGGATCTGTGGCGAAGCCTTTCACGGTGGCGGCGGCTATTGAGAGCGGGTCCATCACCGGCAACGAGACNTATCTATGCGAGGGAAAGCTCCATGTGGGAGATCATGACATTAAATGCCACCAGAAGTTCGGGGATGGCCGACTCACGGTACAGGAAGGCGTTGAGCGCTCCTGTAATGTGGTGTTGATGAATGTAGCCTTTGCGATGGGCAAGAATACGTTTGTGGATTACCAGCATACCTTNGGNTTTGGCNTAAAGACAAATATTGATTTGGCAGGAGAAGCGCGCACAGCCAGTATGGTCTACAATAAAAATACCATCGGCATGACAGACCTTGCCACCAATTCTTTCGGGCAGAGCTTTAACGCTACNATGATTCAGACGATCGCGGGCTTCTGCTCTCTGATCAACGGCGGCAATTATTATGCACCTCACGTGGTGAGCCGGATCACGACGGCTGATGGCGCTACCATCGAAAATATCGAGCCCAGAGTCCTAAAACAGACCATATCCCGATCCACCAGCGATACGATCATTGAATTTTGTAATACGGTGGTGACCGGAGAGAACGGTACCGGTAAGACGGCTCGCCCGGCGGGATATATGATCGGCGGTAAGACGGGAACGGCGGAGACGCTGCCCCGTGGNAACAATGAATATGTGGTTTCCTTCATGGGTTACGCGCCGGCGGATGATCCCCAGATCGCAATCTATGTGGTGGTGGACAGGCCCAACGTGGCACAGCAGGATGACGCCAAGTATGCGACCAGAATCGTCAAGAAGGTNTTGACNGAGGTNCTGCCCTATCTGAATATNTTCATGACGGAGGAGCTNAGNGATAAGGAGCGGGAGGANCTGGAAGAACTGCAGATTCAGATCAGAACGCCCCAGGGTACAGAGGCCGAGGGAGAGCTTGACGAGGAGGGCAATCCGGTAGAANCGGAGGAAGCCGGGGAAACCGAAGAGCCTTCGGAAGGAGGGGAAGNCGCAGAAGAATCGCCGGAAGAAGAGCCCGATGAGACGTGGAAGAGCTTTCCTATGGATCCGGCGACCGGCTATCTGGTGGATCCCGATACAGGCGAGTATCTGGATCCTCAGCTTGGCACCGTGGTGGGCGGCGACAGTCTGGTGGGAGAAGGATCAACGCCGCCGCAGGGGACGGACGATGAGTCCGCGCCGAAAGGTGCACCGTAAGGAATAGAATAGCGTAAAGAGAGAATAACCTTATAAAAAGGATAATAGATTATATTAATACCTTTTTGTGAGGTTTTCTTTATGGATCATAAGACTTACCACAGGAGCAAGACGGTGACCATTTTTTTCCTGTGTGCTCTGGTGCTTTTTGGGCTTGCGGGCAGACTTGTCTATCTGATGGTATTTCAGTCCGAATATTATACGATGAAGGCGAGACAGCTTCATGAGAGAGAACGGAGTATCAAGGCGGCCAGAGGACGCATCATAGACAGAAACGGCAAGATTCTTGCAGATAACAAAACGGTCTGCACTGTTTCGGTGATCCACAGTCAGATCACGAATGCGGATGAAGTAACTGCCGTTTTGGCAAAGGAGCTGGGTCTGTCAGAGGAGTATGTCAGGAAACGGGTAGAGAAATACTCATCCATAGAGAAAATCAAAAGCAATGTGGACAAAGCGACAGGGGACGCCATCAGGGCAAGAGGGCTTGACGGGGTCAAGGTGGATGAAGATTATAAACGATATTATCCCTATGATACACTGGCTTCCAAGGCGCTGGGATTTACCGGAGGGGACAATCAGGGAATCATTGGGCTGGAAGTAGTCTATGAGGAATATCTGAAGGGAGAAGCGGGAACGATCTTAACGGTGACNGATGCCACGGGAGTGGANCAGGATGAGGAGGGNGAGGAGAGAGTGGAGCCGGTAAGCGGACGCGATCTCTACATCAGTCTGGATATCAATATCCAAAGTTATGCCACCCAGCTTGCCATGCAGACCATGGAGACCAAGGANGCGGATCGGGTATCCATTCTGGTTATGAATCCGCAAAACGGCGAGATTTTGGCAATGGTGGATGTGCCGGAGTTCGACTTGAACAATCCCTACACACTTTTAGACGGCATGGACGCCATGGCTTTTTCTGAAACGAAGCGGCAGGAGCTTTTAAACAGTATGTGGAGAAACGGGTGCATCAACGATACCTATGAGCCGGGCTCTACCTTTAAGATCATCACGGCTGCGGCGGGACTGGAGTCCGGTGCGGTGAAGCCCACGGATACCTTTAACTGCCCCGGCTTTATCATGGTGGAGGATCGGAAGATCCGCTGTCATAAGGTGGGCGGTCATGGCGCGGAGGATTTTGTGCAGGGTACCATGAATTCCTGTAATCCGGTCTTTATCACGGTGGGACTTCGGATCGGCGTGGAGCGGTATTACTCTTATTTCAGGCAGTTTGGGCTGTTGGATAAGACGGGGATCGATCTGCCGGGGGAGGCCGGCACGATCATGCACAAGATGGAGAATATCGGTCCTGTGGAGCTGGCAACGATCTCTTTCGGACAGTCTTTTCAAATCACACCGATCCAGCTGGCCACAACGGCGGCCTCCATCGTAAACGGCGGCAGGCGTATCACACCCCACTTTGCCGTGAAAGCGGTGGAGGCAGACGGTGGGAACGCCGAGGTGTTCAGTTATCCCGTGAGAGAGGATGTGGTTTCGGAGGAGACCTCGGAGACCATGCGCTATATTCTGGAGCAGGTGGTAGCGGATGGCAGCGGTAGAAATGGCGCGGTGGAGGGATACCGCGTGGGCGGCAAGACAGCGACCAGCCAGACTCTGCCACGCGGGAGCGGCAAGTACATTGCTTCTTTTCTGGGATTTGCGCCGGCGGATGATCCGCAGGTTATGGCGCTGGCGGTCATTCATAATCCCCAGGGAACCTATTATGGGGGTCAGATNGCGGCACCGGTGGTCAGGCAGCTCTTTGAGAATATCCTTCCCTATTTGGAAAAAAAGTAATATAATAGCCACATAGGAAAAATAAGCGGCTGCGAAGCAGACATTTATTTTTCCTGTGGCATTAACGAGCAAACGTCCGATGGAATCGGACAGGAAGCGCGTAAGCGCGGGTTTGCGAGTAAAAGTCAGAAATGCTTGCATGATCAGCAACGCGATTTTGCGAATGGCGCGTGCTGAACCTAAGTCAGAGGTATGTGGAGGAATGATGAATAGCACGATCTTAATTGCGGTGATGGTATCTTTTGCGATCAGCGTTCTGCTGGGGCCGGTGGTGATTCCTTTTTTGAGGCGTCTCAAGGTAGGACAGACGGAGCGGACGGAGGGACCGGAGAGCCATCTGAAAAAAAACGGCACCCCCACGATGGGAGGTATCCTGATTCTGATCAGCGTAGTGATCACTTCCCTTCTTTTTGTGCGGGACTATCCGGGGATCATTCCGGTGCTGTTTCTCACGCTGGGCTTTGGCCTGGTGGGATTTCTGGATGATTATATCAAGGTGGTATTAAAACGCTCCATGGGACTTCGGGCATGGCAGAAGTTTGCTCTGCAGATTCTGGTGACGGGAATCTTTGTCTTTTATCTGCAGCGCTATACGGATGTGTCTCTGGCAATGCAGGTGCCCTTTATGGACGGCGTCTATCTGGACTTTGGATGGCTGAATATCCCTATTTTATTTTTTATCGTGATCGGCACGGTAAACGGTACGAACTTTACGGACGGTCTGGATGGTCTGGCAAGCTCTGTGACGGTGCTGGTGGCGACCTTTTTCACTGTGGTGGCGATCGGGACGGACAGCGGGATCGAGCCGATCACCTGCGCCGTGGTGGGAGCGCTTTTGGGCTTTCTTTTGTTTAATGTGCATCCGGCAAGCGTCTTTATGGGGGATACGGGTTCCCTGGCGCTGGGTGGTTTCGTGGCGGCGGCGGCTTATATGATGCAGATGCCGATCTATATCGCCATCGTAGGTTTTATCTATCTTGCAGAAGTAATGTCGGTGATTCTGCAGGTGTCCTATTTTAAACTGACCGGCGGCAAGCGGATCTTTAAGATGGCGCCGATCCACCATCATTTTGAGTTGTGCGGGTGGTCGGAGACGCGGGTGGTGGCGGTGTTTTCCATTGTGACAGCGCTGCTGTGTCTGGTGGCATTGATGGGTATTTGAGGAAAACGCACAGATTTTTGTATGCGGAAAGGCATGGTTAAGGTTATGGATTTAAAAGAGAAGAGAGTGCTGGTGGTAGGCTCCGGCATCAGCGGGATCGGCGCCGTGGAGGCGCTGCACCATGCGGGAGCCAGAGCGCTTTTGTTTGATGAAAACGAAAAGTTGAACATAGAGGATGTGCGGGCGAAGCTCAGGCCGGGCATCGAAGCGGACATTGTGATCGGCGCTTTACCGGAGAAAGAGAAGGCCAGCGTAGAGCTGGTGGTGCTGAGCCCGGGCGTGCCGACGGACACGGCTTTGGTGGAGGAGTTCAGAAAACGGGGCATAAAGATCTGGGGAGAGATCGAGCTTGCCTATGAATTGGGGAAGGGGACGGTGATCGCCATCACGGGAACGAACGGAAAGACCACCACCACTACCCTGGTAGGTGAGATCATGGCAGCTCACTGCAAGGATGTGGATGTGGTGGGAAACATAGGGAATCCCTATACGCTGACGGCGCTCGACGCTACGGAGGAGACGGTGACGGTGGCGGAGATCAGCAGTTTTCAGCTAGAGACCATAGAGCGGTTTAAGCCGCAGGTATCCGCGATTCTGAACATCACGCCGGATCATTTAAACCGCCATCATACCATGGAAAATTATGCGGCGGCCAAGGAGGCTGTCTGTAAGAATCAGACACAGGCTGAGGTATGTGTACTTAATTATGAAAATTCCTATACAAGAGCCTTCGGAGAGCGGTGCCCGGCGCGGGTGGTGTGGTTTTCCTCTGAGAGAAGGCTGGAGGAAGGCTTTTATCTGGAAGGAGAAGAGATCTTTCAGGCAAAAAATGGTGTGAGCGAAAGGCTTATGAACATTCACGATATGAAGCTTGTAGGGATCTGCAATGTGGAGAATGTGATGGCGGCGATGGCGATCACACTCTCCTGCGGTGTGCCCATGGAAGAGATCCTGTCGGTAATCCGCGCCTTTCATCCGGTGGAACACAGGATCGAGTTCGTGGCGACGAAGCGTGGCGTGGACTATTATAACGATTCCAAGGGGACCAATCCGGACGCGGCGATCCAGGGGATTCGTGCCATGGACCGGCCCACAGTGCTGATCGGCGGCGGTTATGATAAGCAGAGCGAATACGATGAGTGGATAGAGGCTTTTGACGGCAAAGTCAAGTGTCTGGTATTGATCGGACAGACGAGAGAAAGAATCGCGGAGTGCGCAAGAAAACATGGTATGCAGGATATCGTGCTGGCAGATACCTTTGAGGAGGCGTTTGCGGTCTGCGTGGAGAAGGCGAAGCCGGGGGATGCGGTGTTACTGTCACCGGCCTGTGCGAGCTGGGGAATGTTCCCCAATTATGAGGTCAGAGGACAGCGGTTTAAAGAGATGGTATGTCAAATGGAGGAGAAGGAGTAAGTGGCACAGAGAAATGCTTCCCGCAGAAGACAACAAAAAGGTGAGAGCTTCATGGACTACAGCCTGTTGTTTATTGTGCTGTTTCTTGTGGGCTTCGGTATGGTCATGGTGTTTTCGTCAAGCTCTTATGAGGCGAATCTGAAGCTGGGAGATTCCACGAGATACTTAAGACAGCAGCTGTTTGCGTCTATCCTGGGNCTGGTNATGATGATGGTGGTAGCCAACATNCCCTATCATTTCTGGGAAAGATTTGCGGTGCTGGCTTACCTNGGCTCCGTGGTGCTCATCCTGTTGATCATTCCCTTCGGTTACAGTTCCGGCGGCGCTACGCGCTGGCTTTACATAGGGCCGATCTCTCTGCAGGTGGCGGAGGTGGCGAAACTGGGTATGATCCTGTTTTTGTCAAGTCTGATCTGTAAGCTGGGAAAGGGGATTCGAACCAACAAGGGGTTCTTTCTCGTATTGCTGTCTCCTGCGCCGGTGGCAGTCATGCTGTGGCAGATCACCAACAATCTGAGTTCGGCAATCATTGTCATGGCGATCGCCGTTCTGATGTTGTTTGTGTCCTGCCCGGACTACAAGAGNTTTTTTTTTCTGGGAGCTGCAGTGATAGCCGTGGCAGCGGCGGCAGTATTTTATGTGGTACAGACGGCGGAAGCACATGTGGATGATCTTAACTTCCGGGGAGCCCGCGTTTTGGCATGGCTGGATCCGGAGGCATATGCCAGCGACACCGGCTTTCAGACCTTACAGGCGCTCTATGCCATCGGCAGCGGCGGCGTGCTGGGCAAGGGATTGGGAGAGAGTATGCAAAAGCGCGGTTTCCTGCCGGAGGCGCAGAATGATATGATCTTTTCCATCATCTGTGAGGAGCTGGGGCTGTTTGGCGGCATCGCGGTCATTGTCCTGTTTCTGATGCTGATCTGGCGGCTGATGATCATTGCCAATAATGCGGCGGATCTCTATGGGGCGCTTCTGGTGGTGGGTGTGCTGGGGCATATCGCAGTCCAGGTCATCCTGAATATTGCGGTGGTCACAAACACAATCCCGAATACAGGAATTTCCCTGCCGTTCATCAGCTATGGAGGGTCGTCAGTCATGTTTCTTCTGATAGAAATAGGGCTTACCCTAAGCGTGGCGAAGGGGATACGGTTAAAAGATTTATGAGGACAAGATAATTTTTTGTCGAAAATCCATATAGATAGAATAGGTCATAAATAGAGATAGAGGTAAGTTTATGGACGCTGTTCGTATCTATGGTGGAAAAAGTCTTTCGGGACAGACGAAGATACAAGGGTCAAAGAACGCATCGCTGCCGATTTTGGCGGCGACGCTTTTGATAGACGGCACCTGTGAGATAGAGAATTGTCCGGACATTTCGGATGTATATCATATGCTGCGGCTGCTGGAGAGCCTGGGCTGTCTGGTGGTCAGAGAAAAAGATCTGCTCCGCATCGACACGGGACGGTTGGCGGAGGGAGATATGCCNGCGGATTCTGTGGGCGTCATGCGTTCCTCCATCATGCTTTTGGGCGCGCTTTTGGCACGCACGGGCGCTGTAGATATGGAGTATCCGGGCGGCTGCGTGATCGGGAAACGTCCCATAGANCTGCATCTGCATGCGCTGCGGCGTATGGGAGTGGAGATCACGGAGGATCAGGAGGGATTCTGTGCCAGAACCGGGCGGCTTCGCGGGGCCCTGCAGGAGCTTCCCTTTGTCAGNGTAGGCGTGACGGAGAACCTGATTCTGGCAGCAGTACTGGCGGAGGGAGAGACNNTCATTCACCCCGCGGCCAGAGAACCGGAGATACAGGCATTGTGCGAGTTTTTGATCAGCGCCGGAGGAAAGATCAGCGGTGTGGGCACAGACCGTTTGGTGATCAGAGGCGTGGAGAAGCTGCATCCGGTGCGGTTTCGAGTGCCGGCGGACCGGATTGTGGCGGGNACTTATCTGGCAGCNTGCTTGTGTACGGGAGGAAGTATATTTTTGAATGATGCACCGTGCCGGCATATGGAGAGTGTGATCGATACTGCCAGAGCCCTGGGAGTAAGGGTTGATACTGCACCGGATGGCCTTCTGGTGGAGGGCCGTGCCTGTGAAAAGATAAAGGAAGGACTGGTGACAGCGGTTTATCCGGGATTTCCCACGGATCTGCAGTCGCTTTTTATGGCGGTGATGGCGTCTGCGGGGCAGGAGGGATGGATCGAGGAGACCGTGTTTGAGAACCGGTTCCGCATTGTATCGGAGCTTGAGAAGATGGGGGCCGATATCAGGATATCTGAAAACCGGGCTTATGTTCGGGACAACGGCCCGCTTCGTAATACGATCGTGGAGGCGAAGGAGCTGCGGGGCGGAGCGGCGTTGGTGGTGGCGTCTCTGGCGGCGGAGGGTACCGGTATTGTGAGAAACCGCCATTATATAGACCGGGGGTATGAGGATATCACCATGAGTCTGCGAGAGCTGGGCGCGGCCATAGAACTGGCGTAAACAAGGATGAGGTTTGTAGATGAGCAGTAAAAAACCGACCAAAAAAGTGAAAAAGAGGAATCCGAATCTGCGCCTTGTAAAGAGTGAGGAGACGGTACGGGAACCGAGAAAAAAGAAAAAAAGGCAGAAGAGGGAAACACAGGAGAAGCTGCGCTTCGGAAAATCTAAGCGGGCGGTTATCCTTGTTTCGATCCTTCTGGTCCTGTTTTTTCTTGTGACCGCCTGTTATCTCTATATTGAAAATAACTATAAGGTGACAACAGTTCATGTGGAGGGCAATGTCCACTATACCAGCGAAGAAATCAAGGACATGGTCATGGGAGGGAGATTTGGAGACAATTCGATCTTCCTGACCATGAAGTATCGAGATAAGGGTATCGATGATGTGCCCTTTGTAGAAACTATGGATGTCTCCATCGAGGCGAAAGATACGATCCGTATTACCGTGTATGAAAAAGCTTTGGCAGGGTATGTGATGTATCTGGGGCGCTGCGTGTACTTTGATAAGGATGGCATCGTGGTGGAAACCTCTGAGGAGCAGACAGCGGGTGTNCCGCAGGTAACGGGACTTGCCTTCGATCATGTGATCCTGCATGAGCCGCTGCCGGTGGACGAGCCTGAAGTGTTTGATGAGATCCTGAATATCACCCAGCAGCTTGCTAAGTATTCGCTTGTGGCGGACAGGATCTACTTTGACAGCTCCTATCAGGTGACGCTGTATTTCGGGGAAGTGAAGGTGGCGTTGGGAGAGAATGAGGATATAGACGAAAAAATCCAGAAGCTGCAATACATACTGCCCAGCCTGTTGGGAAAAAGTGGTACTTTGGATATGCGGGAATACAGTGAGGACATTAAAACCTACAGTTTTGAGCAGGATTAGGATGACTTACCAGACTGCGCGATGTTATAAATCGTGATAAAAAAGAAAAAAATAGGTTGCGAAGTTTGGAAAATAATTATATGATAAACTATATGAGTTTATTCGGAGTATTTGGGAGTAGGAGGAGGAAGCACCTTGCTGGAGATTAAGTCGAATGAAGCGGAAGCCGCGGCGAAGATTATTGTAGTCGGTGTTGGCGGTGCGGGAAATAACGCTGTAAATAGAATGATAGACGAAGAGATAGACGGNGTGGAGTTTATCGGGATCAATACGGATAAGCAGGCGCTGCAGCTCTGCCGGGCGACCAGATTGTTACAGATCGGTGAGAAGCTGACGAAGGGACTCGGCGCGGGAGCGAAGCCGGAGATCGGTGAAAAAGCGGCGGAGGAGAGCGCGGAGGAAGTGACGCAGGCTCTGAAGGGTGCGGACATGGTGTTTGTCACCTGCGGTATGGGCGGCGGTACCGGTACGGGCGCGGCTCCGGTGGTGGCCAAGCTGGCGAAGGATATGGGTATCCTGACAGTCGGCGTGGTGACGAAGCCTTTCCGGTTCGAGGCGAAGACGCGTATGGCTAACGCCCTCTCCGGTATCGAGAAGATTAAGGACAATGTGGACACGTTGATCGTGATCCCTAATGATAAACTGCTGGAGATCGTGGACAGGCGNACNACGATGCCGGAAGCCTTAAAGAAGGCGGATGANGTNNTGCAGCAGGCNGTGCAGGGCATTACGGACCTGATCAATATGCCGGCGATCATCAATCTGGACTTTGCGGATGTGCAGACNGTCATGAAGGACAAGGGTATCGCNCATATCGGTATAGGTACCGGTAAGGGGGATGACAAGGCGACTGAGGCGGCGAAGATGGCNGTGGAGAGTCCNCTGCTCGAGACNACGATCACGGGAGCTACGCATGTGATCATCAACGTTTCCGGAGATATCTCGNTNGCAGATGCTTCNGATGCTTCCGATTATGTGAGAGCGCTCACGGGAGATGAGGTGAACATCATCTTCGGTGCGATGTATGACTCCAGTATGACCGATACCTGTAANGTGACCATNATCGCTACGGGAATNGAGGAGAAAGCNGCAAGACAGGGCGGNCTTGGCTTTAAGAGCGGATACATAACCCCTACCTCTCTGCAGGGGAAACCGGCGGGGACGGGCGTAGGTCTTGGCGGGTTCACAACGCCGGGCGTAGGTCTGAAACAGCCCATGGTCGGACAGCAGGGTGGACAGCCTAAGGGNCAGCCCGGTTTAAAGNCNATCGGCATCCAGAAGACAAACGATATCAAGAGCTCGGTGGAGGAGAAGTCNNTGGATATCCCCAGCTTCCTTAGAAAATAATAAGAGATTTCCCGAAGGGAAGANGANAACCACAGGAGANTATCCTGTGGTTTTTTGTTGNTATCTGTCTGGAAAAATAAAGGAAATGCTCCCTGATTGCGACAGAATATGCANCCTNTTTTTCTTATAATGGAGGGGAAATACGGAGGTGTAATGTGTATTACAAATTATATATTGACAGTGTTTTTATCCTGCAGATGATAACGGATCTGTATCTGTTGTCTCTGGCCGGACAGCTTTTACGNCGTACTGCCACGCGTCGGAAAAAATGGCTGGGGGCNGTAGTGGGAGCCGGGATGAGNTGTCTGTTTCTTATGTTNCCGATATTTACGGTGGGAGGCAGACTTTTACTCGGNGCNTTGCCTGTCAGTATGTGTATGATGTGTNTCACCTATCGGATATATGGTGTGCGCAGTCTTTTNCGGGCATCCCTGGCGATGGCGGCTGCAGGCTTTTTTTTCGGCAGNGCCATGATATGGATTCTGAACCGCTTAAGATTCATTATGAAGGGGAGGGGCAGTCTTTTTTTGAGCTTGACAGCGGCTACCCTGGCCTATGGGATCCTTAGACTCCTGATAGGCAGGCTTATGAGAAAGAGAGCGGATACTCTGCGGACAGTGTGTCTCTATGCGCCATCGCCGGGACAGGAGATCCGGGTGCAGGCGCTGGTGGATACAGGGAATCATCTGACGGATCCTATAAGCGGAGCTCCGGTGAGTCTGATCAGCAAGCAGATTGCCAGGTGTTTAGCTCCCTGTTTGGTGGAGGAAAAATACCATGCGATTCCCTATCACAGCGTGGGGCGGCGAAACGGNATNCTTTCCGCCTATGAGCTTCCCGGGATGCGGATCGAGGAGGCGGGAGAAGNNCTTGTGAGAGAACANATCATAGTTGCGATTTGTGATGCGGGCATATCNGAGGATAGCGCCTATCANATGATATTACACCCTGGNTTATTAGAAANCTAGGAGGAAGAAGAATGGTTTTAAAAGTGGCAATTCCCGGTAAGGTTCAATTTAAGATGGTGCACAGGGAACCGAAATTCCTGATGGCCAGACAGGGAGATATTCATTACATAGGAGGGGCAGAGGTGCTGCCGCCGCCCCTCGAGAGCGACAGGGAAACAGAGATCATNGGTGATCTGGGAACAGAGTATGAGGATGAGGCAAAATCGATTCTGATAGAGCATAACTTAAGACTGGTGGTGTACATAGCNAAGAAGTTTGACAATACGGGAGTGGGTGTGGAGGATCTGATCTCCATAGGGACCATCGGACTGATCAAGTCCATCAACACCTTTAACCCGGAAAAGAACATTAAGCTGGCAACTTATGCTTCCCGCTGTATTGAGAATGAAATCTTAATGTACCTCAGAAGAAATAACAAGCATCGGATGGAGGTCTCNATCGACGAGCCGCTGAATGTGGATTGGGACGGNAATGAGCTGNTGCTNTCGGATATNNTGGGGACGGANGAGGANGTGATCTACAAGGATCTGGAAAATGAGGTGGAGAAAAAACTNCTGATCCGGGCNATCGCAAAGCTGTCNGAGCGGGANCAGACGATCATNCGGCTGCGGTTNGGTATCGGCAANGCGGATGGGAAGGAGCTGACTCAGAAAGAAGTGGCGGAATTGTTAGGAATTTCACAATCTTACATTTCACGGCTTGAGAAAAAGATCATGAGGAGGCTTAAGAAAGAAATGAGCAAGGATACTTGAACCGNTTCAAGTNCCTTGCATCGATTCAAGTACCTTGAANCTATATTTGTTTGCTTTTTATATNGGTTAAGCGTATAATGGAAAAAANTACGGNATTCAGGGACNGATTTGGGGGACAAATGAAAAAAATTATTTTGATCGTCGATGANGACAGATTGACACTGGCCACGGCACAGAANCTTTTGGANAGNGAATANAAGGTGGTGGCTGTAAATTCAGGAAGNCAGGCATACAAATATCTGGAGCGGCANACGCCGGACCTGATCCTTTTAGACATCAATATGCCGGANATNGGCGGNTTTGAGGTGATGGANACNCTGCNGAANNATNNGCGCTGGAAAAAAATACCNGTGATCTTTCTGACGGCNGACCGCAGTGCNGAGACGGANATCGAGTGNTTCCGCGTAGGNGCGAACGANTATATCTCCAAGCCCTTTGAGCCNAATATCCTGTTAAGCCGNACAAAAAGNACGATAGAGCTGGATGGCTATCGNAAAGANNTGCAGCGCAGGCTGGACGAAAAGACGAAGGAGATGGAGCGNGTNACGATCCAGGCNATCATGACGGTGGCCAATACGGTGGATGCCAAGGATGATTACACCAAGGGACATTCCATGCGGGTGGCGGCATATTCTGAACTTCTGGCACAGCGGCTGGGCTGGCCGGAGGAGGAGATTCAGAATATTTATTATGTGGCGATGCTTCATGATGTGGGAAAGATCGGGGTTCCGGACGCTGTGCTCAATAAGCCTTTCAGGCTGACAGATCTGGAGTTTCGGCTGATCAGGGGGCATACACTGGTGGGTGCGGAGATTTTAAATGATTTTAAGACCTTTCCCAATATCAGTGTGGGCGCAAAATACCATCACGAAAGATACGATGGTAAGGGTTATCCGGAGGGGCTTAAGGGAGAATCCATTCCTCTGGTGGCACGGGTGATCGGTCTGGTGGATTCCTATGACGCCATGACCAGCAACCGGGTTTATCGCAGGAGGCTGAATGACGAAGTTGTCATGGCAGAACTGGAAAAGGGGAAAGGAACCCAGTGGGATCCAGAACTTGTCGATATTTTTGTACAGTTGATCCGGGAAGGTGCCCTGGCGAAGGTGTGGATGCCGGAGGAGGATATGGCGGCACCAATCTTTGACAATCGTAAGATCGTGGGTATTACGATGGGAGACGAGGATATCCGGGAATCGCCGGTTGATTATCTGACAGGTCTTTTGAGTAAACGAAAGGGAGAGGCCGATATCTCCGAAGGCCTGAGGGCAGAAGGGGGAACCCTGATGCTCATAGATCTGAATCATTTCCGCCAGATCAACGATGTTCATGGGCATCTGATGGGAGATTACGCTTTGAAGGTGGTTGCTGATGTTCTGCGGGAGGTATGCGGAAATGATCTGGTCTGCAGAACCGGCGGAGATGAGTTTTTATATTATCTGGCAGGCATAACCGACGAGGAGATTGTCAGGGAAAGAGTGAAGCAGCTTCTTGCCGCTTATGCAGAGAAGCAGAAGGAGGTGGAGGTACTTAAGGACGCCGAACTCTCTGTGGGTATCAGTATATCGGGTACGGGCGCCAGAGAGTTTGAGGAGCTTTATAGGCGGGCCGATAAGGCACTCTATCTGGTAAAACAAAATCCCGGGCAGCAATATGGATTCTACCAGAAAACCGGGATTTTACGGACACCTGAACAGTCTCAGGGTGATCTGTATAAGATCATGAATGCCATCAAGAATCAGGAGACTTATCAGGGTGCGTTCCAGGTGGATTACAGCGACTTTAACCACGTTTATGATTTCGTGACACATATGTCAGAACGAAATAAAAAGGAGACACAGCTTTTGCTCTTCACATTGTTTTCGTCAAACGGCGCAGATGTACAGCTGGAGCGCATGGAGATGGCCATGCAGTGTATGGAACAGGCTATTTGTAAGTCTCTGCGCGGCGTGGATGTGGGCGCCAGATACAGCAGTTCTCAGTTTTTGGTGGTGCTTTTGGGAACGGGAAGAGAAAATGTGCGCGTGGTGACGGACCGTATCATACAGAACTATTTTAAGCTCTATGGCGAAAAAGATATTACGATCACTTTTGATATTGCGAAATTCAACTGATATGACAAAGAGCCGGGAAATACCTCCGGCTCTTTATTATGCGGTCAGATAGAGCCGCATGGTCTTTAAAGCGTTTTTTTCCAGACGGGAGACCTGAGCCTGAGAAATACCAATTTTCTCGGCGACCTCCATCTGGGTCTTCCCCTCGAAGAAACGCAGGGAGATGATCTCGTGCTCGCGCTTGGTCAGTTTTTTCATAGCTTCGCTCAGGGAGATGTGTTCCACCCAGACCTCCTCGCCGCTTTTTTTGTCGCTGATCTGATCCATCACATAGAGCGTGTCGCCGCCGTCTGTGTAGACCGGTTCATAGAGACTTAAGGGACTTTGGATGGCATCCAGTGCATAGACAATATCTTCCTTGGGGATGCCGATCTCGGTGGCAATCTCTGTGACAGAGGGTTCTCTGGAATTGGTGCGGGTCAGATGCTCCTTGGCGTAGATGGCCTTGTAGGCGGTGTCCTTTAAAGAGCGGGAAACCCGAATGGAGTTGGCATCCCTGAGATAGCGGCGGATCTCTCCGACAATCATGGGAACAGCATAGGTACTGAATTTCACGTTCAGCGTACTGTCAAAATTGTCGATCGCTTTGATCAGTCCCACGCAGCCGATCTGAAAGAGATCATCCACATTTTCACTGCTGGAATGAAAGCGTTTGATCACGCTTAAGACCAGACGAAGATTGCCTTTGATATAGGTCATGCGGGCATCCTGGTCTCCCTCTTCGATCTTTTTAAACAGTTCTTCTTTTTCCGTGCTTTTTAAGAGCGGCAGTTTGGCAGTGTTCACGCCGCAGATTTCTACTTTGCCCTGTATCATAACTGTACCAGCCTTTCGTATGGATTTTGCCCGCGGGCAGGCGCTTTGTAATTCGTTTGGTAACAAGGATGCGCGATTGCCGGGAATTTATTCACAAAATCTTAAGGAAAAAAATGTGGATAGGATTTTACAAAAGAGAAGTTTTTTGGTACATTATTGTAAGAACAGAACGAATGAAAAGATGATTGAGGAGTGATAGGTATGGTATGTCCAGAATGTGGCACGCACCTGGAGAGTTCAGATCAGTTTTGTCCGGGGTGCGGTGTCAGGATCATAAGAAAAAAACGCTGTCCCGAATGCGGAGAAATGCTGCGAGAGGGTACTCGGTTCTGCCCAAGCTGTGGGGAGGAGATTCCGGAGGATTTTTTTACAAGAAAGAAATCTTCTGCCGGGTCTGCCCCTAAAAAGAAAGCGAATGCGGCGCCGCCGCAGAAAAAAAGGCCGGTCAGAGAATGGGAGGAAGAGGACTGGGATGATGAGGAGGATGAGGAGAGTGTAGATGTGCTCACCATCATGACGGTTGCCGTCGGTTGTATCCTTTTGGTGATCATAGCTGTTCTGGGATTTAATCTGTTTCAACGATATATGCCGAAAAACTATGATAGGGCAGCCAGGGAGCAGGAGGAAGAGGTCGAAGGAGAAGAAGAGGATGGAGAAGATGGAGAAGACGGTCAGCAGTTGGCGGAAGAGAACTATGAAGAGGCGGGCACGGAAGTGAGTGAAGGCGGTACTCTTGTTATTGTCTCCAATGTGAATGTCAGAGACAATCCGGATACGCAGGGGACTAAGGTGATCAAGGTGGCGCAGGCGGGAGAGAGTTATGACTACACAGAGGTCGTAGGAGGCGGTATGTGGTATAAGGTTCTTTTGCCGGACGAGAACGACTACGATTTCGGCTACATCTATGCGGACTACATAAAGCTGCAATAACCGAATAAACAGGAACCTTTTTTGGGCGGAAACATAAGATAATAAAAAGCCCGGGGAGGTTCCTATGTTATTTTCGGAATTAAAGAAAAAGGAAGTCATCAACCTGAAAAACTGTGAGCGGCTTGGCAAGGTGGCTGATTTTGAATTCGATGAATGCACGGGACAGATTTGTAAACTGATCATTCCGGGAGAGAATAAATGGTGCGGATTCTTCGGGAACGAACCGGATTATGTGATCTGTTACAAAGATATCAAAAAGATCGGACCGGATATTATCGTGGTGGATATCTGTCTCTAGAATGGTTACCATAAAGTAGTTGACATAATGATTATTTTCCTCTATAATAATGTGAGAAGAACTTCTAAAGACGCCTCGCCATAGGACGAGACGCCAAGAAGTTCTAGATCTCACATGTGAGAAATACTTCTAGCCACTCACAGCAGAGGCTGTTTCGTGGAGAAGTATTAAGTCTCACACCAGAGAATGCCCAAAAGAGGCATTCTCCGAGAAAATGTGAGATTTAGGGAAAAAGGGGATAAGGAGGATATCCGGGATGAAATGCCCATTTTGCGGCCATGAGAATACCAGAGTGATCGACAGCAGACCGGCGGAGGACAACAGTTCTATCAGAAGGCGTCGTGTCTGCGACGAGTGTGATAAGCGTTTTACCACTTACGAGAAGGTAGAGACGATTCCGCTGATCGTCATTAAGAAAGACAATAACAGGGAGACCTATGACAGATCAAAGATCGAGGCCGGCGTTTTGCGTGCCTGTCATAAAAGACCGATCAGCGCAAATCAGATCAATCAGCTGGTGGACGAGGTGGAGACGGAGGTCTTTAACCGGGAGGAGAAGGAAATTCCCAGTCAGGTGATCGGAGAACTTGTCATGAACAAGTTAAAGGATCTGGAGGCGGTAGCTTATGTCAGATTTGCTTCAGTCTACAGAGAGTTTAAGGATATCAACACCTTTATGGAAGAGTTAAAGAAAGTGCTGGAATAAGATAGTTTTTTGGAACGGCGCTGTAAACGGGTCATACAAAAACACCTTGCATAACTGCAGGGTGTTTTGTTATGATATAAGCGTCGCAGACCCGGCAGTCTGCGACCAAAGAATTGTTGCGTAATTTTTTCTGAAATGATTTAATGTGTTGGCTTCTGAGGTAACAATATACTAGCCGCAAAAGAAGAACAAGCGGCGCGAAGGAGCAGGAAAATGGCGTTGTTAAAATGCTTCTATCCGGATGTATATCTGGATTCTGCATATGAGATCGATTATGAGACGTTGTACCAAAAGGGTCTGCGGGGCGTGATCTTTGATATAGACAACACGCTGGTACCCCACGGCGCGCCGGCGGACGAGAGAAGTATCGCTCTTTTTGAGAGGCTGCGGGGGATTGGGTTTGAGAGCGTTCTTTTGTCCAATAACAAAGAGCCCCGGGTGAAGAGCTTTAATGACCGGGTGCATTCCCGCTATCTCTATAAGGCAGGAAAACCAGGGAAAAAGGGGTATTTGAAAGCCATGGAGCTTATGGGTACCACCCCGGAGACTACGATTTTTGTGGGCGATCAGCTTTTTACAGATGTCTGGGGTGCGAAGCGGGCAGGGATATTGACTTATTTAGTCAAACCGATTCACCCCAAGGAGGAGATACAGATCGTAATAAAAAGGCGGCTGGAATGGATCGTATTATTCTTTTATGCAAGATCCCTTGGCCGGCAGGGAGGAAAACATGAAGATAGACGGTAAGACGAGAACCTGTGGCCTGATCGGCAATCCGGTGGAGCACACCTTATCCCCGGTCATACATAATACGCTGGCGGAAAGGTTCGGGCATAATCTGGTGTATGTGCCTTTTCCGGTGGAAACAGGAAGACTTGGGGCGGCCGTGGAGGGCGCTGCGGCCCTGCAGCTTTTGGGCTTGAATGTGACGGTGCCCTATAAAAGTGAGGTGATCCCCTTTCTGCAGGAGGTCGATCCTCTGGCAGCGGCCATCGGCGCGGTCAACACGCTTGTGTCGGTAAACGGTGGCTATAAGGGCTATAATACGGATATGGACGGCCTCTATCGTGCCATGGAGACGGAGGGCATCCGGATCAACGGGGAAGAGATCCTGTTACTCGGCGCCGGCGGTGCATCTAGGGCGGTGGCTTATCTGTGTGCAGTCAAGGGAGCCAAACAGGTGTATCTTTTGAATCGGACATTGGATAAGGCAGAGCGGGTGGCTAAGGAAGTAAATGATGCCACGGGGCGGCAGGTGATCGTTCCCATGGCGCTCTCGGCCTATAATACTCTGCCCGACCGGCAATTTCTGGCGATCCAGGGAACTTCCGTGGGGCTGTACCCGAATGTATCGGAGGCGGTGATCGGGGAGGACGATTTTTACAGCCGTATCCACACCGGATTTGACCTGATCTATAGCCCTTGGGAGACTACTTTTATGAAACGGGTGAAAGAACATGGCGGACATGCCTGTAACGGCCTTAAAATGCTTTTGTATCAGGGGGTCATTGCCTATGAATTGTGGAATGGAGTAGAGGTGTCCGAGGAGGATGCGGGAGTGGTTTATGAGAAGCTGAAAGAGCATTTTATTTAGGATCTTGGCACACAGCAGATAGAAGGGCAGCGAGGAAACATGGGAAATGTAATATTGATCGGGTTTATGGGAAGCGGCAAGACAACGGTAGGGCTTCGGTTGTCTTATCGCCTGCGGAGGCCGGTTATAGATACGGACAAGGAAATTGAGAGAGAAGAGCAAAGAACCATATCGGATATTTTTGCCGCAGACGGCGAAGCGTATTTTCGTGACAAGGAGACAGCCTGCCTGCGAAAATTGATAGGGAGTGCCAATCATCAGATCATATCGGTGGGCGGCGGCCTGCCTATACGGGAGGAAAACAGAGCACTTTTGCATGAGTTGGGACAGGTATTTTATCTGCAGGCTAAGGGAGAGACGATTTACGAAAGGGTGAAAGATGACACGACAAGGCCGCTTCTGCAGGGGGGTGACCCGCTGGCGAAAATACAGGCACTTTTAAATGAGAGAGATCCCTATTACCAGGCGGCGGCGGATGTGGTGATCGCCGTAGACGGCAAAAGCTTTGAACAGATTTTAAATGAGATTGAAGAACATGTGAATGAGAGGGAAAGAAACGTTTCGACGGAGGGATGAGAAATGAAAATATTGGTAATTAACGGGCCGAATCTTAATTTTCTGGGGATTCGGGAAAAAAGTGTGTACGGTGCGCAGGATTATGACTATCTGCTGCAGATGATCGCCAAAAAGGGGCAGGAAACGGGCAGCACCATCGAGGTGTTCCAGAGTAACCATGAAGGAGCGATCATCGACCGGATCCAGGATGCTTACTTTGACGGCACAGAGGGTATGGTGATCAATCCGGGCGCTTTTACGCATTACAGTTATGCGATTCGGGATGCGCTGGCGAGTATCACTGTGCCCAAGGTGGAGATTCATATTTCTGACATCACAAAACGGGAGGAGTTTCGGAAGGTTTCTGTGACGGCGCCGGTCTGCGACAAGCAGATTTACGGGCAGGGTCTTGACGGTTATCTGCAGGCGATCGACTTTGTCTTAGATTTTTTTGCCAAAGAGGTTGAAAAATAGAACTTTTTAGTATAAACTAGAAAAGAATTATATTTGTGAAGACGTAGGAGGAGATAGCGGTATGGTATCAGCGGGTGATTTCAGAAATGGCATTACCGTCGAGATGGAAGGTAATGTTTATCAGATAATTGAGTTTCAGCATGTAAAACCGGGCAAGGGCGCAGCTTTTGTCAGGACGAAGCTGAAAAACATCATTAACGGCGGTGTGGTGGAGAAGAGCTTCCGGCCGACAGAGAAATTCCCTCAGGCACGTATTGACAGAAAGGATATGCAGTATTTATATTCGGACGGCGACCTGTTCAACTTCATGGATACGGAGACTTACGATCAGATCGCTTTAAATGCGGATGCGGTAGGCGATGCGCTGAAGTTTGTGAAAGAGAACGAGATGGTTAAGATCTGTTCCTATAACGGGAATGTGTTCGCAATCGAGCCGCCTTTGTTTGTGGAACTGGAGATCACGGAGACAGAGCCGGGCTTTAAGGGTGATACGGCGACTGGCGCAACGAAACCTGCCATCGTGGAGACCGGTGCCAAGGTTATGGTGCCTCTGTTTGTGGAGAATGGTGAAGTGATCAAGATCGATACCAGAACAGGAGAATATCTGTCCAGAGTATAAAGCAGAGCATATATGTGAAAGGCCCATGAGACAATATAGACGAGAGTCTGTGTTGTCTTTTCTTTTGCCCGGAGAGAATGGGAAAGAGGAGAATATGGATTTTCAGACATTTGTAGATCATATTGTGGACTTATTGCAGGACAGGATGGGAGACACCTATGAGATCAGAGTGGTCAGAGTGACGAAGAACAATGATGTGGAGTTGACCGGCGTTGCCTTGACGAGGCAGTGCGACAGCATTTTTCCCACCATTTATCTGGAGGGACTTTACGAGGAGTATCGGGAAGGGGAGAGTTTTGACATTCTGGTAGACAGGATCATGAATTGTCATGAGGAGCAGGCTATGGCGCTGGATCTGGATATGACATTTTTTCAGGATTATGACAGGGTAAAGAACCGGATATTTTATAAGCTGGTCAGCTTCAAAGAAAACAGAAAATTTCTGGCGGATGCCCCCTGCATCCGATGGCATGATCTTGCCGTTGTCTTTTATTATGCATTGGAAGAAACGGTGGCGAAAAGGGCCTATATTACGATCAACAGACAGCATATGCTGATGTGGAAACAGAGTGCAGAATCTCTTTATCGGATCGCCGGACGGAATACCAGACGGGATATGCCGGAGCTTCTGGTTTCTATGGGAGAGCTGGTGCAGGAGATGACGGGAATGCATGTGAGGGACGATGAGGAACTGCCGATGTATGTGCTTACGAATCAGGAGAAGCGTTACGGAGCCTCGGCACTTCTGTATTCCAGACAGATCGGAGTGCTTGCCGATCGGTTTGAAAGTGATCTTCTGATCCTGCCAAGTTCCGTCCATGAGGTGCTGCTGCTTCCGGATGATCACCGGCAGGAATATGCTTTTTACAGGCAGATGGTAAGAGAAGTCAACACAACCCAGGTAGAGCCGGAGGAGGTACTTTCTTACAGTTTATATCGCTATAATCGCATGAATTCGGAAATTGAGGAAATTATTTCTTAGGCCGAAACACTAGACAAGTGTGCCCGTATGTGGTATGATACCTAAGATGTAACAAATTTGTAACAATTTTGTTCATCGAAACGGGCACCCGTAGTCTAATGGATAAAACGTAGGCCTCCGACGCCTTTGATGCAGGTTCGAGTCCTGTCGGGTGCATAGAGCAGGGAATATTTCCCGGACGGCGATAATCCTGTCCGGGAGATGTTGCTGCTTGGGGAGTGGCTTTAAAAATGCCAGTACCGTTCCAGGTCGATGAGGGGGGACTGTGGTTCCGGGTCGGCGGATGGAGGAAGTTTAATGGAAACATCAAATAATATAAAGGTGAAGTTAGAATCGCTGAAAAATTGGTTTATGCGATATTCTAAGATTATTCTGCCGATTATTCTGGTGCTCTGCGTGGCTCTTACGATCGTGATTGCGATTCAGGCGAATAGGCGCAAGGTGGAGCAGGAGGAGTCGGCGGTTGCCTCTGAAGAGGGCAGTACAGAAGATGGAATGTTACAGGAGGTGCCTCAGGTGCCGTTAGAGGAGGCGTCACCGGAGATCAAAGAACTGTTTAACACTTACTATACGGCGATGGTGGAGGGTGATACCGAGACCATGACGCAGATGGTGTATTATCTGGATACCACAGAAATTTTAAGGGCGGCAGAGACCAGTAAGTATATCGAGTCCTATCCGCCGCTGGAGATTTATACCAAAGCGGGGCCGAGAGAAGGTACCTACATTGTCTATGTTTATGCGGATCTAAAGTTTTATGATTATGATAAGCCGGTTCCGGGTATGCGTACCTACTATGTCTGTACGGATGAGGATGGCAAACTGTATATTAACGAGGATGGTGAGGAGAGCGAGAGCGAGCTTCACTATATGCGGGAGGTTCAGCTGCAGGAAGATGTGGTTGATCTCAATAATAAGGCGGCTGTGGCCTACAATGATATGATCGCTGAGGATAAGACGCTGGCGGATTTTTTGGTGAATCTTGCAGATGAGATCGAGAAAAACGTGGGTGAGACTCTGGTTCGTGCGGAGGGAAACGAAGAGACAGAAGAAAGTGAGGAGCCTGATGCAACGGACTCAGAGGATTCTAATGAATCGGAAATGGTAGTGACCAAGGTTAAGACGACGGATGTGGTCAATATCAGAACCTCTGACAGCGAGACGGCGGATAAGCTGGGCAAGGCGGCTGTGGGAGACGAGTTCAGGCTGCTCGAGACGAAGGGCAATGGTTGGAGCAAGGTAGAATATAACGGCAAAGAGGCCTATATCAAGAGCGATTTTCTGGAGCCTTCCGAGACAGAGACGGCAAGTGCAGATGACGAGGAGGATACCTCCACGCAGCAGGAAAATAATGAGCAGACAGCTTCTACCGATACCACGGGCACAGTGACTGTCAAGGAAACTGTCAGGATCCGTGCCGGCGCCAGTGAGACATCTGAGAAGATATCCACAGCTTATGAGGGTGATAAGCTGGAAGTCATCATGAAACAGGCTGACGGCTGGACCAAGATCAAGTATAATGGAAAGACAGCCTATGTAAAGTCTGACTATGTAGAATAACAGTTCAGCCAGACCGAATTTGTCTGACAAATCATGCTTGCATGAATTTGGCAGGCGGATGATGGTCTGAGGGAACGCCCGCATATGAGCAAAAGGAGCTGTGAAACAGCGGAAAGCGCTGTAAGCGCGTTTTGCGAATGGCGTGGGCTGAACTGTTGTAGAATAACAGTTGTTTAAAACACAATAAAAGGGAAAGACTAAACAGATGAGAGTAGAATGCTCTCATCTGTTTTTGCGTGCATAAGCAGAGTCAGAAGGCGACATGACAGAACGCATGCTTGCATGCAGGGCTGCCTATGGAGGCTTATGACGAGCAACGCGAATGAAGGATACGAAGTATCCTGAATCTGCTTATGCGATTCATAAGGGAAAGGAGTGAAATTCATGAAACATGACGATGAGATGATTTTAAAAGAGATACAGAAAAATACCCAGATGGGCATGACGGCGATCGACACGATTCTGGATAAGATCGGAAACGACGAGTTTTCCGTGACCCTGTCCAGACAGTCTCTTCACTATGCAGATATTCACAACAGAGCACTGGATAAGATCCTGCAGCAGGACGGAGAAGGATACCGCGCCAGTCAGATCGGAGATATGATGCTGAAGGGAAGCATTCATGCGAACACGGCCTTTAACATCAGTACGGAGCACCTGGCGGAAATGATGATCCAGGAGAGCAACCGGGGNATCACCAGNATGTGGAAGAGCCTGAAACATAACGGGATGGCNGCGNATGATACNGTAGAGCTGGCAAAGGAGCTTATGGATTTTGAGNAGAAGAGTATTCAGCGGTTGAAGGAGTATCTCTAGGTGGCATTGAAAATAGCAGTAGAGTGAAACATTCAGGAAAGAGCGAAGCTCTTTTTAGATTGAGCGCGCCGGCGCTCAATCGTGTATACAAGTATTTTGGTATTATTGTACAATATTTCTAAAAAAACGAAANAAATTTTTACACTTTAATATGCTAAATCGCCCTTGTGGATTTTTATATGACATACTATAATTAGACGTGGTAATGTATACAAGCAAGAAGGAGGATATAAAGCAATGTCATATGTTGATGAGGTTTACGAGTTAGTAGTAGCGAANAATCCNGCACAGCCGGAGTTTCATCAGGCAGTCAAGGAGGTTTTGGAGTCTCTTCGTGTCGTGATCGAGGCGGATGAGGAGGCATACAGAAAGGATGCNCTNTTAGAGAGANTGACAGTGCCGGAGAGAATCGTGCAGTTCCGTGTTCCGTGGGTGGATGACAAGGGACAGGTACAGGTNAATAACGGTTTCCGCGTACAGTTTAACAGNGCGATCGGCCCCTACAAGGGAGGTTTGAGATTCCATCCNTCNGTAAANCTGGGCATTATCAAATTCCTGGGCTTCGAGCAGATTTTCAAAAATTCNCTGACAGGNCTNCCCATCGGCGGNGGTAAGGGNGGTTCNGATTTNGATCCNAAGGGTAAATCCGATAGAGAAGTNATGGCNTTCTGCCAGAGCTTTATGACAGAGCTTTGCAAACATATTGGTGCNGATACNGANGTGCCTGCCGGNGATATCGGTGTGGGCGGCCGTGAGATCGGTTTCATGTTCGGACAGTATAAGAGAATCCGCAATCTCTANGAGGGCGTGCTGACAGGTAAGGGCCTTACCTACGGCGGTTCCCTTGCGAGAACAGAGGCGACAGGCTATGGTCTGTTATATCTGACAGAGGAGATGCTNAAGTGNAANGGNAAGGATATNGCNGGTAAGACCATCGCGGTTTCCGGNGCNGGTAATGTAGCGATCTATGCGATNCANAANGCAATNCAGCTGGGCGGCAAGCCNGTGACCTGCTCTGATTCCACAGGCTGGATCTATGATCCCGACGGCATNGANGTAGCGACCCTGCAGGAGGTTAAGGAAGTGAAGCGTGCCCGCCTGACAGAGTATGCAGCGATGAGACCTAACGCAGAGTATCACGAAAAGAAGAANGGTGAGCATGGCGTATGGAGTGTGAAGTGTGATATCGCCCTTCCTTGTGCAACCCAGAACGAGTTGGATTTAGAGGATGCCAAGACACTTGTGGCGAACGGATGCTTCGCAGTTGCCGAGGGTGCAAATATGCCTACTACAATGGAGGCAACAGANTATCTGCAGAAGAACGGCGTGCTGTTCTGCCCCGGTAAGGCTTCCAATGCGGGCGGTGTGGCAACATCCGCTCTGGAGATGAGCCAGAACTCCGAGAGACTTTCCTGGACCTTCGAGGAGGTTGATTCCAAGTTAAAGGGTATCATGGTNAACATCTTCCACAGCCTGGACGAGGCTTCCAAGAAGTACGGTAAGGAAGGCGANTATGTAGCTGGNGCGAATATNGCNGGCTTCTTAAAGGTGGCTGAGGCTATGAAGGCACAGGGGATTGTATAATCGCAAATTTCTAAGATAATAAATGATGTGGATAAGTCCTGTAAACATTGTGTTTATGGGACTTTTTTTTATCCCACATTGACACAAAGTGAAACTTTATGTAATAATAAATATAACTTGGTTTTATTGCTGGGAAATATTTGGTAATCTGGGGACGATGGATATGAGAAAATTTATTAAAACATGCAGAATAAATGCCGGACTGACGCAGGAACAACTTGCAGAAAAGATGGGTGTTTCCGTTGTATCGGTTCAGAACTGGGAGAGCGGGAAGACAAATATTGAAATGCGCAGATACATGGAATTGGCTGCTGTATTTAATGTTCCGGTAGAGAAACTGATCAAGGAGATGATCATTGAAGAGGATAAAAAACGTCCGGATCTATGGCCGGGATTTCTGTTTGATGATAACACGAATGCCATTATTGATACTTTGCATCTGAATCTGGCACAGCAGGATTTATTCGGACTATTGTATATTTACGATGCGGAATATCTGAAGAAGACGATGATTGACTATAATACGTTATATGATGATCTGCAAAAGATTCCGTATGGATTTATTGAAAGGGTGGGAAGCATTCAGTTTATGAACCAAGTGGACGGTCTTCATAAGGTGATAAAGTATATCAAGACCGATTTTCTGATGAAAGTGCTGAAACAGAATCCGGAGTCTGAGTTTAATGTGAAGAAGCTGCCAAAAGAGCTGATTTGCGAGTTTATCGATGAGGGGGTCAAGCCGACAGATAAAATAGCGCTTAGTTTTGATGATTCCGAGAGATATGAAGCATGGGATGATCTTTATATGCGGATATCTATGAAAAAGGCAAGGATGATTCTTCCTGTTTTGGAGAAGGGGGAAATTCATTTTGATGATGGACATTGGACGAATCCTCCCAGAGAAGATGCATCGGAAGAAGAACTTTTAACGCGTGGGTTTCAACCGGATTTGTGGCGTGAGGGATATTATGCTAAATGGATTAGTCCTTATGCTATTCTAGGAGGGCTTAAGATCGTGGCGGATTATCGGCCGATATCCGGAAGGAAGGCAGACGATAAGTGGTTTTTAGAGATAAATGATAGAGGACGTCAATTACTGGAATGGTTTCGGGAAAAGTAATACATTTAATGGATTGCAATTATATTGGGAGGATAAGTTGATTGAATTACGGTTTATTAGATATTGAGATGACTTGTGATGGCAAGCAAGAGAATGGGAAATTTATTGATGATGGACGGATGAAGCATTCACAGAGAAAAATTATATCTGTGGGATTTATTGTGTGTAATGATACATATAATATCAAAAATAGATATGCATCATTTGTGAAACCAGTTCACAATACTACGATTACAGATTATTGTATGAAACTAACGGGAATTACGCAAAGTGATGTTGACCATGGAAAGAAATGTAATAATGCTTTTCGGGATATTAGAGAATTATGTATGAAATATTCTGTAGATTACATATTCACATTTGGAAATGCAGATAAAGATGGGATTAGGTCTTCTATTAAGTGGAACAGGAAAGAGAAAGAAAAAGTATATAATTTGTATGCTGTCTCAGAGAAAGTTATTGATGTAAGACCGGCAATTCTACAGGGGATAAATTGCGAAAATGATAGGAGAAGTCCAGGTTTATCTAAAATTGCTGAACAATTAGAAGTTAAAATGAAAGGTGAGTATCACAATGCACTAAATGATGCAATGTTACTTTATAAAATATGCAGAAAACTTAATATACAAGTGGATTGAGTACCTTACAAATCTTAGTATTACGGATCATCTGCATTTATATTGTCATATTTTGATAAACGATGTAAAATGGTAGTCAGAAATATTTTGTTACATTTTACGTCAGGTTATGCAAAAGGGGCAAACAATGAATGCAGTTTTTCGAGATATATTTCGTGCAATTCATGAGGGAAAATGGATAAGTATCGAATATCGCAACAGAGAAGAACAGATCACAAAGTATTGGATCGGCATTCGGGATTTGGATGTTCGTAATCGCACTCTGGCGGTGGAAGGTCTTCATCTCAGACAATATACGGTGGAAGCTTTTGATAGAATCAAAATAGATTCCATTCAGAATACCAGAATCATAGAAGGTTCTTTTTATCCTGTCAATGAAGCATTAGTCAAGGATATTTACTTAAATCCCCATAAATATAATTCCATATTTGATAACACTGCGAATTTGAAGATACTTGGATATCTTGAAATGTGTAACCGATTGGACTCGGTACCCTATAAGTCGGATTTCAGTCTGGTGCGGTATCTTGACCATGACCAGATAAAAGGTGATATTTATGAACTGAGTGCGGAACAGTTTCGGGAGATTGTGAAGAATTTTCAATACCAGACGGAGAAAAAAGAGTATGCGGACGGCAGACTGCAAATTAGGCAGCTGGCAATGAATGTTTTAAGCATTCATATGGCTAAGGGACTGTACGTTTTGGCTTATCGCAAGTTGAATCTGGATGTTAAGCAGTGTGCATTAAGGCCTGATGATGAAATCACGATCTGTACGGAATTTACCATAGAGGGGACGAAACAGAGTATCCGCAGATTTTTGGACGGGGAGGAATATGAACTGCTTGCTGATTTTGAAACAAATCAGGAGAAAATCAAAGACTGTATTATGAGACGCATGAAACAGAGCGGCAGTAATGTGGATGATATGCCCTATATTATAGGCTTGGAGGCAGATGTTGCGCTGGATTTGCATAAAGAGTATCAGTCAATTATGAAAATGTATCAGAATGGTGAAGNATCAGTGCCGATCAGGGCTTTTTTTGGCGATTTATTGGAACGCCCTAGAAGGACGGCGGCTTATCCGATTACTTTGATCAATCAGAGAATTAATATGGATCAGTTACTCGCCATTCATAATGCCATGAAATACCCGGTGGCGTATATTCAGGGACCGCCCGGCACAGGAAAGACAAATACGATCATTAATACGATTGTGACAGCGTTCTTCAATGAACGCACGGTTTTGTTTGCATCCTATAATAATCATCCGATTAACGGGGTGTATGAGAAGTTGTCTGCCATAAAATATCGTGGTAAGACAATTCCCTTTCCGGTTTTGCGGCTGGGAAATAACGAGAAGGTCAAAGAAGCGCTTGTCACGATGAAGAGACTTTACGAGAGTGTTAAGAATATTCAGGTATTTGAGCGTACACTGGATCGAAATAAAGACGACCGTAAAAATCGTGCAAAGCGTTTGTCAGAGATGCTCAAACGATATGAAGATTTATTGGATTTAAGGGAACGTAAGGAAACGATTGAAAGAGTACTTGAATTTGAAAAGAAAAAAGGAACTTCTTTTCAGATGATGTCGTTTGAGGAAGATCTGAGAGTCAGACAGCAGGAGCANATCAANANTAANATNNAAGCAACGGGAGATGTATCGGAGGAAGCGGCAATTTCGCTTTTGGACAAAGATATTGAAACTTTGAAAGAATATCTCTACTATACTTCTGCCGGATATATTAAGAAGATTGGNGCGCCCAGAAATGCGGAACTTAAAAAAATTTTGGAGATGGAAGAGGAAGGGAAGCAGCTTGAGGCTTTTACAAAATATCTGGGACAAAAAGAGAATGTGATAAAGCTGCAGAAGATTTTCCCTATCATTGTCACAACATGCATTTCCGCGCATCGTCTTGGGGAACCGGTACCGATGTTTGATATGGTAATTATGGATGAAGCAAGTCAGTGTAATATTGCTGTGTCTTTGGTGCCAATCGTGCGTGGAGAAAGNCTTATGCTGGTGGGCGATCCGCAGCAGCTTAATCCGGTGATTCTGTTGGATGAGATAACGAATGAAAAATTAAAGAAGCGTTATACGATCACTGATGAGTATGATTATCGCAGNAACTCTATTTACAAGACNTATCTTGCCTGTGANGCAGTCAGNGATGAAACGCTTNTGCATAATCATTACCGATGTCATAAGAGTATTATTGGGTTTAACAATCGTAAATACTATAATTCCCGTCTGAATATCCTGTCAGAAAGTAAAGAGGAACAGCCGCTTCTCTATGTAGATATGCAGGAGACATTTTCGGATTATAAAAATACAGCGCCTGCGGAGGCTTACGAGATTGCAAAATATGCAGCGCTAAATCGAGATAAGAATATCGGTGTCATTACGCCTTTTGTGAATCAAAAGAAGTTGATTGAGGAGGAACTCGAACGTGCTAAGGTAACGAATGTAAGCTGCGGAACAGTGCATGCTTTTCAGGGAGACGAAAAGGANGTGATTTTGTTTTCTACGGCAATTACGGACCAGACACATGCAGGTACATATGAGTGGCTTAAGAATAATAAGGAATTAATCAACGTGGCAACTTCCAGAGCGAAAGATAAGCTGATCGTATTGTCCAGCAAAAAGAATTTGGATCGTCTCCACCAGAAAGAGGGTGCCGATGATCTATACGAGCTTGCGCAATATGTGTGGACAAACGGAACATCCAAAGTGACACCGAAGCAGGCAGCGTCCAGAGCTTTAGGGGTAAAGCCTTTCAGCAGTGTTACCGAGGAAGCCTTTTTGGAAAATCTCACCCATGCGCTGGAAAATATATGGCTGACGCAGAATCGGCATACCATACATAAAGAGGTGGCAATCGCNCATGTCTTNCAGGATAANGAGAGCTATAATGACTTNTTTTACAACGGACGTTTTGACTTTGTAGTATATGAAAAGCAAGGCAAACGAGAACTGCCGATTTTGGCGATTGAACTTGACGGTAAAGAGCATTTTGAAAGTGAAGTTGTTATGAACAGGGACAAAAAGAAAAACGCCATTTGTGAAGAACATNATCTNCAGTTGATTCGNGTAGAAAATTCATATGCCAGAAGGTATAATCATATTAAGGAGATTTTAATTAATTATTTCTCGATTTCTCACTGATGCTTACATGTTTTGATTGGTATATGAATGATTTAAATAATTGAATAATCAATATGTGCATGATATGCTATTTATGAGATACAAAAGATGCAGATTTTAATATACAATATTATGCAAGGGCAGGATTCATGAATAAAAGAAGGAAGATTATGAGAGTTATCACTATTATTATTGTTATTTTGATTGTACTTTTCTTATTGATATACATAAATCATAGGATCCGTTTAGCAAAAGAGTCCGCACTCCGGTCACCTCTCGGACAGATCGTAGAAGTGNATGGACANAATATGAGCGTTTACATTGAAGGAGAAGGGGAAACAACACTTGTATTTCTGTCAGGCGGAGGGACTTGCTGNCCGATATTGGATTTTAAATCTCTTTATTCTCTTTTGCGTGATGATTATGAGGTTGCAGTAGTAGAAAAATTTGGATACGGATTCAGTGATGTGATTGATACAGACAGAGATATTGACTCCATACTGGAAGATACNNGAGCAGCNTTGGAAGCGGCAGGNTTAAGTGCGCCNTATGTNTTATGCCCTCATTCTATGTCAGGGCTTGAAGCATTATACTGGGCACAGAAATATCCTGATGAAGTGTCTGCGATTATTGGACTTGATATGGCTGTACCGCAGTATTATGACAACATGAACATTAACATACCAACCATGCGTGTTGCAAGCTGGGCAGCAGGTATGGGAGTTACCCGTTTCATACCTGGAATTGCAGAAAGCGATGCGATACAGCATGGCACGTTATCTGATAGGGAAAAGGATATTTACAGAGCTGTTTTTTATAGCCGCACCGCAACTGTTACGATGATTAATGAGGCTGAAGCAGTGAAAGAAAACGCAAAAAAAGTGGAAAGAGCNGGCGTTCCGCAGGTTCCCATGTTGTTGTTTATTTCAGATGGTTCGGGGGGAACCGGTTTTGATAAAGNGACATGGCGCAAAATACCGATAGAGTATGTCTCTCAAGTGCATAACGGAAAGTACATAGAACTGGATTGTCCGCACTATGTTCATAATTATGNGTATGATACGATCAGTGAAAATATCATGGAATTTTTAGCGGATTGAGAAGTGCCGCGAAACACTTCCAACTCTTTTGAGAGACGGTTATTTCTTCAAGCCAAAATTTGAGCGCGATTGGCATGATCAATGGCAAAAGTTTGATGACTTCATTATGAAATTATAGTAAAAATATGAATTTGCGTAAGAGGTGACAGCCCGTGAACGATAATAAATCTGCATTTAGTTCGACTGACTATGATAGAAAAATCAAGCAAACTCTCCCATATTATGATGAATTCTATGAACAAGTTATAGAGTTAGTAAAGCTATTTGATCATAATACGGTGAGATGGCTTGATATTGGTTGCGGAACTGGAAAGATGGGAAGTGTTGCATTTGAAAACTTAGAACTTGAACGGTTTGTTTTTTGTGATTCTTCTGATGAAATGATAAAAAATGTAAAAGAGCATTTTAAGTGCCAAAATGCAGAATTTTCTGTTTGCAATATTAAAAAGTTGGCTTATGCTAACGAATTTAATGTTATCACATCAATACAGGTAAATCATTATTTGCGTATAGAAGAGCGCAAAATGGCTCTGCAAAAATGTTATGAAGCATTAGAGAATAATGGTTTGTTTATTAGCTTTGAAAATTTTGCCCCCTTTACTGATTTAGGCAAAACGGTTTATTTGGAAAAGTGGAAAAGATACCAGATGAAACAAGGAAAGAGCCTTGCAGAATGCGATGATCACATAAAAAGGTACGGAAAGGACTATTTCCCGATTTCGATATCGGAAAATATGGAACTAATGCGAAATTGCGGATTTAAAGCCGTTGAAATATTATGGCTTTCAAATATGCAAGTTGGTCTTTGGGGAATTAAAATTTCTCGTCCGTGAGTCCCTCCGTTATCCCTTTTTCTTTACTACGGGTATCCATACCTCATATTGTGCGTTCTGTGGGTCTGGATTTATGTAAACCTCAATGTCGGGAGCGTTGGCATATTCATATCCGGAGGCCGGAAGCCACTCTGTTATGATCCGCTGCTCCAATTCCTGTATGGACTGGTTTGTACCCGTTCCGGAAAAGATTGCCCAGGTGGACGCGGGAACGGTATATTCTTCAAACTCACCACTTGCTTTTGTACTGGAAACGGCAATAAAATATTTCCATTGTTCTTCATCATTGCAGACACTCACGCCCAAAAGTCCCATCGGAGGCATGTCCATCATCCCCGCCAATGTTTCTATGGTTCCATTTTCAACGGCATCCTGCCACATTTTCGGTACAACCAT
>JAAUZW010000038.1 GCA_014804385.1 Lachnospiraceae bacterium | reverse complement strand
GAGCGCATATACCAAAGCCATCATAACAGTACCGGATAAGACGTTTGCAAACAGACGCAGCGACAATGAGATTGGCACTGCCACATCACCAATGATATTGATCGGCGCCCAGATCGGCCACGGATCGCACAGCCCGGCAATCACACCTTTCACCTTCTGATACCTGAACTTGTTAAAGTGGATCAGCGTAAAGGTTATAATACCCAACGGAAGAGTCACTCCGTAATCCGCTGTGGGCGGTCTGAGACCAAACAGTCCCGAAATATTGCTGAGCAGGATAAAAATAAAGATCGTGCTGATGTAGTTGCGAAACTGTGGGCTGAATTTACCCATAACGCCGCCGACCATCTTATCAAGCATCTCCACCACAAGCTCGGCAATGTTCTGGAACGTTCCCGGAACATCCGATGCGTGCTTGATCGCGCGGTTCGCAGCAATGCAGAATCCCACGATCACCAGCATGACGATCAGAACACAGATATGCGTGGTCGTGATCCACACCGTCTGCCCGAAAAGTGTGTAGGGAAAGACGCCATGAACCATAAAGTCAATGTCCGCTCCCGCAGATAGCATAATTCCCTGTCCCATACTTTCACCTCCTTTTACACATTATTATGATTTACTTATAAGTCTATGGATCAGAGGGTTTAAATAGGCTGACGCCTTCATCCCCATATACCCGCAAAAAGTAAAGATCGGATTCGCAAAATCCGTATAAATAAGCGCCCCCACCACAATCACCAGAATAAGATATCGAATGATATTTTGCGCGCTCAGATTTTTCACAGCCTCCTTCTCTGGCAGGTCCAATCCCCGGTTCAGCGACCACCACATATGAAAAGCTCCCGCCACTGCCAGGAGTACGCCGATCCAGAGTCCTATACTGTAGGAGGGCTTTCTGGAAAAAAGCAAAAGCACGATCTCAAAAACGACACCGTATGCCAAAATTCCCGTCCAGAGTTCAAGCAGGGTCGGATCAATTTTTCTCTTCATCGTGTTTTTCCATCTCCGAACTGCGCCTGCGCGTTTTCGCCGGCTTCTCATAAATCTTCCTCGCAAACCGGAATACATTCGTAAACCCTGCCAGCGCTCCCACAAAAAAAAGCGCCACCATCCACACGGAGGTTCCAAGCTTCCTGTCCAAAAACATTCCCACAAAAGAGCATAGAAAGATAGGAACCAGCATATTGATCCCAAACTGTGTGATCATCATCATGGCCTGATAGACAGTTTTGTTGTATTTCAAAATATCGCCTTTCCGATCCGCCACATTTTTCCTGAGCCTAACAATAAAATTATACCTATTTTGGGTACTTTTGTCTAGCCAAAGTTCTGCCGAACATTTCGATTGACTTTTCCCTGCCATCGGTGTTACGGTAATAGGTAATAACAGGAGGGTATCTATATGGCAGATCCAATCTTATATCGCCGGAGGCTGATTCCGGAAGAATGTGTACTTTTAAAAGACGACAGACTGCTCCACCGGGACAACCGGATCATCGTGACCTCCTGGAATACTCTGAAACCCCGCAAGGACATCCATCACGGATGCTCCTGCTATTATCTGGAGGAGGGGTTTAAAGTAAGCCGCTTCTACAAAGAAGATGGCAGTCTTTTATACTGGTACTGCGATATCGTGGATTACGACTATGACGAAAAAACCGACACCTATGTTATCACTGACCTTCTGGCGGATGTGATCATCTACCCCGACGGCTTTGTAAAGGTAGTCGATATCGACGAACTGGCTACCGCCAGGGATGCCGGCCTTCTCAGCGATGAAATGCTGAAAAAATCGCTCCTCACTCTCAATCATCTGTTGCAGATCATCTACGACGGCGGGTTCGATGACCTGCAGCGGCCGTTAGAAATGTATTCCTAATAAAAGATATGTCCACCGATCCGGTATTTCGGATTGATCCCGTCTATAGGCGTCCTGAAATAGACGCAGTTTCCCACGTTCGTGGTGCCTCCCATGACTTCATCTGCCGCCTGATAACAGCTGGCGGTCGCTCTGCCCTCCGACAGCGCAAGCGCAAGTCTGCCGCTGGCCACCGGTGAAAACTGTCCCGATTGGTAAATAACACCCGTTACAGTATCTGGATAGACTGAACTCAGCACCCGGTTAATAACCACCGAGCCCACGGCTACCTGGCCGCTATAGGGTTCTGCCCCCGCCTCACAATAGATCAGATTTGCAAGCAGATACCGGTCGCTCTCCGCAAAACTCACCTCGGAAATATCGCGCCAGCTGGACTGTGCCGCCAATTCCGACATTCGGATCTCCTCCGCAAGCTTTGCCCTGAGAGCCGTCAGATTTTCCTCCTGCTCCTTCAGCTTCTGCTCATAGGCAAGCGCCGCCGCCTCCGTCTCGGAAATCTGGCTTGCCGTAGCTTTCAGGGAATTGGATGTCTGGCTGACAAGCCCGGACACACGGCCCTGCTCAGCCACTACCTGCACCTTTATGTCAGAGAGTTCTTCTTTATTCTTTTCCTGCTCCTCCCTGGCAAGCTCCAATTCCGTCTGCTTCTGTTCCATGGCCGCCTGGGCCGCCTTATATTCATCCAGCACCCTTTTCTGATAAGCAGAAAGCTGCTCGATATATTCGTTTTTATTCAAAAAATCAGACAGGCTTCCCGAAGAGAAAAACAGTTCCAGATACAAATTACTGCTGCGCTCGTAGGCAAACTGTATCTGCCGCTTCATGGTAGCGTACTGCTCCTCCTTCAACGCGATCGCCTCCGCAAGCTCCTGTTCCACCTGAGCGATCTTTTCCTCCAGATCCTGAATCTCATCCTCCTTTTCAGCAATCTGTTCCTCCAGATCATTCAGGTTATTGCTCACCTGTGTAAGCTCCGTGTTCAGCGTGGAGAGCGCTCCCTGCAGAGAGTCATGCTGTTCGTTCAACCCCTTCAGGTTCTCCTCCGCCTCATTGAGCCTATTTTCTGTCTCTTCCTTCTGCTCCTCCGCCTCTTTGATCTTCTGTCTGGTCTCCTCCGTGGCCTGCACGGAAAGAGGCATCGCAGTACAAAGCAAAACAAGGCCGAGGCAGGCAGCCAGTCTTCGTCTCATCTCCATAATAACAGCCATGCCTTTCTTTCAGCTGCCGGCTTACGCCGCAAATCGTTCTAACAATTCTCGATCAGATCCACTCTTCTCTGATGCCTCTCCCCATGGGAAAAAGGCGTATCCAGGAAAATATCCACGATATTGAGCGCCACCGCCTCGCCGATGATCGCCGCACCCATAGCCAGCACATTTGCGTCATTGTGCTCTCTTGTAAGTCTCGCAGATACAGGGTCTCCGCAGAGTGCACAGCGTATTCCCTTCACCTTGTTCGCCGTCATGGAAATACCAATGCCTGTAGTACAGATGACAATACCCCTGTCACACTCACCCGAAGCCACCGCCTTCGCCACCGCCGCTCCATAGATCGGGTAATCGCAGGAGCTTTTATCCGGGCAGCCAAAATCCTTATATTCCAGACCCCGTTCCTGTAAATGCGCCATTACCTTCTGCCGCAGATCATATCCGCCATGATCACTTCCGATTGCTATCATAGTCTTATACCTCCTTTATTCTGTGACCGGCCGCCTTAAGCAGCCGGTTCATAACCGCCTGAGATATACCAGCTCCATCAAAGCTCTCCGAGTAGATCAGCTCCACGCCCTCATCGTCAAACTCCCGCAAAATGCGATAAAGCCGCTGTGCTACTTCGCGCTCGTCATTCCGCTTACCCACACTGCGAAGCACCTGGGACTCGTAACGTCCTATCGTCTCATCCGTTGCAATAACGCCCGTTTTTTTATTTTCCTTATGCCCCCTAGCCAGCTGCCCATTGATATAATCCGTCACTGCTGCCGCCTCTCCTCTGACAATGGTAAGTTCTCCCTTCGGCGCGTAGTGCCGGTATTTCATCCCCGGTGCCTTGGGAGCCTGTCCGCTGTCAGAACGAAAAAGAGTCTCGTCCGTCTCCACCGTTCCCAGTGTCTCGCGAAGCATCTGCTCCGTGACGAAACCGGGCCGCAGAATCACGGGCGGCTCCACCGCCAGATCTACGATAGTAGATTCCAGTCCCAGTTCCACATCGCCGCCGTCCAGGATCATCTCAACCCTGCCATCCAGATCCTCCGCCACATATCGGGCAAGAGTGGGGCTTGGTCTGCCGGAGCGGTTGGCGCTGGGCGCCGCCACATAACCGCCCGCCGCCTCGATAAAGGCAAGCGCTGCGGGGTGGGAGGGCATACGCACCGCCACCGTATCAAGCCCGCCAGTCGTCTCTTTCGGCACCGCTTCCGCCTTGGGAAGGATCATGGTAAGCGGTCCCGGCCAAAAGGCTTCCGCCAGCTTTTTTGCTGTCTCCGGCACCTCCCGCACAATGGCGGGCAGGGCCTCTATACGAGCGATATGTACGATCAACGGATTATCAGAAGGTCTCCCCTTCGCCTCATAGATCTTTTTCGAGGACTCCGGATTCAGCGCATCCCCACCCAGACCGTATACCGTCTCTGTGGGAAACGCCACCAGACCGCCCGCCCTTATGATCTCACCGGCCTCCCGGATGGCAGCTGTATCTATATGCTGTTGTTCTATTGTAACGATCCTGGTAACCACTGCCATCCACCTTACATAAAAACGATCTGTCTATCTGTCATTTGCAGAAAGATAAGCCATTACGGCCATATGGATCGCCCATGCCGTCTTTTCCTGATAATGCTCTGAGGATAGCTTTTGCGCCTCCTCGTAATTAGAAAGAAAACCACATTCCACGATCACAATGGGAGAGGAAGTCTTTTTCAAAAGATAATAACTGTCATTTGCCTTGGCCTGCCTGGCATTATCCGGGTCGATCTGCTCCGCAAGCTCCTTCTGAATACGCTCCGCAAGCTCCTTGCTCTCCTCGCTTCCCGCATAATAAAAGACCTGTGCGCCATGTACATACTCCTCATGATAGCTGTTCTGATGGATGCTCACTGTCAGCGCAGGCTCCTTCTCCTCAATGATCTGTACCCGGTTTTTCATGTCCTGTACTTTCTTATTTGAGACATTCTCATCGTAAAGACCCGCATCGGACTCTCTTGTCAGCACTACGTCCACATCCGCTGCCGTGAGAAACTGTGCAAGCTTTTGCGCAATCTGCAGATTAAGATCCTTTTCCAGGCTGCCATCCACGCCCACTTTACCGGGATCGGCTCCCCCGTGTCCGGCGTCGATGACCACACAGGGACGTTCCGGCCCCTCCCTCTTTACCTCGACCCGGCCGGAAGACACCAGCCGCGCACCGCCATGCAGGGCATATCCTGCCGCCACAGCCAACAGCAAACAAAGCGCAAATCTGATAACACCGTCATAATTTCCCGATTCTTCTCTCTTCATATTTCCTCTGTGCCGGAGCTTTCTCCGTCCCGGCATTCCCTGACTGCTTTTGTGCATATATATGAAGAAAGATCAGGAAAAATGCTGTCCTGCCGCAGATCCCATCAGGCTCAGGGCTGATTCATATATTCTTCGATCACATCCCAGACGTCCGCCGTCTCAAAACCAAGCCGCCAGGCCGCCACACCGGCGATTCCGTACTTTTCCATGATATTCAATTTGACCTTGATGGATTCGGCATCCTCCAGCCATACCTGACAGAAACTCTCCCCAGACTGGTATTCCCCGTAATTCTGGCAGGTCTCCTCATCCCAGCGGGTCACAATATTGTGCGCCGTTACATATTCCGCCGCCATCTCCATCCCAACCGCCTGACTGCTTACGTCAGTGCCTTTCGTCTCCCAGATCCTGGTATAAAAAGGAATCGCATTGATGACCTTCTCGGCCGGCACCTCCGCCACCGTGTTGGCAATGCCCTTCTCCACAAAATCAATAGAGGCCACAGAACCTGCCTCGTCGCTGCCCTTATAATGCTCGTCGTACCCCATGATGATCACATAGTCCGCCACCACGCCCTGCTCGGCTCTGTTGTAATGATCCGTGTGGTTCATGGGCACATAGTTGTCCACCGAGAGTACGATGCCGTACTTTCTGCAGGGAAGAGACAGTTCTCTGATAAACTGAATGAAAGGCTCCCCCGCATCCAGACTTAAGTTTTCAATATCTATATTCAGACCGTCCAGTCCGTATGCCTGCGCCACGTCCACCAGACCCCGGATCAGCCGCCGTCTGTTTTCCGTGTTTGCCAGCACCTCATAGAGATCCACGTCCACACTCTCCGTATTACCCACCAGAGCCCACACTTCCAGCCCCATCTCATGAGCCTTGTCCACATAGGACTGGGTCGCAAAGCTGGAAAACTCTCCTTCATTGCCCACCAGGGTAAACCAGGTAGGCGAGATCACATTGATCCCCTTGGTCTGCGCCATGACAGAACCGAATGTATCATTCCCGTCCACACCGGCCACCACATGCCAGCCCAGATTGATCTTATGATCACGGGTATTCGCCGCATACACCGGCTCCGCATAGTCTGTCACCGGCGTGGGCGTCTGCGTGCTTTTCTCTCCCAGCCGCTTATTCTCCACATAACCGATATAGGAGTCCTGCGTCTTAACCTTCGTCCAGTTTTCCATCTCCTCCAGCACGATGACCTCGTCACCCTCCGACACATCCGTCAGAATATCGCTCTTGATGCCGCCCTGATAGCGCACCTGCGTGTCCTTGGTGATGGGTGCGACCTGCCGCTCGTTCCACTCTGTGTAGATCTGCATGTGATTCGGCTCTGCGAAAAATTCATAGGAAAAATTGGCAAACTCCTTCACATAGTCCGCCGCAATATAGAGCGTCTCGCCCTCATAACGGGAAATCGTGTAATCACGCCCGTCGGAGGATTCCGCAAAATCCGCATCTAAAATAACAATATTTCCCGTGCCGATCTCATTGGCATAAATTGCCTCCGGCATTGTATAAAGAAGATTCCCCGCCGCCTTATCCTCATAAAATCTGTCATTGAAATACTTATGCACTGTAGCCATATCAAAATAACACACGCTATCCCAAACCTTTGCGTGCTCTTCTATCTGCTCATCTTGGAGGATAATCGGTACGTCATCACTCCCCTCGATGCCAAAATACGCCGTCAGGTCTGCTCTTTCCTTAGAATAGGAATATTTTTCCAATATCTTCACTCCAAATCCTGCTGCCGCGATCAATATAATAAGGACGACCGCGACTATCACCGGAATCACTTTTTTCATTTGTCCAGCTCCTTTTTGACCGTCTGTAGTAAACGTCGACCAAGCAGGGAAGTTTTCCCTCCCCTGCCCGCCGCGTTTACTACGATTATATCAAACTATTCCCTTTCAGTCATCCTTTTTTTATACGCTAACGGCAGTCGGCGTTCATAAACGGGAACCTCCTCACGCCATCACTGCNTCTGCNCCGCNGCTTTGGCAAAAAAACNGATCACAGACCCTCCCATGCNGCATCCTCCAAAAAGAAGTTANAAAGAAACAATAAAATNACTCAACCGTGATATACTAACAGCATATGATATATGAGGGTGGAAATCGTTCTGAAGATATCTCCGACATGCAGATAAAATAAAAAAATAACTGTATAACCTACTCATTCCTTGTGAATTATATTTGTTATGAGACGAAGTAAATTTCTGCGAAATTAACCGAAGTAAATTTCTGNGAAATTAACTTCTGAAGTAAATCTCTTCGAGATTGACTTCCGGAGAAAAAGAGTAAGATATGACTCTGANCAGGCACATCGCCCATAAGACTATCTTCGCTCAGATATCGCAAAGATACAGATGTTTTTTCGCCTTGCATGCCTCCTCTCCCTGCGGACTATCGGAGAACATCTTGTAGTACGATTATACCCATAATCTGACAATATATGCAAGCATTTTCTAAAATTATTAAAATTTTTTAAACACTTTCCGCGCGCTATTGACGAAAAGTGACGTCTGGGATTAAGATACACTTAATCAAAACGCATACTAAAAATAAAGGAAGCGAATCAAAACATGAAAATAGAAAAAGTAAATGAACAGCAGATCCGTTGTACCCTCACCAAGGAGGATCTGCGAAACAGAGAATTAAAGATCAGCGAGCTGGCTTACGGCACCGAAAAAGCCAAAAGCCTCTTCCGTGAGCTGATACAGCAGGCCGCCTGCGAATGCGGTTTTGAAGCGGAGGATATCCCTCTCATGATTGAGGCGATTCCTTTAAACGCTGAGTGCATCGTCCTGATCGTCACNAAGGTGGAGGATCCCGAAGAGCTTGATACCCGTTTCGCCAAGTTTGCACCCTCCGTCCACGATGAGGATTTTGACCCGGAGGGGCACGAGGACAATGCCGCCCTGATCGAGGCTTTCAGCGACAGCGCGGATGAGGTTCTGAATCTCCTGCGCAAGATGGGCACCGCAGAGGATGGAGATCATCCTGCACAGACCTCTGCCCATGGCAATGCACAGCCTGCCCGCAGCAATAACGACAAACCCGCGAGCCGTCTCTACTCTTTCCGCTCCCTGCGTGAAGTGACCAGACTTGCCCATGTGGCCGGCTCCTATCAGGGAAGCGGTTCTCTCTATAAAGAAGATGCAAACGGTGCGTATCTGCTCCTGTTGAATCCTGTTGAGACAGACGCTGCAAATTATAACCGCCTTTGCAATCTGATCTCAGAATATGCGAAAGCGGAAAAGACCACACAGGCTACCAAAGCTTATCTGGAAGAACACTGTGAACCTATCATCAAGGATAATGCGCTGGAGATGCTGGCGAAACTATAAAGCACCCCGACGTACTGATACCTTTATGGAATATCANTCGTTATTAAAAGGGCNGNTGCAAACGTAGACTTATCTACTTTTGCACCAGCCCTTCTTTTTTCAATATTATCTATCCTTATAGTGAGAACCGCACTGGGCAATCTCAATCGCATTATTATTGATCCGAAAGACGATTGATCCGTTTCAGGATTTTTTTATCCTGTGTCTGCCAATAGANGTAATCTTCCCATGCTTCATCCGACCAAATCTTCTGCATTAGTCCACCTCTATCAGCTGGTGCTCCGTTCCGTTTCCATCNTTCAACTGTTGTACAGACTTTTCAAGCCGTTCCATATTTTCACGGCTGTAAAAAGGNTCAANTTTTACTTCAAACGGTAATTTCTGCTCCCGAATCACAGCTTTTACGAACATATTGACGGCAACCGAAACATTCATTCCCGCCTGCTCGCAGAAGTCCTCAAAGTTTTTCTTGTCCTCGCTGTTTACACGAACGCTCAATGTTGCCTGCGACATAATATCATCTCCCTTCTTTTTATATATTCTATGTAATNTTTTTACAACACTATGTCACACAATAATGTTAAGGAGTTGAATAAAATCCACTGAGATATGCCTATGCGCTGGAGAACGGTCTGCCGCTGGTCAATAGAGTGGGGAGCGAGGCGGCGAAGTAGTTAATTCCCCCTAAGTCTTCATTTTTGTGTAATATTGCTTATTNCAATCAAAGCAATATCCCCCGTTTTTGGTTTTTACAATATTATGCCGCACAAAAGCGAGAAAAATCGTAAAGCAAGCGTTATTTAATACGATATTNCGCATTAGTAACAAATTAGTGACAAAAATGTTCTCTGACAAAGGGTCGCAAAGCCAGTATTTATGCGGGTTTGAGAATTTTAATTTTATTATGATCTGTAACAAATTAGTGACAAATTTTGGATTTTTTATTAAATTACGCCAATACTAAAACGATATAAGAAATGT
>JAAUZW010000037.1 GCA_014804385.1 Lachnospiraceae bacterium | reverse complement strand
TTTTGATCAATCTGTCACCGGACAAAAAGGAAAAACTATGAAACAAAATACACTTTTTAAAATAAAAAAAACGACTCTCCTGCTATCGCTTTTGACCGCGGTCATCCTGACCGGCTGCAGCTCCTCTGACAGGGGCGTAAACGGACAGGTCATCGTCTATAACTGGGGAGAATATATTGACCCTGAGACGCTCCGCATGTTTGAAGAAGAAACCGGCATCCGGGTAATCTACGACGAGTTCGAGACCAATGAGAGCATGTATCCCAAAGTGGAATCCGGAGCAGTGGCCTATGATATCGCCTGCCCCTCCGATTACATGATCAGCCGGATGATAGAAAACGGCATGCTTGCGGAGATTGACTATGATAAAATTCCCAATGCCAGAGATAACATAGGTGCACAATATTATGAACAGGCCAGAGGCTTTGATCCCGATAACAAATATGCCATCCCCTACTGCTGGGGGACTGTGGGTATCCTCTATAATCAGACCATGGTGGAAGAACCCATCACCCGCTGGGAGCAGCTCTGGGATGAAAAGTATGCCGATAATATCCTGATGCAGGATTCCGTCAGAGACGCTTTCATGGTGGCCGAAAAGCTACACGGATTCTCCATGAACACCTTGGATCCTGCCGAGCTGGAAATCGCCAAAAATGCCCTAATAGGACAAAAGCCTCTGGTACAGGCCTACGTCGTAGACCAGGTGCGTGACAAGATGATCGGCGGGGAATCCGCCATAGGCGTCATCTACTCCGGCGAGGCCATCTACACCCAACAGGAAAATCCGGATCTGGTCTATGTGATCCCTGAGGAGGGCACCAACGTATGGATCGATTCCTGGGTCATCTTAAAGAATGCGCCCAACAAAGAAAATGCAGAGAAATTCATTGACTTTATGTGTCGGGCGGACATTGCTCTCATGAATTTTGAATATATTACCTATTCTACGCCAAATGTGGCTGCCAGAGAGCTGATTGAGGACGAGTCCGTTAAAAATTCCAAGATTGCTTTCCCGGATCTGTCCCAATATGATAATCTGGAAACTTATGTGTATCTGGGTGAAGAGGGGGATTCGCTTTATAACGAGCTGTGGAAAGAAGTGAAGTCATACTAGATTTGCATGAAAAAGGCATCCTGTTTGGGATGCCTTACATTAACTATCATAAACTTCTCTCCTATGACCCACCGTAATAATCAGAATAACCAATTTATCATCCTGAATATCTGCCAATATTCTATAATCTCCTATCCGATACCGCCATTCTCCACTTCTATTTGCCACCAGCCCTTTTCCGTATTGCCTCGGATCTTCACAATCAACAAGATTTTTTTCAATCCATCCAATAATAAGAGCACTGATATGCTTATCCAATTTTTTAAGCTGTTTAATAGCCAGAGGCGCATATTCCACTTTATACATGATCACTCAAACCCCAACATCCTTTTCACTTCTTCATGGGAATATGTCACCGGATTTCTATTGTAATCTTCCATCGCTTTTTTATAAGCTGACAGATCATATTCATCCTCAATTTTCTCAAGTATGGTCTGTCGAATCAACTCAGACACATTCATTTTCTTTAAGTCCGCATACTGTTTGATCAGACTGCTATCTTCATCGCTCAATCTTACTGATATTGTCATCGTTTACGCCTCCATGTAATACATTGTATTACACATATGTTGTAATGTCAACAAGATACTTATATTTTCAGTATTTGCTTTTATTGAGAAATCTAGGCTCTGACCTCTATTATTTATGGTCTTTCTTCCGGATGCTTTATGTAATAATCTTTTATAATCGCTTCATATTTCCAACTCAATCCTCTGGTTTTTATATCTTTGTGTTTTCTCCAATAATCCCATTCATAAACCACAAGATTTAATATATATTCTGCCCTCCTTAAACCTAATACTTTCTCTATCTGACACCACCCTTTTTCTTCATTCCATACCCACTCCCCTCTATCTCCCCAACAGATCGTATGTCCATATAGTGCTGCAAAACCCATCAGCATATCTTCTATCTCTGCATACGGTCTGTCCAGTATTTCTTCCATTTTTTGATTGATGATTCCGATGACCTCTTCTGCACTTTTTCCTTCTGTTCCCAGTTCTTCCTGATACTTTTTACACAATTCCTGGTGGTGCTCATACAAATATCTTTGCTTTTCCACGGTCGGCACTGCATCTGTCGCAGGTCTACTGATCGTTTCCAGGAAATCCAGTCCGTAGGTAAATATGAGTCTCTTAAACTCTTTCAGAACATCCCGAAGTTCCTCTTCATTATCAAATCCCCAGAAATCCCAATGCTTTGCCCCCTCTTCCAGCACAAAATCATTAAACTCTCTTGGTTTCTGCATATAGGCATTCGTATGAAAGATAACTTTGATATACCCTTTTTCATACCGATCCCTTGCTACCATGATCTCCTGTTTGATTCCGTCCTTTTCTCTCTCATAAGGCCAGAAAAGCCTTTCACCGGAAACATAATGAAATCCGATTTTTTCCAGTTCCTGTCCTAACTCTTCATGGATTATTTTTTTCATATTCATATGGCACTTCTCCTCAATTTCCATTTCATCAAATATAAAAATAAGGCTCTAAAATTCCATTGATACATCTGCTAAATAATGTTCCCCTGAATATTCAAATTCATAGAAATAAACTATATCCTCTTCTATCTCTGCATCCCACTCTTTTCCGGCACGGTTTAATACCCTTCCGAATTGGCTTATTTCATTCGGATTATATTGCAGCCATTCCAGCTTTCGACCAAGTGAAAAAACATACATACTATCTCCGCCTTTCTCTAAAGCGGATTGAGGATCAAAATAGTTATCTGTAATCCTTTCAGTACGATACCAGTATCTTCAAAGACCTATAATTGTAGTTTCAAATTCCGTTTCTTTCACTTCACTTTCCCAATGCTCGTCCAACCAAAAAAGCAATTACTACCGCGATACATACAATGATCGCGATAATAATTGCCCTAATAATTGCGTTAACGCTACTCTAAAACCGCATCAATCCTCTTCCGNTCCTCCTCCGTAAATGTAAGGTTAGAGAGCATCCCTATATTGTCAAGGATCTGCGCCGGTCTGGACGCGCCGATCAACACGCTTGTGATATCACCGTCCCGAAGGATCCACGCCAATGCCATCTGTGCCANNCTCTGCCCNCGCTCNTTNGCNATNGCAGAAAGATTTCTGACCTTCCGAATCGTNTCCTCATTGACCGCATCCTCCTTCAAGAACCGTCCGTCAGTGCGGATACGGCTGTCCTCCGGAATGCCGTCTATATACCGGTCTGTNAGAAGACCCTGCTCCAGNGGACAAAAGGTGATCACGCCGATTCCATGAGCGGCCGCATAATCTTTTAAGCCGTCCTTCTCAATGGTCCTGTCAAACATAGAATATTTTCTCTGGTTGATGATAAAGGGCGTTCCCATCTCTTGAAAAAGAGAAGCGATGGCAATGGTCTGTTCTTTGTTATAATTGGAAATGCCCACATAGAGNGCCTTTCCGCTCCTTACAATCCCGTCCAGCGCCCGCGCCGTCTCCTCGATCGGCGTTTCCGGGTCGGGTCTGTGATGATAGAAGATATCTACATATTCCAGCCCCATCCGCTTCAAACTCTGATCCAGGCTTGCCACCAGATATTTTTTACTGCCCCAGTCGCCATAAGGACCAGGCCACATATCATAGCCGGCCTTTGTAGATACNACGATCTCATCCCGNTATTTNCCAAGCCCTTTCTTCAAAATACGGCCGAAGTTCTCCTCCGCCGCGCCATAGACAGGACCGTAATTATTCGCCAGATCAAAATGTGTAATACCGTTGTCAAATGCCGTATAGCACATNGCCTGCATATTATCAAAACNNGCATTGGAGCCAAAATTATGCCATAAACCCAANGANACCGCCGGAAGCTTCAGACCGCTCCTTCCGCATCGGTTATACTGCATGGTATCATACCGCTTTTCATTCGCCTCATACATAGAAATCTACCTCTTTTCACTGTTTGCTGATATCCTCTTCCAATTTACCTGCAAGATCAATCGTCTGTTCCAGTATCTTCTGGATNCGGTTAACATTTCCCATATTCCTTTTTGCTACATCATTCGCTTCTTTTATGGAAGAGATAATGGAGACAAGATGTTCGGTAATAGTATTTAACGTATTCTTGATNGCGGCTGCAGAATCGCCGCTGTCCTTTGCCAGCTGTCCCATCTCATTGGCAACTACTGCAAAACCTCGGCCGGCCTCACCACTGCGCGCCGCCTCAATAGACGCATTCAATGCAAGCATATTGGAACGTGAGGCATTCTTGCTGACATTATTTACCACCTCAACTGCATCGTGTACATCACCCTCGACACTATTTGCCATCCTGTCCATTTCCGTCAGCTTATGGAACAAATTCTCAATGCCGCCAACGACTGTCTGAATAGCCTCGTCAACAGATTTGACCGAGTCCTGAAATTGATTCGCTACCCCTGCCATCCGCTTCTTTAAATCAACAGAGTATGTACAGCTCACACAACCGACGACCGTCCCACCGTCCCTGACCGGTATTAAGTCTCCTTCAAACGCTTCCCCCATAACCTCTTTCGGCAATACATTATGCTTTGTCTTGCCGGTTCTGATCACCTCATTTAATACACCGCTTGGGTCTACAAATCTCTCACCCAGACTCAGTATAGGGGATGCTCCCTCCGGAAGAGAATACCCCTGTACGATCCCCTCCTTGTCCAATACCGTTATATATACATCATGATTGCAAATCTGCCTGATGATCGGTAATAAACTAACGATCTGGTTCAATTGTTCATTCGCCATTGGAAAATACCTCCTTATTTTATCTCATTGTACCAGACTTTTCCCGGCACGACAAGATAACCTACCGNGTTTTCCTCTCTTCCCCTCCCATCACAGAGTTTCATTCATACTCCCTGTTCGATATCCCATCAGATCCATCGTGATATAAGTAAATCCGTATTCCTTGAATTTTTTTATGATCTTGCTGCGGTTCTCCTCTTCCATAAGCATTCCAAACTCCCNCGGTTCGGTTTCGATCCTCGCCATCATACCGTGGATACGCACCCGCACCTGATGGAAACCCATATCCAACAGCAGCTGCTCCGCNCGGTCTACCATATTCAGTTTTTCTTCCGTAATGGTTTCCCCATAGACAAACCGGGTAGCAAGACAGGCAAAGGACGNTTTCTCCCAGGTGGGCAGCCCCAGATATCTTGACAGCGCCCGGATATCCGCTTTCGTCAAATTACATTCCCGCAACGGACTCTTGATTCCCAGCTCAGCCACCGCCAAAAGTCCCGGACGATAATCTCCGTTGTCATCCAGATTCGATCCCTCGGCAATATGCTCCATTCCGTTTTCCTCTGCGATCGCCCGGATTTTCTTAAAAATCTCTTTTTTACAGAGATAACAGCGGTTCTTGGGATTTTGCGCAAATCCTTCTATCTTTAGCTCCTCTGTCTCGCATATAAACTGCCTGATCCCTTCCTTCTCGCAAAACGCTGTCGCCTCATCGAATTCCCGTTTCGGGAAAGAGCCGGAGCTCGCTGTCACCGCAATAACCTTATCCCCCAAAGTATCCGCGGCAGCCTTTAGTAAAAAAGTAGAGTCTACGCCACTGGAAAAAGCCACCGCTACAGAGTGAAGCTCTTTTAAATACTTCTTTAAATGCTCCAATTTCTCCATTTGCTCTCTTGTGATCTGCNCCATANCCTATCACTCCCTTTCGATCCCACACAGGTCCTTTACCACTTCCCCTGCAATGATCAGGCCTGCCACAGACGGCACAAACGCCACGCTTCCCGGAACATCCCCTCGCTCCGTACACTCACGTTTTATGGGTTCCTCTTCGGAATATACCACCTTTAATTTCTTAACCCCGCGCTTTTTTAATTCCCTCCGCATAACCTTTGCCAGAGGACACATTTTTGTCTGATAAATATCCGCAGCCCGGAACTGACTGCCGTCTAATTTATTCCCGGCGCCCATNCTGCTGATNACAGGCACATNNTTCTCCTGTGCTTTCATGACCAGTGCGATTTTCGCAGTAACCGTATCTACCGCATCCACTATATAATCATATTCCGCAAAAGGAAAATCCTCTGCATTTTCGGGCAGGAAAAAACAGTTGTGTATGGTNACATCCGCATCCGGATTGATCTCCAGAATCCGCTCTTTCATCACCTCTGTCTTATATCTTCCTATCGTTTTCTGAGTGGCTATGATCTGCCGGTTCAGATTGCTCAGACACACCTTATCATTATCAATCAGAACAAATGCTCCCACGCCGCTTCGCACAAGGGCTTCACAGACATATCCTCCCACCCCTCCGATTCCGAACACTGCAACTCTTGCATCGGACAGTTTCTCCATCGCCTCTTTCCCAAGCAATAATTCTGTTCTTGAAAACTGTGTCAACATCGTTCCTCCGTTTGTATCTTACATCCCAAGNTGGGAAGAAAACTCCTTCATCATCTCCGATATTTTAATCTGCTGCGGACAGACCTGTTCACAGCCTTTACAACCAATGCAGTTAGCGGGTCTCTGTTCCTGGGGCATACTGCCCACTGCCATGGGAGCGATAAAACCGCCTCCAGTCAGTTTATGCTCATTGTACAGAGCAATCAGTTCCGGAATAGGAAGCTTCTTCGGGCAATGGCTGGTACAATAATGACAAGCNGTACAGGGTAATCCTTCCTTGACAACTTCCTCATCCACCCTCTTCACCAGAGCGTCCAATTCTTCCTGGCTCAAAGGTTCATCTGTCTCATAGGTAGCAATATTGGCTTTCAGCTGCTCCATATTGGACATACCGGAGAGTACCATCGTCACGCCGGGAATGCTCTGCAGGAAACGGAATGCCCATCCGGGAATCGTTTCCTCCGGGCGCATGGACTGTAATACCGCAGTCAGCTCTTCAGAGNCTTTTGCCAGTTTNCCGCCCCGCAANGGCTCCATAACCCAGATTGGAATACCGNCTTTCTGCAGCATGGCCACCTTTTCCTGTGCATTCTGAAAATGCCAGTCCATATAGTTGAGCTGAAGCTGACANAATTCCATATGTTTCCCATAAGCATCCAGAAAACGCCGGATTACCTCTACACTGCCATGAGCCGAGAAACCAAGATGCTTGATGCGGCCATTCTCCTTCTGTTTCAGCAGATATTCAAAAATCCCAAATTTCGGATTCAGATAATCATCAATATTTCCTTCATAAACATTGTGGAACAGATAAAAATCAAAATACGGAGTCTGACATTTNTCGAGCTGTTTCTCNAATATCTCTTCCACCTTNTCCATATTGGAANNATCATANCCCGGAAANTTNGTNGCNAGATAATANCTNTCCCGNGGATATNTGGAAAGNCATTTTCCTGCAACCAGTTCTGANTTNCCGTTATGATAGCCCCATGCCGTATCAAAGTAATTGATCCCGTTCTTGTAAGCATAGTCAATCATTTCTGCAGCGGCGTTTTCATCCACTACCCGGTCATCACCATTCACCACGGGCAGACGCATCATGCCAAGCCCCAGACCGGATAATTGCATGTCCTGAAATTTTCTGTAAATCATATTATCGCTCCTCCTTATTTTAAACTTTCTTCCCTATTCAAGAGACAAGATCACCGTAACATCTCCGGTTCCCAACACCGCTCTCAATTCCCTGCATCTACATTATCAATTTTTCCGATAGGTGTCAAACTCCATGAATTAATATTATTCTTATTGTTTACTCCAGTGTCTTTGTAATCCAAAAATACACGTCTACGCCCCATGTATCGTCAAGGTTTGACTTATAGGCTTCCTGCACAGCCTCTGTCAGGCCCTCCACATCTGTATAATACCCGACAGGCGTTGCCGTAATATTTACCCCTTCCATATCCTTGAAGTAGAACCGAAGCTGTCCGCCGCTGAAAAGATAAAGCTCCCCGGTTTTTACATCTGCTATTTCCTGCTCATCATCTCTTGTATAGTTTCCACGGACATTCTGTGCTACAAATCCCTCCTCTTCATCATAGGTATAAGTAGGGAATAACAGTGCACTGTTGGAAAGATAATCCAGCATAGTCAAGGCTGCATCATTGTTATACATATTGACGCCCCACTCTTTCGCCCCATCACGACCAATGCGTACTGATATTGCGTTCTCCAGAACTTCATCACTATCGTCTGCGTTTCCGGCATCTGATTCCTCAGAAGAATTGCTGTCCAAATTTGTATCCTCAGAAGATTGTCCCGGATTTACCACCTCTGCAGGAGGCTCTCCCGGATCTTCCGTCCTGCCGCCGCAGCCGAAAAGCAGTGCCGCATTACACACCAATAGTAGAACCAAAAACCACATTGTCATTTTTTTCATTTTTAAAAGTCTCCTTTCCCTTAAACATCATTTTTATTGATCAGATTTATTATGCTTACTTGCTTTAGTTTTGCAGAAAAGGCCCATGCAAAAGTGAAAAACAGCGGCGGCAGAATAAGAAGCGGGAGGATATTCCCAAGAATACTGAATCCCGAACGGAACTGCCCTATCCCAAAATTCTTAAGAATCATGCCTACTGCTCCATCTGCCACAACAGCAGAGACCAAAAGCCCACATACCGTCCCTGCAGCAGAAACGATCAAAAACCGGAATGCAAAGGAGCGCCTAAGCTTCTTTGCCGATAGCCCCATACTCTTATAGACAGCCATCGTACCCGCCTCATAAGTCAGAAGCTTCCCTGTGGAAAGGGCGACGGCAATCAAAATAGAAAACACGGCCACCAGATAGATTACACCGATCAGCCCATGCATCATGGAAACAATACTATCTAAGCCCGACCAACTATTGGTATGTACATCAATCCCTCGGTAATTCTTCTGGAGATAATCCATTGCGTAATTCCGTACAGCACCATCCTCCAATACATAGTGGTAGCACCAGATAAATCCGGTAATATCACCGATTTTGGAATACCCTTCCATGCTCATTCCGATATTGCTGCCCATGCCGTTGGCACATTGATAAATGCCGGAGATGCCGTACTCCTCCGCTCGCCCATTTGCCGCCACACGAACCATATCCCCAAGGCCAAGCNCCAGCTCATTTGCNACGGTTTCNGTNATCAGGATNCTCNCTCCATNCGGCAGCTCTCCTTCCATCAAATGAAACCATNCGGTATCATTCAGCACATTAGCCTCATATTCCTGCCCGTTTACGGTAACACTCTNCATNGCAAGCTCATAGGTTTCCCGGATNGGGGAATACCANTTTANCACCCGTTCAATCTCATCCATAGGNACATCCCNGTTAAAGGGNTGCACTCCCANNTCATGNTCNGNCACGCTGAAGGCATTCATNAGNCCNTCGCCATTNGNTCCCAGCCAGCTTCCCATACGGCCAACCACGGACAAAAAAATAGTCAATACAAAAGCAACGAGAAACAAAGCAATATAATTTCTGTGGCGGCTCTGTATCTCCCGCATGGCAATATCCCACTCCAGGGAGGCCTTCCGAAGTTTGGAAGAGCCCGCTCCTCCTCCCACACTCTCCTGAAATATCTGTACAGGCGCAATCTTTAAGATCCGCCTTGTCCGCAGCGTTAAAAATAAAGCAAAAAGCAGAAGAAAACCTCCAAGCACAAGGAGATCGGGCACTATGGGTAGTCTGACCACAACCAGCATTCCGGTAGAAGATACCAGCCCCTNTGCCAGTATCCTGGTTATCATTCCTGAACAGAAAAGCCCTGTGATAAGTCCGAACGCCATAATGCTGCCATAGCCTGACAGATAGGTGTTCCGTATCTGATTCCCAGGTAATCCTATCGTTTTCAATGCTGCCATATCTTTCTTATCCTGTTCAATCAAAGCCGAAAGGCTGTGACCGGTTACGATCAGGCAGATCGCTGTCAGCACCAATGAAAAAGCAATCATAAAACCGCACAGGATATTCTGCAAAAGAAGCATATAGCTTAAAATGGACTCCTGCCGGTAGGAAAACTCGGTGTGAAGCGAAATATCCGTATTTTCCTGTATTTCCCTGTTAAATTCCACTGCAGAAAGCACACTGTCTGCTGCTTGAAATATATGCACCATCGCACCGCTTCTGCCCAGCACATCCGTCTCTTTCGCATTGCGAAGAATGTCCTGCATATTTTCGTAGTCGGAAGCATTTATAAGAAAGCTTTTCATATCAATCATGGAGCTTCCCATAAATCCGTCGGCAAAGTATCCTGCCACGGTCAGGCTGACAATACCATCTTTCCTTGACAGTTCAAATTGAATCTTATCCCCGATTGCTACATCAAAGCCTGACTGCATCGCCGGGGAAATGTAAACGGTTCCGTTTTCTATTTCCGGCGTTGCTACCTGGGTGCCGTCAGCATTCAGAAACCGATAATCCACTGTACCGTCATAAACAATTAGCTGTCCCTCGTTATCTGAATATCCNCCGTTAATTTCATACCCNGAAAAAATNAGCGGCTGCGCGTATGNNTTCTCCACATNNGGCAGAGCCTGTATCTGCTCTGTCANGNANGCTTCNTCTCCATTTACCCAGATGGTNANTTCCCCGAATCCAAGGCGTTCCATTTCNNCTTTCACATAGGCATTGCCNCTGATCAATAAAGTGAGNGAAGAAAAAATACAGGNCGAGAGAATCCATACCANNAGGAAAATCCCNATGATGNTGCCTTTTTGNCGTTTCATTGCTGCCAGAANCAGCANTTTTCTCATTTCCATATTTACCACCTGAAACCTTCCAGCCAATNCGTAAGCTGGTTTTCNCTTNCTTCGTCCCTNNCCCGGTATGGNGTCAGNNGCAATTCCCCTGTAANCATGCCATCNTCCAGATAGAGNATTCTNTTTCCCCTAAGAGCGGCTTCNCTGTCATGNGTCACAAGCANCACCGTCTGCCCCTCATCNTANGCCGCCGTCAGAAGNTTTAATACCTCCACNGTATTTGCCNTGTTTAACGCNCCNGTCGGTTCATCGGCAAAAAGTACNGCCGGTCNGGCCATGAGNGCCCTTGCCACCGCCGCCCGCTGTGCCTCTCCGCCGGACANNTGGGANGGCAGTCTTTTCGCANCCNCNGAAAGTCCCATCCTGNCTATCAGTTCNGCTGTCCTCTCTCCTGGTCTCCTGTTCNGACATAGAAGCGCAGACCAGTCCNGCCATACGGATATTTTCCTCTAANGTCAGNTTGCTGACCANATGCGNCCGCTGAAANACAAAGCCNAATTCACCTGCCCTNANNGCNTCCANTTCTTTTTCAGAAGCCTTTGTGATTTCCTTTTCCCTNTAAAAAATNNTTCCTTCTGACAAACGNTCCATACCGCTCAAAGCATANAGNAGTGTNGATTTNCCCGANCCGGANGANCCCATGATCACCGTAAAATCACCTNCATATACATCTATNTCAATTCCATGCANNACTTCCGTTTNTTCAAACCTTTTTATCATGCCGGNACCGTGNAAAATNGTTTTCNTCATGTTNTTTNCCCTCCAGTCTTTTCACCGGCNTTTTCCACCTTTGCNATCATATAGTCNAGACAGGCAAGCNNCTCCCTTNCCNTTTTNAATTCCTCACTTTTTGCCCTGCGGAAACGGCAGACTANCCCATACTGTCCATGCATATTACCTGTCTCCTGATAATGCCGGTACTGCTCCAACATTATGGAATCAGCACCTTCTTCTGTTAATCTCTGACAAATCGTTGTTTCTTCCTTCATTTCCAATCTCCTCATATTTCTGTTGTAAAATAACAAAAAACTATATAAAATATATTCAAATAGATTTTGTGAATAANAAAAGGAGTATCCCATATGATNGAAACCCGCCTGCTGCAGTATTTCCTCGCCGTTGCCGAAGAACAGAGTATTACAAAAGCCGCAGAATATCTCCATATTTCTCAGCCCACACTGTCGAAACAGATGATGGACTTAGAAGAAAGCCTAGGTAAACAGCTTCTGATCCGTGGCAGAAAAAGAATCACCCTGACAGAAGAAGGGACTTATCTGCGGGGCCGCGCCCAAGAGATCATATCCCTGATGGACAAGACAGAAAGCGCCTTCCGTGAAAACGAACAGAGCATCACCGGCGATGTCTATATCGGCTGCGGCGAGCACCGCNCCACTTTTTCCATCATGCAGNTCATNCNNACGATACAGGAAGAATATCCTGACATCCNGTTCCACTTTTTCAGCAGNAATGCAGACGCCATCACNGAGCGGCTGGANAANGGACTTNTGGATATGGGATTCTTACTGGAACCGGAAATCAGCCCNCGCTATGATTATCANAAACTCCCGCTGCATGAAACATGGGGCATCCTCATGCGCAAAGACTCTCCCCTTGCCGNTAAAGANGAAATCACCTTTTCAGAACTCGCAGATCTCCCGCTGATCATGCCCAGCCAGACATCCAACCGCAATCATCTTATCACATTCTTTGCAGATGANATGGCGGAACCACATATCGTTTCCACATATAACCTGATCTATAATGCCGGGCTTATGGTGGAAGCAGGAATGGGCTATGCCTTGTGCATTGATGAGCTGATCAATACTACCGGCAGCCATCCCCTTGCATTTCGTCCTTTGTCTCCGCCGCTTCAGTCGGACGTATATCTTTTTACCAAAAAATATCAAGTTTTTTCCAAGGCTGCGAAACTGTTTTTAAGCCGTCTGGAGAAAAACATCGACAGCCTATGAAACCAATTCCAAGGTGATTATCACATCCTCATTGCCTAGAAGCTCCTCTAATTCCTCGGCAGACTTGTCCGTAATTCTTCCGAGTCTTGTGTATGCCCAGGAATTGGAACCATAAAACACTACCATCTGACTGCCCGAATATAAAACGATATCTCCTGCCTGTGTAGTTGTCTGTTTATCATCCCTTGGCAGGCTGGTTCCTAAAGAGCCAACCTGTTCAAAGCCCCCGTACATGGACATCTGTATGGACATGGACTGCTCACGGAGAAGTTCCTTAAGCGCCACAACGGATTCATTATCTTCCCATGTCACCGTAACAGTCTCCTCACCAATCTTCATCAATATGCTCATTTCCTCTGCCTCCAATCTATTTTCTTCCGTTTGCTCACTTTCTATCTGTTTCTGCTCTGTCAATAACCCGTTGCTTTCTTCGGCTTCACCTTGTATTTCATCCGACTGTCCTTTCGGTTCGGTTTCTTTCGGAACTTCGGCGGATTCCATATTAGAAAAACTCTGCGGCGGATTTCCCTCCGGTATAGAATCGCCGCATCCGGACAAAACCCATATCAGGCATATTGCCGTAACTGCTAAACTGACTTTTTTCATACAATACCCCCTTTCTGCTTTATTTCACAATTCCCTGAACCACCATAACCATGCCAAACCCTGTCATAAGACAGCCTAAGACACAGTTCAACCACCGATAGATTTTTTCTGTGATCCTGTCCCTGAAATGTGCAGTAACGCCACTGAGAACCAGCCACCAGCAGAGTGTCCCTGTAAAAATCCCGGCAATCAGGGATGCTCCCTGTTTTACACCGAGTCCTCCATGAATCCCAAAAGCGGCAAACGCTGCCATAAAAGAGAGTACGGTGGCCGGATTTACCAATGCCGTTGTAAATGACGACAGAAAACAGAATGCCAGCGTTCCTTTTGATTCTTTCTGTACCGTTACCGGTTCCTTTTTGCAAAGGATGCCAAACCCAAAGAGCAGTACCAGTATTCCTCCAATAACCTGAAGCGTGTTCTGTCTGGCTGATAAAAAGTCCGAAACCACCGTAATGCCAAACACACCCACACAGGAATAAACCATATCCGCNGCNGAGGANCCCATCCCGGTCANNAANCCNGCNAAAAATCCCTTNTCCAANGTNCNNCCGATTGTCANTGCGCCAATGGCTCCGGCNGGNACTCCAAATATAANGCCGATCAGCAGGCCCTTACAAACGTATTCTGCTATCATNTGCATTCCTTCCGCATCCCGCACAGGACATCATCCAAAAACTCGACACATGACTGATCCCTGTGAATCCCGTCAAGCAGCATTTTCCTCTGTCTCTGCANCAGTAAAAGCCCTTTTTTNTTCTGTCCCTGCTTTAGGCAAGTCAAGACGCTGGCAACCATGTCTTCCTCACAGCCGGCATCTACCATGTTCTGNATCAGTTCNTCNTCNGTCTGGTANCCNCTTAACATATTTACACCGCCTTCTTCTCNGNTTCTGNCCGNAGTATGACCTCTCCTGTACATTCCATNACAGCNTCNCCCCGGATNATNTCTCCCACNCTNTCCGCAATGATCNGNCCGGATTTNGGATTTTTAANNGAAANGATATGNCCNTTNACATCCGCTTCCACATCTGAGTATTCAAAGGACAGATCCGTATCCTCCATTGTACAATTTACCAGTCTCAGGTTTTTGCANTAACACAGNGGCTGTGTTCCGATAATCTTACAGTTGATCAGTGTCAGATTCTCGGAAAACCAGCCCAAATATTCGCCTTTCACAATACTGTCCNNCACCGTGACATNTTTGCTGTGCCAGAANGCATCCTTNGTATCCAGTTCACAGTCATCTATCTCCAGATTTTCCATATACTGGAANGANTATTTNCCTTTCATCTTTACACTGCGCAGTTTCACATCCCGGCTGTCCATAAATAAATANTCAGAAACAATATCCGTATCAATCANNTCNATNTCNTGNGACTTCCAGCCAAACTCCTGNGATTCTACNTGACAGCGCTCCAGACNNATATGNGCGCACTCCCGCACTGCCTTGATCCCTNCNAAAACACTGTCTGTGATNNCNCCATTTTCCGCATACCAGATTGCNGCNCGGGTTTTGTCATCCATAGAGGATTCTGACATGGTAAATCCCTTTACGTGCCATAAGGGATAGCGCAGGGAAAAACGACAGTTTTTAAGTCCNACATCCCCAGACTCNTTCAATACGGATTCCCCATCGGCCGGGCCTGCAAATACACAATCCGTCACATCCGCGTTCTGCAGATGATACAGNGCCCTCTCCTCATCAAATTGCTTCCCGGTAATGTTTGTTCTTGTCATCTTCCTTATCCTCCATCATTTTTATTATTAGTGNTTTTTTCCCTGTATGCTTATCCGGTATNATCTGNTCCACAAACCGGATNGANAATTGAATTTCTNCCAAATCTTTGTCNGNTAACAGTTTCCTGANNTGCCNATAAATTTCCTCCGTTACNTTNGNNCGNTCTNCNGATTCCTCCGCCTCCGCCAACATTTCAAAGGATATAGGGGATGTCTGGTAAAACTGATAATCCAATAATCCTTTCACACAGAATCCTTCCATAGACAGAGGATGNAGANACTCCTTACTGCCATCNGGCTTNTCAAACCACAGTNCATCCTCATTNCGGCACAGCAGCACATCTGCCTTTGTNAAAAAACAGTCCTCATGGTCTTCCGTCTCATGCAGAACAAGTTTGTCNGAAATATGGTAACGTATCAATGGCTGCGTAAAATTGTACAGACAGGTCACATACATTTCTCCATCGATCACTTCTATCACATTCAGATCATCAAAGAGAATCATTCCCTCATCCGCCCNNTGNTCCACTCCCAAAGCAAGGGATTCACTTGCCCCGTAAAAATTTATTACTTCCGNCTGAAAAGCGTTTTTCAGANATTTGCGTAAGCNNGTGCTTAACGGTTCTCCACAGGAAATTACCCGCCTGATATGCAGCGGTTCTTTTTCCCTGCCTGTCAGTTCCGCCAAAATCTTGATAGCGGAAGGATAACCTATAATGATATTGGGGNGAAATTCCCGTACCACCTCACTCCATTTTGCCAGCGGTGTGTTGATATCCAAAAATCTCTGCTCTGCACGGATACCCCTGATTCCATCGCCCACTGCCATAGCGCCGCCATACCTTCCGTCCGTAGCCGCTATGTAAAGGATTCTTGGTTTCTCTGCCAATAATTTTAAGACAGAACNCATGGACATTCCCCAAAGGGCGCCCCTGATAATTCCAATCAACATCTGTTCCCATGCCGCATTATCGTATATAAAATATCTGGGGGTTCCGGTGCTGCCGGAGGAATGTACCACATGATATTTACCAAGATAGATTTCNCCGTCATCTTNAGANNNTTCATCAAACNGAAGNAATTCCTCCTGTTTCAGNCNGCGGTCCGTCACCAGTTCGTCAAANTGTTCCATCAGGATTCCTTTATCNAACACAGGGAAATTCTCAAGNGGCGTTGTTCTGATGTTTTCCGGGAAGATTCCCTCCGCTTCAAATGCCTTCCTATAGTAAGGGGAATATTCATAGGCAAACAAAAGAAGTTTTTCCAGTTTCTTTTTCTGCAGTCGCTCTATCTGTTCCCTCGTCCTGCCTGCATTTCTTTTCTGCCTGTAGAGATTCCACAACAGACGGAAATAATTGATACCTGCAGCCATGCCTTGTCACCTCCTTATTCTTGTGATTGCACTTATCATATTTAGAGTCTACAATCACGAAAACAAAATAGCAAATACCTATATCGAATGCATTTGCATAGCATTTAGGAATGTTAATTCAAAAATCTATTACTTTGCAATTTGAAAAAAATATGCTTTCTCATAATTTTCTCTGTGGTAATAAGCTGCCGTCAGGGCAGACTGATCAAACACAATGCTCCACTCCGTAGACTCAAACTCTCCAAAATTATCCTTGCTCACACTGTCTAAGGCATCTCTTACTTCCGCTTGTGTCATGGACGGTTTCTCCGCAATCGTTTCTGTTAATATGTCAAATCTCTCGTGGGACTGACCTGTACCGATTCCCTGCTTTTCTCCCTCCGCCAGATAAAAGTTCGTCAAAACAGGTGTCTCCACCACAACCATTTCATTGTCAATATATTCCACAGCCACGCTGTTTCCGGCTGCATCCGCAATGGCAAAATGAGCCATATAATTCATGGAAGCATGGAGATCATACTGCTTAAGCAGATCCAATGCCTCCTCTACTGTAGCTGCCTGATTAAGCAGCAGTCGGATGGCTGTGGTAGTGGTAATATCCGGCTTACCCGTATCCTGTGAAATTGCAGCGTTATCCTGGATCATATTGACAGATATACATAAGCCCTTCTCATTCATTCCATCCAAGGGTGCGTACAGCGCTGCTATGGTCATCATGTCATCATTTAACAGACCGCCGGCCATTCCGGCTCCCTGTCGGATAAAACCCAGATTCACTGTGGAAATAGATGCGTATCCGTCCCGCGGGTAAGATGTGACAACAAGTGCGTCACAGGTATTCCAATCAAAATTCCGTCCAAAAAGATAACCATCCACTTTATTTTGTACGGAAAGAGTGCTGCCCCCAAAGACCTGCGTATTCATGGTCAGACCGCTCCGGCCTTCCGCAAAAAGCTCGCTTACCAAAAACTGTACAACCTCCTGGTCCGTTTTTGCACCTCCTCCGGCAAGAAAGGCAGCAAACCCGTCTTCCCCTTCATACCTTACAGCAGAAAACCCCTTCTCCAATTCCTCTATTTCTGAACTTACCTGTACTGTCACAGCATTATCTTCTAAAACTTCTGTTCCCTCTGCCACACTCGGCCTGACTGGAGAATCGCTCTCATCCGCATCCGAATTGCGCCCTCCGCATCCCACAAGACTTATCAATAAAATAAATGTAATTGCAATATTCCATAATTTTTTCATTGAAGTTTTCCTCTTTACATCCGCCTATACCCTTTCCTCCAAAACCACATTCCCATCGGTATTCCTATAAATTCCGCAAGAATAAAACCAATCCATAGCAGATTCAGATTTCCCCACCTGCTGAATATTGCCGCAAAAATCAAGGGCAAAACCGCCTGCCTTGCCATAGTCAGAATCATGCTACTCATTCCCATGGATAATCCCTGCAGCCCTGCCGATATCACCAGTGCCGGTATTGCCACAAGCCATGCCAAAGCCAATATTCGAAGGGCTGGAATACCAATCTCCAGCATATAGTCCGAGGCTTCAAAAATACACAGCATCCATGCAGACGCTAGTTCCAGCACAGCAAAAAAGGGCAGATAAAATAGGGTTCCGTACAAAAGAGACCACCGCACTGCATTAGAAACACGCTTCTTATTTGCTGCCCCATAGTTATAAGCAACAATCGGAATCAAGCCATTGGTAATCCCGTGGACTCCTACGGTTGAAACACCGTTAATGCGTATACAGATTCCATAGACAGCCACAGCAGTGGAAGAAAAAGTAATCAAAATGGAGTTCATCAAAATACCCACAAAAGAGGTCAGGATCTGTACCAGCGTAGAAGGAAATCCAACCTTCAAGATATCCGCAACACTTTTCCTGTCCGGACGAAGCATAAAACCAAAGGGTATTTCACGGTTCCATTTCCGGTTGATCACAATGCCTGCAAACATCCCTACTGTCTGTCCGATGACTGTGGCAATGGCTGCACCTAATGTTTCCAGCCTTGGAACTCCAAACAGCCCAAAAATAAAAATGGGATCAAGAATCAGATTCGTGACAGAAGCTGCTGACAGCGTAAACAAAAACAGACCGAAACGCCCGCTTGCAATGACAAAACGGTCAAATACCCACTGCCCCATCTGCCCCAGCGAAAACAACATACATACCGTAAGGTACTGAACCCCGTACTCTGCAATCATTTCATCCCCACCTGACTGCCATGCAAAATAACGCTTCACAAATAACAGACACAGTACAGTAATCAAAACCCAAGAGCAAAGGGCGATAAAAATCGCCGCATCCGCCGTCTTGCGGACTTCCCCTGTATCTTTTTTCCCAAGTGCTTTGGAGATCACAGCGTTTAAACCCACTGCATTTCCCAGTCCCAATGCAGATACCAGAAGCTGTACCGGTGCCGCCAGGGAAAGCGCTGTCAGCGCCTTTTCTGATACCTGTGATACAAACATGGAATCCACAAAATTATACAGGGAATTGATAAACAAACTGATCATCAGAGGAATTCCAGTATATAAAATCAGTTTACTCATTTTCTGTGTTCCCATGATGTTTTCTTTTTGTGCTGTATCTGCCATATCGTTCTCCTTACCCCTAATTTCTTAAGATCTATACTTTTACTTATCTCATGGACTTACTTATTTACTACTTTTCAAGTATAAATCAATAATAAAGCGATAGCAAATACCTATACTGAATGCTATTGCATTGATTTTGGGAATGTTTTGAATGTGCGGACTAACAGTTATGACCACTTATATTGTGAAAACAGCCGACCGTCATAAATCTATTGAAAGAGGTATTCGTCTTTCCTATAATGGCATCAAGAAAAGAAAGTGAGGTGAANNATATGCAGGTCGAGATCAAGATCGACAGTTCCTATACCGAACCAAAGATACTCATACTGACTAATTCGGTTACAGAAGACATCAACAACCTTGTTAAAAAGCTGTCAGAAGATATTCCTCAAATCATATCCGGCAACAGAGACAATAAAATTGAAGTGTTGAACCCTGCTGAGCTGATCCGGATCTATGCAAATGCGGGAAAAGTTTTCGCAGTCACGGATAAAGGAGAATACATTTTGCGCCTCAGACTGTACGAGATAGAAGGACGGCTGAACCCTCATCAGTTTGTCCGCATCTCCAATTCAGAGATCATCAACCTGAACCACGTCAATAACTTTGATTTAAGCTTTACAGGCACGATCTGTGTCAAACTGTCAAACGGAACTGTAACATATGTNTCCAGACGATATGTTTCCAAAATCAGAAAAATATTAGGAATGTGAGGTATGAATATGAAAAAGAATATTATTTTCCGAAGTCTTATNGGATTCCCGATCGGAATTACGATTGGTTATCTAGAGAGTATCTTTATTTCCCTTATATGGGCGGACGGATATTACTATCCCTGTTCGCCCGAACTGATCGCTGTCATGGGAAACGAGATNAATGCGGTACTCGTGCAGGCTCTGCTCTGTGGATTAGTTGGCGTTGGTTTTTCAGGAGGTTCCGTAATATGGGAAGTGGAACGCTGGAGCATTGTGCTGCAGACTGGCGTTTATTTTGCGGTCACCGCTTTGATCATGATGCCCATCGCCTATTTCATGTACTGGATGGGACACAGCCTAAAAGGATTTTTAAGCTATTTCGGGATTTTTGTTCTGATCTTTGCAATCGTGTGGATTGTGCAATATATGATAGGAAGATACATCGTCAAAAAATTGAACACGAATCTGCAAAAGACAAAGGGTGTCTCACAATAAGTGAGCCACCCTTCTTAAATCACCTGAAACGCTTTCCATTTTCCGGACTTCTCTCTCCAGAAAAAGATCACCGCNCGGATGATCCAGTCGCAGACCATGGCGAGAGCNATGCCNATCACNCCCATATCCAGAGTGATTCCCAGAAGATAGGATAAAACCAGCCGNCCNAAAATNGTGGAGGCAATNGAAACATACATGGTAAATTTTACATCCCCCGCCGCCCGCAGNCCGTTACTNAGNGCNCCGGAAAAAGGAAANGCCGCCGCNTTGAANACNTTGTGGATCANCACCAGCCAGATNACNAGNTGCTTCGTCTGCGGCTCCAANGCNTAGAACTGCAAAAAGACAGGNGTAAGCAGGAANATCAGAAGATTCCATGCTGTCGANAGNAACAGCGTTATCTTCGTNAGCTTCTTAAAATAATACTCCGCNGCCNCCACATCNCGATTTCCCATACACTGNCCGATCACCGTGATAAANNCAGGCCCCATGGATACCCCNGCTAANGCCGCCATNGACCAGATGCTCTGGGCCACACCGTTTGCAGCGATCTGATAGGTGCCAAAGAGCGCCACGATACTGCTGAGCGCCACCTTCACCAACTGAAAGATCCCATTCTCAATACCATTGGGAACTGCGATATGTAAAATGNGCTGCATCAATTTCCCATCCCACCGAAAGATCCATCTGCTGCGATAAACCACCTCGTTTTTTTTCTGGAAACAGAGCACGGTAATCACCACTGCCGAGAACAGCCGGGCAATCAGGGAAGGCCACGCCACGCCCGCCACCCCTGCGCGCAGAACAAATACACCGATGATATTTCCCACCACATTGATCAAATTGGAGGCAACGGACAGATACATGGTCACACTGGTCTTCCCAAGGCTGCGATAGACAGCGGCTCCCGCATTGTAAACTGCCAGCGCNGGATAAGAATAAGCGGANATTCTCAGGTAAGTAATGCATGCCCGCATGACAGAATCCTCCACCCTGCCAAACAAAAGCCGTAACATACTCTGATTCCCAATGAGCACCAGAACAGCGATCAAAACCGAAAATAACGTGGAAAAAAGCAAAAGCTGGCTGGCGGATTCTCCCGCCGAGTCNCTCTCATTTCTGCCTATGTACTGACTGATCACAACCGCGCCCCCGGATGCCAGCGCCGTAAAAAGATAAATAAAGATCGTATTAAACTGATTNACCAGAGAAACCCCCGACACAGCAGATTCTCCCGCGTAACTGACCACAAGTGTGTCCGCCATTCCCACCAGCATTACCAATAATTGCTCTAAAAATAACGGCACGATCATTGCCTTCAGATCTTTGTTGGAAAAGGGCATCCGTGCTTCACTCATGATTTTCATCTTCCCATCTATCTTATCAAACTCCAAAATATGCACTGATCTCCTGCATTCTTGCCATTTGGTCTACATGGAACGGACAGCGAGAATTGCAGTGTCCGCATCTTGCGCATTGATCNGCTTTTACTTCCAGCTTTTTATAATGGTCATGTGCCAGATGATCTCCTGCCTTCGCAAGATCATAATACTTATTGATCAATCCTATGTTCAGTCCTGCGGGACAGGGTTCGCAGTGATTACAGTATACACAGACACCTTTTGCATCCTGCGGTGCAAATGTGGCGATCACAGAATAATCCTTTTCTTCCGGTTCTGCGTTACAGAACCCGAGAATCCTCTGTAAATCCGCCTTTCCTCGGATTCCGGGAAGCACTGTCACCACACCGGGCTTATCCAGCGCATACTGAATGCACTGATATTCCGTCAGAGATTTTCTAAAGGGTGATGTTCTTGCATCCAAAAGCTGGCCCCCGCTAAAGGCCTTCATGACGGAAATGGCCACGCCTTCCTTTTCACAGCGGCGGTAAAGGCTCATACGATCATCCACACTGCCTATTCCATAATCGCCCTTCTGATAATCATATGCAGGATTGACAGAAAACATCAGCATATCCAAAATGCCCAGATCAAGNACTTGATTCACAACCTCCGGCGTATGCGAGGANAGTCCTACATGCCGAACGACTCCCTGTTCTTTCAGATGCAGGATATGTTCNATCACGCCGCTTTTCTGCACTTTTTCTAAATCTGTCGCTCCATCGATGCAATGGATAAATCCAAAGTCAATATAATCTGTTTTCAGTGCTTTTAACTGCCAGTCTATGGATCTCTTTATGGTGTCAAGGTTCGTTGTAAAACCATAGGTTCCCGTTTCATAATTTGCTCCAAAGTGGATCTGAAAGTACACTTTATCCCGCCATTCAGCCAGAGTACGTCCATAAGCGGGAAATGGCTTTGCTTCCGAAGAAGCCATATCAAAATAATTGATGCCGTTTTCCACTGCCAAGCNGAGCGTCTCCTCAATTTCTTTTTCGTCAGACGCCTGTATCGAACTTGTTCCCAGTCCCAAAATACTGATTTTCTCTCCACCATGGGACAATGTGCGATATTCCATATGTAACCTCCACTTTTATCTTCCGCTAACCACTTTCTGCCCTACAGACTTTGAAAGGCGCTGTTCATNGCATAAGCCACGTCCTTGCTGCTCATGATAAAAAAGATCACATCCCCGCGGCTCTCAATGAGTGTGGTCTCCGCGCTGACGCAGACCCACTTATCCGGATCCGCACTATTTTTCAGGGCTTCCTTGGCTGTCTCCACATCCGCTTCATCCACACGCANCAGCACACACTGATAAGCGACAGATGACATTTTCGGCATGGATACCACGCCTTCCGTGTAGGTGATCTCATCGGTGCCCAGAATATAGCTTTCCAAATCATCAGTCAACTCCAACGTGTCAAAATAATCCAGGCCCTCCCGAAAATCTGCGTCCAAATCTGCATTGGCATAGAGAGCCGCCATGATATCCTGCAAAGACCCCTCCGGTCCTTTAGACGCCGCCTCCCCGCCACAGGCCGTACAGCACACCACCAAGATTCCCATAAGCAATGCAATTGCTCTGCTTCTTACCCCATTCCTGTTCATAGTCACAGCCCCTTTCCAACGCCTTTCAAAGATACTCCCTATCAGTATGTTACTCAGCTTCCCTTTTTATCCGCAAGAAGCGGCTTGATGGATTTATAAATGCTGCTGGATTTCTTATTATCGCCACTGGGATATTTTTTCATCAACGCATTCATAATGCCCTGCTTTGTCTTATACTGCTGTATGATNTTCAGGACATCCTCCACGGTCACTCCCTCTTCTTCCTTAATNACCGCCTCAAGNTTCGCCCGAAGTTCCTGNGTCTCATGGTCATGACTGCGTCCCGTGATATCCGCGATCAATGTCACCGNTACCCCTCTGCCCTTCCAATAACCACTCAAGATATCAAAACCTTTGTCTTTGCTGACAATATAATACTGTNTGGCCGCTTTGTTCGCAATCANGAAACCAAGCTGCGTGGCAAGCTGAAAATCCAGCGCATTTTTGCTTCCCACCTCCACCTTACAAAGCTCGATGTCCGCCTTTGACTCCATNATTCTCCTGTGCTGGTCAAAGGTNATNCTGTCNGCATTCTTGCTGTAAAAAATGCACACCTTATCCTCCGGATGCAACAAGTGGACGCCATCCAATCCATCCTTCTTTACATTCTCAAAATCTACCAGATAATAATTCATATCGTTCCTTTCATCTATCGACCGGTCATTTATGCCCGAANCTTCGCNCTTTTACACATTTTCCCTGNTATATGCGTCTGTACTATGTATTGCTGTGAATCTTTTCCTGAGGCATCCAATGCATCACCAGCCGCTCCAACTTGGACTGATCAATGGGCTTGGCCAGGAAGTCATCGAATCCGGCCTGCAGNTACTCCTCCTTCGCCCCCATGATCGCATTTGCNGTCAACATGATAACGGGCGTATCCTTACAGAGATTATCNTCCATCTCCNNCATATGCCGCATGGTCTCCATNCCATCCATTTCCGGCATCATATGGTCGAGNAANATCAGATCATAATGNTTCTGCCTGATATGATCCAGACACTCTCTNCCGCTTCCCACATCCTTGATCTGAANCTGTGTCTGCTTCAAAAGACCGCAGAANACTCTNCNGTTGACNCGGTTATCATCCACCAGAAGNATCTCTCCCTCAGGCGATGTAAAGCTGGCCNGATANGNATGCTCTCTTGCCGCNTTTCTGGCNCTCTCCTGGAAGTTNCCGATGGGNTCNCCNTTTACNACTCTCTGNCGNAGCGCAAAGAANAANCGGCTCCCNTCTCCGTAGACNCTTTCCACCCGCAGATCCGTNCCCATCANNNTNAGCAGNTGCAGNGAAATATTCATNCCCAGACCTGTGCCNTCAATATCTCTGTTCTTNTCNTCATCNATACGNTCAAAAGCGGAAAACAGCTTGGATATGTCCTCCTGCTTAATGCCAACGCCNGTATCCCGCACCGAAAAATGCAGAATCACATCTTCCCCGTCNCGCTCTCCCGACACCTGGAAGGTCACGGTTCCTTTGCGGGTATATTTGACTGCATTAGTCAATAAATTGATCAACACCTGCCGGATCCGCANATCNTCCCCATAAAGTCTGGAGGGTANCGCCGGNTCCACGATCACATCAAATACAAGCCCCTTGTCCTTGGCACGCATGAAAAATATATTATACAGATCGTTCAACATACTGTTAAACTCATACTCTATAGGTACGATCTCCATCTTTCCGGATTCAATCTTGGAAAAATCCAAAATGTCATTGATGATCCCCAGGAGCGCCTGCGCTGACGACTTGATATCCATAGAGTACTTCTTCACATCTTCCTCCGTGGACTCTCTGAGCACCATCTCGTTCATACCCAGCACCGCATTGATGGGCGTCCTGATCTCATGGGACATCCTCGCCAGAAATTCCGACTTGGCCTGATTGGCCTGTTCCGCATTCGCCTTCAGCGTCTGCATCTGCGCAAGCTGCTTCCTCCTCTGTGTAATATCTACAAACACGAGCGCATAGCCCGCAAGCANCTTATTATTCCAGAGCTTATTGGCATGCACTTCATAATCATGGTTTCCGAAACTATACTCAAAATAATCCCCGGCAGAAAAGACATCTTCCAGTTTTTCCTTACACACCAGATCCCCGCTTCGGTAATCTGCCAGAGCGCGAAACTGCTCTTTCGCCATGGCGTTTGCCTCGATAAAGCCGCCGTCCGCATCCACAATCAACACCGCCTCATCCATGGAGTGTATGATCTCCTCGTGGGCCGTGACCGTTATATCGAAAATATGGTAGAACATGATCACAATGCCAAAAGAGAAAATTCCCAAAGCCACGCAGGCCGGCACCGCATCGAGCCCTTCGATCCACTGCATAGCATTACACAAAAAGCCAAGCGCCGGACAGATACAGCAAATTCCCAGAACAGACACATTGATATTCAGTTTCTCCTTTTGGGATCTGTGATTTGCCAGTATCGTAAAAACAAAACTGCTTACCATATGGCACAGCATCTGTACAAAGCATACGTAATAAAGCGGTCCCTTCTCCAAAATCAGATGCGGAAACAATCCCTCCTGCACAAANGAGACCCCGGAATAATAGATCGGCGTATAACGGTATCCCCATACACACAGAAGCATGAGGGCATCCAACGCAAACATGGCCGCTTCCAATTTTCTGGAAATNCTGAAACCACAGTATTTTGCTACAAAGATAAAGAGAAATGTGCTGATAAAAGCACCGCCGAGATATTCCACACGCACAGCGATCATCGCCTCGCCGATATCCCGCGATAACATTTCCAGCAGATAGCCTGCATTCTGGATCGCGCCAAAAAAGCCGACACAGAGCATCAGCTTAGAAAGTGCACTCTCACGCTGTCTTGCCATAATACTGACAAAGAAAAAACAGCCAAGAACCATGAGAATCTGAAAAATCACTAAAAATTCGTACATACTTCCTGTCACCTTTTCCTTACAAAAACAGCTATGCGTTTCCGCATAGCCATTTTTGCAGCGGTCTTTCCATCTTACGCCATAGCGTTCGCCTGCTTATACTTATAAAGCATCTCGGCATGGTTCTGCTCCTCGATCTGAATATCGGCGAGCAGCTTTCGCAGCCCCGAATTATCGCAAGAGAACACATTCGTATTATATTCTCCCGACACCAGCTTTTCCGTGCCGATACAGTCCGTGGCCAAAAAGCAGTCGTTCTCCTTGTCAGCGGCATTGGCGCCGTCACGGTATGTGCCCTTTGGCGCATAGTTCTTTCCCTGCGAATCGTTGCAGTCACAGTCCGGCACATTGCCGTGAAGCGCCTGCCCGATGGACTGATAATGCTTCTGTTCATCCTGCTGCAGCGTGCGGAACAGGCTCTGCAATTCCGTATCCTTTGCCTGGGCCGCATATTTTTCGTACTTGGTGATACAGGATTTCTCCTGTGTCTGTAAGTCGCGCAGCGCAGTGGTCTCTTTTTCCGTCAGTATCATGGTCAACACTCCTTTCTTTCGGACGGTACAGCAGTACCCTTGCTTCCATACACTCTCTGCCGTCCCCTGTCTCCAAGTATTGCCATTTTACTGTGAATTCATACCACGATACTATGGCATTTATTATACTCTTTTTCCGGATTAAACACAAGATACATCCTATTTATATAATTCCATCAGATAATCCTTTATCGTCCGTGCCAGATAAGGTTCATCATTTTCTTCTGTATCTATGCTCAGTTCTGCNTTTTCAAAAAACTGCCGGNATATTTGTAATAGTCTCTCATATCATCCAGAACATACACCAATTCCAATAAATTATATTGATTATGGTTATAGCCATGCAAAAATTCAGGGAGTGTATATAAACCTTCCGTGAATTTTTCATTACATTATTTTTCAACTTAATAAATCCATAGATTATAAGTGTAAGCATTGCCAACACAGATAAAAATATCAAAAATAATGCAANCCTATAAGCCGATACGGGCCATTGTTGAAAATTGAATAATGTTGGAATCATGCATGTAAAAACAATTACCGGAAAGAATGGAACCAAGTTTCCCGCTGCACACCATAATCGAAGCATCTTCTTCTCATTTTTTCCTTTTGCTTTATCAATTATTTCCCTGATCAAACCTCTGACAATATTTATCAAGCAATAAACCAGAGCTAAGAAATATAAACCAAGAACAATAATATCTAATACAATATCCCAGATACCTATAACAAGATAATCACCATATGGACAAGAAATCCTGTCAATTCCATACTCGTTTGTCCTGACATCAAATGAGACAGCCGGTTCTGCCTTCACATTGGAAACTGACAAAAGTCTATAGAGTTTTAATGGCCCATAAAATATTGTTCTGGCCGACATAATCAAACCGGTATAATCCGATGCTGTTCCTTTATACTCTCCAAATAGAAGTTCCGGCATTTTATTGTTATATATCTGTTCACTATATTGGTTTGTCTGAATAACAATTCCTATCTGATTCTTAATATCCAAAAATAAGCTACTGCTGCATCCTGCTGTATTTCCACTGTGTCCGATTACTTTTTCCCCATATGCTTCAATTGACCAGAAACCATGATAATTCCTGGGAATTTCAGTTTCTCCGAAATAGGAAGACGCCGAAAATAATTCGCGGTATGTTTCTTCATCACTAAATAAAACCGTGTTCTCCGATAAAAGTGATTGGGCAAATTTCTGCATATCGCCGATTGTAGAAATACACATTCCTGCAGGATACATAACAATATAAGACATATTGGGTGTAATCTCATTGACATCTGTCGTATATATCTTTAGCTCCATTCTTCGTTCCCTGACATTTAAGTTATCGCTTAAATCAGCACAGATAGAAGTATCATTCATCTTAAGCGGTTCAAAAATATTCGTTCTCACATATTCATAATAGGGAACCCCAGAAACACACTCCACGATATACGCAGCAAGTGTTGTACTAAAGTTACTGTATGCACAGACAGTTCCGGGTTCAAATACCTGCTTTGGCTGAAACTTCAGAAGATAGTCTCTCATCGTTATGATTCTTTTCTCTTTCCCCGTTGCCATCCCTATAACACTTTCTTCAAAACCTGCTTCATGATTCATCAGGTTTAGCATAGTAACAGGCAAATCATACGTTCTATTATGCAGAAATCCTTCCGGTAAATATGTGTTAATATCAGCTTTCAAATCTATTTTTTCCTGCTCGGCAAGCTGCATTACGCTGATCCATACTAATAATTTCGAAACAGATCCCCATTCCATCACTGTATCTTCCGTAACCGGGACTTTATTTTGTACATCCATATATCCAAAACTATTTCTATATATTGTATCATTCACATCGAAAACGGCCACGCTCATCCCTGCGGTCGTATCTGCATGATCATAAACATATTGTTCGATTTTATCTCCAATATTCAAGATTTCGCTGCCAGAACTTTCCTTTGCCATAACATTGATTGAGAAAAGCAGCTCCACAGCTATCAATACTGTCAAAATACAAACAAATGCCAAGCGATATGTCTTCATAATCTATTATCCTCTTTGTCTCAACCATGCAGTTCTATGTCTTTGTTCCAAACTTGCACATACTAATCAAGCTGCCATTTTATTTTGCTTCAAGCAGTTTCATGCCCTCGATGATAACGTCCAGGGAAAGTTCAAAACTTTCCTTAATTGGAATAGAATTATCAAAAGCGCTATGGATAACAAGCTGGGAAAATCCTTGTAAAAAACCTCTGAACATCCGAATAAGATGGTAAGCATTTGTTTTGGAGATATTTAGGGTATCCATAATCCTTATCAATGCAGAAAATACTTCCGCTATTGCTTCAGCGGTTTCTTCATCTTCAAATTGGTTATACCAGAGCATCAAACTAAATAAACCAGGATTTTCAATAGCATAATCAAAAAAAGTATGCGCCATTGATTTTAGCGCTTCATATCCACTTACCCCTACCATAGAATAAAGCAGTTTTTTCTCCATTTGCCGCCACCCATAAAGCATTAGCCCACGTTTCAAATCATCAAGATTCTTAAAATAGTAATATAATGATGGAGATTGTATTCCCAAATCATCAGCAAGTAATTTTAATGAAATGTTTCGGTCATCAGAAGAATTTACTATCTGTGCAGCCCTACACAAAATTTGCTCTTTATCAATTTTCTTTCGCGCCATCATAGTAGCCCTCCTTTCTAATCAAGTAATAATTATATCTAATTACATTAGATAAGTCAAGGCAGCAGATCGTGTATTCATTTTAAGAAGAGTGTTACAGAAATAACCAGTCTCAAAATTTGGCTCTAAACCTGAGAGAAATCTGTCTTACTATAAGTAAAGGGACTTGTTTTGACCAAACCCTCAAAAATTTTGATTATCCAGAAAACCCCCGCAAGCCTTGTAAACTTGCGGGGGTCGCCATTTCTTTGATTCTTATTTTTAGAACTTGGAATAATTTCTTAGAACTTCCCGGCCTTAGCAGCTTCCTCAATAGAAACTGCAACAGCTACAGTAGCGCCTACCATCGGGTTGTTACCCATACCGATCAGACCCATCATCTCAACGTGTGCCGGTACGGAAGAGGAACCTGCGAACTGTGCATCAGAGTGCATACGTCCCAGTGTATCCGTGAAGCCGTAGGAAGCAGGACCTGCAGCCATGTTATCGGGGTGAAGGGTACGTCCTGTACCACCGCCGGATGCCACGGAGAAGTACTTCTTATTTGCCTCTGTTCTCTCCTTCTTGTATGTACCTGCTACCGGATGCTGGAATCTGGTAGGATTGGTGGAGTTACCGGTAATGGATACGTCCACGTTCTCCTTCCACATGATCGCAACGCCCTCGGGAACGGAGTTTGCGCCATAGCAGTTTACTTTGGAACGAAGACCGTCGGAATATGCGATGCGGTCTACTTCCTTCACCTCATTGGTGTAAGGATCATACTCTGTCTCTACAAAAGTAAATCCGTTGATTCTGGAAATGATCTTAGCCGCATCTTTTCCAAGACCATTCAGGATAACGCGGAGAGGTTTCTGGCGAACCTTGTTAGCCTTCTCTGCAATACCGATCGCACCCTCTGCCGCTGCAAAAGACTCATGACCTGCCAGGAATGCGAAGCAGTCTGTCTCCTCCTCTAACAGCATCTTACCCAGATTACCATGTCCCAGACCAACCTTACGGGTGTCTGCCACAGAACCGGGAATACAGAATGCCTGTAAGCCCTCACCGATCGCTGCAGCAGCGTCAGCCGCCTTCTTGCAGTCCTTCTTGATCGCGATTGCAGCACCTACAGTATAAGCCCAGCATGCGTTCTCAAAACAGATAGGCTGGATCTTCTTCACCTGCTCATATACGTCTAAGCCGGCGTCTTTTGTGATTTTCTCGGCTTCTTCGATAGAAGAAATACCATAACTGCTCAATACGGAATTGATTTTATCAATTCTTCTCTCATATGATTCAAATAAAGCCATCTTATTTTAATCCTCCTGTTTGTATTAAAGAATTCCGAGCCTGCGAAGCAGCGCTCGCGTGATAATTCCTTCTGTCAAACCAACCTCTTTCTATGCCGAGTTCGCGAAGCGAATCTCGTGAGGTTAATTTCGAAGAAATTTACCTCGGTTATTCGCATCTGGGATCAATGATCTTTACAGCATCGTCTACACGGCCATACTGACCACAAGCCTTCTCATACGCTGTGTTGGGGTCATCGCCCTTCTTGATAAAGTCAGTCATCTTGCCAAGGCTTACAAACTTGTAACCGATGATCTCGTCGTTCTTATCAAGCGCAATGCCTGTCACATACCCCTCAGCCATCTCAAGATAACGGGGACCCTTCTTAAGAGTACCGTACATCGTACCCACCTGGCTTCTTAAGCCCTTACCAAGATCCTCAAGACCTGCGCCGACCGGAAGTCCTTCCTCGGAGAACGCGGACTGTGTACGACCGTATACGATCTGTAAGAACAGCTCTCTCATAGCGGTATTGATCGCATCACACACCAGATCCGTGTTGAGTGCCTCCATAACCGTCAGACCCGGCAGGATCTCGGAAGCCATAGCCGCGGAGTGCGTCATGCCGGAACACCCGATGGTCTCTACGAGGGCCTCCTGGATGATTCCCTCCTTCACATTCAGGGTCAGCTTACAAGCGCCCTGCTGAGGAGCACACCAGCCTACGCCGTGTGTCAGACCGGAAATGTCCTTCACTTCCTTCGCCTGCACCCACTTTGCCTCCTCGGGGATAGGAGCACAGCCATGATGAACGCCCTGTGCCACTGTACACATTTCTTCAACTTCTTTTGAATAGATCATGTGATAACTCCTTTCGATTATGTATTGATTATTTGATAACAGGCCACAACGCCTGTCATAACCGCTTGTTATATTTTCTCATATCAAGAGAAAAAAATCCAGATGTTTGTGAATAATTTCTCCATTTTACATGGCTGAACCGTTAACCCATAAAGTACTCTGAGATGTCAAAGCTGTTGAGCATGGCAAGGCCGTTTTCCTCCCGGCACTCCAGCCAGCTGGCGCTGCATCTGGTCCAGCTGCGCAGCGAGTAGTTAAACAGTTCTTCCGTACACCGGCAATGTGGATCATTTTTATCCAGATTACGCAGGATACAGTTCTCGCATGGCGTGTCTCTGTTTTGCAGCGCTTTGTAACAGGTATCACCAATCTTTACATCCGGCGAATCTATCACTACCTTTTTATTGATGAAGCTGATCTCATAGGTATCAGGGTTCACCACATAGACAAAGCTGTCCATATTGTCAAAGATGGCAATCTGCGCCACAAAATTTTGCAGTCTGTCCATCAGACCGATCTGGAGGATATTCGCCTCCATGAGACGAAAGAGAGATCGTATCTCCTCCATTTCACTTTTACTCAGCTCCATCTGCACATCCTCATGGTTCTCAAAGACAATGGCACCCTGGAACTCTCCCTTGGAGGTCAGCGGATAATAGAGCATACTCTTGATGCCCTCCGCCCGGAAGTACTCACGCATTTCCTCTGCCGTCAGATCATAATCATGAATCATGGTCACGCTCGGGAAGGAGGCATAGAGGATCTCATTCACAACCCTCTTTAACTCATAATGTTCATCAGTTTCTTTTCCCGTTGCGTAGCTCTTCACGGTAAACTGTATCGTGCGGGAAATGGGCAGAGAGTCGTTACCACAAATATAGCCTCTNTGGAACTGGTACTTCGCCGTCATCAGCTCTATGGCGGATTTCAATGCAGATTCAAGCACTCTGTCCTCAAACAGAATCTGCATGACCTGATCCTCAATATTTCTCTCATAATCCAGCGTCTTCGACATATCGTAGCCGACTTTTCTGTTGGCATGATAAACTGTGGTAGAAGCGGCATGATAGACGCGGTAACCGTCTTTACCGTTTGCCTTGACCGTATATACCGCCCTGTCNGCCTTCTCNAANAGCGCCTCAAAGGTATCTCCATGNTAGGGATANANGGCCACACCCACACTACAGGTCACATGGATNGGCTGTCCCTCAAANTCCAGATCATATTTTACATTCTTTACGANGTTGCCNGCCATCTCATCCGCATCAGANATCGTTGNNAGATTTCTCATATAGACGATAAANTCATCACCNCCGATACGGCCGATGATATCGCCNCCCTTAAACATCTCCTGCAGAATANCNGCNGTCTTCTCCANAAGCTGATCCCCGTNGGCATGCCCCANAAGATCGTTGGCCTCCTTAAAGTTATCCAGATCAATGATCATCAGCGCACTTANGGAACNGTCGNTNCCTTCCTCGATGGNGTTTCGGATCANCTGCTCNGCNGCGCCCTGNTTATAGATGCCCGTCANCGCATCCTTCTCCGCCCGCAGAAGAAGCTCCATCTCCTTCNNNTTTCTGTCNTTGATATTGATCATACGGCCNACAATACGGGTCACATATCCCTCTGCCCCCANAAGGGAGGTCAGATTTGCCTGATACCAGGTATAATCNTCNTCAAANCGATTGATCCGNAANTCAATGGTATCGTGCTTCGGAGATTTTAACANNCTNTCCATAACGGCNTTGTAATAGGCNACATCCTCATGNTAGATCGTNTNNGTCTGAAACTTCTCCATATATCTGCNGTGNATCTCNTCCTTCGCCATTCCATANTCATCGGANGAACGNATGATCATAACGTCCGTCTTGGCATTATAATCAAGNATCTTTTCGCCCTCAGCCTCNGACAGGATATGAAGCCGCTCTGCCTGTCTTTGCAGCTCCTCCTCCACGATCTTTCTCTCGGANACATCCTCAATGATCGTGACGATCGTATACTTCTTTCCNTCTCTGGCATAGAGATTGCCCCGCACATGCAGCCACCGCAGNCCGCCGNTTGCCGTNACGGTACGAAACTCCACATCCACTACGCCGTCATCNTTTAAGACATCCTCGATCGCCTGNTTAAAGGTGGGAATATCCTCCGGAATAATNCACAGCTCGATCATNTCCAGATANTTCATACCCTGTATTCTGGTATAACCAAGCATACGGAAAAANCCTTCATTGACGAAAATGGGAGTCANNTCTCCCCTCTTCATACTCNAAGAAACAGATTCCGGCTATCACATTGTCGATCATAGAGCTAAAGTTTTCAATACTNAAATCAATCGCCATANGCTCATCCTCAANANANTTTTTTCTCTGGTCNTTTTATCGTTATCTGCGTTCCACGGTGTNTACCGCTTNTCAGCTATCTCNCCCNGNCGTTTNTAGATNCTCCCCTGCCGGGATAACGCCCCGCACCATGGATGTGGGGTAGATNTTCGTNTTTTTACCGATCACGGTNCCNGGATTCAANACAGAATTNCANCCCACCTCNACCTGATCCCCCAGCATAGCGCCGAATTTCTTAAGACCTGTCTCAAANGNNTCTTCNCCTGCCTTTACCACCACCANTGTCTTATCGCTCTTCACATTGGANGTAATGGANCCGGCNCCCATATGNGCTTTATATCCNAGAATACTNTCTCCNACATAATTGTAATGGGGCACCTGNACCTTATTGAAAAGNATCACNTTTTTNANCTCTGTGGAGTTGCCTACCACTGCNCCCTTCCCNACGATGGCGNTGCCTCTGATGAAAGCGCCGTGTCTGATCTGCGCCTCCTCATCGATAATAGCCGGCCCGCCGATATACGCAGTAGGGAACACCTCTGCGCTCCTTGCGACCCACACATCACCTTCTCTTTTCTCGTATTTATCCTCCGGAAGTGTCTCCCCAAGAGCAATGATAAAATCCTTGATCTTCGGTAAGACTTCCCAGGGATACGTTACTCCCCGAAACAATTCTGCCGCGATTGTTTCCTCCAGCGTGTACAACGCTTCAATCGTGGTATCCTGTAATCCTGTCATACACTTTTCCCCTTCCCCTTCTTAGTCCCCTTATAAAACTGAGATGCATACTGAAACCTGTTGTAGAGCATCCCCTGATTGGTCATCTGTTTGACGGCATTCGTCCTTCTTGTGACGAAGTCGTCCAGCTTCCCCATATATTCTTCCTCTGTGATCTCTCCGGTAGCAACCAGCGTAAGGCCCTTTTCCCAGCTGGCTGTCAATCGGGGATCCAAAAGCGGTCTTATCGCTCCCGCAACTACCTCGTAAACCATTTCTCCTAAAAGCGTCGGCGTGATTATCTGGGTTTTCTTATTCAGATCCAGATATTTGATATGTACCAGTTTTTTCAGGATCTCCGCTCTGGTAGCAGAGGTGCCGATACCGCTTCCCTTGATCTGTGCACGCAGTTCCTCATCCTCTATGAACTGCCCCGCATTTTCCATCGTGAGGATCATAGTGCCGGAGTTATAGCGTTTGGGCGGGGAGGTCTCCCCCTCTTTTTTCTCCAACACTCTTTTCGTAAGGTAATCTCCCTTTTTAAGTGTTTTCAGGGTTTCCATAAGAACTGTGTCACAGGAATCATCCTGCTCCTCAGTCCCTTCTTCTCCAGTATACTCCTCTGTTCTCTTTCTTGCAAAAGAATTTTGCGAAATCGCAAGATATCCCGGTTCCGCCAGCACCTTAAAGCCACAAACAAAGGTTTCCTCTTTCAGCTTCGCCGTCAGAGATATTTTCTGATAGACCGCCGCCGGATAAAAAATACTTAGGAAACGCCTTACAATGATCTCATAAACCTTTGCCGAGGTAGGATGCAGGCTGTTCAATGCGCCTAACCCCTGTCCTGTGGGGATGATTGCATAGTGATCCGTGATCTGCTTATCATTCACATATCTGGTCTTCGCAATATTCTGAAAGCTGCCCTTCTCCAAAATATCCGCCGCAAAAGCGCTCACCGGCTGATAGTTCTGCAGCCCTCTGATNTTCTTGCTTATTTCCTTTGCNACCGCCGTAGAGAGCACNCTCGCATCTGTNCGGGGNTANGTGGTCANCTTNTTCTCATANAGCTCCTGCGCGATCCGCAGGGTTTCGTCAGGACTNATCTTGAAAAGCTTGGANCAATCGTTNTGCAGCTCCGCCAGATTATACAATAAAGGCGGATTCTTCGTCTCCNTCTTTTTCTCGATCTTNTNNAGCTGCGGCTGTTTGTCNGGCTCNTCCTCCANCCAGGCAATGAACNCNTCCGCATCNTTCTCCTGTAAAAANCCATTGTCCTTATAAAGCGCCGGAGACTGATAATACCGGGANCCNTCCACAGCNTTCCANTCCAGGCTGCAGTNNTGNCCCGCTATCTCNGCCTGCAAAATAANNCGGTAAAAGGGAATCTTTACAAATTCCCGGATCTCCCGCTCTCTGTTGACCACCATACCGAGCACACAGGTCATAACGCGGCCTACAGAAACCACCGCCTTATCTGTATTCAAATAACTTTTAATCGAGTTGCTGTATTTCAAGGTAAGTGCACGGGAAAAATTGATTCCCATGAGATAATCCTCTTTTGCCCGAAGATAGGCNGCGTTGGAGAGATTGTCATAGGCCGAAAGATCCTTGGCCTCCCGGATCCCGCGCAGGATCTCCTCCTCTGTCTGGGAATCGATCCACACCCTTCTGCGGGTCTTCCCCACCACGCCTGCCTGCTGTTCCACCAGACGGTATATATATTCTCCCTCCCGCCCGGAGTCGGTGCAGACATAAATGGTCTCTACATCCTCCCGATTCAAAAGACCGCTCACAATGCCAAACTGCTTTTTTACTCCGTCGATGATCTCATACTTAAATGTGTCCGGAATAAAGGGAATCGTCTCTAAGGACCACCTTCTGTACTTCTCATCGTATGCTTCCGGATAGCTCATCGTCACCAGATGCCCCACGCACCAGGTCACCACAGCTTCCTCTGATTCCATATAGCCATCGCGGTTTTTCATGTTATATTTTAATGCCTTTGCGAACTCCCGCGCTACGCTGGGCTTCTCCGCAATAAACAAGCTTTTTCCCATAATTCTCTATCACCATGCTCTCACAGATCAGAGATCTGCACCAGTTTCAGATTCGATTTGACCTTGGCCTCCAGATTCAGCTTTTCATCAAACCGGAAAGCCGTATACATGTAAATGTAATCTGCACTGATCTTGGCCTTTTTGGCGTAGAGAAGAAGATTTTCATAATCTTCATAGGTCATGGGCTTTTCCCAGTTACACAGGCCGATGATCGTGCGNCCCTCCTCGTCCTGCGCAATGATATCCAAAGACCCNACCTTGCCGATCCACTCTCCGATCGAGCCGCAGTNNATGGGAAGTCTGTGTCTTTCNCCGAGTCTTGNAAGATGCTGTCTGCACACCTGCTTNAAATANCCGGCTACATAGCGTCTGAAATCCCGCATNATGTAATGATTATAAAACTCTCCCACCGAGAGCATCTGCAGATCGCTCAGNTGAGGATANATNTAGGTATAATAAAAGTCCACAAAGGGATGACTGATCCTGTANATNCCCTTCTGCACATTCTCCTTGCCGGCCGTATCGTAGGAAAATACCTTCTCCACCAGCTCAAGCTCGATCAGATTCTTCAGATACACACTGATCTTAGCCCGGGAAAACTCTGTGTGCAGATGCAGGTCGTTAAGCTTATGATCTCCTGCAGCGATAGATGCCATGATCGTGTTATAAACCCCCGGCTCTCTGAGCTGTTCTGTCAGAATCCGCTCTCCTTCTTCAAAAAGAAAGCTGTTGCGGTCTAAAATATTACGGCAGATATTCTGTTGGATCGTGAGTCTGTCATCAAATTGATTCCAGAGGCCGGGAATCCCCCCTAAAATAGCATAGGCCTCCACACACTCCTCAATGCGGAAATTTGGGAACCGCTCCACGATATCCGAAAAGGGCATCTCCTTGATTTTTAACAGTCCCGAAAGCTCATAAGCCGCCTCCCCGATCCTGGTGATCATACTGTTCTCGATCCAGCCGATGGAAGAACTTAAGAGGATCACCATCACATTGTCCCGGTTCCACTGACTGTGCACAAAAGCCACCAGATCTTTCATAAAACTGTCGCTGGCACGGACNATATTCTGAAATTCATCGATCACCAGCACCTTTTTGCCCGTGACACGATGNGATATNTTTTCAAAAATATCCTGAAAAGAAGGAAATTTATCTACAATATAGCCTTCATGCGCAAGCTGTCTGCCCCACTGGTAAGCCTGCTCTCTCTCTGAACAGGCTCTGGCAAGATAGTAATAGCCCGGCCGGTCCTTCATAAACTCCTTCACCANCGCCGTCTTNCCGATATGCTTCTGTCCATAGACGATCAGGATCTGGCTGCCGTCCCTGTCATAGTAATTGTTTAGATAACCNAATTCGGTCGTTCTGCCCAATAACATAGTATCTGCTTACCTCTTTATACCTTCGATTTATCTTATTTCTTTGTAATAAATCCCTTCGCCTTCAATGTCTCCGCACAAAGCACAGCACCCCCCGCTGCTCCCCGCACAGTATTGTGGGAAAGGCCCACGAATTTCCAGTCATAGACGCTGTCCTCGCGGATCCGGCCTATACTGATTCCCATGCCNTTCTCATAGTCCACATCCAGCTTCACCTGGGGACGGTTATCCTCCTCCATCACCTGAATAAACTGCTTCGGCGCACTGGGAAGATTAAGCTCCTGCGGAAGTCCCTTGAAGTTTACCAGCTTTTCAACCAGCTGCTCCTTGGTGGGCTTCTTTTTAAATTTGACAAATACCGCCGCCGTGTGACCGTTTAACACCGGTACACGAATACACTGACAGGTGATCACCGGCCCCTCGGCCGGCACGATCTGCCCATTCTCCACCTTGCCCCAGATGCGCAGCGGTTCCTTCTCACTTTTCTCCTCCTCGCCGCCAATGTAGGGAATCACATTCTCCACCATCTCCGGCCAGTCTTTAAAGGTTTTTCCCGCACCGGAGATCGCCTGATAAGTGGTTGCCACCACCTCGTAGGGTTCAAANTCCTTCCATGCTGTGAGCACAGGCGCATAGCTCTGNATCGAACAGTTGGGTTTTACCGCNATAAAGCCGCGTTTCGTTCCAAGTCTCTTCTTCTGATCCTCNATCACATCAAAATGCTCCGGATTGATCTCCGGCACNACCATNGGAACNTCCGGCGTCCAACGGTGCGCGCTGTTATTGGAAACCACNGGTGTCTCCGTTTTTGCATAAGCCTCCTCGATNGCCTTGATCTCCTCCTTGGTCATATCCACCGCAGAGAACACAAAATCCACCTCGGCTGCCACCTGCTCCACCTCGTTCACATTCTTGACCACAATATTCTTCACAGCCTCCGGCATGGGTGTATCCATCTTCCATCTCTCGCCCACAGCCTCCTGATAGGTCTTNCCCGCCGATCTCGGACTCGCCGCGATNGTNGTNACNTCAAACCAGGGATGCTCCTCCAGCAATGCAATAAACCGCTGTCCTACCATTCCGGTGCCGCCTAAGATACCTACTTTTAATTTTTCACTCATTTTTCATTTCCTCCTCATTATATTTCCTTTATCTCTATTTCTCCAAGCTGTCCGCCGAACATGCTGTCCTCATCCCGCCAGTCCTTCTTCAGATACTCTTTGTGCATCCGTATGACCTCCCGCATAGCCTTCAACCCGGGCGCTCCGATCGTCAGCCGTTTTTCCACGCAAGTCTTTAAGCTGATAGCCTGGTAAACGTCCTCCTCAAACGCGGGACTGATTTCCTTCAGTTCCTCTAGGGAAAGATCATCTATGCTACAGTCTTTTTCTATACAAAAAAGCACCAGTCTGCCGATGATACCATGAGCGTCCCTGAATGGCACTCCCTTCCCCACCAGATAGTCCGCTGCGTCGGTAGCGTTGGTAAAGCCCATGACTGCACTCTTTTCCATCACTTCCTTATTAAACTTCATGGTGCGGACCATTCCCTCGAACAATGCCAGACACCCCTTCACGGTATCGATGGCGTCAAAGGTCAGCTCCTTGTCCTCCTGCATGTCCTTATTATACGCAAGGGGAATCCCCTTCATGGTCGTCAATATGGAGATGAGCGCCCCGTAGACACGTCCTGTCTTGCCACGTATCAACTCCGCGATATCCGGATTCTTCTTCTGGGGCATAATGCTGCTTCCGGTCGAGTAAGCGTCATCAATCTCCACAAACCGGTATTCGTTGGAATTCCAGATGATGATCTCCTCGCAGAAACGGCTTAGATGCATCATGATCGTAGCAAGCGCCGACAAAAACTCAATCAAATAATCCCTGTCGGACACAGAATCCATACTGTTTAAGGTAGGTCCCTCAAATCCAAGAAGCGACGCTGTATAATTCCTGTCCAGCGGATAGGTCGTTCCGGCTAATGCCCCGGCTCCGAGCGGGCAGTAATTCATGCGGTAAAAAATATCCTTAAGTCTTGATCTGTCTCTTTTAAACATCTCAAAATAGGCGCCGATATGGTGTGCAAGCGTCACCGGCTGCGCCTTCTGCATATGGGTAAAACCCGGCATATAGGTCTCTACATGTTCCTCCATGATCGCAAGGAGCGTCTGCAAAAGCTCCATTAAGAGCCCATCCACATAGAGCACCTCAAGTCTGGTATACAACCGCATGTCCATCGCTACCTGGTCATTCCGGCTTCTGCCGGTGTGAAGCTTCTTTCCTGCATCCCCGATCCGCTCGATCAGGTTGGCCTCCACAAAACTGTGAATATCCTCGTANTCCTCCGTGATTTCGAGCTTTCCGTCCTCCACATCCTGCCGGATTCCGGTGAGTCCCTTTAAGATTGCGTCCTTCTCCTCCTTCGTCAGAATCCCCTGCTTGGCGAGCATAATGGTATGTACGATACTGCCCTCAATATCCTGTTTNAAGAACTTCTGATCAAAAGNNATCGACGCATTAAAANNNTANACAAGCNGNTCNGTCTCCTTNGTAAANCGGCCGCCCCACANCTGTGCCATGCGATAAACCTCCACNATAATCNTCATTTTAATTAAATCTAAATTTGATGATACCATAAACTGGTTTTTTTTTCAATCAAAACACATATTTTCTTCCTTATCATAAAATATTCTATAATCATAAGGAGTTGTTTTTATGCAGCCAATCTTATCTCTGCAGGACGTTTCCTACTCCTATCACAATCTTAAAGGGGAAACGCCCGCCCTTTCCCACATCAGTCTNCAGGTTTCGGAAGGAAGCTTCGTCGCTATAGTCGGTCCAAGCGGATGNGGCAAATCCACTCTNTTATCNATCNTNTCCGGCCTCCTTGCTCCGGAGGAGGGCGANATCCTNTACCGNGGCCTGTCNTCCAGNGAATACTGTNCTGACACNGCTCTGAANATCGGCTATATGCTNCAGCGGGANCATCTNTTTGAATGGCGNACGATCTATCAGAANGTGATNCTCGGTCTGGAGCTCAACCATANCCTTACCGAAGANAATACNGACTANNTTCTGAAGCTGCTNAGAGATTACGGNCTCTATGGNTTNAANGANAAAAAGCCCTCCGAGCTCTCCGGCGGTATGCGCCAGCGNGCAGCNCTGATCCGNACTATGGCAGTNCACCCCGATCTCCTNCTTCTGGACGAACCCTTCAGCGCNCTGGATTTNCAGACCAGACTCGCCGTCTCCGCAGANATTGCAAACATTATCCGGGANACCGGAAAAACCGCNCTCNTGATCACCCATGANCTCTCNGANGCCATCACGCTGGCNGACCGNGTCATCGTCCTCTCCAGGCGACCTGCCTGCGTAAAATGTGAAATGCCGATCCTCTATGAGATCAGCCGGGAGGATCCTCTGGCGNTNNGAAGCACNGCCGCCTATCAGGAATATTTTAATCAANTATGGGAGGTATTAACCGATGGNAAAACCACATNCTGANAACACGCCGCCTGTCTCCNCACGCCAGAAGGCATTTCTGCTGGCCCATCACAGGCATCACCATAAGATCACCGCAGGCAGGCTCTTCCTCCTGTTCTTCTTTCTGGGACTCTGGGAGACCGCATCCCGGCTCGCCTGGATTGACAGCTTCTTTTTCAGCAGCCCCTCCGGCATCATAAAATACCTGGGACATATGCTTATCGATCACTCCTTCTTTACCCACACCGGCATCACCCTGTTTGAAACGATTGCCAGCTTCTTTCTGGTCACTGTCCTAAGTCTCTTTGCCGCAACGCTCCTCTGGTATCAGAAAAGTCTCTCCGATATCCTGGAACCTTACCTGGTCATCCTGAACGCACTTCCAAAATCCGCCCTGGCTCCTCTGCTCATCGTCTGGCTGGGCACCGGAACAAATACGATTATCGTGGCAGGTATCTCCGTGGCGGTCTTCGGCTCCATCATCAGCCTGTACACCGGCTTTTGTCAAGTGGATCCGGAAATGTGCAAACTGATCTACACATTGGGCGGCAGCCGCAGGGACGCTCTCTTTAAGGTGATCCTGCCAAGCTCCGTTCCCCTGATTCTAAGCAGTATGAAGGTCAACATCGGCCTGGCACTGGTGGGCGTTATCATNGGCGAGTTCCTGGCTGCCAGAAAAGGGCTTGGCTATCTGATCATCTACGGTTCCCAGGTATTCCAGCTCAACATGGTGATCACCTCCATCATCATTCTCTGTGCTATCGCCATGCTCTTCTATCAGCTGATCCAGCGCGCCGAGCACTATTATCGTAAAAAATGTTAAAGGAGCAGGCCCCTTTGGCCTGCCCCTGTCATTTCTCACTATAAATCATATCATTCTATGCTCTGTTCTCCCACAGTACGATCTCTCCCCGTTCCAGGGATTCCCGTACCCTAATGATCCGCTGGTTTCCTGACCCCCGAAACTGCAGGCTGATATCCTTCTGNTCCAAAAGGAACGGTCCGTCCACGATCACATCGAGGTAAGATAAAAACTCCTCCATCTGCTCCCACTGCACACAAAACTTTTCCAAAATATCGCGTTCAAAAANATACCCTGTATAACACCAGATATTTTTTGTCGGAAATCGCGCTTTGACCGCCTGCAACAGCGGCAGAAGCGCCCGCCGGTTCTCTTCCTCCAACGGTTCTCCGCCAAGCAGTGTAAGTCCTGCGATATAGTCCGGCGCCAGCGCCGAAAGAATGGTATCGATGGTCCGCTCCGTAAAGGGCTCACCATAGTCAAAATCCCAGGTCATCTCATTAAAGCAGCCCTTACAGTGATGGGTACAGCCGCTGACAAAGATTGTCACCCTCACACCGGGACCATTGGCAATATCATTTCTTTTTATTTCTGAATAGTTCATCACATACCTCGAGTTTGCGCAGCAAATCTCGTGAAGTTAATTTACNAAGTAAATTTACTTCGGTTATAAATCACAAATGCAGTACCCTCTCCTTGATTTCCTGTGTGCGCCCCTGATTCCAGAATTGGGTGCCGATATAGCCACAGGTCCGTCTCGCCACATTCATCTTATCCTGATCCGTATTGCCGCAGTTGGGGCACTTCCAGATCAGTTTGCCGTCTTCATTCTCAACNATCTGGATCTCGCCGTGATAATCACAGGCCTGACAGTAATCACTCTTGGTATTCAGCTCNGCATACATAATATTGTCGTAAATATACTGCATGACGGATAGCACCGCATCCAGATTATTCTCCATATTGGGCACTTCTACATAGCTGATCGCGCCCCCCGGTGAAAGCTCCTGGAACTGCGNCTCGAATTTCAACTTATCAAAGGCACTGATGTCTTCCGTNACATGCACATGATAGCTGTTTGTGATATAGTTGCGGTCTGTCACGCCCTCGATGATGCCGAACCGTTTCTGGAGACATTTTGAAAATTTGTAGGTGGTGGATTCTAAAGGCGTGCCGTAGAGACTGAAATCAATGTTTGTCTCTTCTCTCCATTCNTTACATGCGTTATTTAAATACTGCATCACCTTCAGAGCAAAGGGTGTTGCCTCCGGATCCGTATGGCTCTTCCCCGTCATATATCTGGTGCATTCGCAAAGTCCCGCATATCCCAGCGATATGGTGGAATATCCGCCATAGAGAAGCTTATCGATCTTCTCCCCCTTCTTAAGCCTTGCCAGTGCGCCGTTCTGCCAGAGGATCGGCGCCACATCGGAATAGGTTCCCTTCAGCCGGTTATGCCTTGCCATCAGCGCTCTTCTGCAAAGCTCCAGCCGCTCGTCCATGATCTGCCAGAACTTTTTCATATCGCGCCCAGAGGAACAGGCCACATCCACCAGATTTAAAGTGACTACACCCTGATTGAATCTGCCGTAAAACTTAGGTCTGTCCTCCTCATCATGGTATACGGTAAGAAAGGACCGGCATCCCATACATGTATAACAGTTGTCATCTTTTAACTGCTTCATGATCTTTTCCGAAATATAATCGGGCACCATACGCTTCGCCGTGCAGGCTGCCGCCAGCTTCGTCAGATACCAATACTTCGTACCCTCCCGGATATTATCCTCCTCCAGCACATAGATCAGCTTGGGGAACGCAGGTGTGATATAGACGCCCTTCTCATTTTTAACGCCCCGGATCCTCTGGTTGAGCATCTCCTCTATGATCATCGCCAGATCGTCCCGCAGACGTCCTTCCGGCACCTCGTCAATATACATAAACACCGTGATAAAGGGTGCCTGCCCGTTAGTGGTCATCAGTGTGATCACCTGATACTGGATGATCTGTACACCTTGCTTGATCTCATCCTTCACGCGCTGTTCCGCAATGGCGTTAATCTGCTCCTGAGAGACGGTGACTCCCGTCTCCTCCATCTCCTCCCGCACCTTTCTGCGGTATTTTTCCCGGCTCACATTTACAAAAGGAGCCAGATGCGCCAAAGAAATACTCTGTCCGCCATACTGGCAGCTGGCGATCTGGGCGATACTCTGTGTTGCTACATTACAGGCCGTAGAAAAGCTCTTGGGTGTATCGATCATGGTCTCGCTGATCACCGTACCGTTCTGCAGCATATCTTCCAGATTGACCAGACAGCAGTTGTGCATATGCTGAGCAAAATAATCCGCATCATGGAAATGAATGATTCCCTGCTCGTGGGCTTCCACAATGTCCGGTTCCAGCAGGAAACGCTTCGTGATATCCTTGCTCACCTCTCCCGCCATATAGTCCCTCTGTACACTGTTGACCGTCGGATTTTTGTTGGAGTTCTCCTGCTTGACCTCCTCATTATTGCACTCTAAAAGGCTCAGGATCTGCTCATCCGTAGAATTGGACTTGCGGACCAGCGCTCTCTTGTAACGATAAGTGATATAATTTCTGGAGATGGTGTATGCCCGATACTTCATAAGCTGGTTCTCCACCATATCCTGAATCTCTTCCACACTGGGTGCACGAAGCATCTCTCCACAGTGATCCGCTACCACAGAAGCAATCTCATCTATCTCCGCATCTGTCAGCCGGTCTTCCTCCCTGACTGTGTTGTTCGCCTTTCTGATGGCCGCTATGATCTTTTTCAGGTCAAAATTGACCTCCACCCCGCTCCTCTTAATGATCTTCATGCACCAAATGCCCCCACTTCTCTAAAACATACTATTCTAACCAATACACTACATGATGTATGTCATTCCCTCGTTGCACATACTATATATTGTATCACGCCAAAATATTATGTCAAGTTATTGTGGGGTTTATTTTTTGCATAAAGAAAGACCCGTTCTCACGGGTCTTTTAAGCTGGAAAAGGGACTCGAACCCTCGACCTACTGATTACGAATCAGTTGCGCTACCGACTGCGCTATTCCAGCATATCTCTTACAACAATGACTATTATATGATGGAATAGTCTATTTTGCAAGAGATTTTTATTATTTCTCTGTTGTCTTCTTACTTGTTGTCTTTCGTTTTGCTGCGGGCTTCTTTTTAGCCGCGGCGCTCTCCCCGGCAGTTTTTTGCTTTTCTGTCAAAGCCTGCAGCTTCTGTGCCGCCTCCTCAGCCTTTTTCGCCAGCAGAGCCGCGGCTTTTTCTCTCGCCTTTACCTCGGCAGCCGCCTTTTTCGCCAGCTCTCTGGCCTCTTCAGCCGCTCTCCTGGCCTGCTCCTTAGCCTCTGCGGCCTCCTGCGCTGTGCGGTCAGCCTCCTCCTTTGCCAGACGGCGTTCTTCAGCCTCTTTTGCCAAGCGGCGTTCCTCGGCCCGTCTGCGCTCTATCTCCGCTTTTTCTTCCTTAGTATAAGGTGTATAGGAGAAAATACTGATGCTCAGAGGCGCGCTCACCATATCAATGGCGTATGGTTTGCCGTCCCACTCCATCTCCAGCGCATCAAAGATCCCCGGATTCAGTATACCACTTCCACCGTAGTCCTCGTCGTCTGTGTTAAAGACCTCCCGGTATTTTCCCTCGCAGGGCACGCCCACGCGAAACTCCTGCTTTGTGTCGGCAAAGTTTGCCACCACTACCAACATATCCTTCACATCGCTGCCCTTACGGACATAAGACAACATACAGGCATTCGGTGTAATACAGTTGATCCACTCAAAGCCCTCCCATGAGGTATCCTTCTCATAAAGGGCAGGAGAAGACACATAAAACTTATTCAAGGCCGCCACCATATTATTCAGCTTTTTGTGATCATTATTTTCTAAAAGCTCCCACTCCACGGCCCGCTTCTCATTGAACTCGTCATACTCTCCGATGTCCTGTCCCATGAAAAACAGTTTCTTGCCCGGATGGGTCATGTGGTATGCGTAGGTCAACCGCAGATTGGCAAACTGTTTCGCCCGTTCTCCCGGCATCCTGCCAAGCAGCGTCCCCTTACCATGCACCACCTCATCATGGGATAACACCAGCATAAATTTCTCACTGTAGGCATAGATCATACTAAAGGTAAGATCGTTGTGTCTCCCTGACCGGAAGAAAGGATCCGTAGTGATATAGCCCAGGTAGTCATTCATAAAGCCCATATTCCACTTCAGATCGAATCCCAGACCATCCTCATCAAGAGCCCCCGTGATCTTCGGCCATGCCGTTGATTCCTCCGCGATCATCAAGACCCCGGGATTTCTCTTTTTCATGATAGAGTTCAGATGCTTGAGAAGCTCCACCGCCTCCAGATTTTCATGACCACCGTAGATATTTGCCACCCACTCGCCGTCATTTTTACCATAATCCAGATAGAGCATGGAGGCCACCGCATCAATACGGATGCCGTCCGCATGGTATTTTTCCACCCAGTACAACGCGTTGGCGATCAGATAGTTGCTCACCTGAGGCCGTCCGTAATTATAGATCAGCGTTCCCCAATGGGGATGAAAACCCTGTCTGGGATCCTGATGCTCATACAGGCAGGTGCCGTCAAAGTTTGACAGACCATAGGTATCTCTGGGGAAATGCGCCGGTACCCAGTCTAAAATCACACCGATCCCGGCTCTGTGCATCTCATCCATAAAATACATAAAATCCTCCGCCGTACCGTAACGGGCTGTCGGCGCATAGTAACCGATCACCTGATAGCCCCAGGAGGCATCCAGAGGGTGCTCCATCACCGGCATCAGCTCCACATGGGTATATCCCATCTTTTTCACATAGTCGATCAGCTTCGGCGCAAGCTCCCGGTAATTATAAAACTCTCTGCCATCAGAAGGCTTCTCAAAGGATCCCAGATAGACCTCATAAACACTCATAGGTTTATCTTCATTCTGAAGGGACGCTCTCTCCTTCATCCACTTGCTGTCCTTCCAGGAAAAGCCCGTGATATCCCGCACCACCGAGGCGCTGTCCGGCCGAAACTGTGCGCCAAAGCCATAAGGATCCGCCTTCAGGTAAACAAGACCGCTCCTTACCTTGATCTCAAACTTATAGCAGTCTCCCGCCTTTACATCGGGGATAAAGATCTCAAAGATCCCGGAATCCCAGAGCCGCTTCATCTGATGTACTCTGCCGTCCCAGCCGTTAAAATCTCCTACCACACTGACCCGCTGGGCATTCGGCGCCCAGACGGCAAAAGAGGTGCCTGCCGTACCGTCCAGCACACAGGGATGCGCTCCCAGCTTCTCATAGACACTGTAATGGATTCCCGCATTGAATTTTTCCGTATCCTGTCTGGTGATCTGAGGGGCAAAGTTGTAGGCATCCTTCACTTTCTTCAGGCTTCCGTTCTCCGCCTCCACCACATACTCGTATGCGGGAATGTTCTTTCCCGTCATAAGCAGGGCAAAATACCCCTCCTCATCAACCTGCTCCATCCGATAACTCTTATCTCCCTCCAAAAGCTGCAGCCGCACACTCTTGGCACCGGGCTGAAAAGTCTGCACCAACACCGAATTTCCTGTCACGTGGGCTCCCAGAATGGCATGGGGATCATCCGTTTCCGAATAGACAACGCCCTCTATCTCCGCCCAATTCATCAGTTTATATAATCTTTTATTCATCTGCCACCTTCCCTTTCCGTAAATGATTCTATCCTGTGTATCAAGAGACCGCTCCTGAGCTTCGGCTCAAACCATGTGGATTTGGGCGGCATCAGCTTCCCCGCATCAGACACGGCAAAGAGTTCATGAATATCGGTGGGATACATGGCAAATGCCACCTTCGCATCCGTGTGTACCCGCCGCTCCAGCTCCTCCAGTCCTCGAATGCCTCCCACAAAATCGATCCTGTCATCCACCTTCGGATCTACAATACCCAAAATCGGTTCCAAAAGATACTTCTGTAGGATTGCCACATCCAGATCCCCCACCGGATCTCCTGTGTAACACTCGTTATTTATTGTAAGGCGATACCAGGTTTCCTCCAGGTACATGCCGATCTCGCCCTTCTTCTGCGGCTTGTAAGACGTCCTTCCCATCTCCTCCACCGCAAAGGCTTTTCTTATACACTGAAAGAACTTCTCCTTATCAAGATCAGCCACTGTTTTCACCACACGGTTGTAATCCATGATCATGAGCTGATCATCCGGAAACAACACAGACAAAAAGAAATTGAACTCTTCCTGTCCCGTGTAATCAGGATACACCGCTCGTCTCTTCTTCGACACCTGCACTGCCGAGGCGCATCTGTGATGTCCGTCCGCGATGTAAATGGATTCCACCTGCAAAAAAGCCTCTTGAATGCGCCTAACGGCCGCCTCATCATCGATCACCCAAAGCCGATGTGTGATCCCGTCAGCCGTCGTAAAGTCATAGACCGGCGTCTCAGTCATAGCGGTCTGCACCTCCCGCTCAATCTCCTCCCGTCTGCGGTAGGCCAGAAAGATCGGCCCCGTCTGGGCGCTGCACACGTCCACATGACGGATACGGTCAGCCTCCTTGTCAGCCCGGGTATTTTCATGCTTTTTGATCACCTGGGCATCATAATCATCCACCGAAGCACAGGCGCCGATCCCCACCTGAGATCTGCCATCCATCACAAGTTCATACACATAGTATGCACTTTTCTGCTCCTGTATGAAAAGCCCGTCCCGTATCATCTGATCTAGCATTTCCCGCGCTTTCTCATAAACCTCAGGCGCATACATATCATAGTCCACCGGAAACTGTGTCTCCGGCCGGTCTATTCTCAGAAAAGTATATTCGTCTCCCGAAACGGCCACCCTGGCCTCTTCTCTGTTATAGACATCATAGGGCAGGGCCGCAATGCACTCTGCCAGATCATCCCTGGGTCTGATGGCCCGAAATGGATTTATTTTTGCCATAGTTTTCCTTTCTTCTCTGCCTGTCGCATGGTAATATATGTATTTATTTTAACAAATTACGCTAGGCATCACAAGGGAATCGTGATAAAATGTACGCGATGGCAATGAGCAGTGCATTGCACTGCCAATAAAAACCAAGAAAGGACAAATGGATATGAGCCCTGAAGATAAAAAAATCTTAGACCGGATCAACGCCTATGCGGAGGAGGCTCTTGCTGATATCGACCCCCAGAAGACCCGGATCTCTTTTCAGCTGGAAGCCCTAAAGCCCGTTATGGAGGAGATTGCCAAAGAAATCGGCTCCTCCGTGGAGGATATTTTTATCCGCTATATGGATCTGGCCAGCGAGGCCGCCGTGGAAGCAGACAAAAAACTGCAGGCCACCCTGGATGACGAGGAGGGTGCGGACTTTTCTTCCATCGCGAACCGGCTAAATTGATTGCATCCCGCGCATAAAAAAACCTGTCGGAACCACATCCGGCAGGCTTTTTTCAGTTCACCCACATATTACTCGCAAACCCGCGTCTGCTACTTTACTACCCTGACTCTGAACACCCCATCGATAGACTGCAGCTTCTCAATAATCTCTCCCGATGCCGGCGTCTCGATATCCAGCATGGTGTAAGCCACTTCTCCTTTGGATTTATTTGTCATATCAGAAATATTGATATTATTGTCACCAAAGCATGCAGTAAACTTGGTGATCATATTGGCAATATTCTTGTGGAAAATGGCCACACGACCGGCCTGCTCACAAATCCCCATATCACACCTGGGATAGTTGACGCTGTTGGCGATATTGCCGTTTTCCAGATAATCCTTCATCTGCTTGACAGCCATCACCGCACAGTTGTCCTCGGACTCCTCCGTGGACGCGCCAAGATGAGGGATTACGATACAGCCCTCCTGCCCTGCCGTGGTCGAATTGGGGAAATCCGAAACATACTTTCTCACCTTCCCTGCACGGATGCTGTCCAGCACCGCTTTTTCATCTACCAACAGATCTCTGGCAAAGTTTAAGAGGATTACGCCTTCTTTCATCTGGGAAAGAGCATCTGCGTTTATCATGCCCTTCGTAGCGTCCATCAACGGCACATGAATGGTAATGATGTCACACTCCGCATAGATTTCCTCCACATGCAGCACATGCTTCACGTCGCGGCTTAAGTTCCAGGCTGCATCCACAGACACATAGGGATCATACCCGTAAACCTCCATGCCCAAATGCTTTGCCACATTGGCCACCCTGACGCCGATCGCACCCAGACCAATGATACCCAGCTTCTTTCCTGAGATTTCTGTCCCGGCAAAGTTCTTCTTTGCCTTCTCAGCGCTCTTGCCCACATTCTCGTCTGCCTGATTATCTTTCACCCACTCGATACCGCCTACTACATCACGGGAAGCTAAAAGCATACCAGCGATCACCAGTTCCTTGACGCCGTTTGCATTGGCGCCGGGGGTATTGAACACTACGATACCTTTCTCTGCACATTTCTCCAGCGGAATATTGTTGACGCCTGCGCCCGCCCGGGCAATGGCAAGAAGCTTCTCCGACAGCTCCATATCATGCATNGCCGCACTTCTGACCAAAATGCCGTCTGCTTCCTCCACTTTATCTGTCTTTACATACTGATCGCTGAATTTCTCCAGCCCCACCTGCGCGATGGGATTTAAGCAATGATATTTAAACATCTGTACGCCCTCTTTTTTTACCTTTCTATTTACTCNCCCGAGTTTGCGAAGCAAATCTNGNGAAGTAAATCACTTCGGGATTTACTTCGGTTAATTCTCGAAGAGATTTACTGCAGNTCAAACTCCTTCATGAAAGCTACCAGCTTCTCCACGCCCTCTTCCGGCATAGCATTGTAAATGCTGGCACGCATACCGCCCACGCTTCTGTGACCTTTCAGGTTTACAAAGCCTGCCGCAGTCGCCTCCTTGATAAACTTCGCGTCCATCTCCTCATCGCCCGTCACAAAAGGCACATTCATGAGGGATCTGTCCTCTTTTCTGACTGTNCCCTTAAAGAGNTTGCTCTCATCCAGNAAATCATAAAGGATCTTCGCCTTCTTCTCATTGCGCTCNTTCATNGCCTCCAGNCCACCGTTCTTCAAGAGCCACTTGAACACCTTGCCACAGATATAGATNCCATAACAGGGCGGTGTATTGTACAGGGAATCATTGTCAGCATGCACCTTAAACTTCATCATGGTAGGCGTGCCGGGCAATACCTCGTCTGTCAGAAGATCCTCTCTGATGATCACTACCTGAGTTCCCGCAGGCCCCACATTCTTCTGCACGCCGGCATAGATCAGTCCATACTTGGTCACATCCATAGGCTCCGACAGAAAACAGGAAGACACATCGGAAACCAGAATCTTTCCCTTGGTGTCCGGCAGCTTGTGGAACTTCGTCCCGTAGATCGTGTTATTCTCGCAGATATAGACATAGTCCATATCATCTGTGATGGGCAGATCGGAACAATCCGGAATATAAGAAAAGGTTTCATCCGCAGAGGAAGCCAGCTCCACNGCTTCACCATAAATCTTTGCCTCCGCAAAAGCCTTCTTTGCCCACTGACCNGTCAGAATATAGCCTGCCTTGCGGTTCTTCATCAGNTTCATGGGTACAGACGCAAACANNAGGCTTGCGCCGCCCTGNAAAAATAACACCTTATANTTATCCGGNATATGNANNAGCTCNCTGAGATCNGCCTCNGCCTCCTTGATGATCGTATCATAGACCTTGGANCGATGGCTCATCTCCATCACCGACATTCCCGAACCCTTGTAATCAAGCATCTCNGCCGCNGCTTCCTGNAATACCTCTTCCGGCAANACTGCGGGACCCGCTGAAAAATTATACACTCTGGACACTGTTTTNTCCTCCCGTCCTNATCTNNNTCCGTTTNNANACNAANNNACATTTTACGCTNTTCANACNCTTTAGTCAATTNCTTTGTTACAGTTCAGCGCGCGCCCATTAATAGAACATNANCACCGGNGTNCCCACCTNAGCCATCTCATAGAGCTGNTCCATGGCNGTNCGNGGNGTATTGATACANCCGTGGGAACCGTTNGTCTGATAGATNGTGCCGCCGAAGNTNCCCCGCCAGGNNGCNTCATGNATNCCGATATTCCCCTTNACNGGCATCCAGAAATCNACATGNGANGCATAGCCNTNNCCCCGCAGGATNCTGTTTTTNTGTTTCAGATACACATAATTNACGCCNGAGGGCGTCCCCATTCTNCGNGANGTATTNCCCGTCACAATGGGCGTNNCNATCTGCAGAACACCATCCACATAATANTACATTTTCTGCTCNCNCATATCNANCTCAATATAAGTGGANCCNATATCNTCCTTGCCCTTGACCCATGCCTCCTGCGTATAAGCCGGTTCGTGTATTTCGTTCTTTTTGCTGTAAAAAGCAGCCGTCAGATAAGCAACCTCTGCCTCCTGATCCATTTTGTTCCCGTAGAGACCGCCCTCCACCGTCACTACGTCACCTCTGGTAGCCCTAAACTGTCTGGTGCCGCCCACCGTATCATATTCTGCGGCCAGCTCCTTTATAAAATCCTCTACGGCATTTTCTTTTAGCTGCAATTCGCCCGATTCATCTAATAAAAAACGACCGTTATTATCCGTTGCGATCCAATCGCAGACCACGGAAGTGTCTACAGGGATATCCTCATCTCCCATACGGTAAACAACACCGCACTCCTGAAAGGACGCCAGTTTTTCCCAGATTTCCAATGTCTCCTGCATCTGCGCCGTCAGTTCCAGATCATGGTAACATCCTGCCTCTACCAGAGATACCCGGCTCTCAGAGGCCTCGATGGCAGCAAGCACCGCTCCTTTGGCCTGCTCGGTGAAAAGTACTTCGGTTCTCTCATTCACCAGATCATAGCCCTGAGGTGTACGGATGATCTCCACCCTTCGCTCCCGATCCGGCTGTACCTCCTGACAAAATGGCAGCGCCTCAAAGCAGTCATCGAAAGCCTCCGCATTGTAGGACACCACCGGCGTAAGCTCCACCCGATGCCCGTCAAACAAACTGTCGATCCACATCCAGGGATTCTGCTGTTTCTGGTAAATTTCCAAGGCCTTCTTAAAGTCAAACTGATATGCAATTTCCTCAGTCGATATTTCATAGCGGTTGCCGTCTTTATCCTCTACCGTGACACCCTCGTAGGTAAATCCCTTTGCCAGCTCGTCATTGACTTCCTGAATGCTTCTGCCGGTGCAGTAGATCCCATTGATCCAGGTGCCATAGGTGAAGGCGTTGTGATAATACACGGCAAGTCCCACATAGGTTCCCATCACGGCAATGGTGACTAATCCCAGAATGACCGCTATATGCTTTAGTAATCTCTTCATACATCAACTTTCGTAATTAGTGCTTCTTTTCCCGTTACCCCAAATCTCCTGCATCGAAAGCCTCACTGATAGGTGCACCCGCGGGCACCATCGGAAATACTTTGTCGTCCTCCGGTATGATGCAATTTAATAACACCGGTTTTTTTAAGGCAATCGCCCTTTCAATGGCAGGCGCTACCTCTTCTATTTTGGTCACCAGAATCGTCTCACAGCCAAGACCCTCAGCCACCTTACAGAAATCCACGCCGTCATTCAAAACAGTCTGGGAATACCGTTTCCCGTAAAACAGGGTCTGCCACTGTCTGACCATACCCAGCACATGATTGTTGATCACCACCTGAATGATCGGGATGTTATACCGGCTGGCTGTAGCAAGCTCATTCATATTCATGCGGAAACAACCGTCCCCCGCGATATTGATACAGATCTTATCGGGCCGCCCCATCTTTGCGCCGATACAGGCGCCAAGGCCGTAACCCATTGTTCCGAGACCACCGGAGGTAAGCAGGGTGCGAGGCATCGTATATTTATAATACTGCGCCGCCCACATCTGGTGCTGTCCCACATCTGTGGTGATAACAGCCTCTCCCTTAGTCACCCGGTCAATCTCCTCCATGATATAAGGACAGGAGAGCGCCGTGGTATCATAGGATAAAGGATATTTGTCCTTCAGTTCCTTGACATGCGCCATCCATGCCTCATGCTTCTGCTCTTTAATCTTGCTATTAAGTTCTGTGAGCACAGCTTTCAGATCCCCTACCAGAGAAACGTCTGTCCTGATGTTTTTATTGATCTCCGCCGCATCGATGTCAATGTGCAGTACCTTGGCATTCTCCGCGAATTTCTTCGGATTTCCCACCACACGATCGGAAAAACGGGCTCCCATAGCGATCAGAAGATCGCACTCGCTGACACCAAAGTTAGATGCCTTGGTTCCGTGCATGCCGATCATGCCCGTATATCTCTCATCATGGCCATCAATGACACCCTTCCCCATCAGCGTATCGCAGACCGGTGCATCCACCAGCTTGGCAAAGGTTCTTACTTCCTCATAGGCCCCGGAAATCACGGCGCCGCCGCCCACATAGATAAAGGGCTTCTCGGCACTCTCGATCAGACAGATGGCCTCCTCCAGTTCCTTCTCGGTATATCGTCTCTTCTGCGTTACGATCTTTTCCGGCTCCTGCTTCTCATACTCGCAGGAATTGGCCGTCACATCCTTCGTGATATCTACCAGAACCGGTCCGGGACGGCCGCTCTTCGCAATGGTAAAGGCTTTCCTTAAGGTGTCCGCCAGAATCGCAACATCCTTTACAATATAATTATGCTTGGTGATGGGCATGGTGATTCCCGCAATATCCACCTCCTGAAAAGAATCCTTGCCCAAAAGGGGCAGATTCACATTGCAGGTGATCGCTACCATAGGCACCGAATCCATATAGGCTGTGGCAATACCCGTCACCAGATTGGTTGCTCCCGGACCGCTGGTAGCCAGACAGACACCCACCCTGCCGGTGGCTCTGGCATAACCGTCCGCCGCATGAGCCGCCCCCTGCTCGTGGGATGACAAAATATGCTGAATCTCCTCGCTGTGCTTATACAACGCGTCATATACATTTAAGATCGTACCGCCGGGATACCCGAACACCGTATCCACGTCCTGCTCTTTCAAACATTCCACTACGATCTCTGCTCCAGTCAATACCATTTTTTCCTCCATTCCGAAGCGTCAAGCTGAGGAATCGCGAACCGAATCTCAAATTCGGTTCTGCGATCAGAGAAATTTGCGACGCTTCTACGCAAATTTCCGATTGAAAAATAAGGTCATCAGACTTATTTTTCAATCCTTTTCTCCGTCATTTTTTTCAATTACATCTGTCATTTTTTCGGAATCTCCAAAATCGCTCCCCGATTGCCGCTGGTCACCATCTCGCGGTATCTGGCAAGATAGCCCTCTGTCACCTTGGGCTCTCTGGGCTGCCATTTTGCCTTACGCTCAGCCAGCGTCTCCTCAGAAACCTTGATATCCAGCTTCATGTTAGGAATATCAATACTGATGATATCTCCCTCTTCCACCAGCGCGATGGGACCGCCCACCGCCGCCTCCGGCGACACATGACCGATGGAAGCGCCTCTGGAAGCACCGGAAAACCGGCCGTCCGTGATCAGCGCCACACTGGAGCCAAGTCCCATGCCGGCAATCGCCGAGGTAGGATTCAACATCTCCCGCATACCCGGACCGCCTTTGGGTCCCTCATAGCGGATCACAACCACATCGCCTGCAACGATCTTACCGCCTTTGATAGCCGCGATTGCATCCTCCTCACATTCAAAGACTCTGGCAGGTCCCTCATGAACCATCATCTCCTCCACCACGGCGGAGCGTTTCACCACGCTGCCGTCGGGAGCAAGGTTTCCTTTTAAAACAGCCAGGCCGCCGGTCTTACTGTAGGGATTCTCCACCGTTCGGATCACATCCGTATTCTTATTGACCGCATCCTTGATATTCTCTCCAATGGTCTCTCCCGTGACTGTCATACAGTCCGTATGGAGCAGTCCGATATCCGCGAGTTCCTTCATCACCGCATAGACGCCCCCCGCCTCGTTCAGATCCTCCATATAGGTGGGGCCTGCCGGCGCAAGATGGCACACATTGGGCGTCTTTTCACTGATTTCATTGGCAAAGGCGATATCAAAATCGAAGCCAACCTCATGAGCGATCGCCGGCAGATGCAGCATGGAGTTTGTGGAACATCCAAGCGCCATATCCACCGTGAGCGCATTTAAGATTGCATCCTTCGTCATAATATCCCTAGGTCTGATATTCTTCTCCAAAAGCTTCATCACTGCCATACCCGCGTGTTTTGCCAGCTTGATACGCTCAGAGTAGACCGCCGGGATCGTGCCGTTGCCGCGAAGTCCCATGCCCAGCGCTTCCGTGAGGCAGTTCATGGAATTGGCGGTATACATGCCCGAACAGGAACCGCAGGTGGGACAGGTCTTCGCCTCGAACTCCAAAAGCTCCTCATCCGTCATAGTGCCTGCCGCATGAGATCCCACTGCTTCAAACATGGAGGAAAGGCTTCTCTTCTGCCCCTTGACATGCCCTGCCAGCATGGGGCCGCCTGATACGAATACGGTAGGCACGTTGATGCGGGCCGCCGCCATCAAAAGACCCGGTACATTCTTGTCACAGTTTGGCACCATCACCAATGCATCAAACTGGTGGGCAAGCGCCATACACTCTGTGGAGTCTGCGATCAGATCTCTTGTCACCAAAGAATATTTCATGCCGATATGTCCCATAGCGATGCCATCACAGACGGCTATCGCCGGAAATACCACAGGCACACCGCCTGCCTCCGCCACGCCCAGTTTCACTGCGTCCACGATCTTGTCCAGATTCATATGCCCGGGTACGATCTCATTGTAAGAGCTGACAATACCTACCATAGGCTTTTTCATCTCCTCCTGCGTAAATCCCAGGGCGTTAAACAAACTTCTGTGGGGCGCCTGCTGTACCCCCGTCTTCACGTTATCACTTCTCATTGTGTATCTCCTCCGTTTTCCATTATTATCTCAAAAATCAAATGCTCCTTTCATGTGCGCTTGATTTTCTGCAAACATGATAAACTGCCAGTTTTCATATACCTGTGTCATATTCTCATTGAGATACGCGGCCTGCGCCTCCACTTCCTCTTTAGATAGATAGAACTTCCACTCTTCGGGAGCTTCTCTGTGACCATAGGGCAATCCCAAAAGCGCCTTGTCCAAAAGCACGATATCCGCATCCTCGATCTGTCTGGTCACCCGCTCCTCTCCTATTCCATAGAGGTACAAGAGCAAATACTCCTGATCGCAGTCCGTCACCGCCACCACATCCGTCTCTTCTATCTCGATCTGCTCGTAAGCGTCCGCAAGCAGCTCATCCCGCAAACTGTAGGGCGATTGATCCAGAAAAGTGCCCATGCAGGAAATACCGGCAAAGCCCAGCGCAAAGACAACCACACAACCTGCCGCACTGCCCTTTTTCCAGCTGCCGATGCGTCTCTGTAAAAAATCTGCAAGCCTCTGCACCAGCCATCCGTCAAGAAGCGCCACCCACACGCCCAGAAAGGAAAACACTCTCTGATAGGGCAGCTTACACTGAATGAAAAGCGCCAGTGCCAAAAGCAGTGCCGTCAACACGAAATACCATTCCAGAAAAACAGGCTCTCCCCGCTTTCTGATCAGACAAACCACCGCCAAAAGCAGCGCCGCCGCCAGAAGAACGCACCAGCTTTTTCCCAGGACTCCGAAAAGCGGAGCAAGCTGCGTGTCGAAGAGAGTCAGCAGCCAGTGTGTCGCTTGATCNGAAAATTGCTGCCGCGTCATACTCTGAATATAGGGCGTATCCAGCATATAGCTGACTCCCTCTGATAATGCCCGAAAAGGCGCGTGCAGAATGATCTCGATATGTCCCGCAGTATAAAAAGGACCATCCGGCATCTTGGAAAGAAGATTGGAGCCGATGGCCAGCCACAGGATTCCGTAGAGACCTGCAGTGCAGACCGCACTCACCAGNGAAACACCGATCAGTCTCCCAAGCCGCCTGTACTCCCCCTGCAGCAGGAGCAGGAAACCGCCGATCAGGCAAATCGGCATGACCACATACANACTGCTGGGGATTGCCCAAAGCGCTATCACCAGAGACAGCCCGAAACATATATNATCACGTTTGCTGTCTTTTTTCTCCGCTACCATATGATAAAGCGTCAGNATNGCCNTCAGATAGCAAAACGTCACAAGNGCATAACCCCTTCCCTGCACCGCGAGCTGATTGACCATATACAGGCCCNCAAACACAAATACAGGAATCAGGGCAATACCCTTTGCAAAACATTTTCGGGAGATCCGATAGAGAAGAACCAGACTCCCCAGACTGCACAGATAGGATACACCACGCAGGGCAATGGGCGCGCTTCCAAATATTCCCAAACAAGCCGAGAGTGCTGAATATCCCACATGATTGTTGGGCAGAGGCCAATGGATCGCAGCATAGACCGGCCCTCTGCTGATAAAATAATAGTAAGTGTACAGCTCGTCATACCAGGGTGTCAGGGCAAACATTCTGTATCCGTAATAAACCGCCATGCCTGCAAACAACAGAAGAAAGATTCTCTCCTCCCAGCTGCATTCCCGCTTTTTCCCGGTGATAAAAAAGGCTGTACCTTTTTGTTCTCGATTTTTTATAAAATAACNCATGCTTTTATTTGATTCTTTCCACGATNAGGTCGCCCATCCGCTTACAGCCCACCTGTTCACAGCCCTCAGACATAATATCTCCTGTGCGGAAACCATCCTGCAGTACCTGCTTTACAGCCGCATCAATGGCATCCGCCTCCCGGTCCAGATCAAAGCTGTAGCGNAGCATCATGGATGCGGAAAGAATCGTAGCAATGGGGTTCGCAATGTCTTTGCCCGCGATATCCGGCGCNGAGCCGTGGCTCGGCTCNTACANACCAAACTTGGTATCATTTAAGGAAGCGGATGCCAGCATACCGATGGAACCGGTCACCATACTCGCCTCATCGGAGAGNATATCTCCGAACATATTCTCCGTCAGGATCACATCGAATTGAGCAGGATCCTTCACCAGCTGCATGGCGCAGTTGTCCACCAGCATATGCTCTAAAGTCACATCCGGATAATCCGCCGCCACTTCCTCCACCACGCTGCGCCAGAGTCTGGAAGAATCCAGCACATTGGCCTTATCCACGCTGGTCACCTTTTTCCTGCGCTTTCTGGCAATGTCNAAGCCNTTGATCGCNATNCTGCGGATCTCNTTCTCATCGTAAGTCAGCGTATCGATCGCCTTTCTCACGCCGTTTTCCTCTACNGTCTTTCTCTCGCCAAAATACAGGCCGCCTGTCAGCTCCCGCATGATCATCATATCAAAACCGGCCGCTGAGATNTCCTCCTTCAGAGGNCANGCTCCCGCCANNTCCTCATATAAAACCGCAGGNCNTAANTTNGCAAACAGATTAAGCGCCTTGCGNATGCCCAGAAGNCCTGCCTCCGGCCGCAGATTCGGNGGCAGNTTATACCANGGNGAAGTNGTGGTATCNCCGCCGATNGAACCCATCAGCACCGCNTCCGCGCTCTTCGCCGTCTCCACAGCCTCCTCCGTCAGGGGCACACCGTGCACGTCGATGGAAGCACCGCCCATCAAAATATCCGTATACTGCATATCGTGTCCATATTTCTCTGCCACCGCATCCAGTACCTTTTTCGCCTCCGCTACGATTTCCGGGCCAATCCCGTCTCCCGGAATACAGGTTATCNTTAAATTCATACCATCCTCCATCCTGGGCTGTCTGTCAAAACACCCGCCCTTTGTACCTGAAAAGCTTTAAAGTCAAAAATATCACTTATATATCATAGACTATTCCAGTCCAAATTTCAATATAGAAAAGCCGGGCTGTCTTTGCCCGGCTTTTTTCAAACGATCCCTATTGCNTTTCTTATTCCGCTCTGAAGCTTGCCTCTGCAAGAACTGTTCCATCCGGAGCACAGTATCTGATGCCGTAGGACACCGTTCCTTTCTCCGCACCGATTGCCTCATCCAGCACACCGGCAATTCCCGAGAAAGCAGAATCCAGCGCATCCATGCCTTCACTAAGCTGCTCTGAAACATCATCCGGTAACTCTACAGAATCCTTAAAGGTGGCTACACAGAAAACCTCATTTCCCTTTACCTCAATATCCATGTCCATCTGGTCATTTCCCTGTGCTGCCGCCTGCTCCTTGAGCTGCTGCTCCGCAGTCGGATCCTCAAACAAATACTCCTCAAGTGTCTTCTGTCCGCTGCTCTCCTCCTCTGCCGACGCTTCTTCCTCTGCAGGTGCTTCCTCTTCTGCAGTTGCCTCTTCCTCTACAGANGCTTCCTCCTCTGCGGGAGCTTCTTCCTCTACAGAAGTCTCCTCTGCCGCTACATCTGCGCTCTTAGCCCCATCGTCAGAACCGCCGCAGGCTGTTGCAGACATTGCAATCGTCAATAACGCTGCACAAAGAACTGTTTTCACTGTTTTCCTTTTCATAACATTCTCCTCCATCAAAACTTTTTCTGCCATATGTTATCAGCCAAGAAAAGATTCTACATCATTTATTTTTCCCTGTCAACAACAAAAAAAGGACCATGACTTTTTCATTACGCCACGGTCCTAATGTGCCTTTTTCTGATACCCTATTCTGTCTCCGCTTTCTCGATCTGCGCTACAGCAGACTTCTGCATGGGAATACGACAGTTTTTATTGCTGCCAAACTCTACGATGACCGTATCGTCATTGATATCAATCACGATGCCGTAAAATCCGCTGGTGGTAAGCACGCAGTCACCTACCGCCATATCCGCCAGCATCGCCGCAACCCTTTTCTGTTCCTTCTTCTGCGGACGAATCATGATAAAATACATGAACGCCACGATAATTACAATATAGATGACCATGATCAGACCACCGCCCGAAGCCGCCGCTGCATCAGCCGTTAATAAAAATCCCATAGTATGTCCTCCGTTATCTTTTCTATCAAAAATCTAAAGCCTATGATACACAACTTGGAAAGGAAAAACAAGCCCTTTCCTGAAATTTACGGATTCATTCCGGCAAGCTTCCGCTTCTTGTATGCCNNAAANTCNCCNTGTTCCAACGCCTCTCTTATCTCTTCCATCATNGTATTGTANAAATACAGGTTNTGCAGCACGCAAAGGCGCATACCCAGCATTTCCTTTGCCTTTAACAGATGTCTGATATAAGCTCTGGAATACCGTCTGCAGGCCGGGCAANTACACCCCTCCTCTATCGGTCTTTCATCCAATTCATANTTNGCNTTAAACAGNTTGATCTTGCCNCGGTTCGTATAAAGATGTCCNTGCCGNCCGTTTCTNGTCGGATANACNCAGTCAAAGAAATCCACGCCCCGCTCTACNGCCTCCAGAATGTTNGCNGGNGTTCCNACTCCCATNANATAAGTAGGTTTGTCCTTNGGCAGATAAGGTACNGTCTCCTCGATCACATGNTACATCTGNTCATGNCTCTCNCCCACNGCCAGACCGCCCAANGCATAGCCATCACAGCCAANATCCGCNATCTGTTTCGCNTGTTCAATNCGGATATCATCAAAGACCGCNCCNTGGTTNATNCCNAATAACATCTGTTCTTTATTTATGGTNNNCTCCANNCNATTCAACCGCTTCATCTCCNGCTGACAACGGACNAGCCATCTGGTAGTCCGCGCTACNGANTCNTCCACATANTTTCTTTCCGCCACNCTGGAAGGNCACTCATCAAAAGCCATCGCNATGGTNGANGCCAGATTGGATTGAATCTGCATACTCTCCTCCGGNCCCATAAATATCTTNCGGCCNTCTATATGNGAATGAAAATACACGCCCTCNTCTTTGATCTTGCGCAGTCCCGCCAAAGAAAACACCTGAAACCCNCCGGAATCCGTGAGNATCGGCTTGTTCCAGGACATAAACCGATGCAGTCCGCCCATCTNTCTGATAANATGNTCNCCAGGNCGCACATGCAGATGATAGGTGTTAGACAGNTNTACCTGCGTTCCTATGGTTTCCANATCTTCNGTGGACACNGCTCCCTTGATNGCTGCNACNGTNCCCACATTCATAAAGACAGGGGTNTGNATCGTGCCGTGNACTGTCGTCAATTCNGCCCGTTTCGCCCTGCCTTCCTGTTTCAAAATCTTATACATGTAAGCCTCTTTCCGCTAAAGCTTCTTCATATTTATAAATATTTATCCCAAAACTCTTCCAGACAAAGGTTCTCTTCCTTCATGACCGCAGCAGCCTCCCTGCCCACATAGCGGAAATGCCATGGCTCATACTCTATTCCGGTGATGTATTCCTTACCGGAGGGATAACGCAGTATGAATCCATATTCATAACTGTGTTCCTCAAGCCACTTTCCCTCTGCAGTCTCAGCAAAACCCTGTAACAACTGCAGATAGCTGTCGGAGGTAATATCAAGCGCCAGACCAACCTCATGCTCACTGCATCCCGGAACAGTGATCACCTGAGACGTGACTTTATACGCTTCCATATAAGACAATCCCTGCCGCATATATTGTTTGATTCTATTATTAAAGTTCGATTCCTGTCTGTCTGAGGTCCTGTAAGGCGATCTGATCGCCAGATGCAGGCCATCCTTCTGCGCTGCCTTCGTCATAAGCAGCAGATCCTCTATCACACGCTCATCACACCGCATGCCCGAGGTAATAGCTGCCAGTGTAAAGTCGTAGTCCTCCGGAATGGGATGCTGCTTGTTGATCAGGACAAGACGCCAATCGGAAGAATCAAAGGTGAGTTCCTCCCTGCTCACAGCTGGCTCTGTCTCCCTATCGTCAATCCCCTCATGGTCATGATCATGGCTCTTTAACAGATCGTCCAGCGTGTAGATCTCAACCTCTTCGTCCTCCTGCTCCGCTGCAAAGGCTTCTCCCTCCAGATCCAAAAGCGCATTGTTCTCGGAAGTCACCGGATCCACTACCGCCAATGAGATGTCGGAATCCTCCACGATAGCACTGTAGGTCTCCTGCACACTGGTAAATCCTGTCCGCTCCGCAAAGACTGCAAAGGAAAAGCTGCAGCTGCTCATAAAGAAGATCGCCACAAAAGCTATACTTGCGTACCGTTTACCATTAGTCACAAAATACCTGCATAGATAATAGATCAAAAGTACCACGGGCAAGATCACGATACAGGGATACTTTAACATTTTATGTTTCCTGGCAACACCTGTAAAATATGAAATTATATTTTCGCGATATGTTTTATCCATTTAAATCCCCAGTTTAATCTCATACAACAATTCTGTCTTATATCATAACACATAAAATTTATTTGTACACCCCTTTTTTATGTAAATCTGTCATATTTCTACACTTTTTTTATTTCTTTTCCCCTTTGATTTGATTTTTGTATTCCATACCCGCTCTTGCATTTTATATCAAATATGGTATTCTGATTACGAGTAAACCGTGAGAACAACATATAAAAAACATTCAATGTTCTCACAACAAACGCTTTTCCGCACATACAAGCGGCATTTTCATTGTTGCTTTGTATTTAATTGTACATTTGACATTTCATGTGCAATTTAATTTTGCAGGATATCCTGCGTGTTGTTTTCAGAAAACTTCACCCACCAAAAGAAAGGATCAGAAAATGGCAGGTTCAACATTTGGAATTATCTATCGAATCACTACCTGGGGGGAATCTCATGGCGCCGGACTGGGCGTTGTGATAGACGGCTGTCCCGCAGGACTGCCCCTTGACGCAAACGATATTCAGATATATTTAGACCGTCGCAAGCCGGGGCAGAGTTCCATCACCACGCCCCGCAAAGAGGCAGACGCCGTGGAAATTCTCTCCGGTATCTTCGAGGGAAAGACCACCGGCACCCCCATCAGTCTTCTTGTCCGGAACACTTCACAACAGTCCAGAGATTACAGCGAGATTGCAAACTGCTACCGTCCCGGACACGCCGACTATACCTTTGATCAGAAGTACGGCTTCCGTGACTATCGCGGCGGCGGGCGCTCCTCCGGCCGGGAAACCATAGGACGCGTGGCGGCCGGCGCTGTCGCCGCCAAGGTTCTCGCCGAATTTGGCATACGGCTCAATGCTTATACGAAATCTATCGGCCCCATAACGATTAACCCAGATAATTTCGATCAGAGCGCCATCCGGGAAACGCCCACCTGTATGCCTGACAGAGAGGCCTCCGCCAAAGCGGAAAAATACCTGGCAGATTGTATGAGAAATTATGATTCAGCAGGCGGTGTGATCGAATGTATGATAGACGGCGTACCCGCCGGCCTGGGCGATCCGGTATTTGAAAAACTGGACGCCAATCTGGCAAAGGCAGTGATGTCCATGGGTGCCGTCAAGGCGGTGGAAATTGGCGACGGCATAGAGGTCACCACCCGCAACGGTTCCACAAATAACGACCGTTTCCGTATGCAGGGCAAACAGATCGTAAAAACCAGCAACCATGCAGGCGGCATTCTGGGCGGTATCAGCGATGGTTCACAGATCGTACTGCGCGCCCACATAAAACCCACGCCTTCCATCTTTTCTCCCCAGGATACCGTCAATGGAGACGGGGAGGAGATCAGCATTTCCATCAAGGGCCGTCACGACCCGGTCATTGTCCCCAGAGCTGTGGTGGTCGTGGAATCTATGGCTGCAATCACTCTTTTGGATGCACTTTTGGTGAATGCCGGAGCAAACATGNACCACTTAAAAGCAATATATAAAAATTAAATCAAGGAGAAAAATNCGGCGTATATTAAATCTTTATTTAATATACGCCGCATTTTTTGTTGTCCCACTTTCTNACATCGTCAGAATTTCCATGTTAAGTTAACTTATCAGTTTGCTTCTTTATTACCATAATTTCATCCAATAACAATCGCTGTTTTCGTGTTATCACTCGTTATTNTTTCTTGTAATAATTTCGCCTACGCACTCCATAACAGGTGCTTCTCTTACGATCTCCCCAACACTGTCCACAGTAATGGTCCCTGTTCTCGGATTTTTAATAGAGATCACATGCCCCTTTATATCAGCTTCCACATCAGAATATTCGAAAGAAAGATCGGTATCCTCCATGGTACAATTGATCAATTTCAGATTCTTACAATAACACAGAGGCTGTGTCCCTATGATCTTGCAGTCGATCAGGGTCANACCATCGGAAAACCAGGCCAGATACTCGCCCTTCACCACGCTGTTTCTCACCGTCACATTCTCGCTGTGCCAGAAGGCATCCTTGGTATCCAGCACACAATCTGNAATCTCCAGATTCTTCATATACTGGAAGGAGTATTTTCCCGTCATCTTCACCCGTTCCAGCTTGACATCCGAGCTGTCAAAAAAGAGATACTCGGAGGTGATCTCTGAATCCGTCAGTGTGATCTCCTTGGATTTCCATCCAAACTCCTGAGATACAATGCGGCAATCCTCCAGCCGTATCCTCTCACACTCTCTGACCGCCTTGATACCGCCGAGAACAGATTGCTTGATCGTGCCGTCCGCGGCATACCAGATCGCCGCCCTCGTCAGCTCATCCATGGAGGAATCCTGCATGGTAAATCCCTGTACATGCCACAGCGGATAGCGCAGCGAAAAACTACACTTTGTCAAATTTACATCTCTGGATTCCTTCAGCACCGATTCCCCATCCGCCGGTCCGGCGAAAATGCACTCTGTCACATCTGCGTGCTGCANATGATATAGCGCACGCTCCTCATCAAATTGCTTGTTTGCGATCGTTGTTCTCATGTGAGCCTCCTTTTATCTATTTTCACTCCATAGCGCGCATTCGAAAGACTTCGTCTTTCTCATCGCGGGCCGTCTGCGCACTACTCATTGCCTTCGCGCAGGTAACTGCTGATGCAGTAAAGCGTCTGGCCCTCATACTCCACCCGAGACCATCCGTAATCCTCATTGATCCCCGTTCTGGTGACATACTCCCCATTGTGCAGCACTGCAACAACCGTTGCGTCCGGATTGGTCACACTTGGCAGAGTCCTCAAATTCACTTCAATCTTTGCTGTCACCTGCTCATTACGTTCTGAGAATCTGGTTTTTAGGCCATCNCCGCTTCCCGCGCCCTCCTGTNCATTCTCCTTAGGAGCCTGATATCCCAGATCCGTTGTCAGATAACTGCTCACCGCATAAACCGTCTGCCCATTATAAGTAAGTCTGGACCAGCCGCTGTCGCTGACTCCTGTTCTCGTGAGCGTTTCTCCGTTTGACAGGGTGTAGACAACTGTGCTGTCCTCTCCCTGACTGGGAATATTACGCAGATTGGTGGAATCTTTAGCCGTGACCTCTTCGTTGACCTCCGTAAAACGCATCAGCGCCTCCACATCTGCCTGTGCTTCCTCCGGCGCCTCCCCGTTCTGCGCCTCCGCTGTCCCCTCATAGCCAAAATAAGCGATATTCACATCCACCGGTCGACCTATCCCGGCAACAGTACCCCGGTTTGTATACTGCCACATGGCATGCACACCCTGATAGGAAGATTTTTCTGTCTGGGGATAAGGATTCGCCGGGTACTGTGATACCCAGATCTTATAGGTNCTCTCGATCTGAGATGTCACCCACTTGGCCTCCCCTGTCAGCTCACCCATAGAAGCATAGAACATAGGGGTATAGCCTCTCTCATATATTCTATTCAGAAAAGCAANGGCGATATCCGTGCGTTTTTCCTTCGACAAGCCGTACTGTGCGCTGTCCGCACGCTCAAAGCCCTCGCAGTCATAGGCCACCGGATAGGTGATCCGATACTGGGCGATATAATCTGCTACCCAGTCCGCCTCCTCCACAGCTTCCGCTTCACTGACTGCGGTAGAAAAAAAGTACACTCCCAGCTTAATGCCGTTCTTCTGGGCCTCCTGCATGTTATATCTGGCATTACTGTCTGCAACGATCTCTCTGGTGCCATCCATCCGATAGCCCGTCCGNACCATGGCAAAGTCAACCCCTGATGCCGCTACCTGAGCCCAGTCTATGGTTCCCTGATATCTGGCCACATCAATGCCAAAGCTCATCTGCTCTGTCTCAGCCGCGGCCTCGGAGGATAGAAGCTTACTCACATCCACCTCCGTTCCCTCTTCCGTTCCCATGGTCTCGGTCTGGGGATCCTCCGCTTCCTGCGCCGAAATTTCCTCCTCCACAGCCTCCTGTCCATCCTTCTCCGAAATATCCTCTGTCTCGGCCGGGCCGGGATCCTTCTCCATATCCGGCTCAGATGACTGTTCCTGTGGTATCTCCTCCTCTTTGTCCTGCAGAGTCTCCATGGCGGATAAGGCTTCCTCCTTACTCTTTTTGCCGCCCAGAAACAATATCACCGCTGCCCCTACAACAATCACCGTTACGAGCGCTATAACAGCAGGAAACAAGACCCGCCGCACAAAGCGCAGCGTCTTCTCATCCAGTTCCTCTTCGAAAGCCTCGTCATACTCCTCTTCTTCCGTCTCCTCTTCCAGATCAAGAAATTCCAGATCCCTGTCTTCTTCTAATTTCACAGTATTTCACCCCTGTCAGTCCGCCTGCTCACACCACATTTCATCACACACGTTATTGGTTAGCAGCTCTCTAAAAGCTCCAGATAAAATTCATAGTAATCCTTCCGATCTTCCTTGGAAAACTGAATCGCTGACTTGGGATGCTGATTCAGGATCCCCGTCAGAAGATAAGGCACATCATAGCCCCACTTTAACCCGGATTCCCGAAGAGGAACAATATGCTTCTCGATAAAACGCAGGATCGGATTGATGTTATATTTCGGATTCTTTAAGAAACCCAAAAGCAGCTCACTGGGACAGTTGCCGCAGCCGCGTCCGAGACTGCTCACCGTAGCGTCCAGATAGCTTACGCCCTTGATGACCGCCTCCGTCGTGTTGGCAAAAGCCAGCTGTTGATTATTATGAGCGTGGATTCCCACCTTTTTCCCATATTTATCCGCCACTTCCAGATATTTTTCAGAGAGACGTCTCACCTGCTCCGGATAGAGCGATCCATAGCTGTCCACCAGATAGATCGTACCAACACTGCTTTGGCAAAGAAGCTCCAATGCCGCGTCAATATCCAGCTCATTGGATTTGGAAATAGCCATGATATTTACTGTGGTCTCATAGCCTTTCTTTGTGCAGTCTTCAATTATTTCAATGGCTGCCGGTATGGTATTGATATAGGTGGCAATGCGCACCAGATCCACAGGGCTGTCCTTCTTGGGCAAAATATCCCTCTTGAAATCACACCTTCCCACATCCGCCATCACGGCGATCTTCATATCCGTCTTATTATCGCCCACAACGGCACGGATATCCTTATCATCACAGAATTTCCACTTGCCGAATTTCTTCACGTCAAACATGTCCTTGGATGCCTTATAGCCAAACTCCATGTAATCCACTCCGGCCTTGATGTTTGCCTGATACAGGTCCTTTACGAACTCATCTGTAAAGAAAAAATCATTGACCAGTCCTCCATCCCGCAGTGTACAGTCCACTACCTTGATATCCGGTGCATAGGACATAAGGCTTCTCTTATTTTTTGTATTCTCCATTTTCTTCTCCCTTCGGCTGTTATGTCATTGCTATCCTGTTATTATACTTTTCCTATACTAAAATTTTCTTAAAGCTCTTCTTTCCCTTTTTCACGATAAATTCTTCTGCCGCGATATCCTCCTTCGTGTACGAGGCTTTCACATCGCTGATCTTCTCGCCTTTCACGGTCACACCTCCCTGATCCACCGCTCTGCGGGCATCGGAACGGGAGTTCACCATACCGGCAGCCACCAGAATTCCCAGGATATCGATCCTGCCATCCTTAAAATCTGCCTCCTTAAGCGTTACTGTGGGCATGTTCTCCGAGCTTACGCCGCCTGAAAAGAGCGCTCTGGAGGCTTCCTTCGCTTTTCCTGCCTCCTCTTCCCCGTGCACCAGATTGGTCAGCTCGTAAGCCAGGATCTCCTTCGCCTCGTTTAACTGGCTGCCTTCCCAGCTGTCCATCTCCTCGATCTGCTCTAAGGGCAGGAAGGTGAGCATCCGCAGGCACTTCAGCACATCCGCATCATCCACGTTGCGCCAGTACTGGTAAAATTCAAAGGGTGTCGTCTTATTGGGATCCAGCCACACGGCGCCCTTCTGGGTCTTCCCCATCTTTTTGCCCTCGGAGTTCATAAGAAGGGTGATGGTCATAGCGTAGGCGTCCTTGGAAAGCTTACGGCGAATCAAATCTGTGCCGCCCAGCATGTTGCTCCACTGATCATCTCCGCCAAACTGCATATTACAGCCGTACCTCTTGTATAGCTCCAGAAAATCGTAACTCTGCATGATCATATAGTTAAACTCGAGGAAGCTTAATCCCTTCTCCATCCTCTGCTTGTAACATTCCGCACGAAGCATATTATTGACAGAAAAGCACGCCCCCACGTCTCTGATAAACTCCACATAATTCAGATCTAACAGCCAATCCGCATTGTTGACCATGAGTGCCTTGCCCTCGGAAAAATCAATAAACCGGCTCATCTGCTTTTTAAAACACTCACAATTGTGCTCGATGGTCTCCTTTGTCATCATGGACCGCATATCCGTCCGCCCGGAGGGATCGCCGATCATCGCCGTACCACCGCCGATCAGCGCAATAGGCTTATTGCCCGCCTCCTGCAGACGTTTCATCAGACAAAGCGCCATGAAATGTCCCACATGCAGGCTGTCCGCCGTAGGATCGAATCCGATATAAAAGGTCGCCTTTCCATTGTTGATCAGATCACGGATCTCGTCAGCATCCGTCAGCTGCGCGAGAAGTCCCCTCGCCTGTAATTCCTCGTAGATTCCCATGTTTTCCTCCATTTCAGTTTTCGCCACGCATATAAGCAGATTCGAGATGCTTATACGCGCAAGAAACCCCCGTCCTGTTATCAGGACGAGGGCTTTACTCGTGTTACCACCTAATTTCACANACGACTCACATCGNCTGCCTCACCGAGTACNATTATNNNATAACNCATGCNATTTATCNATAANNATACTCTCCTGCTATAACGTGCATTCCTCCGTCGCGGCCTACTAAGANACATCCTGTCTCTATTCTGCCGTNAAGCTCCNAGATGTATTCATGAAAAAGTTCCCGCGCNCCTCTCATCNNCCGGCTGCTTTCTGTCCGTTCCCTGATCCACTACTTGTTCTCTTCAACGCCTGTCATATGTTGNNNTATAAANCTTTACTGCCTTATAATGTATATGAAATTTTCGGCTTTGTCAACTGTTTTTCGTNNGGAAATGACCNATCNTTTCAGTGAANCCCCAGNTCCTCTCCNGNNANNGTGNCNATNCCNTNCNTNNCAAGAACNNCCNCAAGACCATCCGTGTCTGCCACACGGAAAATCATGCANGCNTTTCCGTCNCTTTGTCCAAATACGGAATACATGTACTCCACATCAATTCCNGCAGNNGANATCACACNCANNACTTTGCTTAANCCGCCCGGNGTATCCGGNACTGCCACGCCCACAACNGGCGTCATNGTCAGNATNAANCCCTGTTCCANCANAATAGAGGAAGCNTTTGNCGCATCNTCCACNATCAGGCGCAAAACGCCGTAATCNGCNNTCTCCGCAATNTTGATNGCNCGCATATTCACCTGNTTNTCTGAGAGAATNCCGGTNATATCCGCAAGCTGNCCCGCTTTGTTTTCCANAAATACAGAAATCTGAGGTATTGTCATATANTTGTTCCTCCTGTCTTATATTTTCCGATTGTCTATCACGCGCACCGCCTTNCCCTCNCTTCTGGTAATGGACTTGGGNGCCACCAGNCGCACNTTNGCGTAGATGCCGAGCATCGCCTTTAACGCCGCCACCAGNCTTTTCTCCATCTCCGTGATCTTGCCNAGATTNTCAGAGAAGTTTTCCGGTGTCATCTCCACCANCACCTCNAGTGTATCGGANTTGTTGACACGATCCACAATNATCTGATANTTCGNGGGATACCCCTGCTCCATCAGCACTGTCTCNATCTGAGACGGGAATACATTNACNCCNTTGATNATAAGCATGTCNTCGCTTCTTCCCATNGGNTTNCTCATCTTGACATGCGTACGGCNACAGGAACATTTCTTTCTGGTAAGNACACAGATNTCTCTTGTGCGNTAACGAAGCAGCGGGAATGCCTCCTTGGTGATGGAGGTAAATACCAGTTCNCCCTTACTGCCNTCNGGGAGAACCTCTCCCGTATCCGGATCNATGATCTCNGCGATAAAGTGNTCCTCGTTNATATGCATGCCGGTCTGCTCACTGCANTCAAAGCTGACNCCGGGACCNCTGGTCTCCGTGAGACCGTAGATATCNTANGCCTTGATTCCCAGCTTATTCTGAATATCNTGNCGCATCTCCTCACTCCATGCTTCCGCACCAAAGATGCCCGCTTTNAATTTGATNTTATCCCTAAGNCCATGCTCATGGACACTCTCCGCAAGATAAGCGGCATAGGANGGCGTACAGCAGAGAATGGTAGCTTCCAGATCCACCATAAACTGTAANTGACGCTCCGTATTGCCTGATGACATGGGAAGGGTCAGGCAGCCCACTCTGTGACTTCCNCCATTCAGTCCCGGACCTCCGGTGAAAAGACCNTACCCNTAGCAGACATGACAGACATCCTCNTTGGTGCCGCCNGCCGCCACAATNGCNCGGGCACAGCANTCCTCCCACAGATCAATGTCNTGCTGGGTGTAAAAAGCCACNACTCTGCGTCCGGTCGTNCCGGATGTGGANTGGATNCGGACACAGTCCTTNAGAGGTTTCGCCAGCAGACCNTANGGATAAGCNTCCCGCAGATCGTCCTTCGACAGGAANGGAAGCTTATGCAGATCCTCCACNCTCTGAATATCTTCAGGNGTAACNCCCTTCTCCTCCATCTTCTTACGGTAGTAAGGCACATTGTCCCAGACATGGCGCACCTGCTTCACCAGGCGTTCGTTCTGCCACGCGAGAATCTGCTCTCTGTCCGCGGTTTCAATTTCTTTCTGGTAATACCTTTGTTCCATAAGTTTATTCTCCTTTCGTATCTGTTCAGTACCTTCGCAGATACGCCGCAAGCCCATTAAAATCGGCTCCGTCGATGGGGCTTGCTCTTGTGTACCTTACACTTTCTTACGGAATGTGCAGTAAATGCACATTCCTGTACTGAACAATTACTTTCCCATCTACTTCGACATTTACTAAGCGCTTTGACCCAGCTCAAATGCCTTCTTATTCAGTTCCAGGAATTTTGACGGCACGCTGTGCTCGATCGCATCCATCCACTCCTCCGTCGTAAAATCAAAGTGTTTGGCAAGCCTGCCCATGAGCACCAGATTCACCGCTTTGCTGCTTCCCGCCTTTTCTGCAAGGGTAAGCGCATCCAGCGCGTCCACTTCGATTCCGAGCGCATCAAGCTTCTCCTCCAGACTTTCCGGATAAACCGCCGCACCCGCGATCACCGGCATGGGATTGACCTGCTGGCTGTTGACAATGATCCTGCCGCCGGGCTTTAAGTATTCCGTATAGCGGGCCGCCTCCAGAAGTTCAAAGGAAAGAATGCAGTCCGCCTGCCCCTTGTCTATAATGGGGGAACATACCCTGTCGCCCCAGCGGACATAGGTGACTACGCTGCCGCCACGCTGGCTCATACCGTGCACCTCGCTCACCTTCACATCAAACCCTTTTGTGAGGAGCAAGCGTCCTAAAAGTTTACTCGCAAGCAGAGTTCCCTGTCCGCCCACACCGACGATCATAATATTTTTNGTTTCCATATTTATCTCCATTCTATCTTCATCTCTTAGCCAAGTGCGNCAAATTTACAGAGCTGCTCGCAGACCCCGCATCCTACGCAGAGAGTCGCGTCGATCACAGCCTTGCCATCCACCATGCTGATAGCAGGACAACCGATGTTCATACATGCCTTACAGCCCTTACACTTCTCCGGATCAGAACAGATCGGCCCGGGATGCTTCACATATTTCAACAGAGCGCAGGGACGACGGGAAATAATGACAGAAGGTTCTTTGACCGCAAGCTCCTCCTGAATCGCCGTCTGACAGGCATCCATATCATAGGGATCCACCACCCGAACCCGATTGATTCCCACGGCACGGCACAGGCTCTCAAGATCGATCTTTGTGCAGGGATCTCCTTTCAGNTTATACCCCGTAGTGGGGTTCTGCTGATGGCCTGTCATACCTGTAATGGAATTATCCAGTATGATCACCGTGGCATTTGACTCATTGTATGCGATATTGATCAGGCCCGTAACGCCGGAATGAATGAAAGTGGAATCNCCNATNACNGCCACNGTNCNTCNCGCNTTCTCCTCATCNCNCGCNTTNACAAANCCGTGAAGNCCCGAAACGGAAGCGCCCATACATACTGTGGTGTCAATCGCGTTTAGAGGCGCAACCGCACCCAATGTATAACACCCGATATCTCCAAGTACGGTGAGATTTAACTTCTTAAGTACATAGAAGAGGCTCCTGTGCGGACAGCCTGCACACATCACAGGCGGTCTGGCCGGAATATCCTCTGAAAGAGCAGGACCAACCTGTATCGCTTTCCCCAGCTTCTCCTTCACAAGATTCTGACTCAGTTCTCCGATATCTGTAAATATCTCTTTCCCGCACACCGAAAGGCCCAGATTTTTACAGTGGCTCTCGATAAAGCCATCCAGCTCCTCCACCACCACCAGCTTATCAACNGAGGTTGCGAAGTCCTTGATCTTCTGCTCNGGCATCGGCCAGATCATGCCCAGTTTCAGAACAGGATAGGTATCGCCAAAAGCTTCCTTCACATACTGATAACAGGTGGAAGACGTGACGATACCGCAGGATTTGTCACTGCCCTCTTCCATTCGATTGATATCCGNTGTCTCTGCCCAGGCCTTCAACGCTTTCGTGCGCGCCTCCACCTCCGGATGGCGTCTCTTCGCATTGGCCGGCATCATTATGTATTTTCCGGGATTTTTCTCATATTTCTTCTGCTCCGGCAGCACCCGNTCTCCCGTCTCCACCACACTCTGTGAATGGCTGACCCGTGTGCACATCTTGATGAGAACCGCCGTATCATACTTCTCAGAAATTTCATAGGCAAGTTTCGCAAAGGCAAGAGCCTCAGCGGAATCAGATGGCTCCAGCATAGGAATTTTTGAAGCCCGCGCATAATGTCTGGAATCCTGTTCATTCTGAGAGCTGTGCATACCGGCGTCATCAGCTACCCCAATCACCAATCCGGCATTCACTCCGGTATAGGAAATGGTAAAAAGAGGATCCGCCGCCACATTAAGACCCACNTGCTTCATGGCGCAAAAACTCCTCTTTCCCATCAGGGAAGCGCCAAACGCCGCCTCTAAGGCAACCTTCTCATTGGGCGCCCACTCTGCATACACTTCTTCATATTTCGCCACAGACTCGGTGATCTCCGTGCTGGGCGTTCCCGGATAACTGGATACAAAGCAACAGCCCGCCTCATAGAGGCCTCTGGCAACCGCCTCATTGCCAAGCATCAATGTTTTCATAAATAGATCTGTTCCTTTCTCTTATAAATCCTTCTCACTTGTGTCACCGATGGAATCTTTCACGGAAACTGTCACCATTCTGTCATAGCAGGAGAATATTCCGTCGAGTGTCTCTTTGTCGGGCGCTTTTGTAAACATGCTCACCACAGGTACGATCACNAGTCCTGCCAGCATACAGAATGCGCCGGCATTGATCGGAGACTGCAGATAAGCGGGGAAGCTTGCCCGGAAAAAGATGTTGGCAAGCATCACGATCGTCGAGAACAAAAAGCTCACCCAGCAAGCCGCCTTGGTAGTCCGCTTCCAATACAATCCATAGAGGAAGGGCGCCANGAAAGCACCTGCAAGCGCACCCCAGCTCACACCCATGAGCTGTGCGATAAAGGTGACATTGGAACGGTACTGGATCAGTGCAATCACCACGGAAATCGCAATAAACACCACCAGCAGAGCCCGCATCCATTTGACCTGTTTCTTTTCATCCATCTCTTTAATAATAGTACCTTTAATAAAGTCCAGCGTCAAGGTGGAACTGGATGCCAATACCAGGGAAGAAAGGGTNGACATGGAGGCGGAAAGNACCAGAATGACCACCACNGCGATCAATATCGTNGGAAGTCCNGANANCATAGTNGGCACNACCGANTCATAGCCGTTCGCCGCAATATCGATNNTGTCACTGAANAGNCNNCCGAAGCCGCCNANAAANTAGCAGCCGCCGGANACAATNGTNGCNAATACNGTNGAGATNACCATACCCTTGTTGATNGCNCTCTCACTNTTNATCGCATANAACTTCTGCACCATCTGNGGCAGNCCCCANGTTCCCANGCTGGTNAGGATCACCACNCCNANAAGACCNGCNGGNTCNGGNCCGAAGAANGANTTGAACACACCCGGCGCAGCGGAAACCGACTCNTCACTCACCGCTGCCAGCTTATCNAGCGCCGCAAGNAANCCGCCCTGGCTGTTCAACACNGCAAGAATNACNGCNANAATACCNAAGATCATGATAATNCCCTGAATAAANTCNTTGATNGCNGTNGCCATATAGCCGCCNGCNATNACATAGATGCCNGTGAGCACTGCCATNGCNANNACNCANACNCTNTAATCAATATCAAAAGCCATACCNAAAAGACGNCTCAATCCATTGTAGAGNCTGGCCGTATAGGGGATCAGGAAGATNAAGATGATCGCCGAAGCNGCCANNTTNAANGGCTTNCTCTCAAAGCGCTGTCCGAAAAATTCCGGCATGGTAGCGCTGTTTAAATGCTGCGTCATAATACGNGTACGGCGTCCCAGCACAGCCCATGCAAGAAGGGAACCGATAAACGCATTTCCCANGCCCGCCCAGGTAGCGGCAATTCCGTATTTCCATCCAAACTGTCCCGCATAACCCACGAAGACCACCGCNGAAAAGTAGCTGGTNCCGTANGCAAANGCGGTAAGCCAGGGGCCCACACTTCTGCCGCCCAGCACAAANCCGTTTACGTCAGTGGCGTGACGACGGCAGTAAAGTCCGATGCCGATCATAACGCCGAAAAAGACGATGAGCATAAATAATTTGATAAAAAGATCCATTTTCGTTTTCTCCTTCTCATTTGATATATATTAGCATTTTCATTGAATACCTCNTGTTATTTTATTTGTATGATCGTCCTAATTTCTGATCTGTGCCTCCACAAGACTACCGTGGCAGTACCGCTCCCGCAGAACCGGTTTCTCTATTTTTCCTGTGGGATTTCTGGGAACATCCTCAAAAATGATCTTCCGGGGCCGCTTATATCTAGGCAATTCCCCACAGAATTCCATAATCTCCTCTTCCGTGCAGGAAACGCCCTCCTTCAGCTCTATGATCGCCGCCGCAATCTCGCCAAGCCTTGCATCCGGCAGACCGATCACCGCCACATCCTTGATCTTATCATTCCCTCGCAGGAAATCCTCGATCTGCACCGGATAGAGATTTTCTCCTCCGGAGATGATAACGTCCTTCTTCCGATCTACCAGATAAATAAAGCCGTCCTCATCCATACGCGCCATATCTCCTGTATAGAGCCATCTNTCCTTCAAGACCTCATTCGTAGCTTCGGGATTCTTATAATAACAGAGCATGACGCCGGGTCCGTAAACAATAAGTTCGCCCACATCTCCCTGCTTTACCTCTCTGCCCTGTTCATCCACGATCTTCGCTTCCCAATGGTACCCCGGCTTCCCGATAGCTCCCACCTTATGTATATTCTCCACACCCAGATGCACACAGCCGGGTCCGATGGATTCGCTCAGGCCGTAGTTGGTATCGTACTGGTGATGCGGGAAATGCTTTTTCCAACGCTGAATCAGGCTTGGTGGAACGGGCTGTGCCCCGATATGCATCAACCGCCACTGCTCCAACAGATAATGTTCCATATCCACCTTCCCGGAATCAATAGCATCCAGAAGATCCTGTGCCCAGGGCACCAAAAGCCAAACGATGGTGCACTTTTCTTCCGTGACAGCTCTTAAGATCCACTCCGGGCTCACGCCCCGAAGGAGCACCGCCTTACTGGCCGAAAGCAGAGAACCGAACCAGTGCATCTTCGCTCCCGTATGATACAGTGGCGGAATGCAGAGGAATACGTCCTCCCTGGTCTGTCCATGATGGTTCTGCTCCGTCTCGCAGGAGGANCGCAGGGAGAGATGGTTGTGCAAAATCGCTTTCGGGAATCCGGTGGTGCCGGAAGAAAAATAGATCGCCGCATAATCCGTCTCTTCCAGCGCAACCGGCGGCGCACTGGAAGANCAAAAGCCCATGAGCTTGAGGCAGTCCTCCGTATAGGATGGTCCACCCGCCCCTGGAAAAAACATCATCTTGACTCCCGGCAGATCCACCGCTATGGTATCCATACGACTGATAAATTCCGGCCCGAAAACAAGCACTTCCACATCCGCAAGCTCCAGACAATATTTGATCTCATCTGCAGAATAACGGAAATTCAGAGGCACAGCTATGCCGCCCGCCTTCAAAATNCCAAAATAAANNGGCAGCCANTCCAGACAGTTCATCATCAGAATGCCNACCTTTGTCTCNCGCTCNAACCCACGGCTCAAAAGCAGNTTGGCAAANCGNTTGGCCCNCCTGTCAAAATCNGCCCAACTCAATTCTCTGCGGTAGGGAGCNCCGTTTTCCGCACTCTCNATCAANCTNGCCTCNCNCCANGTCACCGCACGNTCNCGCTCCTGGGAAGGATTCAGNTCNACAAGAGCCGTTTCCGATCCNTAAAGNCGGGCATTNCGCTCCAAAAACTCCGTAATTACCATNCCATGGTTCCTCCTTNTNGNATCCTTNNTNTNTAACGTCTCNNACTATCCNANTACATAANCNTTNANCGTNGCNTGNGCCACATAGGTNNCCNNNTCATCCCGNACATCNNCNNNATAGAGNGCGGTNGTNCGNCCNNNCCNCANGCAGNNNGCCTCNGCAATCAGNCGNTTTCCCTTNGCAGGNGCNANAAANGTNATGGANACCTGCTGNCTNACNGTCNNNTTNTCNGNNTNNCCNTTGGNNGCNATNGCACANGTAAAATCCGCCAAAGTAAAAATCGCCCCGCCCATGGGAACNTTATTTTCATTCANATGCCGCTCCTCNAANGTCAGAGAACAAACNGCCTTTCCCGGCTCCGCCGANTCGATNACGATNCCNGTNGCATCCGTGGCAAAATGATCGTTTTGAAACCTTTNTCGNATTTCNTCCAAAGNTGACATAANNATACCCCTTTCCCAAATAAAAACTGCTTTNAACACTTTANCACTTTTACTCNTTAAAGTCAAGNTGCGCGAATAAGCAGAGTCAGGAAAAGGCAGTTACAGGATACATACTTGNATGTAAGCCNGTAGCTGCCTTTTTCTGAGGAGCAACGCNAACCGAGNNATGCNNANCATNNCGAGTCTNAAACNTATATCNNGCCGCTATTTGTTCACCATCAGCTTCGTCATCGCCTGATTCAAGCCGTCCACCGTCAGCTTATACATNGGNAACAGCCCNTTGATNGCCGTCTCCGCNTCNCGCCANGGNGCATGGCCCGGCGCCATCTTGGGATTGAGCCACACGATCTTTTTATAATGCCGCTTCATCAAAAGCAGCCAGTCCATCCCGGAAAGCCCGCCGTTAGGCCCCCTATAATTGCCTGTAGTGGAATAAAGCTCCTCCGGAGCCATAGCCGCATCCCCCACNATGATCACTTTATAATCGCTGTCCAGATTGCGGAACATCCATTCCGTCTCGATCCACTCGCCGTTTTCGCACTCCGGCGTTGTATAGAGATTTGAATAAATGCAGTTATGGAAAAAGTAGGTTTTCACGTCCTTATAGTGATTTGACTTATGAACCGACTGGAACAGCTCGCTGAGCAGCGTGGTGTACGGGATCATCGTGCCGCCNGAATCCATCAAAAGCAAAAGCTTGACNGAATTTTTCCGCGGCTTTTCCATCACGATCTGCANACAGCCTCCGTTGTTGCAGGTAGCGTCCACCGTGCCGCCTATATCAAGCTCCGNCTCCGGGATATCCAGCTTCGTGGAAAACTGCCGAAGCTTTCTGAGCGCCATCTGAAACTGGCGGTTGTCCAGCACCTTNTCATTGCGAAAATCCCGGTATTTTCTGGCTCCCACNACCTGAAAAGCGGATTGATAGCCTGTGGTGCCTCCTACCCGGATACCGCCCATATTGCCGCCCATATTGCCGAAAGAGGTCTTCCCCATGGTGCCGATCCAGTAGCTGCCGCCGTTGTGTTCCTCATTCTGATCCCGCAGCCTGTCCTTAAACTTATTCTCAATATCATCCTTGTCCAGAGTGACCACTTCCTGGTTCATCTCGTGGCGCATCTCCTCGAAGACGTCCTGCATCTCCGGCTTATCCAGCCATTTCAACAGATTCTTACCNACCTCNTTCTCCGACATGACCCCCTTAAAGACTTCATCAAAAGCCATATCAAACTTATCAAACTCTGTCTCCGACTTCACCAGGATCATCCGCGCCAGATAATAAAATTCCGTCAGGCTGCTATGGCACAACCCCTGCTGCAGCGCATTCTGCAAAGTCAGCCACTCGCTTAAGGACACTTCCAGCCCTTTCGCTTTCAGGGTATAAAAAAATTTACTGAACATAAACATCCCCCGCTGTTTACATTAAAAAACGTTTGTTATTTATAAACCATTCTTCTCCCTTACGGTTTCCAGATCTTCATCTTTTTTCACCACCACACCGATAAAGGGAAGCTCCTGCTGCAGTCTGTCCGTGGGAATTCCTCCGATCTGCAGCGCATTGATCCAGTCGATCAGCTCCGAGGTGCTGGGCTTCTTACGGATATCCTTCATGGAGCGGATCCAGTAGAACACCTCCATAGCGTCCTTTAAAAGCTTATCCTCCACATCAGGATAGTGCGTCCTCACGATCTCCTCCATCAGTGCCTGATCCGGAAAATCAATATAGTGGAAGATACATCTTCTGAGGAAAGCGTCCGGCAGCTCCTTCTCCGCGTTGGAGGTAATGATCACAATAGGTCTGTGCTTCGCTTTCACAGTCCTCTTCGTCTCATGGATATAAAACTCCATCTGGTCAAGCTCCCAGAGCAGATCGTTAGGAAACTCCAGATCCGCCTTGTCGATCTCGTCAATCAGAAGGATCACCTGCTCCTCCGCCTCAAAAGCCTCTCCCAGCTTGCCCAGCTTGATATAATGGGCGATGTCATCCACGCCCTCCTCCCCGAACTGTCCATCGTAGAGCCTCTGGATGGTATCGTACATATAGAGGCCGTCCTGCGCCTTCGTAGTGGATTTGATATTCCAGATGATCAGCTTCTTCCCCAGGGAATTCGCTACCGCCTGCGCCAGCATCGTCTTCCCCGTGCCNGGCTCTCCTTTGATCAAAAGAGGCTTCTGCAGGGCGATCGCCACATTCACACTGGCCAAAAGCTGTTCCGACGCCACATAATCGGCTGTGCTCTCAAATTTTGTATTCGCCATACCCGTTTCCTTTCTCTCAATCCGTTATCCCTTACCCGGCATACTATCCGCTCTTCGGGATTTCGGTTATTGCATACATTATAGATTTATGTTACGATATTTCAGATATAAAAGCAAGCGATTCTTACGGCTGTATACCACTGTAACTTCCATGATTCCATTGTACGGAGAATGCCNATTTAGGGGCATTCTCCTGTGTGAGACATAGAACTTCTTCACGAGGCAGCCTCTGCTGCAAGTGATTAGAAGTTCTTCTCACACTAATACCTAATAAGAAAGGATTACCTACATGACAACAGAAAATGCAAAAACAAACCTCTCCTTTGAGGTGTTTCCCCCTAAAAAAGAGGAAGAATTTGACAACATATTTGACTTTCTCCGGGAGACTGCTAAACTTCATCCTGATTTTATAAGCTGTACTTACGGCGCAGGTGGTTCCCGCGCGGGAAAAACCATTGAGATTGCATCTTTTATCCAGAAAGAACTCGGCATTGACGCTATCGCACACATCACCTGTGTGGGCTTTACCAGATCTGACCTTGAGAAAAACTGTGAGGCCTTAGAGACCGCCGGCGTAAACCATGTACTGGCGCTTCGCGGGGACAGACCACAGGCTATGACAGACGAGCAGTTTAACAGCAGGGAATTTTTCTACGCGACAGATTTGGTGCGCCACCTGAAAGAACACACCTCGCTTCAGATCTCNGGCGCCTGCTATCCGGAAAAGCATTTTGAAGCGCCNAGCTTTGAAGAAGANCTNCGNCANCTNAAAGAAAAAGTTGACGCAGGCGTCACTTCTCTCGTGACCCAGATGTTTTTTGACAATACCTACTTTTATCGTTTTATGGAAAAAATAAGGGCGATGGACATCACCGTACCCGTTCACGCCGGGATCATGCCCATCACCGCAGCCAAACAGCTCGGCACCTCCGTATCCCTCTCCGGTTCCNCNGTTCCCAAGGAGCTGGCGGATCTGATCGCCACCTACGGGGAGAATAAGGAGGATATGCGTAAGGCCGGCATCGACTATGCGGTGCGGCAGATCCTCGATCTGAAAAAGAACGGGGTGGACGGCATCCACATCTATTCCATGAATAAATTAAAGACTACCATAGAGATCTGTGCGCAGATCTAAGACCAGGGAATCAGCGGATTTTCTATCTTTTTATCCCGAAGCATCAGATTCTTTACAGCCTCATCCACAGGCATACCGTCAAACAATACCGCGTTCACCTGCTCAATGATAGGCAGCTGAACGTGGTATTTTTCTGCAAGCCCCATGGCCGCCTTNGCCGAGTACACACCCTCCACCACCATCTTCACCTCATCCATGGCCTGCTCCATGGTATAGCCCTGACCGATCAGAATGCCGGCACGACGGTTTCTGGAGTGCATGGAGGCGCAGGTCACGATCAGGTCACCNATGCCGGTGAGACCGCTGAATGTCTCGATTCTGCCGCCCATGGCAAGACCCAGTCTTGCGATCTCAGCGATACCTCTNGTGATCAGCGCCGCCTTGGTATTGTCCCCATATCCCAAACCGTCTGCAATACCGGCCGCCAGCGCCACCACATTCTTAAGCGCCGCGCCCAACTCTACACCNAACACATCTGGTGTTATGTAAACTCGAAACACTTCATTCATAAAAATATTCTGTAAATATTCAGCGGTAGCCTTCTTCTCGGCTCCGACCACGATCGTCGTGGGAATGCCTCTGCCCACCTCTTCCGCGTGAGAAGGCCCGGACAGCACTGCCACCTCCGCCTGCGGAATCTCCTCCTCTATGATCTGGGACAGGGTTAAAAGCGTCTTCTCCTCTATCCCCTTCGCCACATTGACAATGATCTGCCCCTCCCGCACAAATGGCTTCATGGAATGGGAAGTGCTTCTGGTATAGGGGGAAGGCACCGCCAGTACCAACACATCTCTGCCTGTCACTGCCGCCTCCAGATCCGTGGTGAATTCCATATCCNCCGGAAGTTTGACACCGGGAAGCTTATCCTTATGCTCGCGCTCCTTCGCAAGCATCTCGATCTCCGCCTCCATGATCGACCAGACCGTGATTTTATGTCCATTCTTGTGGAGAAGCACCGCCAACGCCGTTCCCCAGCTTCCTGCGCCTATGATGCTGATATCTGCCATTCCGTTTCCCTCCTCGACCGTTCTTAAGATTCCTTATGCTCCGCNAGTTCTTCTGCCTCTTTATTCTTATGCGTCAGATAAGTCTTTCTTTCCGTACCACTAAGAAGCCTCTTGATATTCTCTCTATGCTTATAGAACGCCATGACCGTTAAAATCCCGGCAATGACATACATCTCGATCAAAAGCGGCTGTGTCATGCCAAAGATACCCATCTGCCCCAAAATGACCAGTTCCGCAAAAAATCCTGCGTAGACCAGAAGCGACCCCAAGGATACATAGTGGGTGGTAAAAAAAGCACCAAAAAACAACACAATTCCCATCGGAATCAGATAGGGATGAAAGGAAAGAATCAGCCCTGCCGTAGCCGCAATACCCTTTCCCCCTTTAAATTTCAGATAAAAAGGAAAATTGTGCCCGACGATGGCGCCCGCCGCTGTGTACATTTTCAACAGATAAATTTCATCCCCATGGGTGTTCCCAAAGATAACACCCGTAATCACAACCGCCAGAATACATTTCATGATATCCCCAAACAGCACCAGAAGCCCCGCCTTTGTACCGAATACCCGCAGCGTATTCGTGGTACCCGCATTGCCGCTTCCGTAATTCCTGATATCAATACCGTGCAGTCTTCCGTAAATATAAGCTGTCTGAAACAATCCAAACACATATCCGATCAACAAACAAATGACTCTCTCCACTCTACTTGTTTTCCTTTCTCTCTCTGACAAAAAATTTCAAGGGCGTCCCCGCAAATCCGAAGGTATCCCGGATCTGATTTTCCAGATACCGCAGATAGGAAAAATGCATCAGTTCCTTATCGTTTACAAAGATCACAAAAGTGGGAGGCTTCACCGCCACCTGGGTGGTATAGTAAATGCGCAGCCTCTTTCCCTTGTCCGCGGGAGGCTGCTGCAACGCCACCGCTTCCGTCACGATCTCGTTGAGCACACCGGTGGCCACACGCATGGAATGATTCTCATTCACCGCGTCAATCACCTCGTAGAGCTTCATAAGCCGCTGTCCGCTCACCGCCGAGATAAACATGATCTCCGCATAGGACATAAAGGAAAGCACCTGTCTGACCTTCTGCGTGTACTCCTTCACCGTCTTGTTATCCTTCTCGATAGCGTCCCACTTGTTCACGGCGATGATGACAGCTTTTCCTCTGTCATGGGCGATCCCCGCGATCTTGGCATCCTGTTCCGTCACGCCCTCCACCGCGTCTATGATAAGCACCGCAATATCCGCCCGTTCCACTGCAGCCACCGTGCGGATGATCATATACCGCTCCAATTCCTCTTTTATTTTATTTTTCCGGCGCAGCCCTGCCGTATCAATAAACACATACTCTTTGCCGTTATGGGTGATCTCCGTATCTATGGCGTCCCTGGTAGTGCCTGCAATATCCGAGACGATCAGACGATTCTCTCCGATGAGCCGGTTGATGATAGAAGATTTTCCCACATTGGGCTTCCCGATGATTGCTACCTTTACCCGGGTATCTTCCTCTTCTTCCTCCGATGCTTCCCCAAAATGTCCGATCACCTCATCCAGAAGCTCTCCGAATCCAAGCCTGTTTCCTGCGGATATGGGATAAGGTTCCCCGATCCCCAGATTATAAAACTCATAGACATCCGCCATATATTTATTGAAATCATCTACCTTATTGACCGCCAGAACTACCGGCTTGTGGGAGCGTCTTAGCATATCCGCCACCTTGGCGTCCGCATCCTGCAGCCCCTGTTTCACATCCACCAGAAAAAGAATCACATCCGCCGTATCTATGGCAATCTGCGCCTGCTCCCGCATCTGGGAAAGAATGATATCCTTGCTCTCCGGCTCAATGCCTCCGGTATCGATCAGCGTAAAGCTCCGATCCAGCCAGGACACATCCGCATAGATCCGATCCCTAGTAATCCCCGGCGTATCCTGTACAATCGCTATTTTTTCCCCCGCCAACGCATTAAACAGGGTAGACTTCCCCACATTGGGACGTCCCACCACAGCAACGATCGGCTTGGTATGTTTTCTACTCATGTATCCTGCTCTCCATTTCATCACAAAGCCAAGTCATATACCGCTTAATTTTACAACATCCGGACAAACCTGTAAAGTATTTTCCCCCAGTCGAACAGAAACCGTAGGAATCCGCTTGACATCTACCCGCCATAAATGATATAAAAACTTTGTAAGCATACAGATGCATAAGAAAAGAATACCGCACACAAAAATGTGCGTTTTAATGGAGAAAAAATGCCGAATACAGAACAACTTGAACATTCCATGCCGGTTGCCGCCGTCAAGCTGCTTGCCCCAAAGGCTGCTCTTCCTCTGGCGGAAAAGGTCAACAGCCATCTGGTGGAATACCGTCGGAATCTGCAAAATGATGTAAAGAATGATCCCGCTTTTCACGGATATATGGAAGACAATTATCTGGTGGAAGTGGAATGTCCCCGTTTCGGCACAGGGGAAGGAAAGGCCGTTTTGCACGATTCTGTGCGCGGTAAAGATATCTTTCTTTTGACGGATGTCTGTAACCACAGTATCACCTACACCATAAACGGTTACGAGAACCATATGTCTCCGGACGATCATTATCAGGACTTAAAGCGGATCATCTCTGCCATCAATGGCAAAGCGCACCGCATCAATGTGATCATGCCCTTCCTCTACGAAGGACGGCAGCACAAGAGAAACGGACGGGAATCCCTGGACTGTGCCTACGCTATTAAGGAGTTGATGGATATGGGGGTCTCTAACTTCATCACCTTCGATGCCCATGATCCAAGAGTCCAAAATTCCGTTCCTATCAAAGGTTTTGATAATTTCACACCGCCTTATCAATTCATCCGTGCGCTCCTGCGTATGGAAAAAAATCTGATCATCGATAAGGAACACACTATTGTTATCAGTCCTGACGAGGGTGCCTTGGACCGGGCCGTATATTTTGCAAACGTGCTTGGCGTGGATACCGGTATGTTTTATAAGCGCAGGGATTATTCCACCATTGTGAACGGCAAGAACCCTATCGTGGCTCATGAATTTCTGGGAGATAACATTGACGGCAAGGATGTCATCGTCATCGACGATATGATCTCCTCCGGCGGCAGTATGATCGATACCGCCAAGCAGTTAAAGAAAATGAATGCCAAACGGGTCTTCGTCTGTTGTACCTTCGGGCTCTTTACGGATGGTCTGTCCGCCTTCGATGCCGCATACGAAAGCTGCTATATCGACCGTATCGTGACTACCAATCTCTGCTATCAGCCTCCGGAGCTTCGGGAGAAACCCTACTACATAGAGGCCGATATGAGCAAATTCATCGCTTCTATCATTGACTTTATGAACCACGATGCCTCCATGGCAAACATCTATACGCCCACAGACAAGATCCATCAGATCCTGGCTAAATATAATAACCGCGAAGTAAGCGGACTGGATATCTGAAGTAAGCAAAAACTGCCGTCCTGTTTTATACAGGTACGGCAGTTTTCTTTACATTACTATACATCCTTCGCTGCCGGAAAGGTCAAAAGCACCTTAAACAGATCCCCGTCCAGCTCGATCTCAAAGCTTCCCTTCTGCGCCAAGGTCAGATTTTTCGCTATGGAAAGTCCCAATCCGCTGCCCTCCGTGGTTCTGGATTCATCGCCTCTGATAAAGCGCTCCGTCAGTTCCTCAGGCTTACAGTTCAGATAATTCTGCGAAATATTTTTAATACTTACCCGCACGCATTCTTTATCTTCGCCGGACTGATCCATGGACACATACACACGCGTCCCGGGCATAGCATACTTGTAAATATTGTTGAACAGATTCTCCATCACCCGCCAGATCCTGCGGCTGTCCGCTTCGATCATCACCTGCCTGGTATTCACGTTCATCACCGTGACCAATCCCTTCTCCTCAAACTTCTCGGAAAATTCCCCGATGGTCTGATTCATCAGCTCAGTCAGATTGATCCGTTCAAAATGCAGGCTGATATTGCCCGAGGTGATCTTGCTGGCCTCCACCAAATCGTCCGTAAGCTGCTTTAACCGCTGAGATTTCTCATCCAGCACCCGGATATAGTTCTGCGCCTTCTCGCTTTCCACCTGCTCCCGCTTTAACAGATCCACATAATTGATAATGGACGTGAGAGGCGTCTTGATATCGTGGGATACATTGGTGATCAGATCCGCCTTCATGCGCTCATCCTTCATGCTGATCTCCACAGCCTCCTGAATGCCCTTCCCGATGCTGTTGACAGATGCTGCAAGAATCTTGTTATCCCCGTGCAGATCCTCCACATCGATCTGATGCTCCACCTGGCCTGCTGCAATGGTCTCTATACTCTTCACGATATCCTGCCGTTCCTTCGCATCCTTATAGAGCAAAACACCCACAATCGCATCTATCACTGCCAGAAAGAAGAGCAGGAGCATATTGATATCACCCCATCTGGATACCAGAAACATCAGCAACAGATTAAAGGACATGACAGCAACGTAAGGCACCCAGGTTCGAAGCACAATACTGCTGTTATCGTACACCTTCCAGGCAAATTGCTTCAGCCAGTTTACCAGACGGCACAGATAGGAATTTTTCCAGAACGTCCGCGCCTTGATCCGTCTGACCAGACTGTAGAAGAAAAAGGTAAATAGCACATCCGCTGCAAAGACAATCAAAACAGCCAGGATCTTAAACCAATTTTCATGAATCGCCTCCCGATAGAAGTCAAAATCCGTGGGGTCGATCCCTCCAACCGCTGCCAGGATCACCAGAATCCAGAATCCCAGAAATATCACGATACAGGCAATCAGCGCTGCCGCCTCCGTGGGAATCTCATCGAACCCATTCAATCTGATATACTTTTCACCCTTCTCATCATAAGCTCTTCCGGTCACTACTGTCTGATAGATAAACAGGATCAGATATAAAAGCCCTGCGACGACCGCCGCCACCGACCACTGCCAGAGATTAGGCAGATACTCCGCCCCCCGGGTAAAGGCATCCACTGCCGGATAGGATGGATCCACGCTGATCCAGATCCTGGTCGTCTCCGGGTAAGCATAATCATACTCCTGCAGAATACGCCGCACCGTACTCTCCGTGATATCCGTATTGGTCACATAGGCCATATCCGCAGGGCAGTAATAGATAAACTTTTCTGTGGAGGAGGTCGTGTCCTTTCCCATCAACTCCACGTCTGCCATACACTGTTCCACATGCTCTCTGTAGGAACTGCCGGCTTCCATATTGCTGTAAGACTGAATCTCCTCCCCTACCGGTTTCTCGATCAAATAACGTACATTAGAATTTTTGCCGTCAAAATATTCTTTATATTCCACGTATTCGTTATAATTATAAGCCAGATTCCCGGCTGCCCTGCGCACATTGTCACACAGTTCATAGTAGTGTGTCCAGTCTGAGACATACTCTTCTAGATTCTTGCCCTCTGCTGTCTTATAACGATTGATCAGGACCGTATAGGCATACACCGACTCATCTGCATCCCGATAAAGCGGCTCCTCTCTGTCTTCCGCCCGCGCATCAGTCTCATAGGCCGGAGCGTCCGCATGATCCGCCAGATCACCAATGGGCTGATACCCCGTTACAAAACCGGAATCCTCATCCCACTCGGCAAACTCCACAGTGACCTCCGCCCCTACCTCCACATCGCTGACGGAGGTATAGGTTTTCAGATCTGATTTTAAGTAGTTGGCGTCTGTCGTATTCTGGTAACCGCTGTTCTTATCTATAGAGGTTATTTGAGTTGTATCCGCCAGAAATGCCTCCGCCTCAGCCTCCGTCATCTCCACCTCGGAGAAAGAAAACCCATAGCTTTGCCATTTCAAAAGATCCTCAAGCCTATAGTTGGCCGTCACATACTGTTCCGGAAGTACGTCATTTCGATAATTGTATGCCGTCACATCCACAATCTTATTCCCGTCGAAGACATCTCCTCCGGACTCCATCTGACTGCTCACCACACCGAAACGAATGATATCCGCCACAGCATAGCCAAAAATTGCGTTGAATGCTTCTGAATCTTCAAATGGTGTCCCAGGATCGGAATAGCCGGTAAAATTGGTATAGGTTCCTTCCGAGTGTACACCCGAAATCCGCACGGTACCGCACACCGTCACTATCAGCATGGAAAACACCATGACCGCCAGCGCACCGTGCTGTACGATCCGAAGCATGGTTCTGATGCCAAACCTGTTTTTCTTCGGCTTGTCCTTTTTCTGTTTCTTTTCCTTATGTACTTCCGTCTGCTCTTCTGTCGTTTCCTCCGCTGTCTTTTCCGCTGCCTCTTCTGTCGTCTCTAAAACCTCCGAGGTTTCCTCATAGTTTGTTTTATCCATCCCCAATTCCTTTCCCTGATCCGATATGATGTTTAAACACCCTTCTCAATCTTATAACCGACACCCCACACTACCTTTAAGTATCTGGGCTCCTTGGGATTGATCTCTATCTTCTCCCGGATATGCCGAATATGTACCGCCACCGTATTGTCTGCGCCGATGGCTTCCTCATTCCAGATGCTCTCGTAGATCTGATTGATCGAGAACACACGGCCGCAATTCTTTACAAGAAGCAGGAGAATATTATATTCGATGGGCGTCAGCTTCACACTGTCCCCGTCCACCGTCACCTCCTTGGTGTCATCGTTGATGCAGAGCCCGCCCACCTGGAAAAGCGCGTTATTCTCCGTGTTGAGATTGCCCAGCGTCGTGTACCTGCGAAGATTCGATTTCACTCTCGCCACCAGTTCCAGCGGATTGAAAGGCTTGGTGATATAGTCGTCCGCCCCGATGTTAAGCCCCAGTATCTTGTCATTGTCTTCCGACTTGGCCGACAAGAAAATAATGGGAATGCTGGAATACTCCCGGATCTTGAGCGTGGCGTGGATCCCGTCCAGCTTCGGCATCATAATATCAATGAGAAGCAGATGAATCTGCTGCTCCTTCAGGATCCGGATCGCCTCCTGCCCGTCATAAGCTTTAAAGATCGTATAGCCCTCCTGCAAAAGATAAATCTCGATCGCGTCCACAATCTCCTTGTCATCGTCACACACCAGAATATTAGCCATTGTTCTCACCTCTTTCGTAAATCGGTACGTTTTTTGTAAATTCGTGCTTTACTATAAATAGTTAAGCCGTGTTTTACTATAACTAGTAAAACACTAAAACATAAAGGAATAGATGGGAATTTCTTTAATACTTTCTTAATTTGTGGCAAGCCCCAGGAATGCGCCCAGATTACCACGCTTGCCTTGACTTGCCCTATGGGAATAAAGATAACGATCGTTATGGCAAGTGCAGAGATCAGTCACTTGTATATTCTCCCGTGGAATCCCCGCTTCCGTGAGCACAATCTCATTGGCCCGCCACAGATCCAACTGATATTTTCCGCAGCCTTTATCAAACAGAAGCTCCCTCTCCTGCCCCGGCCCGGAAAAAGCTTCCGCAAAGGCCGCCGCCACATCCTCACTGACCTCGTAACAGTCCTGACAGATAGACGGGCCGATCACCGCAGTCAGGTCGGCCGGATCCGTCCCGTAGACCTCCCGCATCTTTTCCACCACATATCGACCCATGCGCGCCACGGTGCCACGCCAGCCCGAATGCGCCAGAGCGATCGCTTTTTTCTTCTCATCCACAAAATACAGGGGTACGCAGTCCGCATAAAAGGTCGCAAGATAGACCCCCGGCTCATCCGTCAAAAGACCGTCCACATCCTGATAATCCTTCTGCCTGGTGATGCCCTTACCACAGTCCTGTCTTCCCACTACCCGCAAATTTGTAGTGTGGGTCTGATCCGAACACACAATATCCTCCACGCTGCAGCCCAGCACCGCCGCAATACGCCTGTAATTTTCGTCCACGGCTTCCTTGCGGTCGCCTCTGGTATAACTTAGGTTCATGGTGGCAAATATGCCCTCGCTCACCCCGCCGAGTCTGGTGGAAAACAGATGCCTCACCAGCTTCTTTCTCTCTAAAATGGGAAAAGTGAGATAGACCAGTTCCCCCTCCTGATTTATGCGCACCTGAGCGCTGCTCTTATGTCTGTACCAGTCCATCGCTAATCCTCCCTTTTCTAAAATCACATGACATAAAGCCCGGAACGCCCCAAGAGCATTTGATGCTCGCGGCAGTCTCCAAATTTCTGCAAGCCGTCACTTGATGCATTGCTCGCAGGAATAAATAACACACGCTATGCCCGCATGATATAATCATAAGCGTTTTTGATCCATGTCACCTTATCCGCATCCACCGCTACCACATCAAAACGCAGGGGCGTATCCTCCGCACAGTGGTGCAGCATACGGTAATAATCCGCCACCTGACAGATCTTTCGCTGTTTGGCAAACCCTACCGCCTCCGCCGCACTGCCTTTGCTGTGCCCGGCACGGTATTTTACCTCAAAAAAGACCAGATATTCCCCGTCATAACCTATGATGTCTATTTCTCCAAGGCGGCTGCGGAAATTCCGCTCCATGATCTTCACGCCTCTGGAAAGCAAATAGGCACAGACCTGTTCCTCCTTCTGTGCCCCTCTCTTTCTCGTATTCATCCTCACTTACCCTTCGCTATTTTGGCCTTTACCTTATCCATGGAATCCACGAAGATCAGGATCTCCGCCACCACCTCATACAGCTCCGGCGGGATCATATCCCCGATCTCCAGACGAGAAAGCGTATCCGCCAGCTTATCATCCCGGTGGACCGGCACATCCGCCTCTTTCGCTTTCTCAATGATGCGCTCCGCCAGCGCGCCTCGTCCGGAAGCGATGACGCGGGGGGCTTCGTCTTCGGGATCATATTCCAGGGCGATCGCCTGCTTTACCTTCTCTCCCTTTTTTTCCGCCATATCTTCTCCTCTTTCTTCTCACACGGTTACGCGCGCATATCAAAGGACGTCCGGCTCAACACCGAAATGTTTTTCTGCTGATGCAGAAGGGTCTGCATAACGGAAGTCTCTTCCTCCTCCGCTGTCTCCTCTTTTACATGCATCTGTGTTTTCAGAGAGTATCCTCTGTCCTCCAGACGCTTATTCAAAATATCGATATGCTTTTCGATCAGGTCCAGAATACTGTCATCCATCACCGTAAAATTGGTAGCCACCTGCTTATCCTTCATCGTCACATAGACATCCAAAGGCCCCAGATGTTCCATATCCAGATGCAAAAGTGCGCTCACCTGCCCGTCCTTCGCCGCCAGACTCTTTTTGTTGGTATACACATAGAGATCNCCNTGCGCATTGTTTCCCAGCATCTTAAGCGGGAGCTGCACATAGGTATANAAATGATTCATCTGATTCATGAAATCCACATTATTCTGCAGATTTTGCACGCTTCTTGCCGCCGGCGCATCGCTCTTTCCCGCTGTGTCAAGAGCCTGAGAAAGCTTGGCAGTCTGCTCCCTGATTCTCTCATAGAGCTGTTCTACCTGTTTTTTATCCGCCACATTCTTTGGTTCTATGGTCCATTGACGGTTTATTTCCTGCTTTAAAAGCTCCTGAAACTCCTTTCCGCCCAACAATTTATGCAAAGCCTGATCCGACGTATCNGAATGACCCGCCTTCTGTACAAACTGTCTGACAAGCTGCAGGACNTCCTTNGAATCCANNTCCCCGTTTTTGATCTGNGCCGCAGTCTGCTCNTGCAGTCCCAGTTCCCGCANTGNGTCTCCCAGCCGTTCCCACTGNCCCTGAGTAAGTGTGGCTTCCCTGCCGGTCTCCGTCTCCGGCAGCATCTCTTCCGGCGCCGCCGCAATATCNCTCGNTATTTTATTNNCCTGCGCTGCAGNCNCCGGCAAGGAAGACTGCTCCGCCGCGGCAGACGACTCTCCGGTCTGTACCTGTCCGCCGGTCCCCGGATTCTCCGTCATGGCCGCCGGAGCANCTTCCGNCGCCGCCTCATTCGCTGCTGCCTCCTCCTGAGGCATGCCATCCGCACTTCCCTGAAGAGTAACGGTACCATCCTCTGCGCCGCCCTCCTCCGAAAATGCCGCCAAAACAGCTTCATAGAAGGCAAGCGCCTTATCTGTCTGCCCTTCCTGCACCAGCTGCTGAAAAACCTGAGGCAGTTCCTCCGTTATGGTATCCACGCTTGAGAGNATCTGATGNGTNGCATTTTTATATTGCTCAAACTGTTCNATATTTTCCGCCGTCACNGGCAGNTCCAGNCGGGTCATCTGTATNATGGAGGTNGGATCCTGTCCCGGAAATTCAAGAAGCTGCCGGCTCATATTCAGGATGGACTCCTTATCGATCGGCATTCCCTCCTCCATCATTTTAGCCACCATCTNCATATTTTCCGCNGTTTCCGGCAGTCCNGCCGCNGCCAGNGCACGCAGGATCGTAGCCGTNTTCGCCGTATTCGTATAGAGNGGNGCCAGCGACATNAANGANCTGCTGTTNGCCTTGATCTCAAAGCTCATCANCTGCCCCAGGGCAAGACTCACGCTCTTATCCACCNTGGCGTTNATGGTGAAATCCTGNGCCAGNTCNATCTGNACGGANTTGCCGTTTCGGCCGACCACCGTTCCCTGCAGGGTCTGCCCCGGCTTCAAGCTGCGCACCTCATTCTGCAGACGCATGAGGCGTTCTCCCTTGCTGACAGAATCCGCCGAACGTACGCCTTCTCCTGCTCTGACACTCTTCGTATCTCTTTTATTAAAAATATTTCCCAGATTCAATCGCGCACCTCGCAAAAANGTGTGATAAAGNATTTTCTGTGGATGGGACAGGGGCCGTGCTTTTTCAACGCCTCTATGTGCGCCTGAGCACCGTATCCCTTGTTGGAGGCAAAACCATACATCGGATAGACTTCATCATACTGCACCATGAGACGGTCTCTGGTCACCTTCGCCACAATGCTGGCCGCACCGATAGAAATACTCTTCGCATCCCCTTTGATGATGGGAACCTGACGTATGGATACCTCCGGTATGGTCACCGCGTCATTTAATAAAATATCAGGTGTTANAGATAGTTTTCCGATGGCCTCCCGCATGGCCTCATAGGTGGCCTGCAGTATGTTGATCTCATCAATCCGTGCGGGCGTGCTGTAGCCAAGTCCTACCGCCACCGCCTTCTCCATGATGATATCGTACAACTCCTCTCTCTTTTTTTCGGAGAGTTTCTTGGAATCGTTGATATATAAAATATCACAATCTTTCGGCAAAATCACCGCCCCTGCCACCACCGGCCCTGCCAGGGGGCCTCTTCCCACCTCGTCGATACCGCAGATATAGTCACAGTCGCCGTATTCTCTCTCATAGCGCTTTAGCGCTTCCGTTCTTGCCACCTCTTTTTCATAGGCAAGAATCCTCTTTTTCGCTTTGGCAATTTCTGCCTGTACCCCTGCCCGCGAATCCATTTCATATTCCAAAAACAAAGCAGGCAGCTCCGAAATAGCCGCCGCCTGCAATTTTTGTCTGATCGTNCCAATATTTTCCGCCATANTGTACATTNCCTTCTCCAANCCGAGTCTGCTTAGCANATNATGCAGTTAGCCGAGTCCGCGAAGCGAAACTCATGAAATTAATCCCGAAGGGATTTATTTCGGTTACCTGTGCTTCACAAACCCAAATTCATCCAGAGGCCATATGCGCAGCCACGCCCTGCCTATGATATTCTCTTTCTTGATATTGCCAACCAAGGGTTCCCTGCTGTCTGTACTGTTATTCCGGTTGTCTCCCATAACAAAATACTCATCAGAGCCGAGCTTTATGGGATCGATGGCTCTGCCGGGATGCAGGATTACTTCCTTGCCATAGGACTCCTGCAGCAGTTCTTCATCTATATATATATTGCCCTCCTCATCGATTTGTATCGTCTCGCCAGGCAGGCCGATGATACGCTTTATATAGAAAGTATTATCCTCTTTCAAATAGGGAAAGACAATGATATCAAACCTTTCCGGGTCGTGAAACCGATAACTGATCTTATCTACGATCAGATTATCCTCCGGGCTGAGCGTCGGTTCCATGGAACTGCCCTGCACCTGCGTCCTCTGTCCCACAAAGTGAATGACCAGATAAACAACACATAAAACGCCCAAAAGATAAAGACTGGTACTTAATATCTCACGCAATACTTTCTTCACGCTTCTTCTCCTCCCTGTATCGTTTCCAGTGTGATCCTGCCACGTCTGCCGCTTCTGAAATCATCTACCAGAAGCGCCGCCGCTTTCTCATAATCCGGCTCCTGTCCCTTTTTATAACACTTACGGTTCTCACAGATCGCCCCAAGCATCGTCACGGCATCCGGTGTCTGCCCGCTCTCCTCGATCTGATAACGCTCCAGAAGCGGCTCTCTGTAGTTCTCTAAAAGATAGGTGAGAAGCTCTGTCGCCAATTCTGTCATCTGTAAGATCTCATCATTCATGGAGCCGATCATGGCGAGCCGTTTCCCTACCTCTTCACTCTCAAACTTGGGCCAGAGAATCCCTGGTGTATCTAAAAGCTCCAGTTCTTTATTCAATCGAATCCACTGTTTTCCTTTGGTCACTCCGGGTTTATTACCGGTCTTGGCACACGCCTTTCCTGCAAAAGAATTGATAAAGGTGGATTTCCCCACGTTGGGGATACCGACCACGATCGCTCTGACCGGGCGGTTTTTAATCCCTCTTTTTCGATCCCTCTCGATTTTCTCTTTACAAGCTTCCTGCACCTTGGGCTGAATCGCCCGAAGTCCCTGTCCCGTCTTCGCGTTGACCTCCAGTACATGAAAGCCCATATCCTTAAAATATGTCATCCAAAGTTTATTTTCCTTGGGATCCGCCAGATCTGACTTATTTAATAAGATCAGCCTGGCTTTGTTTTTTCCCAGTTCATCTATGTCCGGATTTCTGCTGGCAAGCGGAACTCTTGCATCTACCAACTCGATCACCAGATCGATCAGGCTGATGTTTTCCTGCATCATCCGCTTTGCCTTTGTCATATGACCCGGATACCACTGATAATTCATCCCTTATCCTCACTATTCGATCAGACCCATAGGCTGGTCTTCCACTGCCAAATGAAACCATGCCTTACCGATGATCGTATCTTTCTTCACCGCACCGATATTTCCGGAACGGCTGTCCTCACTGCTGTTGCGGTTATCCCCCAGAACAAAAAACTCATCCGACGCAAGCAGCAGTTCATTCTGCGCAATGCCGGGATCGGCAATTTTGTCGAAACGATCTTCCTCCGCAAGCAGTGCGCCGTCTATGTATACACTTCCATCCCGAATCTGTACCGTCTCACCCGGCAGTCCCACCACACGTTTCACATAAAAATGGGAATTCTGGTTACCGTTCGGCAGAAAAACGATGACATCGCCCCTTTTTGGCATAGAGATCCTGTAAATAATACGGTTCATCAGAATTTCCTGTCCGTTGCAGAGTACAGGCTCCATGGAATCTCCCACCACACTGGTGCGCATCCCTACCGAAAAGATAATAACAAAGGCCAGAAAAACAGCAACAGCGCTTCCCACGAGCATCTCCAGGATATCCTTTATGATCTTCGGATTAAGCCTTTTCTTTTTCTGATAAAAGGTCAAGCCTTTTCTTCTCGCCATCTTTCGCCCTCTTACTGTTTCCGTTTCCCATATGGTGAAAAACAGATACCCCAAATCACTCTGAGGTATCTGTTTCATCATCTCTTACGCTTATTTAACCAGTTCTTTCACCTTAGCCTTCTTACCGACGCGATCTCTCAGGTAATTCAGTTTAGCACGTCTCACCTTACCTCTTCTGACAACCTCTACCTTCTCCACATTCGGAGAGTGCATGGGCCAGGTCTTCTCAACGCCTACGCCGTTAGATACCTTACGNACCGTGAAGGTGGTTCTGTTCCCGCCGCCCTGAATCTTTAAGACGGTTCCCTCAAACACCTGGATTCTCTCGCGGTTACCCTCCTTGATCTTACCGTACACCTTAACNGTGTCGCCTACATGGAAGTCGCTTAAGTTTTCCTTTAACTGTTCNGCTTCAATTTCTCTGATAATATCGTTCATTTTCTCCTCCTGATATGCTCCGGATGTTCTTAATACGTCTGTANCAGAGGACCATCCTTCTTCACAACATTATTAACTTACCACATCACGGGTACAAATGCAAGGGATTTTTCCTCTTTTTAGCTTTTTTGCTTTTTTAGCTTTTGCGCCGCTTTTTCTCCACCGGCGGATGTGTTTCCAGATACTTCTCATAGAGATCAGGACGTTTTTCCCTTGTCCGTTCCAGAGACTGTGCAAGCCGCCAGGCATCCACCTTCGCGTGATCCCCGGAAAGCAACACCTCCGGAACCCTTCTATCATGCCAGATCTCCGGTCTGGAATACTGCGGATATTCAAGCAGTCCGTCACCAAAGGACTCCGTCTGCGCCGACTCATCATTGTGTAAAACGCCCGGCACAANTCTGGCTATGGCATCCACCATCACCATGGCCGCCAGTTCTCCCCCCGTGAGCACATAATCTCCCAGTGAAATCTCGTCAGTGACGATNTCCTCCAGCACCCGCTCGTCAATCCCCTCGTAGTGGCCACACAGAAAGATCAGCTCCTCCTCCCTGGCCAGTTCTCTTGCCATTTCCTGATGAAAGGTTCTTCCCTGTGGCGTGACATAGATAACGCGGCATTTCTTTCCATGACCGATCCGGTCAACTACAGATTGATAAGCGTCATAGACCGGCTGCGCCTGCATCAGCATACCTGCGCCGCCCCCGTAAGTGTAATCATCCACCTTGCCATGCTTATCCGTTGTATAATCCCTGATATTGACCGCCTCTATCGCNATATCGCCCCGCGCCGCCGCCCTGCCCAGAATACTGGTGTGNAGCCCCTGCAGAACCATGTCGGGAAACAGGGTCATNATGTGAAAATTTATCATTCTATTTTTTCCTCATATAATAAAGTTCAGCACGCACCATTCGCAAAACGCGCTTACAGCGCTTTCCGCTGCTTCACAGCTCCTCCGGCTGAACTTANAACAACCCATTCATGATATGAACCTCCATGACACGCCGCTCCATATCCACGTGTTTGATGCACTCTTTGATTGCAGGAAGCAGTATCTCCTGATCGCCCTCCCTGCTCACCACATAGACGTCGTTTGCTCCGGTTGCCAGCACATCCTTCAGAACGCCGAAATCCGCCCCCTCGTCCGTCACCACCTGCATGCCGATCATATCCGCCACAAAGTATTCATCCTTTTGCAGCTTGACCGCATTATCCCGCGTCACCAACAGCTTTCCCTGCTTATATTTCTCTATATCGTTGATGGAATCATATCCCTTAAATTTCAAGATCACATATTGTTTAAAAAACTTGACGCCCTCTATTTCCATGGGCAGACGCTCTTTCCCGGCAGCCAGCGTTACTTCCTTCAGCTTCTTAAATCGATTCGGATCGTCCGTGGTGGGAAATACNTTGACCTCCCCNCGGATNCCNTGTGTCTGGGTGATCACACCCACCTGCAATTCGTCGTTTTTCTCTGTTTTCACAATTAATAACTCCTATTTTATCATCTCGATAAGCAGATTCGATTCGCCTGTTGCTCGTCATAAGCACATACCAAAATATGCTCATGCAAGCATGACATATTTGTTCCTGTACTTCTGACTCTGCTTATCGCGCAAAAACGCCTCACGGAGAATCCCCGTGAGGCTGATCTGTCAGATGATCTCCACATCCACTCTCTTATTTNCTTTTGATGATGCCGCCTTGACAACAGAGCGGATNGCCTTTGCNATNCGTCCCTGTTTGCCAATGACNTTTCCCATATCNGATGGCGCNACATGGAGTTCCACGATAATGTTCTTACCTTCCTCCTTCTGTGTCACCACTACCTCATCAGGGTTNTCAACAAGAGCTTTTGCGATCACTTCNACNAATTCTTTCATAGTCCACCTCCAAAAGCGACTTGAAACCCTCCTATTTTGTCACGCCTACCGTCTTGAAGATTCTGCTCACGATCTCTGTGGGCTGTGCACCGTTGGCAAGCCACTTCTTCGCTTCCTCCTCATTTACCTTATAGGTGCTGGGATCCGTGTTGGGATCATAAGTACCGATCTCCGCNATACNTCTGCCATCTCTGGGGGATCTGGAATCCGCCACCACAATCCTGTAANAAGGATGCTTTTTCTGTCCCATTCTTCTTAATCTGATCTTAACTGCCATTTTTCTTTGCCTCCTGTAAAAAATTTGTTAAATGTAATTTATTTTTGAAACCCTAAAATGGGAATTTCATACCACCCATGCCGCCGAACATACCGCGGCCCTTCTTGCCTCCCATCATACCGGGAAGCTGCTTCATCATTTTCTGGGACTGCTCAAACTGCTTGATAAACCGGTTGACTACCGCGATATCCACGCCGGCTCCTTTCGCAATGCGTCCCTTTCTGCTGGGGTTTAGGAGCTTGGGATTCTGCCGCTCCTCCCGCGTCATGCTTAAGACGATCGCCTCCATGTGCGCCAGCTGCTTTTCATCCACCGCCGATTCAATATCCGCCATCTGCTTTCCCATGCCGGGCATCATACTCAGAATGCTGGAAAGACCGCCCATATTGCGCATCTGCTTCATGCTTTCCAGGTAGTCCTCAAAGTCGAACTTCCCTTTCTTCATGCGGGCAGCCATCTCTTTTTCTTTGTCTTCGTCTATATCAAGATTCTGCTGTGCCTTCTCGATCAGCGTCAGCACATCGCCCATACCCAAGATCCGATTGGCCATACGGTCCGGATAAAACTGCTCCAGGTCGGAGAGTTTCTCTCCCATACCGATGTAGAGGATCGGCTTGCCGGTCACCGCCTTGATAGAGAGCGCCGCACCACCTCTGGAATCACCATCCATCTTGGAAAGGATCACCCCGTCTATGCCCACCTTTTCATCGAAGTCCTTGGCCACATTAACGGCGTCCTGACCTGTCATGGCGTCCACCACAAGGAGCGTCTGATGTACTTCCACATTCTCCTTGATCTCCTGCAGCTCCGCCATCATCTCTTCGTCTATGTGCAGGCGGCCCGCCGTATCCAGAATCACCACGTTATGACCGTTTTTCTTCGCGTGCTCCAGAGCCGCTTTCGCGATATTGACAGGCTTGTGGTTCTCTCCCATGGAGAACACCTCCACCTGCTGCTTTTCGCCGTTAATCTGTAACTGTTTGATAGCCGCCGGACGGTACACGTCACAGGCCACTAACAAAGATTTTTTCCCTTTTAATTTTAACTTCCCGGCAATTTTCGCCGTGGTAGTGGTCTTACCTGCACCCTGTAGGCCGCACATCATGATGACCGTGATCGACTTTCCCGGCTGCATGGCAATCTCTGTGGTCTCGGAACCCATCAGGGAAACCATCTCTTCATTCACGATCTTAATGACCATCTGACCGGGATTTAAGCCGTTTAACACATCCG
>JAAUZW010000036.1:119083-156971 GCA_014804385.1 Lachnospiraceae bacterium | reverse complement strand
TTCGGTGATGTGGCAGTGCCGATCTCGTTGTTATTGATCCGTGGCCGATCTGGGCGCCGATCAATATCATCGGTGATGTGGCAGTGCCGATCTCGTTGTCGCTGCGTCTGTTTGCGAACGTCTTATCCGGTACCGTTATGATGGCTTTGGTATATGCGCTCTTAGCGAAGATCGCTATCATCTGGCCGGCGGCGCTTCATGTGTATTTCGATCTGTTCTCAGGTGCGATCCAGACTTATGTATTCTGTATGTTGACCATGACATACATTACGGATGCCTGCACCACCAGCGAGTAAAATGAAACTGTAAATACCGAATAAGCAGACTCGAAATGCTTGTTCGCGAAAACCAAAGGAGGAAATAAGAAATGGGAGAATTTAACAACAATTTTATCTTAGGATGTTCAGCAATCGGTGCCGGACTTGCGGTTATCGCCGGTATCGGACCTGGTGTGGGTCAGGGTATTGCGGCTGGACATGCGGCTGCAGCAGTTGGCAGAAACCCGGGCGCTAAGTCTGATGTAACCTCTACGATGTTGCTTGGTCAGGCCGTTGCCGAGACCACAGGTCTGTATGGTCTGTTGATCGCAATGCTGCTGCTCTTCGTTAAGCCTCTCCTGCCGTAACTATTCAGTACCTTCATAGTTACGGGCATCAAGCCATTCCAGAATTGCTTCGCGATGGGCTTGATGCATGGTACAATATACACGTTCTTACGGTCAGCGCAGCAAGTGCGCAGACCTGTAACGAGCAACGAAAGGAGGACTAACGCTTGAGTACGACGGTTACGGATTTAGTGATGGCGTCTGCTGAGATGACGCCGAGGCTTTTTGACCTCGACCTGCAGCTCATTGCAGATTCCGCGCTGATGATCATAGCTGTGTTCGCACTCTTTCTGATCGCATCCCATCTCCTGTTCAATCCTGTGCGGGATATGATGGAGAAGCGGCAGGCGCGTATCAAGGATGAACTCGATACGGCGGCATCCGACATGGAAAATGCCANGGCGCTGAANGAAGAGTACGAATCTAAGCTGAAAGAAGTGGANAAAGAGGCTGAGGCGATNCTCGCNGAGGCGAGAAAGAGNGCTTTGGCCAATGAAAATAAGATCGTGGCGGACGCAAAGGAGGAGGCAGCCAGAATTCTCGAGAGAGCCGGCGTTGAGGCGGAGCTGGAGAAGAAGAAGGCCGCTGACGAGGTGAAGCGCGAGATGGTCGTGCTTGCATCCATGATGGCCGCTAAGGTCGTAAACGCAGCGATAGACACGACTGTACAGGACAGTCTGGTGGAAGAGACGCTTAAGGAAATAGGTGAGAGCACATGGCTAAGCTGATTTCAAAGACATACGGTGATGCGTTGTTCGAGCTTGCGGTGGAAGACGATAAGGTAGATGTCCTGTTGGAGGAGATTGAACAGCTTCAGAAGATCCTTGCGGAGAATGAAGATTTTGGCAGACTGATGAATCATCCGAAGATCATCAAGGAGGAGAAGATCGAGGTTGCTAAAACAGTATTTGAGGGAAGGATATCCGGGGAGCTGCTCGGGTTTCTCACTATCATTATCTCGAAGGACCGCTACAGGGAGATCGACGAGATCCTGACGTATTTTGTCGCTAAGGTTAAAGAGTACAAGGGAATAGGCATCGCCACGGTGACGACGGCCGTTCCGCTTAAGGATGACCAGTGTAAGGAAGTCGAGAAGAAACTGCTCGACACCACGAAGTATAAATCCATGGAGATTCATTACGGTGTGGATGCCTCCCTGATCGGCGGCATGGTGATCCGAATCGGCGACAGAGTTGTGGACAGCAGCATCAGTACGAAGCTGAGTGAGCTGCAGAAGGATCTGTTAAAAGTACAGGTGTAAAAAATATAAAGAAAGGTGCGTATGATCCATGAATTTAAGACCAGAAGAGATCAGTTCAGTCATTAAGGATCAGATCAAGAGATATGCCTCCGAACTGGAAGTATCCGAGGTGGGTACAGTCATTCAGGTGGCGGATGGTATCGCTCGTGTGCACGGACTTGAGAATGCAATGCAGGGTGAGCTTTTGGAGTTCCCCGGCGAAGTTTACGGTATGATCTTAAACCTTGAGGAAGATAACGTAGGTGCGGTTCTGTTTGGTAACCAGCACAATATCAATGAGGGCGATACCGTAAAGACCACAGGGCGCGTGGTAGAGGTGCCTGCGGGTGACTGCATGCTCGGTCGTGTCGTGAATGCTCTGGGCCAGCCTATTGACGGCAAGGGTCCGATCCAGACTGACAAATATCGTAAGATTGAGAGAGTTGCATCCGGTGTCATCACGAGAAAGTCTGTGGATACACCGTTACAGACAGGTATTAAGGCTATTGACTCCATGGTGCCCATCGGAAGNGGACAGCGTGAGTTGATCATCGGCGACAGACAGACCGGTAAGACGGCGATCGCCATTGATACCATNATNAACCAGAAGGGGCAGGGCGTGAAATGTATCTATGTTGCCATAGGGCAGAAGGCATCCACTGTCGCTTCGATTGTGAAAACATTGACAGAGTATGGCGCGATGGCGTACACCACCGTAGTGGCGGCGACAGCCAGTGAGACGGCGCCNTTGCAGTACATAGCACCGTATTCCGGCTGTGCGATCGGTGAGGAGTGGATGGAGAACGGCGAGGATGTGCTCGTGGTTTATGATGACCTGAGCAAACAGGCTGCTGCATACCGTACACTTTCCCTGCTGCTCAAGAGACCGCCGGGGCGTGAGGCATATCCCGGTGATGTATTCTATCTGCATTCCAGACTGCTGGAGCGTGCGGCAAGAATGAGCGAAGAGTACGGCGGCGGTTCGCTGACGGCTCTCCCGATCATTGAGACNCAGGCGGGCGATGTATCNGCNTACATTCCGACCAACGTGATCTCCATCACGGACGGTCAGATCTATCTGGAGACAGAGATGTTTAACTCCGGTTTCCGTCCGGCAGTAAACGCAGGTCTTTCCGTGTCCCGAGTGGGTGGCGCGGCGCAGATCAAGGCGATGAAGAAGATNGCGGCGCCTATCCGTACAGAGCTTGCACAGTACAGAGAGCTGGCGGCGTTCTCCCAGTTCGGTTCAGAGCTTGANGCCGACACCAAGGAGAAGCTGGCACAGGGTGAGAGAATCAAGGAAGTCCTGAAACAGCCTCAGTATAAGCCGATGCCGGTACAGTATCAGGTTATCATCATCTATGTGGTGACCAACAAGTATCTGCTCGATATTGCGGTTGAGGATATCACCAGATTCGAGACGGAATTCTTTGAGTTCCTCGACACGAAATATCCTGAGGTGCCGAATGCAATCGCGCAGAACAAGGAAATTAACGACGAGACTGATGCGAAGCTTAAGAAAGCCATTGAAGAGTTTAAGGCTCAGTTTAAGTAGAAGCGTAGAAAGGGTGTGACGCTATGGCCTCAATGAGAGACATTAAAAGGCGTAAAGGCAGTATTCAGAGTACCCAGCAGATTACCAAAGCTATGAAACTCGTTTCTACCGTTAAACTGCAGAGGGCGAAACAGCGCGCAGAACAGTCGAAGGCATATTTTAACTGTATGTATGAAACAGTGACTTCCATGCTGGCTAAGACCGGCAGCCTGAANCATCCCTATCTGAAAAAGGGAGAGTCCGGGAAAAAGGCAGTCATTGTGATTACCTCCAACAGAGGTCTTGCGGGAGGCTATAATTCCAATGTGGTGAAGCTGATCACACAGGGCGACTTCAAGAANGACGAACTGGAGATTTACGCGATCGGCAAGAAGGGCAGGGATGCACTGAACCGCAACGGGTATCACATCATGGAAGAGGACGCAGATATTATCGAGGAACCTTCCTATGTGGATGCCATGGCANTAAGCAGCAAATTGCTGGAAGCCTATGCGGCGGGNGAAATCTNTGAGATTTACCTTGCTTACACGGGATTTAAGAATACCGTGGTACATGTGCCCACATTGTTAAAGCTTCTTCCGGTGGAAGCTCCGGCGGAAGAGNANNCTGAGAANGAGNCGNAGAGCAAGGCGATGATGAACTTCGAGCCGGAGGACGACGAGGCGCTGGACATGATCATTCCGAAATATGTTACCAGTTTGATCTATGGCGGTCTGGTGGAGGCGGTTGCAAGCGAGAACGGTGCGAGAATGCAGGCAATGGATTCTGCAACGAGTAATGCTGAGGAAATGATAGATCACTTATCACTGATGTACAACAGAGCACGTCAGGGATCTATTACGCAGGAATTAACAGAAATTATTGCAGGTGCAAATGCGATCTCGTATTGCACATTACTGAAATACTATGAGTGAAAGGAAAAAGAGATGGCAGAAGTAAAGACAAGTGAAAATCTTGGAAAGATCACTCAGATCATCGGTGCCGTACTGGACATCAAATTTTCGACAGGGAATCTGCCGGAGATCAATGACGCAATCAGAATTCCGCTTAAGGANAACGGAGAGCTGACTGTGGAGGTGGCACAGCATCTGGGTGACGATACCGTCAGATGTATCTCCATGGGTCCTACCGATGGACTGGTGAGAGGTATGGATGCGGTTGCAACAGGCGCTCCCATCACAGTTCCTGTAGGAGAAAATACACTGGGACGTATCTTTAACGTTCTGGGAGAACCGATTGATAACAAACCCGCGCCCACAGATGTGGGACATGAGCCGATTCACAGACCGGCTCCGACCTTTGAGGAGCAGTCCACGGCGACAGAGCTTCTGGAGACAGGTATCAAGGTCGTTGACCTGTTATGTCCTTACCAGAAGGGTGGTAAGATCGGTCTGTTCGGCGGTGCCGGCGTAGGTAAGACGGTGTTGATTCAGGAGCTTATTCGTAACATTGCGACAGAGCACAGCGGTTACTCCGTATTTACCGGCGTAGGCGAGCGTACCAGAGAGGGTAACGACCTCTATCACGAGATGGAGGAATCCGGCGTTATCGATAAGACNACGATGGTGTTCGGACAGATGAACGAGCCGCCGGGAGCAAGAATGAGAGTCGGTCTGACAGGACTGACCATGGCGGAGTATTTCCGTGACAAGGGNGGTAAGGANGTGCTGCTCTTCATTGATAATATNTTCCGTTTTACACAGGCAGGTTCCGAGGTNTCCGCANTGCTTGGACGTATGCCTTCCGCCGTGGGTTATCAGCCNACGCTGCAGACGGAGATGGGTNCNTTGCAGGAGAGAATCACATCCACAAAGAGCGGTTCCATCACTTCCGTTCAGGCGGTATATGTGCCTGCGGATGACTTGACAGACCCGGCTCCGGCGACCACATTCGCCCATTTGGATGCAACGACAACGCTTTCCCGTTCTATCGTGGAGTTNGGTATTTATCCGGCGGTGGATCCGNTNGANTCNTCCTCCAGAATCCTCGANCCCAGAATCGTCGGGGAGGAGCACTATCAGGTGGCCAGAGGCGTGCAGGAGATTCTGCAGAAATATAAAGAATTGCAGGATATCATCGCTATCCTTGGTATGGATGAGCTTTCCGAGGAAGATAAGCTGGTGGTTGCCCGTGCGAGAAGGATACAGAGATTCCTGTCCCAGCCGTTCCACGTGGCGGAGCAGTTCACCGGAACGAGTGGAAAGTATGTGCCGATTTCCGAGACGATCCGTGGTTTTAAGGAGATTCTTGAAGGTAAGCACGACGACATTCCGGAGAGCTATTTCCTGAATGCGGGAAGCATTGACGACGTGGTTGCAAAGATGAAGAAATAAGGAGACCATATAGGCAGTTAAAGAAAGCAGGTAATATATGGCTGAGGATAGCAGAAACTTTACATTAAAGATCATTACACCGGACAGGGTCTTCTATGAAGAGGAAGTGTCCATGGTGGAATTCAATACGGTCGAAGGGGAAGTGGGTATTTATAAGGAGCATATTCCTATGACGATGATCGTCGCNCCCGGTATCCTTACGATCACAAAAGATCAGGAAGTGTCTGAGGCTGCACTGCATGCGGGNTTTGCNGAGGTGCTGCCGGANAAGGTTACAGTACTTGCNGAGATCATCGANTGGCCNTCAGAGATTGANNTNNCACGTGCGGAAGANTCAAAATCCCGTGCGGAGGANCGNATCAGAGAGAATGCNCCGGGAACGGATATGCGTCGGGCNGAGATGTCTTTNAANAGAGCTGTAGCGAGAATNNAGACAGTNCANAAGTGATAGTGNTTTTGNCAGGGGAACGNAANGATTCGTTCCCCTGTCTGNTGATACTTTGCACCTATTCATAGGTAGNNCCATATGATAAAATAAAGCAACNANTTTNTATNGGGAGCCTATGAGACAATCAAGAATNNTACCTTTTTATATGGCCTATCCGATGCCNCTTTTTTANCAGGAGGAGGATACGGTGACGAGAGATCTGGAATATCTGCAGGAAATGTATCCGNTGGAGGCAAAGAAGTATCAAAAAGTGATTGCCGAGACATTGGAGCGGTTAGACTATGAGGGCAGCATGATNTATGATGAGTACCCGGANAAGTGGCAGATCTANCGCCTGACACAGATCATCGTGGATAAGCTGAAACAATCCGGAGACGCTGAGATGGGTGCAGAGACTGAACACGAAGATATCGCGGCGTTTGTTCAGGTGCTTTTATGTTATGAGATCTATAAAAAACGACATATGAATCGAAACGGTATCCTGAAATTTTAAAGGATGCCATGAAATAGAGGAATTCTGAAGCTATGAAGAGAGCGATCGTAAAAGGCGCTTTCCTTGGCTGTATCTTTGTGCTTGCACTGGTGCTTTTGAGCACATTGATGAATCAGGGAAATACGGATATGACAACGGAGATGGGGGAGGCGACCTACCCTGTGCTGTCCATGTTTGTGGACACATACAGGGTGGGTAGTCTGCATGGGTATGCCCAGAATATGGACTGTGCTTATTTGCGGGACAACCTACAGCCGGTAGGCGAAGACCGCAGGATCAGTGTGCGGATAGATACCTATGGGCAAAAAATGGAGGAAATAGCCTTCGAGGTGAGAAGTCTGGATGGTGATCGGCTGATAGAAAACACGGCGGTAGACGTATATGAAGAGGAGAATAACGTCCTCACCTTTGACATCACCCTGAAGGATCTGATAGAGAATAATACAGAATATATGCTTATTTTTTTAGTGACTCCGACAGAGGGCACGACCATTCGGTATTATTCTAGGATCGTTTTAAGCGATTCACTTAATATTCGGGAAAAGCTTGACTATATCATGGATTTCCATGATCGCACCTTCGATAAAGAAGCGGCGGAGGAGCTGACAAAGTATCTGGAATCCAACGCGGAGGGTGATAATTCGACTTTTTACAAGGTCACTATTCACTCCAGCTTTAATCAGGTGACTTGGGGTGATCTGGCGGTCACTGAGTTGACGGAGCCGTACATTGTCATCAAAGAATTGGATGAACAGACGGGTTCCTTTACAATGGAATATCTGGCAGGGATCAAAAAGGGCAGAAATATAGAATATTACCGGATTCGAGAGTTTTACCGGATACGCTATACGCCGGATCGGATGTATTTGCTGGATTTTGAGAGAACCATGGAGCAGATTTTTGACGATCAGGCGGATGTCTATGTCAACGATAAGATCGTGTTGGGAATCACCGGAGATCAGGTGGAGCTTAAGGAGAGCGATGGCGGCAATGTGTTTGCCTTCACTGTGGCAGACAAGCTTTACAGCTATAATGTGACAGACAATAAACTGGCCAGATTGTTTAGCTTTTATGATAACACAGAGGGACTGATGGATGAGCGGAGCGCATACAACCGATATGACATCCGTGTGCTGACAGTGGATGAAACGGGCAATATTCTATTTCTGGTCTATGGCTATATGAACAGGGGGAGACATGAAGGCTGTGTAGGGGTGGTGCTTTACGGCTATAACAGTATGACGAACACTGTGGAGGAGGTGGCCTATATCCCCTATGATAAATCCTATGAACTGTTAAAGACGGATATCGAGAAACTCTCTTATGTGAGCAGGACCGGGATCTACTATTTTATGCTGGATGAGAGCGTGTACGCGGTGGATGTGCAGTCCGTCTCGATACAGACGCTGGTGACGGGCCTTAAAGAGGGCGGTTATCATGTGTCCGATTCCAACAAGATGCTGGTCTGGCAGGAGGGGAATGATCTCTATGCGGCCAGTAGCTTAATCCTGATGAACCTGAACACACAGACTCAGACAAGAATTCAAGCGGGTGTGGGAGAGTACATTTCGGTGCTGGGTTTTATGGAGGAAGATCTGATCTATGGGCTTGCCAAAAAAAGTGATGTCCGGGAAAACACCACAGGGATTACGACCTTTCCGATGTATTGTGTGAAGATTCAGAGTGATGACGGCAATGTTCTGAAGACCTATCAGAAGGATGGCGTCTATGTGGTGGACAGCGAAATTGAGGAAAATCAGCTTACGCTCTCCAGAGTGGTGTACGACGAAGAGAGTGAAAATTATGTGCCAACGTCAGACGATCAGATCATGAATACAGAGGAAGTAAAAAGCGGGAGCAATACCCTTGACTATGTAGTAACAGAGAACTACGAGACCATATGCCAAATCGATGTGAAAGAAGAGATAGATGACAAGGCATTGAAGCATCTGTCGCCCAAGGAGATCCTCTTTGAGGGAAGCCGTTCGGTGGGCGAGCTGAGCATGGACTTGACCGGAGAGCGTTTTTATGTGTACGGCAAGGACGGTATCGAAAGCATTTATGCAAATCCCGGCAAAGCGGTGGATATAGCGAATCGCAAAGCGGGTGTGGTGGTGGATGACGATGGAGATTATATCTGGAGGAGAGAAACCAGAAGTACCCGCAACCAGATCATGGCCATTACGGAAGATGAAGTGACAGAGACAAAAGGTTCTCTGGCAGTCTGTCTGGATACGATCCTGAAATACGAGGGAATATCCAGAAATACGCAGAGTCGTCTGAATCAGGGAGACACGGTGTTTGACATTTTGGAGAGTGATCTTCAGGACTGCACTGTACTGGATCTGTCAGGATGCAGCCTGGATGCGGTTTTATATTATGTCAATAAGGATCTTCCGGTGCTTGCTACATTGGCGGACGGTAACGCGGTGTTGATCGTGGGCTTTAATGAGTTAAATATTGTGGTCATGGATCCTGTTGAGGGCACGTTGGAGAAACGAGGTATGAATGACTCCACAGAGTGGCTAAGCGAGAACGGAAATCAATTTATTTCCTATATCAGGAAGGAATAAGGTTGGGGAAGACCAGATCAGAGAAGAATCTGAAAAAAGATTTCAGGGCGCGTCTAAAAGATGCGCCCTTTGTATTTTTCCAGTACGGTCAGTAAAATCATCCCAAGAATCCCGCAGGAAATGACCTCCCCCGCACCTACGGTCAGGCAGTAGAAGCCGAGACACTGGATCAGGGACATGCCCTCAATCAGCAGACCGTACCCGTAGACAAGTACCAGAGGAACAATGATCGTGTTGGCGATAATAGGGCAGATGGGCGCGCACCATTTCCATCTGCGCAGAGCATAGGTGCCCAGCGCGCCAAGTAATGTGGCGAGACTGCCGAAAAGGATATCGGGCAGGGCACAGCCGGTCAGGATATTGCTCAGCAGACAGCCAATGTAAAGCCCGGGGATGGCAGCTGGTGTGAAATAGGGAAGGATGGTGAGTGCCTCTGAAAATCGAACCTGCACGGCGTAATTAGCCAGTCCGAAGGCGTTTGCCACGAAGGTGAGTACAATGTAGAGTGTGGCGATCATAGCCGCGTGCGCTATGAAAAGCGTACGAGAGTGGGCGGTTTCTGCGGAAACCGTCTTTGTGTTTTGTGTTTTCATATTTAGTTGTCTCCTTTAGTTTTGTTTTAGGTGAGGAAGGTTTCGAACTCACCGTGTATAGGGAAGGCGTCATCGTGTGCAATAGCACAGCGTAGAAACTTTCTCAAAAATTTATTATACGCAAAATGAGAAGGATGTCAATATTTAAGAAGCTCGTGTCCAGGTTAAACTTATAAACTGTATATATTCAACAGACTATTGACATATAAAAATGGAAATATATACTATAAATATGAAAATATAAAAATATAGACCATAATTATAGAATTAGGATGACAGGAGATCATAGGTGGGGCGGATCATAAGAAAAGGGATAGAAGTTTTGGCGGCGATCCTTGTTTTTGTGGGGATTGTGCATGGATTGAATTATTTGTATGTGGAAGCAAGCAAAACATACGCTTGGCATCGTATCTTATGGCATAGTTATTATGAGGATCGTGGAAAAATCGATAATCTTTGTGTGGGAACATCGCATGTATATTGTGATATTGATCCCCGGATTTTAGATGAATTAAGTGGGCAGTATAATTTTAATTTGGCAACACCCGCACAGCCATTGAATGGAGCATTTTATTTACTGAAGGAGGCCGTTCAGGATAATGAATTGTCACACGTGTATTTGGAAGTGTACTATGCATGCAGTGTGAATGATAAGACGATAAATAATGACTATTATCGCAATTGGGATAATACTGACTTTATGGAACTGTCCTTTAATAAAATAGAATATATGATATCAAACGGCGGATTGGATAAATTTTTCGACAATATCTTCCCGTTTACAAGATACCGTACACAATTGGGAGACTGGGAGTATGTAAGACAGGTAACCGCATATAAAAAGGAAGATGAATATCTGGCATTTCAATATCATCAAGATGAAAATGCATATACCGAGTATATGCCACGTGGCTTTGAGTATACTACAAGAGTATATCCGGAACGTGCCAGATGTTATGAACAGGACTATGTCTTGACAGAAGATTCCATGGGAGAAAAGAGCAAGCAATATTGCCGCAAAGTAATTGAATATTGCCGACGTAAAGACATACCGATCACATTGTTTATTGCTCCCTTAAATGATTTACAGTTGATCAGTACGGAAGATTATGATAATTACATAGATGAGGTTCGGAAAATAGCGGAAGAATATGAGATATCATTTTATGATTTTAATCTGGTAAGAGAACAGTATCTTTCGTTTCAACAAAATCAGCATTTTCGTGATGAGGGGCATTTGAACAGTTATGGAGCTGCAGTGTTCACGCCCTTTTTCTATGAAGTGGTATCAGGGGAGGAGGCGGAAAACGATAAATATTTTTACGCTTCCTATGAAGAGAAGCTGAAAGAAATGGCGCCTGCCATATATGGAATATATTACAGGAATTCTGAAGAGGCAAGAACGATGTGGATTGCCTCCAATCGTGATTCTGAACTGGAATACAGTATCATTTTGGCACCGAATGAGGGGGAGCCGTACAGTGTTCAGGATTTTGATACAAATAAAGAATTTGCGGTGCCGCAGGAAGAGCAAGGGATTTGTACCATTACTGCAAGGGTGAAAGGCTCTTCCGGAGAAATACAGACAATGGAGATCAATTACTAGAAACCGATGAGGATGAACTAAACAATGCTGTTTAATACGCCACAATACTTATTTTTTTTACCGATCGTGGTCCTGGTATATTATTGCCTGCCTAAGAAGGTACGATATATCTGGCTGCTCATTACAAGTTACTATTTTTATATGCAGTGGAATCCGTTGTATGTAACACTGCTTTTTTCATGTACTTTTCTTACCTATCTATGTGGAAGAGTGCTTGAGAATGTAGAAAAACGAAAAGCAAAAATATGCTTTGTCATCTGCATTTTACTGAATTTAGGAATTCTCGGATTCTTTAAGTATTTCCAATTCGGGCTTTCCCTTTTAAATCGGTTGCTGGCGTGTGTTCATATTAGTGAGATCAGTTGGAATCACGATATTTTGCTGCCCGTGGGTATCTCTTTCTATACGTTGCAGGCATTGGGATATCTGATCGATGTGTATCGAGGAGATATCTATGCAGAAAAAAATTTCCTGAGATATGCGCTTTTTGTATCATTCTTTCCCCAACTTGTGGCAGGGCCGATAGAGCGTTCCAAAAATCTGCTTGTACAGCTTCATACACCGAAGTCATTTTCTTATGAAAACATACGAAAGGGAGCGATGCTCGTACTTTATGGATTGTTTTTGAAAATGGTGATTGCTGACAGAGCGGCAATCATTGTAGATACGGTTTATCAGGACAGCGCCACATACCCGGGTTTTTATATTGTTGTGGCGACAATATTATTTTCCATACAAATATACTGTGATTTCTACGGATATTCCACGATTGCCAGAGGGTCGGCGCTGCTTATGGGAATTCAGCTGATGGACAATTTTAATGCGCCGTATTATGCGAGAAGCGTCAAGGAATTTTGGCGAAGATGGCATATTTCTCTCTCGGGCTGGTTCCGCGATTATCTCTATATTCCGCTGGGAGGCAACCGGAAAGGAAAGACCAGAAAAAGAGGTAATCTGCTTATTGTGTTTGCGGTGAGCGGATTGTGGCATGGCGCATCTTTGGCATTTGTATTCTGGGGAGTTTTAAACGGGATTTATCAGGTGATAGAGGATGTGGCGGAGGAGATAAAAGAACAGACAAAAAACTGGCGGCAGAAATGGCGGAAGATGATCGGAGAGGCCCAAGAAGATACGGAACAGCGGTTTAGCAGAAAACTGTTTCAAACAATAGTCACCTTTTTGCTGGTAAGCTTTGCATGGCTCTTTTTCCGTGCGGGAGAATTAGACGCTGCAGTTCATATTCTCGCCAATATGTTCCGTGTGAACAATTGGACGGTTCTTTTTGACGGCTCCTTGTATGAACTGGGGGTGGCTTCAAATTATATGAATATACTGCTTGGAGCGATCGCCCTGCTGTTTGTGGTAGATTATCATAAATATCATGGTAAAGATGTGGCGGATGCTTTTCTGAAACAGGGCTGGTGTTTCCGGGTAATCGGAATCATGGGATTACTCTTTGCAATCCTGCTTTACGGCTGCTATGGAGAAGTGTACGATATACAACAGTTTATCTATTTTCAGTTTTAAACATAGGAAAATAAAAAGCTCCTGAGGGGAGCTTTTTAGATTACACTCTTCGTAAATGATTTAGTTTTTGGGTAATTATCCCAACTCCCCGGCATGATACTTTGCCACAATAGATTGGATACGTTCCACAGGATTGAGCAGATCGCTGATGGAGGTATCGTGGTTCAGCGTGTCGATGATATAGGCAATATATTTACTCATATCGCAATCAATATACCATTCCCGGCTCAGCAGTTCCGGCGTCTGATAGATCAGGTTCGTGGTCAGCACCCGGCAGATCGTACCGTCCTTATAGGCATTATCAAACTTGTCCAGTCCGGCGGTAAAGAGGCCGAAGGTAGAGAATACGAAAATCCGGTTGGCTTTGCGTTCTTTGAGTGCGGAAGCGACCTCCAGGACGCTCTCTCCGGAGGATATCATGTCATCGATGATGATCATGTCCTTGCCAGCCACATTGCTGCCTAAGAATTCATGGGCGATGATCGGATTCCGACCGTTTACGACCTTTGTGTAGTCTCTTCTCTTATAGAACATACCCATGTCGAGTCCCAACACGTTGGCGATGTAGATTGCCCTGCTCATGCCACCTTCGTCCGGGCTGATGACCATCATATGGTCGTTGTCAATCTGCAGACCTTTTACATGATTTAAAAGCCCTTTTATAAACTGATAGGCGGGCTGCACCGTCTCAAAGCCATGCAGGGGAATCGCATTCTGCACGCGGGGATCGTGTGCATCAAAGGTAATGATATTGTCTACACCCATGCCTACCATCTCCTGAAGCGCAAGAGCGCAGTCCAGAGATTCTCTGGCGGAGCGTTTGTGCTGTCTGCTTTCATAGAGGAAAGGCATGATCACGGTGATGCGCCTTGCCTTGCCGCCCACGGCGGCGATGATGCGCTTCAGATCCTGATAGTGGTCATCAGGCGACATATGATTTTCGTGACCGCAAAGCGAGTAGGTGAGACTGTAGTTTGCGACATCTACCAAGATATAGAGATCTGAACCGCGCACGGATTCTTTGATAACACCCTTCGCCTCGCCGGATCCGAACCGGGGCACATCGGCGTCCAGTATATAGGTGTCGCGCTGATAGCCTGAGAAGGCGAGGGAGTCCTTGTGCTCGCTCTCCCGTTCGGTACGCCATTTTACCAGGTAGTAATCCACCTTTTCGCCAAGTTTGCTGCAGCCTTTCAGAGGAATCATCCCCAGAGAGCCCACGGGTATTGTTTCCAGATTTCGTTTCTCCTCACGTCTGTTCATGAAAAGAATCCTCACTTTCTGTTTGACAATTTCTTCTGATGCATACGGATGTCTGCGCCGGTGAGCTTGCAGACCTTAAAATTACTGGTAATACGAGAAAAAATACGGTCAGAATATCTGTCCTGCAATTCCCTTAGAGTCAGATTGGTGGAAATGACAGTAGCCTTTCTGCCGATGTTTCGCTCGTTTAAGAGAGAAAAGAGCTGAGAGGCAGTGAACTGGTTCGTCAATTCCGTTCCCAGATCGTCAATGATGAGCAGATCGCACTGATAGAGATCAGAATAAATGGTTCGCCGCTCATCCCTGTTTTTGGAATCAAAGGCGGTATTCGACAAAAGTTCAAAAAGGCCGGTCGCACCAAAATAGATCACAGAGTGTCCCTGATCGATCAGTTCTTTTGCCACACAGCCGGAAAGGAATGACTTTCCCGTACCCACTGTACCATAAAAAAAGAGATTGTGGTAGTCGGAATCGAAATTTTTGACAAAATCTTTACAGGTTTCCACGGCTTTTTCAAAATGAGAGAGATCTTCGCCTGTGTAATATTCATAAGAAAGATTAGTAAAGTTATTTTCGGAGAGCATAGTCTGAAGACCGGACTGCGCATAGAGAAGAGAAATTTCCGCCTGTTTAAAACAGTGACACTTTACGCCGTCGATGTAGCCGGTATCCTGGCAGGCGGCACAGGAAAAGACCGGCTCCAGATAGTCTGCGTCCAGTCCGGCGTTAAGAAGAAGCTGCCGTTTCTTTTCCTTCAAAGCGGCGAGCGCGCCCTGCAGTTCGGTGAGCGCTGTATCGTCTCCGAAGAGAAGTTTTTTCCCCTGAGCAACGGCTAGAGCGGCAATTTCCTCTTCCACCTCGCGGTACTGCGGGATGTGCTCATATACATGGGCGCGTCGGCGTTCTATCTCACGTCGGCACTGACGCTGTTTCTCTTCGTATTGTCGAATGATATGGTCATACTGTGCGTTTGTTAAAGGCAAAGTGGCCTCCTTCTGCAATAAGACCAGAAGGTCAGTTGCTTAAAATTTCTTTTTCAAGAGCGTCAAAGTCATATTCGTTCTGTTTAAACTGGTTAAATTTATTAGTAGTCACAGGACGGCTGCTTCTGGTGCGACGGTAGCTGTCATCCAGCGATTGAATATCATTTTTATGTCGCACGCCGGCTTTGTGCCAGCTCCCCAGAATGCGGTCGGCATACTCAAAACGATGGTTGTCCGTAGCCAGTACGGTGCGCTCGCAGGCCNTAAAAATGACATCGTTATCAAAACCATAAAACTTCCGCCAACGGTCGATATAGGCAACTTCCGTCTCCGTAGGGGTGTTGTTTTTCCCCAGAGCGCGCATGACCTCATAGACTGTCTTATCGTACTTTCCTGCCAGCGCTGCGGCCTGCTTCGGCGTAGCGATGCCCTGTTCCGCCCAGCTGATAGCTACTTTTTCTATGTAGCGAAGATCACGCTTGCCGCGGTCCACGCAGTATTGCAGCAGATAATCGGTCAGATCCTCGGAAAAGCCCAGCTTGTCTATGATAAAATAGATCGTGCGCACATCATTTGCACTCAAAGGTTTTTTCAAATATTGTTCCGCTACAAAGAGGAGTCTGGCAAAGTTCTCGTCCGCCTTGAAGGAGCGAAGCTGGTCTGCTGTGTAATGCGGCTTCTCATAAGTAAACTGCGGAACTGCTGCGATCTCTATCTCCGGAACGGGGGCACGCATGGAAACTGCGGTTTCCACGACNGGAGCGTGTATGGGCACGGGNGGATAGCTGGCCACAGAGTCTAACAGATGAATGCCGATGATATTTTTCCGATCATCGTAATCCAGCGTGAGGAGATGGTTTTTCTCCCAGTATTTCAGAGCACGTACCACGTCCTTCTCCGTGTAATTGAATTTATCTGCAATATCGCCTATGCTGGTGTCAAGACGTGCGCTCATCATGCGGATCAGGTAGAGATAGATCTTCAGCTGTGCNTCGTTTGCNGCNTGCATATATTCATCTATNAAACGGTTTGAGATNACTGTNGAATCTGTATAATTGTCCTGATAAATTGTCAGTAAACCCATTATTTTGCGTTCCTCATTTCAAAAATCACTATAGGGAGTATAGCACCTCNCCCNCTAAAATGAAATGGGCAAACTGACACAAACGNATATACGTCNATCCATTCNNGNCGANNTTCTTTTCTGTGGATATTGTGGATAGCTCNCANAGNTGCTGNGAAATGACANGGNGCTCTCCACAAAAATATCCACAGAAAAAATGAAACGTCATCAGTTCTTTTCTGTGGATATTGTGAATAATTATTTTTGTAACAGTTTTTCNCCGATGTTTACAACATCACCCGCGCCCATAGTTATCAACAGGTCATCCTTTGTGCAACTTTTTAAGAGAAAATCCTCGATCTGCTCAAAGGTAGAAAAGTAGTGACAGGGGTGTCCGAGTGCGAGAATTTTTTCCTGCAGGGTCTTGGAGCTGATCCCCAGGGTATCCGTCTCTCTGGCGGCGTAGATATCTGCCAGGACGATCTCGTCAGCGAGAGAGAGGGCAGCGGCGAATTCGTCTAAAAACGCCTTGGTTCTCGTGTAAGTGTGGGGTTGGAAAACACACCAGATTTTTTTGTGAGGGTACTGAGCGGCGGCGTTCAGGGTGGCGCGNATCTCCGTAGGNTGGTGGGCGTAATCATCAATGATGGCGACGCCGCCAAATTGCCCCTTGTACTCGAAACGCCGGTTCGTGCCGTGAAAAGCGAGGAGCCCTGCGGCTGTTACTTCGTCGGAAATATGGAGCAGATCCGCTAAAGCGATGGCCGCCAGTGCATTCAGGACATTGTGGCTTCCGTGCACACACAACGAGAAATCACCATCCGGACCGTTTTTTCGCTCCAAATGAAAAGCGGGACAGCCGGAAGCATCGTAGGTGATCTGAGAGGGCCTGTAGTCGAGACCGGGAGCGGTGCCGTAGGTGATCACACGGCAGGACAGTCCCTCCGTGATCTCCTCAAAGCGGTCGATTTCTCCGTTTATGATCAGAACACCGTCCTCCGGCAAAAGCTCGGCAAAACGGCGAAAGGATGAGCGAATATCCGCGAGATCCTTAAAAAAGTCCAGATGATCTTCTTCAATATTAAGGATGATGCCGATCTTCGGGAAAAAGCTCAAGAAGCTGTTCGTGTATTCGCAGGCCTCTGTTACAAAAAGTTCAGAAGCGCCCACCCGGATGTTGCCGCCGATGGGGGGATAGATTCCGCCGATGGACAAAGTGGGGTCTGTATCCGCTTCCAAAAGAATCTGCGAGATCATAGATGTGGTAGTGGTCTTTCCGTGGGTGCCGCTCACGGCGATAGGTATCTTGTAGTTTCTCATCATCTGTCCCAGGAGCTCTGCTCTGGTCAGGGTGGGAATGCCTAATTTTCCGGCGGCGAGAAGCTCCGGATTATCTTTTTTTATGGCAGCAGTGTAGACCACCAAGTCGATCTGTGTCGTGATGTTCTCCTCGCGCTGCCCGTAGAAAACTTTTGCGCCGCGCTCTTCCAGAATGTGAGTCAGATCGGAGGGGGCTCGGTCGGAGCCGGACACCGTAAAGCCCTCCGTCAGGAGGATCTCAGCGAGACCGCTCATACTGATGCCGCCGATCCCGATGAAGTATATTCGGATCGGATCGTGAAAATTGATCTGGTACATGGGGTATCTCCCTCTTATTACTTTTTTACTAGTATTATACTCATTTCNTNAAAAAAAACCAACCCAAAGTTGAGCACTTGAGANAATAGTGAAAAGTGTAAAAAATGAACAAAGAGATTGAAAAAAGAAAAAAAATATTGTATATTATTTATATATAACTCTATCTAAAAATGGAGAAATTATGCAAATCGTATTCAATTTTTAACCGGATTGTGGTATACTTGCCCTAATAATAGGGTTTTCGTTGTAAAATATATAAATTTATATAAAGAAATAAGAGGTGATAAAATGGTAAAAAAAGAGATGATTGCCATGCTGCTGGCGGGCGGTCAGGGAAGCAGATTGGGAGTGCTTACGTCAAAGGTGGCCAAGCCTGCGGTATCCTTTGGCAGTAAGTACAGGATCATTGATTTCCCGCTGAGTAACTGCATTAACTCAGGCGTCGATACGGTGGGTGTGCTCACGCAGTATCAGCCGCTGCGGTTGAATACCCATATCGGAATCGGTATTCCGTGGGATCTGGACAGGAACATCGGAGGCGTTACGGTACTGCCGCCTTATGAGAAGAGTGCGAACAGCGAGTGGTATACCGGCACGGCAAATGCAATCTATCAGAACATAGATTATATGGAAAGCTTTAATCCGGATTATGTGCTGATCCTTTCGGGAGATCATATCTATAAGATGGATTACGAGGTGATGCTCGACTTCCATAAACAGAATGGGGCAGAGGTGACGATCGCGGTTATGCCGGTTCCCATGGAGGAGGCGAAGCGCTTCGGTATTATGATCACGGATGAGAACCGCAAGATCACGGACTTCGAGGAGAAACCGGAGAATCCTCGCAGTAATCTGGCGTCGATGGGCATCTACATCTTTAACTGGAAGACCCTTAAGGAGGCGCTGCTTGCCAATGCTGACCAGCCGGGACTGGATTTCGGTAAGCATCTGATTCCTTATTGCCACAAAAAAGATGCGCCCCTTTTTGCATATGAGTTCAATGGCTACTGGAAGGATGTGGGAACGCTCCATTCTTTCTGGGAGGCGAATATGGAATTGATCGACATTGTGCCGGAGTTTAACCTCTACGAAGAGTATTGGAAGATATACACCAAGAGTGAGATCCTGCCGCCGCAGTATCTGTCAGCGGACAGCGTGGTGGAAAAGAGTATCATCGGCGAGGGCAGCGAGATTTACGGGCAGGTTTATAACTCCGTGATCGGCTGCGGCGTCACCATCGGTGCGGGTACGGTAGTCAGGGATTCCATCATCATGAATCAGACGCAGATCGGTGAGAACTGTGAGNTTNATAAAGCGGTTGTGGCGGAGAACGTGGTAATTGAGAATGATGTGAAGATGGGCATCGGGGAAGCGGTTCCCAACGAGACAGATCCGCACATTTACGATCACGATCTTGTGACAGTGGGTGAAAAGAGCGTTATTCCGAAGGGTGTGTCTATAGGTAAGAATTCGGTAGTCTTCGGTGTGACGACGCATGACGATTATTCGGACGGAAATCTTCCCAGTGGTAAAACTTTGATTAAGGCAGGTGATAAATCGTGAGAGCAATCGGAATTATCTTAGCAGGTGGTAACAATCACAGGATCCGGCAGTTGACCCAGAAGCGTGCGGTCTGTGCGATGCCTATTGCAGGAAGTTACAGGAGCATTGATTTCGCTCTCAGTAATATGTCCAATTCCCACATCAATAAAGTGGCAGTGTTTACACAGTATAATGCGGGCAGTCTGAATGAACATTTGAGTTCTTCAAAGTGGTGGGATTTCGGACGGAAGCAGGGAGGTCTGTATGTGGTGACACCTGCGGTGACAGCGGAGAGTAACGCCTGGTATCGGGGTACGGCGGATGCGATCGCGCAGAATCTCAGCTTTTTAAAAAATAGCCACGAGCCTTATGTGGTGATCGTTTCCGGTGACTGTGTCTATAAGATGGATTACAATAAAGTGCTGGAGTATCATATTGAGAAGAAAGCTGATATCACAGTAGTCTGTAAGGATCTGGATCCGGATGTCAATGTGGAGCGTTTCGGTACGATCAAGATGAACGAGGACAGCCGTATTGAGGAGTTTGAGGAGAAGCCGGTGGTGGCGAAATCCAATACGATCTCCTGCGGTATCTATGTAGTCAGAAGACGTCTGCTGATCGAGATGATCGAGAAGTGTAAAGAGGAGGATCGNTTNGATTTNGTAAAGGATNTNCTGATCCGNTATAAGAACCAGAAGCGGATNTACGGTTATAAGACCANGGAGTACTGGAGCAATATCGCTACGGTGGANGATTACTTTANNACCAACATGGACTTCCTGAAACCGGAGATCAGAGATTACTTNTTTAAGCAGTATCCNGATNTNTATTCCAAGGTGGACGATNTGCCGCCGGCNAANTATAATNTGGGNGCTAAGATTAAAAACAGTCTGATATCCAGCGGCTGTATTGTCAACGGCACGGTGGAAGACTCCGTGATCTTTAAAGAGACCTATATCGGGAGCAACTGTTACATCAAGAACTCCATTATTCTGAATGATGTGTATATCGGAGACAATACACACATAGAGAATTGCATTGTGGAGAGCAGAGGCACCATCCGTGCCAATTCTTACCATAAGGGTGAGAACGGAATTGAGATCGTTGTGGAGCATAACGATAGATACGCTCTTTGATCTCCGGCAGAATTTTGATCAGGGAGCCCGCTGTACGCCGGAGAGATATAGATGTTATGAGGGTGATTGCTATGAGGATTTAAATTGGCTGTAAAAGGGTATGAGCAATTAAATGTTTATTACAAGCTACGTGGCTTGATGAGTATGACTTGTGTAGAAAGCTTGTGAAAACCGGCAGATTTCTGTCCGGTATCATATGATAAGGAGGCTGAGCTTCATGAGAATTACTGATGTCCGCGTGCGTAAAATGACTCAAGACAGCAAGATGAAGGCAATCGTCTCGATCACGATTGACGATGAATTCGTAGTTCATGACATTAAAGTAATTGAAGGCGAAAAGGGTCTGTTCATAGCGATGCCGAGCAAGAAGGCTTCGGATGGCGAATATCGCGATATTGCACATCCGATTAATTCAGAGACTCGGGAAAGAATCCAGAGCATTATTCTGGAGAGCTATGAGAAGGCGCTCTTAGAACCGAACAGTGAGTAAAATGCATGATGTGGAAGGAAAAGAAAAGGACGCGGCGAGCGTCCTTTTCTAAATTATTATTCTTTGGTTTTCTCCTTCACCTGAGGAATTAAGGATGCCGCCAGCTTTCCTTTTCCTCTCTGCTTCAAATATNAAATTCCTNTCATANAAAATACANCCGCTCCTACAAAATTTACCATCAGATCCNTCATCGTATCCACAATTCCCACATCCAGGTAGCCNCCCAGATTCCATTCCTGCCCATTGATCACTACGGAATCAATGGCAATCTTTATCGGGACATTCGCTCCTTCCGGGTTCAGTTTGACCGAGCTGATGGCCGGTAGAATCCAGTCTTTCTGCATATCTGTCTGGAAAAACCAGTCCATACCGAATTCAAAGAATTCCCACACAACGCCTACTGTCATCGAAAAGCAAAAAGCCACAAAGGCGACAAAATAGGGAGACATTTTGATAGAAAACTTCTCGCTTTGATTAAATATATCAATCAGAGCAAATCCGATCGCGGCCATCAAAAATCCGTTCGTGGTATGCAGCATGGTATCCCAAATGGGAATCTTGACATAAAACGCATTGATTTCTCCCAAAATCTCNGCTGAAAAAATAAAGATTAAAATAACCGCCTGCAGACCNGCCGGAATACTTACNCCCAGTTTCTTCTCAATCAATTTTGGTATTGAAAAAAGAATCAGCGTTAAAATTCCCAGAAACATATTGTGATAATTTCCCAGAAAAAACTGCCGCACGATCGACAACAGCACCAGTACCATCAATANGATTTCCAGTTTTGTTCTTTTNCCCTCTGACTTCATTTTGATTCCTCCTTATGTATTTATTCTATTACTATAGCATGATTTTGACGAAATTGTAAACATAATTTCCCTGATAACCATTATAAGAAACATTTCTTGTAGGAATGCAAAAATATTGTTAAAATAGAACGGGCAAGTTCATTAGCGAGACGGGTTTAGTATTGATCCAGAATGAAATATTCAGAATCGAGGAAATCATGTATATCATTGTAGGACTGGGAAATCCGGACAGACAATATCAGAATACCCGACATAATATCGGCTTTGATGTGATCGACGCGATCGCGGAGAAGAATGACATNGTGGTGGGGGANAAAAAGCATAAGGCCGTGATCGGAAAAGGAATTGTGGCAGGGCAGAAGGTGGTACTGGTAAAACCTCTCACTTATATGAATTTGAGTGGTGAGAGTGTCCGCAGTGTCATAGACTTTTATAAGGTGGACGAGAAAAACGAGTTGATCGTGATTTCGGACGATATCAACCTTGATATGGGACAGATCCGGATTCGGAAGCGCGGCAGTGACGGAGGCCATAACGGCTTGAAAAACATTATCCTGCATCTGGGGCATAACGAGTTTATCCGGGTGCGGATGGGCGTAGGGGAAAAGCCTCCGAAAATGGATTTGGCAGATTATGTGCTGTGTCATTATTTCGAAGACGAACGGGAAATGATGAACGAGAGTGCCCGCACGGCGACTTTGGCAATAGAGAGGATCATTGCAGAAGGACCCGATGCCGCCATGAATNGNTACAATGCGCGCAAGTGTCCGCCACAGGAGACAACGTAAAACGAAAAGAGGTTCAAATGAGAGCATTACTGGCTCCCCTGGAAGAACTGGGAGAATATGAAGAAATTAAAAAAATGATGGCCGGGGAACAGGTTTCCGTGGCCTTGAGCGGCTGTGTGGATTCTCAGAAGCTGCACATGATCTATGGCCTGAGCGAGGGCTTTCGTTATAAGCTTATTGTCACATTCAGCGATCTGAAGGCGAANGAATTGTACGANGATTATCAATTTTATGACAGAAATGTCATATTATATCCNGCGAAGGATCTGATTTTTTTTCAGGCGGATATCCACGGTAATCAATTGACCATGGAGCGGATCAAATGTCTGCGCAGGCTGACGGAAGGGACGCCGNTGACGGTGATCACCACTTACGATGCGCTGATGGCGCCACAGGTTCCTATGGAGGCATGGCAGNAACGGATGATTCATATCGACAGACAGACCAGTGTGGTGGANNGCGATCTGGCGGTGCGGTTGACGGAGCTTGGCTATGAAAAGACCTATCAGGTGGAGGCACCGGGGCAGTTCAGTATCCGGGGCGGTATTGTCGATATTTTTGACCTGACAGAGGAGAATCCCTACAGGATCGAGCTGTGGGGGGATGAGGTAGAGTCTATCCGGAGCTTTGACGTTTTAAGCCAGCGATCCATTGAAAAGCTGGAATCCGTTGATGTTTATCCCGCAACAGAGATTGTTTTGTCGGACAAGGAGCTGAGGGAGGGTCTTGTCAGGATACGGAAGGAAGGGAAGAAGCAGGCGCAGATACTTAGAGAGCAGATGAAGACGGAGGAGGCGCACCGTATAGGGGTGCAGATCCGGGAGNTGGAAGAGACACTGCTTGAGCTGGGGCTTTCTTATAATGCGGTCAATCTGGAAAGCTATGTGCGGTATTTTTATCCGGAGCTTGCCACTTTTGCAGATTGTTTTCTGCGGGAGGGAAGCTGCGTTTTTCTGGATGAGCCGCTGCGGATCAAGGAGCACGTGGATGCCGTGGAGCTGGAGTTTCGGGAGAGTATGACGCACCGTGCGGAGAAGGGCTATATCCTGCCGGGACAGATGGACATTCTCTTTTCAGCGGAAACGGTAGCGGCGAAGCTTTCAAAGCTGCGGGTGGTGAGTCTTTCCACGATGGAGGGAAAAAATCCCATCCTGAAAGCGGACAAAAAATATGCGCTGCTGGCGCGCAGTCTTTCTTCNTATAACAATAGCTTTGATGCGCTTGTGAAAGATCTGAAAGGGTATAAGAAAAAGGGCTATCGAATCCTGCTGCTCTCAGGCTCCAGAACCCGGGCCAAGCGTTTGGCAGAGGATCTGCGTGATCAGGAGATCAGCGCCTTTTACACGGAGGATCCTCTGCGTGAGGTGCAGCCCGGTGAGGTGATGACCTGTTACGGCAGAGTGCGTAAGGGATTCGAGTATCCTCTGCTTAAGTTTCTGGTGATCGCGGAGAGCGATATTTTTGGNACGCAGAAAAAGAAAAAGCGGAAGAAGAAGCGTTACGATGGCCAAAAGATCAACGATTTTAATGATCTCAAGGTGGGAGATTACGTTGTCCATGAAAGTCATGGACTGGGGATTTACCAAGGAATTGAAAAGGTAGAGGTGGATCATGTGGTGAAGGACTACATGAAGATCTCCTACCGTGATGGGGGAATCCTCTATGTATTGGCNACGGGNCTTGANGTGATCCAGAAGTATGCCTCTGCGGAAGGCGGGACGAAGCCGAAGCTGAATAAGCTGGGCACGCAGGAGTGGACCAGGACGAAATCTAAAGTGCGCACGGCGGTGGAGGAGATCGCGGGAGATCTGGTGGAACTTTATGCCGTCAGACAGTCGGCTAAGGGCTACTGTTATGGGCAGGATACGGTGTGGCAGAGAGAGTTTGAGGAGATGTTTCCCTTCGAGGAGACCGAGGATCAGGTTTCAGCTATCGCGGCCACCAAGGAGGACATGGAGAGCGATAAGATCATGGATCGTCTGATCTGCGGCGATGTGGGCTATGGTAAGACGGAGATCGCGATCCGGGCGGCCTTTAAGGCGGTACAGGAGAATAAGCAGGTGGTCTATCTGGTGCCTACGACGATTCTGGCACAGCAGCATTATAATACCTTTGTGCAGAGGATGAAGGATTTCCCGGTGCGGATCGATCTGTTGTCCCGGTTCCGCACGGCGGCGGAGCAGAAAAAAACCATAGCGGATCTGAAAAAAGGCATGGTGGATATCGTGATCGGCACCCATCGGGTACTNTCCGCGGATGTGGCCTATAAAGATCTGGGGCTTCTCATCATCGATGAGGAACAGCGCTTCGGTGTGGCACATAAAGAAAAGATCAAAAAGCTAAAAGAAAATGTAGATGTTTTGACCCTGACGGCTACGCCCATTCCCCGGACGCTGCATATGAGTCTGGTGGGCATCCGGGATATGAGCGTGCTGGAGGAAGCACCGGAGGACAGGCTGCCGATCCAGACCTTCGTATGCGAGTATAACGAGGAGCTGGTGAGAGAAGCCATTGTCAGAGAGCTGGCAAGGGAAGGGCAGATNTACTATGTCTATAACCGGGTCAATAATATAGCGGATGTGGCGGCATCGCTCAGGGACCTGGTGCCGGAAGCCAACGTGGCCTTTGCCCACGGGCAGATGAAGGAATCTGAACTGGAGCGGATCATGTATGATTTTGTCAGCGGAGAGATCGATGTGCTGGTGGCGACCACCATCATAGAGACAGGATTGGATATTTCTAACGTGAATACCATGATCGTCCATGACTCTGACCAGATGGGACTTTCCCAGCTCTATCAGCTCAGGGGCCGCGTGGGGCGTTCCAACCGGACGGCCTATGCCTTTCTTATGTACAAGCGGGATAAGGTGTTAAAGGAGGTGGCGGAGAAGCGCCTNGAGGCCATCCGGGAATTTACGGATCTGGGGAGCGGNTTTAAGATCGCCATGCGGGATCTGGAGATCCGCGGNGCNGGCAGTCTTCTGGGAAAGAGTCAGCACGGACATATGCAGGCNGTGGGGTATGATCTCTACTGTAAGATGCTGAANGAGGCGGTCAAGACGAAAAANGGAATTTCCGTCATGGAGGATTTCAATACNCTGGTGGATCTGGATGTGGATGCCTATATTCCGCCCGCTTATATCGTAAACGAGGTGCAGAAGCTGGATATCTATAAACGGATCGCGGGTATCGACAATGAGCAGGANTGCGATGATATGAGAGAGGAATTGCTTGACCGATTTGGTCAAATTCCGAAGTCGGCGGAAAATCTCCTGCGGATCGCNCTGATCNGATCCCATGCNCACAGGCTNTATATGCCGGANGTGAAGGGGAAGAATGAGCGGGTGCAGTTCGTTCTGCGGCCCGATGCGCCGATCAAAGTGGAAAATATACCTCTTCTCATCAGCGATTANCAAGGGAAACTGCGGTTNGATCCCAAGGGAGGCCCGGCNTTCTATCTTCATTATCGAAAATGCGGGGTGATAGAGAAGGATGAGGAGACGCTGCTTGCGCTGACAGAGGAGGCGCTTGCTAAGATGGAGGAGTTATTGTTATAGTTATATTAGAAAAGACTTATAGAGGAGGGACCTATTATGGCAGACAGACCGAATTGGCTTAACACAGCGATATTTTATGAAATTTATCCCCAGTCATTCCGGGATACCAANGCCGACGGNATCGGTGANATNNANGGTATCATNGANAANCTGGATTATATNANGGAGCTAGGCTGCAATGCACTCTGGCTGAATCCCTGCTTCCAGTCGCCCTTCTATGATGCCGGTTATGACGTGGAGGACTATTATACCGTGGCACCGCGCTACGGCACGAATGAAGATTTAGTGCGGCTNTTCAAGGAGGCGCATAAGAGGGATATGCATGTACTTCTTGATCTGGTGCCGGGCCACACGGCGATCACCCACAAATGGTTTCGAGAGTCCATGAAGGCGGAGCGAAACGAGTATACCGACCGTTATGTCTGGACGGACAGTACATGGGAGGAGCCGGACGGCATGAGTGCGCTGAAGGGGATTTCCGAACGCGTGGGCGCCTGTGGGGTCAATTTCTTTTCGCATCAGCCTGCGTTGAATTACGGATATTACAAGCCTGATCCTGAGAAAAAATGGCAGCAGGCCATGGATGCGCCCGGGCCCGTGGCTACGAGAGAGGCTATGAAGGATGTGATGCGATTCTGGCTTCAGGCAGGCTGTGACGGTTTCCGGGTGGATATGGCGCACTCTCTTGTCAAGAACGACGAGGAGAGCAAGGGAACGATCAGTTTGTGGCAGAATGTGCGGGAATTTTTAGACGGGCAATTTCCTGATGCGGTGCTGGTCTCCGAGTGGGGCGAGCCGGACAAGTCTTTGGCCGGAGGTTTTCATATGGACTTCTTACTGCACTTCGGGCCTTCCCATTATAATGACCTGTTCCGCTGTGATGAGCCCTGGTTTTCTAAGAGAGGAAAAGGCGACGTTGTGGCCTTTTGGAAGAAATATCAGGAGAGCTACGCGAAGTCCTGCGGCGGTCTCATCTGTATCCCGTCGGGCAATCACGATATGGAAAGAATGGCAAGGCGGCTTACGCCGGAGGAGATGAAGATTGCCTTTGCGTTTCTGCTTACTATGCCGGGTGCACCNTTTATCTACTACGGGGACGAGATCGGGATGCGCTATGTGGAGGGACTGCACTCTGTGGAGGGTGGTTATGAGCGGACAGGCGCCCGTTCGCCTATGCAGTGGGATGCTTCTGTGAATGCGGGCTTTTCTGCGGCGGCGACGGAGAAGCTTTATATTCCCCAGGACAAGGCGGCAGACCGGCCCACAGTGGCGGCCCAGAGAGACGATGCGGATTCGCTCTACAGCGAGGTGAAGCGACTGATTGCCTGCAGACAGGATCATGCGGCTCTTCACAACGATGCTGCGATTGAATTCTTGGAGATTNAAAACTATCCCCTTGCCTATGTGCGGANGAGCAGCGAGGAGAAGCTTCTTGTGGTGCTCAATCCTTCTGATACCGTACATACATTGCGCTGCGGCGAGAAACCGGGGAAGGCGGTTTACACGATAGGAGGAGAGATCAGCAGTACAGAGGAGGGCTTGTCTGTGCCGCCCTGTTCTGCCGGAATCTATCAGTTATGAAAAATATGCAGATAAATCGTATTGCAACGGTAACTTTAAATCCGTCTCTTGACTATATTGTGACAGTGAAAGATTTTCAATTAGGAGAGACTAACCGCACATCGGGAGAACTGTTGCTTCCCGGTGGCAAAGGCATGAATGTCTCCATGGTGCTCAAGAATCTGGGATTCGAGAGTACGGCCTTCGGCTTTGCGGCGGGCTTTACCGGGCAGGAGCTGGCGCGGCGCTTGACGCAGATGGGGATTCGCAACGAGTTGATTGCACTGGAAGAAGGGCTTACCCGGATCAATGTGAAGCTGCAGTCCGTGGAAGGGACAGAGATCAACGGACAGGGGCCGGTCATTTCGGAAGAGAAACTGGAAGAAATGATGGGGCGGCTTGGGACGCTTACGGCGGGCGATGTGGTGTTTTTCTCCGGCAGTGTGCCTGCGTCTCTGTCAAAGGGAACTTATCGGCGTATGATGGAGAGTTTGCAGGAGGGAGTCATGACTGTGGTGGATGCCACCGGAGATCTGCTGATGCAGACATTGCCCTTACATCCCTTTCTGATCAAACCAAACCACCGTGAGTTGAGCGAGATTTTTGGGGTCACGTTTACGGACAGAACCTCCGTGATTCCTTACGCAAAAAAACTGCAGGAGATGGGGGCGCGCAACGTGCTGGTGTCCATGGCGGGCAAAGGGGCAGTGCTCCTTGCGGAGAACGGCAGTGTGTACGAGGCGCCGGTGCCTGCCGGACAGCTTGTCAACGGCGTGGGCGCCGGGGATTCCATGGTGGCCGGTTTTATGGCGGGGTGGCTTGCCAGACAGGATTATGAGCACGCCTTCTATATGGGACTGGCGGCCGGAAGCGCCAGCGCCTTTTCGGAGCGGCTGGCTTCCGGGGAGGAGATTGCGGCCTTATATCAGAGTATTACGGGGGCAAAGGGTATTTGAGGAGATTCTACTTATGAAAAATCAATATAATAAGACGGTCACCGCCTGTTTTGTGGGCTACATCGTGCAGGCTGTCGTCAATAATTTTGTACCGCTCCTGTTTTTGACCTTTCAGCGCAGCTATGGGATTCCGTTGTCCCAGATCACGATGCTGGTCACCTTTAATTTCGGCGTTCAGCTTCTGGTGGATCTGTTGTCGGTGGGGTTTGTGGACAGGATCGGGTATCGCGCATCCCTTGTCATCGCCCATGTGCTGTCGGCAGCGGGACTGATCCTGCTGACGATTCTGCCGGGGTGTCTGGGAAATCCCTTTATGGGGATTCTTGTTTCGGTCATGATCTATGCGGTGGGCGGCGGGCTTCTGGAGGTGCTGGTAAGCCCGGTGGTGGAGGCCTGCCCTTCCGATAACAAGGAAAAGGCCATGAGCATGCTGCATTCTTTCTATTGCTGGGGACATGTGGGCGTGGTGGCAATATCCACCATCTTTTTCAAACTTTTCGGGATTGAGAACTGGAAGCTGCTGGCGGTGGTCTGGGCGCTCATTCCTCTATGTAATGCCTTTGTGTTTACCAGAGTGCCCATTGCCTCTCTGATAGAGGAAGGAGAAAAAGGACTCAGCATCNNNGANCTNTTTTCCATGAAGATATTCTGGATCTTATTCATTATGATGATCTGTTCGGGNGCCAGTGAGCAGGCGGTCAGCCAGTGGGCTTCCACTTTTGCGGAGATGGGGCTTGGCATTACCAAGACGGCGGGAGATCTGGCGGGGCCTATGGCCTTCGCTGTGCTGATGGGAACTTCCCGGCTGTTTTACGGAAAGTATGGGGACAGGATTGATCTGGATCGGTTTATGATCTGCAGCAGTCTTTTGTGTATCGCGGCCTATCTGTGCATTTCTCTGGTGCCGGTGCCGATGGTCAGTTTGATCGCCTGTGCAGTCTGCGGTCTGTCGGTGGGGATCATGTGGCCCGGAACCTTCAGCAAAGCGTCAGCCACGCTTCCCCGGGGCGGCACGGCTATGTTTGCCCTGCTTGCATTGGGAGGAGACGTGGGATGCTCCGGTGGACCGACGCTGGTGGGCATGGTGTCAAGTGCGTTGGGNGATGATCTGAAAATGGGAATTCTGGCGGGCGTGATTTTTCCGGTACTGTTGCTTTCCGGGATACTGCTCTGCAGAAAGAGCAGATAATTTAAAAAGAAATCAAAATCACCACCGTAAATTCTTGTTCTGTATATTGGATGTCGATCGTTCCTTGATACCGTTCCACGATCTCTTTCATGGAAGCGATACCAAGCCCATGCATTTTCTGATTATCCTTATCGGTCATAAAAGCGCCTTGCTTCTTGTTGACGGGATTGATTTTGGAATTGGAGATTTCCAGACTGAGGTATCCGCTCTCTGAATATCTGGCTTTCAGTGACAGTCTGCGTTTCCCTTTATCTGTGATCTTCCGGCAGGCTTCGATGGCATTGTCCAGCGAATTCGCGAACAAGGTGCACAGACTGATATCGTCCATCTCTGTCATTCCGTCGATACCGATATGGAAAAAGGTATCGATTTCCGCCTCGATCGCTGCATTATATTTCAGATTTAAAAGCGCGTTGACAATACTGTTGGTACAGAATTGACGGCTCCCTGTCTGCATATGTTCGTACAAGCCATGAAGATACTCCAATGCCTCTTCTGTCTTCTCCTGTTCCAGCAGTCCGCCGACTGCGGCGAGATGATTGTTCATATCATGACGCAGCTTTCTGATCTGCGTCTGATTTCTTTCCAGCTCTCCATAATAATCATGCTGCAGCTGCAGTTTTCTTCTTTCCTGTTCCGTCTGGATCCGCTCTGCAAGATAGGTGGCAAGCAAAAGACAGCCGAGTCCCGTTACGATACTGGCGATCATGCAGGGATACACTTTATAAGTCTCTTCGGGCGTATAATAAATACTGACAAAAACGGACGCCAAAGACGCCAGACAGATCACATCCAGCAGGAGCCATGATTTTTTATCCAGAAAGCGGGTGATCCGCTCCAGTCTTTTGCCGTACGTGCGCCACACAAAAAACCAGAATAACGGCACGCTGGCATATGACAACGTGGAACAGATCTTATTGGCATTCTCTCCGTACTCTGCGAAGAAACGGAAGAAAATCCTGCCGGTAAAGTCATACCACATATAATTATAGGCAACCATGATCGGATAAAAGATAAGAGCGGTGGAAATCCATACGATCCAGCTTTCGGCATAAGCCAGTATGAGTCCGATCAGAAATACCGGCATCGTCAACGTGATATTCACCGGATCATTCGGNAAAGCCGGCATCGTTAAGGATATCATCAGCAAAAGCCAGCCGCCCAGACGAGGNAGGATTGACTTTCTNGTNTGCAGAAAACCGGCAAGAAGCTTATAAAAAAAATAACCCGCTGAAAACCCGATCACATAACCCAATATGCTGGTAAGAAAAGAAACCATAATCGACCCCCTTGTTACCGCAGCATCATTCTGGCAAATGCCACAGCGAGATTCTGTTTACAGCCACGGCTCACNGGAAGCGCTTCGTCCGCGCAGATACACTGGCTGCTCTCCACTTTTGTCACATAATTCAAATTGACAAGATAACGGTTATGTATCCGGATNAAATACTCCGGCAGNGAAGTCTCTATATCGCTCAGNTTCCCGTAAAANTCTATCTTTCCNTCTNNNGTTTCCGCAATNACTTTTTTGCGGTCGCTCTGAAAATAACGGACTTCTTTTAAATGAAGCCGCAGAGTGCCTGACTTCTGTTCCACCGCATAATACTGCTCTGTCTGCAGGTTCAGTTCTTCTAACGCCATACGGAATACTTCTCTTATCTTTTCTTCTTTGTAGGGCTTCAATATATAATGAAAGGCATGTACCTCATATCCTTGAAATACAAAATCCGGATATGCCGTCACAAAAATGATCACTGTATCCTTACGAGCTTTCCGGATCGCTCTCGCCGCCTCCATGCCGTCGATACCATCCATCTCAATATCCAGAAACAACAGCTCAGGGGCATCTTTTTCCAATGCCTTTAGCATTTCTTCCCCGGATCCGTATTCACTGACGTTGTATCCCAGTCCGTTTAGCTGCGCCTCCCGCTCTATGACTCTCCGAAGTGAGGTGCGCAGTTCCTTTTCATCATCACAAATGGCGATTCTCATATACCGTCTCCTCAATCTTTCACATCTTTGATTACCCTATCATATATTTCCCGATTCGTCTATTCGCTCCAAAGCGATTGTTCCAAACTTTCCAAAATCTGTTCCATTCGTACCATTTGCGGCGCTGTGTTTATTTATGAACCCTTTTTATAATAAGGGTAACTATTCCGAGCCATGCACATTTACACAAAAGAGTCTGTTCAAGCTTGCTTTTATAAATCTATATGGCGAGAAGTCATAGATGGGCAACTTTTGAGCCTCGTAGAGGCGATTTTGCGAATGGGCTCTGAATAGTTAGCAATGAAATTCAAAAGGAGAAAAATCATGTTAAAAGTTTCAAATCTGCAGAAAAGCTACCAGACAGGAACCCTTACCTATCCTGTTCTGAAAAACGTTTCTTTTCATATTCAAAAAGGCGAGTTTGTCGCGGTGATGGGTCCTTCCGGGAGCGGAAAGACCACGTTGCTGAATTGTATTTCCTGCTTTATCCCCCATGATGGGGGAACAATCTCCTTAAACGATAAAGATATCACCCATCTTACGGAAGAACAGCTGGCAGCGTTCCGGAACCTTCATCTGGGGTTTGTTTTTCAGGATTTCATGCTGTTAGACGGGCTGACCGTATTTGAAAATATCTGTCTGCCGCAGATCATCGCGGAGAAACCGATTCCACAGATGGAAGCCACAGCTGAAAACCTCTGCGCTCTCTTTGGGATCGAGAAGATCATGCAGAAGTATCCGGCTGAAATATCCGGCGGAGAAAAGCAGCGGACGGCGGTAGCCCGCGCATTGATGAATCATCCCTATATCATCCTTGCCGACGAGCCTACGGGCAATCTGGACAGCAANTCCTGTAAGGCCGTTATCGATGCTTTTCTTCAGGCAAAANCACAAATGAACGCNACNATTTTTATGGTGACNCANGACAGCTACGCNGCATCCTTCTGTGANCGTGTCATTGTACTCAAAGACGGACAGGTCCATCAGGAACTGTCAAAACAGGGAAGCAGGCGGGAATTTATGGATGAACTNTTGGATGTATTAAGAGAGTTAGGGGGAGACAGCGATGAAGCTTAATCACATTTTTCGTAAACTGCATAAGCAGAACAGAGGGCAAAACNGTATANTGGGATTNTGTATCTTTCTTTCCGTGCTTTTGATCACATCCTTTTCGCTGATGTATTATGGNCCCACCGTGCAGAATTTTCTTGCACAGGGCGGCGATACACGCAAGATGGCCAATCTCCTTTTNGGAATTACCGCCATCGGCTGTCTCATATTTACGATATATGCATCCGGACTGTTTTTTCGNTATAAAAGCCGCGAGTACGGCATTTTTCTGGCGCTTGGNGAAAGCAAAAAAACGCTGAAAAAGGTATTGTTCGGAGAGCTTGNNTCTATNACCGTCGTTGCGGCGGTATTGGGACTGCTTGCCGCTATACCNGCCTCTTTCCTCATCTGGAAATTATTTGAGACGTTTTTGGTGTCAACTCGTGAAATGAAATATCAGTTTGGGTTTGACGGTTTTATTGTCGGAATCGCTTTTGCCATGATTCTCTGTCTGCTTCTCGGTATTTCCGGGCGGAAATTCGTAAAGCGTACCGACATTATGGAAATTCTGAGGACGCAGNANAAAACGGAGATGGTAAAAGAGATCAAGCCGTGGACTTTTACGGTCGGCGTTGTCTTCATATTTGTGGGAATTTTCGGCGGTCTTGCNCTTCCNTCCCTGTCAGCCTATGTTTTTCATTATANGCTTTCCGAGNATNACNAACCTGTTCTTTCTCTTTTCNCTGGCGGGTATTTATCTGGTGCTTTTAAATATTGTAGCCCAGAACCGTCTTGGGAAGAAAAAGGAGAAATTTTATAAGAATATGGTCTCCATCAGCATGATGCGCTTTTTTGCCAAATCCGCAACCAGAAATATGTGTGTNATCGTGCTTTTACTCTTTTCCTGNATTTTTGCAGGGTATTANGGAGCCCTCTATGCCGACAGCAGNGCCTTGTTTGATCTGACGAACTCNAAGGGATTTGCCCTGCATTATCCCGCCCTGGAAGAGCAGATCACAAAAGAGGATATTGAAAAGACTGCTNANTACTATNGTGTCGAGATAAAANAATTCGGAGAAACGNACGCTTGTAATTTCCTCATTTCCTATAAATGCAGAGATCTCAATGATGATATGCAGTATATTACCGTAGAAAGCGTGCAAAGCAAATATGGGCTTTTTCTCTCCGAGGATAGTTATGAATGTCTGACCGGCCGAAAAGCAGATGTGCCTTCCGGTACTTATCAGACCGTTACTCCCACGGATTATAAAGAAANTATCTGGGANTTTACAGATGGTCTATGGGAAGCNTCCAATCCCGATACCGNCAGGTCGCTTTCCCTGATAAACAGCGGAACNCTGGAATATGACGCACTGTCGGCTATGAGTGATCCNTATGCCTATGTGNTGAATGACNNGGATTATGCGNNNCTTTCGGAAGGTCTTACGGAAANCCACNAAGAGCACCTTGTCCTTTTTGATGTGGAAGATTTATCCGCTTCCTATCCGTTTGCCCATGATCTGATGCGTCAATATGTGGAACATNCAACAGACCTGTCCAATCATCTGGGNTTATATGANGCNCAGGAAGAAAAGNTNGCNNCAGAACAGGGNCGNGAATATGCNCTGGCGGGAAAAATTGANATGTCCATGGATAANGCGCTCCTTTTNGGCGATTGGAAATATGCGCCCGCTTTTGTCGTAGTCACCAATGAAATNTTCCTGCAGACATTTTGTGTATATATCATGCTCTGTCTGTATATCGCCATTATTACNCTGACAGCAGCCGCGATCATGTCCTATGTACGCAGCATTTCCATAGCGTCCGATAACCGGGCATTATTTGAGAATCTTTCAAAGCTCGGCGCCGGGAAAGCATATCAGCGGAATATTCTGGCAAAACAGCTGGTTAAGATNTTCCAGTATCCGGCAGTGCTCGGATGTCTGGTCGGTTTCCTGTTTTCGGCAGCCATGAGCTGGTTTAACGANGGACGTTATNNCGNNNCAGAGTTAAAGACNCTTGCNCTTCTTCTGGGATTGGCTCTGTTTNTTATCNTGTTTTTGTATGGCGTATACCGGGTTGCTCTGCANAAAGGNGAACAGATTGTCGGGATACGAAAATCGTGTGAGAAGTACTTCTAACCACTCACAGCAAGGGCTGTTTCGTGGAGAAGTACTAAGTCTCACACAAGAGAATGCCAAAATACGGCATTCTCTGCAAGGCTTTGATGCGGCAGTTCTGGGATAAAATTAAATAGGGATCACCAATATGTAAAAACAATTCCTGCGAGCGGCGACAATACTATCATAATGACNGANAACGAAAAGGACTCTACAGAGGTAAGTGTTGCGCGCTGCTCCGATGGNAACATATCCTGCAGGATCGCATTTGTCCGTACCTGTATCGCGTCGTCGCCCACCGCTGCTAAAAAGCCTCCCAATGTCATAACTGCCCACATTGAGGAATGCTCTGCCAAAACTCCCATAAATACAAGCGTTGTGGTTACAGCAAACACACCTCNGTATTTTAGTTTTGGAAATTGCAATATCAGNTTTGATCCCACGATGCCGCCCATTTCCATAAACAGCAGGGCAAATCCAAGCCACCATGCAGGCAGTTTCCCCTGGAGCTTTGCCTGCAAAAAGAACAGCAGCAGAATGTCAACAGCGCCCACGAAAGAGTTGCACAGCATGAGTCTGATCGCTTTTCTTGCTTTTCCCAGAAAAGAAAGGCTTTCTTTGAAGCANNCGATCAACTCGCNGCCAACCTCGGATAGGTTTCTGTGTCCTNTTTNTGTGCTTTCTGTGTTNTCATTCCCNGCNTAAACCTCANANAGAGAANNNAGTATCANAATTTGTACCGCGCCTGTTATCAGGNCTGTTCCGTATGCGATCCTGTAACCGATAAAAAGAGCAAAGCCCGCNCACAAGGTGGAGATGCCGCTGCAAAGGCGGTATATGACAAGCTGATTGGAACAGTATTTCTCAAACTTGCCTTCCATTCGGGCAATTTTGAGAGAATCGTATGCCAANGCTTCGTCTGAACCGGAGGCGAAATTGTAGCTCAATGCGTAAAAAGCAAGNGAAAGACAAACCATAGACAGGCCATTGGAAAGTATCATAACGATATTTCCGATCATTCTCATAATGCTGCTTACAATGAGCATTTTCTTTCTGCCGAANACNTCTGCCAGTACTCCCGACGGCATTTCAAAGATAAGGCTTGTGATGTGAAAAACGGTTTCTGCAATGCCGATTTCCACCAGACTGTAACCTCTTGCCGCCAAAATGGCAACCCATGCGCCCGTAAGCGACAGATTGCCCAGCAGGGAAGACAAATATAATTTCGATAATTGCTTTTTAATTTTAAACATAAAAAAACCTCCTTAACAATGATTGAACTGTAAGATACTTACTTCCGTATCTTTACTTGCCTGTTTCCATGATTGTTAAGAAGATAATGCGCGGCTTTTTATTTGTAAAACACTCGATGCTGCTTACAATGGAATATGTTTATGACAAATTTNTCTGAAAAAAGGCGCACTATCCCCGTAAGGGAGATAAATGAAACCTTTCATCAGTTGTAAATTTATCGTTTTCCACAACATAAATGTGACCTTTGCACTTAGCCTATATATTTGAAATTTCACAATTTATTACAGCATATTAAAAAGGAAAAGTCAATGTACATTTTAAAGTCCGAAATATGGGACTCTATACATGATATCCTTTTACCAGAACACAGGTTCGGAACGACGNANAGAAAGGAGTAAGAGGATATGAAAGGATATGCAGTGGAGAGCGGTTATATGGGATATGTGAACGGTGTATATATGCTGTTTGCGAGTGAGGAGGATTATCAGGATTATATCGCGGCGTAATGGGGAATAGATAAAAGGGAGTTGATAGAATGGGGGGAATCAAGTACAATAGGAAAGGAATGACAGGAGTCTACAGGCTGATACATAAACATATTTGTCGAGGGCTGCACATAGGTATAAAATAGTGCATAAATTGAAAATAGCACGGGCGCACGGGAGAATATATGGTTAAAAAGATAGATGAAATTCCTGTGAATTATATAGATGANGGTGAGGGAGANGTCGTACTTCTTCTGCACGGCTGGGGAGCGAATATCACTCTGTATCAAGGAATCATAGATACCCTGAAGCAGAGCAGGCGGGTGATCGCTTTAGATATGCCCGGGTTCGGAAAGACTCCGGAACCATCTGTGTCCTGGTGCGTGGATGACTATGTAGATTTTGTANTGCATTTTATTGACACCTTTTCTCTGAAAAATCTGAGTGTGGTGGTGCATTCCTTCGGAGGCCGGGTCTTTTTTAAGATGAACGCCAGAAAGGATCTGCCTTTTTCTATAGAGCGCGTTGTGCTGATCGACAGTGCCGGCATTCTGCCGAAGAAAAGCCTTGGGCAAAAGGTGAGCCTGAAATGCTATAAGATCGGCCGGGCGTTTATGAGCACGAAAGTGATGCATTTCCTCTATCCCGATGCGGTGGAGAATATGCGGCGGAAAAGAGGTTCCTCCGATTATAACAGCGCAACGCCTCTGATGCGGGCGACCCTCGTGAAGGTGGTCAACGAGGATCTGGAGCCGCTGATCCATCTGGTGAAGTGTCCGACTCTTTTGATCTGGGGCGATCTGGATACGGCTACGCCCATCGGAGATGCGAAACGGATGGAAGAATTGATTGCGGATGCGGGGCTGGTGGTGTGCGAAGGGGCAGGACATTTTTCCTTTGCGGAACAGCCTGCCAAGGTGAACGGTGCATTGAANGCGTTNTTTGNANNATGANGNNTTTAGTGCCCGGCGAGACGGGACTCNAACNCGTCAGGCGAAAAAGGAACGTCTGATTTTTGAGACAGAGAGGAATCACAGA
>JAAUZW010000036.1:0-119078 GCA_014804385.1 Lachnospiraceae bacterium | reverse complement strand
TATGNATANTGTNNTNTTTGTNATNTGGCTTATCACTTATCTGGTGGGNGCNGTCTGGTATNTNNTNTATCTGATGCATATGTTNCAGCANAANTCCTATAAACCGCGGGAGTACAGAGAATGGATGGNAGTGCATACNAATGTGGGGCGGCTGCTTGGCAAATGCCTGTATGCNATTATNTCCNTGCCGNTGGTGCTCGTGGGCAGTANGGGNTGCATGATAGCGGCCTGTGTTATGAANGGAATGACNATATTGGTCAACAAACCTCANANNGCGAANAAACCGCTGGTNTACACNAANCGGGTNAGNACGNATGCTNNTNACCANNGGGNTATTGTATNTGCTTGNTGTGGCGGNGGTNCTGCTTCCCGGNTTANTTGCNGGCNTGGGGAATNATGTGGTGGTAATACAAAANGCCGGGATANTGCCCTTGCATCCTNTGATGCGGAATGTGTGNATGGTTTTGNTGNNGNTGTTNATTTTACAGCCGTTTNTNATTNTNCTTGTGAATCTGATCAATCATCCNATAGAGNAGGGGATCNATCANNANTANATNAANGANGCNGCNCGTCTTTTNCGGNANATGCCGAATCTGAANGTCATNGGNGTGACAGGAAGCTACGGNAAGACCAGTGTNAAATATTTTTTAAATACNCTGCTTTCCNCACAGTATAATGTGNTGTATACNCCGGGNAATTTTAATACGACNCTGGGTGTGGTGCGNACGATCCGNGAGAANATGAAACCTTTNCANGANATNTTNATCTGNGAGATGGGNGCCAGNGAAGTGGGGGATATNAAGGAGATCTGTGATCTGGTGCANCCGGATTNCGGCATNATTACNTCCATCGGGCCGCAGCATTTACAGAGNTTCCATACCATAGAGAANATTATTTCCACCAANTTTGAACTGGCGGATGCNGTGCCGGAGACGGGAAAAGTATTTCTAAACTACGACAATAGTTACATTAAGGAGCATAAAATAGAAAAATCCGTGGTAAGCTACGGTACGACGGAAGAAAANGTGGCCTTTCGGGCGTATGATATCGAAGTGTCTGCCAGAGGTTCTTCTTTTAAGATGCGGGATGANAANNGTGTGGTNCANGACTTTCATACGAAGCTGGTGGGAAGCCACAATGTACAGAATATTGCCGGTGCCATTGCCGTGGCACATACCTTGGGCATTCCTATGGAAAAGCTGATTTATCCNGTGAANCAGTTGGAGAGCGTNCCTCATAGATTGCAGCTTATCAGGCNAGGGGACCGCATCATACTGGATGACGCTTACAACTCCAACAAAAATGGTTTTGAGGCGGCACTCGATACTTTGTCTATGTTTAAGGAACTGCGCATCCTGATGACGCCGGGTATGGTGGAATTGGGAGAAAAGCAGTATGNTGAAAATAAAGAGGTAGGCGTTTATGCCGCGGATAAGTGCGACTATGCCGTGNTGGTGGGGAAGGAGCAGACCAAACCGATTCAGGATGGGCTGTTAGAGGCTGGGTTCCCGCAGGGGAAGATGATTCTGGTGGATTCTTTGCAGGAGGCATTTCAGATGGTGAATGCAATNCCNAATGAGAAACAGAAGGTGATTCTGATCGANAANGATCTGCCGGANAACTATGCGTAAGCACNGAGNCGNAANCGCGATTTGCGAAATGCANGGCTCTATAATGTTAGAGATATTTNAGGAAGGAATGAAACAGCTATGAAAATTCGTGTCGGTGTATTCTTTGGCGGTAAGAGTGTGGAGCATGAGGTGTCNGTCATCTCCGGNTTACAGGCGTATAANGCTTTCGATAAAGAGAANTANGAGCCGATNCCCATCTACATCACGAAGGANAACGANCTNTATACGGGNGAACCGATCGCNGATATCGCNAACTACAGAAATATTCCCGANCTNTTAAANAAGAGTACNCGNGTATTTNTGATGAGTGANCANAACGGNGTAAAGNTGATCCAATATCCNGANAAGAAATTTGGCAGNTCNGAGGTGGCACAGATTGATGTGGCNTTCCCGGTGGTGCATGGCGCTAATGTGGAGGATGGTTCCCTGCAGGGATTTTTGCGGCACTACAATATTCCTTTTGTGGGCTGTGATGTGATGGCATCGGCGGTGACGATGGATAAGTATGTAATGAAGACGGTGTTGAAGGATAACGACATTCCTGTCCTCGATTGTGTGACGCTGCATGCCGGAGAATATCAGAAGAACGAGGAAGGGGCTTATGCGAAGGTGGAGGCAAAGATATCCTANCCCGTCATTGTCAAGCCTGTGAATCTGGGNTCCAGCGTGGGCATTAAGNTNGCGAANGANANNGAGGAACTGCGGGAGGCGTTAGAGTATGCNTTTACCTTTGGACCGAAGGTNTTAATAGAACATGCGATNATGAATCTGCGGGAGATCAACTGCGCNGTTTTNGGNGANTGCGAGGAGGCGAANGCNTCCGAGTGTGANGAGCCGATTTCCAGCGATGAGATCCTCAGCTATGAAGATAAGTATGTGGCGGGAGGTAAGGGCGGCTCCGAAGGGATGCGGACGGCNAAGAGAGAACTGCCGGCNAACCTTACNCCNGAAAAGCGGGAGGANATTCGGNNANTGGCNGTNAANACNTTCCNGNNNCTTGGCTGTAACGGTGTNTCCAGAATTGATTTTATGATNGANAAGGATACNGANNANGTGTATGTCAATGAGATCAACCCNATNCCNGGNTCNCTNGCNTTCTATCTNTGGGAGGCNCTNGGNAANCCNTANGCNGANCNNCTTGANTGACATGGTGAAACTNGCNCTCAANAGAGAGCGGGAAGAGAAGAGTATGATGACNTCCTTTGACAGCAANATNTTACAGAATGCGAACCTGTCCGGGGCGAAGGGCGTGAAAAAATAATTTGATATTAAAAGCCTTTTACCTCTCGGAATATCTTATCCATTTCTTCTTCCGAGAGATCATCCAGCGGCATTTCCTCGAAATAAGGAACACCATTTTTTATTCCTTCCCGTATCCGAACGGGACCGTCCAAATAGTAACCGACATAATCATAATCAGTAGGAGACGCTTGCTGAATCAACTCAATTAGCTGATATGCGGCTTTTCTGCTCTCTGCATCCTGTTGTCCGCCAATCGCGGGCCCTGATGGGCCATTGTATGCGTGCAGGCAAATTNCCCTGCCGTCTTCCGTTGTCGTGACAACTCCATAAATATACTGATTCTCCAGATCCTTTTCCTCATATATGGGTTCTCCAAAAAGAGTTTTCAGTTTGCCATAAATCAATATGGCCTGTTCCATGTAATCAGATGGAAATCCTTCAATGATATTGGTAATATTAGAGCCGCCAATCTTTTTCCGGTCATTTACTGCCTTAAATTGATACTTAAACTCTTCCATTATTTGTTCCTCATGTAATATAATATATAATTTAGTATATATCAGTGGTAAGTTCTTTAGGTTTGATATTAGCATACGCTATTATACAATTGCTGGCAATATATAAAAAGTGCTATGTGTGTAAATGGATCACTAAAGTCCCTCTAAAAATGAGGGGGTTTAACGCTATTCCATATTCATCTGTGATAACTGATGTAGTTGATTACGTTTTTCATAGATTATAGCGGTTACATGGACATTCATATTATCTTCATCTATCCAGAAATACACAAGGAAATTTTTTACTGGTAAACGGTGTATTTCGTTTGTGCGCCATGGTTCTTCATCAATTAAGGCTACGCGTTGAGGAAATTGCGCGAGTGATGTAAATGAATCTTCTAATGCATCTAATAGATGAAGAGCAGCATCGGGAGCCTTTAGTTCGTAGGTTATATAATGTATGATTTCCTGTATTTGTTCTTCAGCTTGGGAGGTGATTTTTACAATGTAAGTTTTATCCATTATCTTATCTCCCGTCTTAAATTTGCGAATACGTCAGATGCAGGACGCGATTGTTCATTCTTGGCTTGTGCCAATCCGGTTTCCATTATGGAGTTGAATTCTTCTGTGNTAATAGAATCAAATGTAGTAGGTTCTTTGGGTAATGATAGTGAAAAAGGGATGCTCTTAGTCATGATGATTTGTTTATATAATGCATTGATAACAACAGAAGCAGGTAATCCGAGCTTGGACATGATAGATTCTGCCTGTTCTTTTACTTCTGGTTCAACACGAGCAAGTACGTTTGCGCTTTTTGTAGCCATAGATTGATTACCGCCTTTCTTTTGGTTTGATATTAGTATACGCTTTTGTATAACTATTAGCAATACATAAAAGTGTTATGCGTGTAAAGTAAGGTATGGTAGTTTGTTGATAAGTGTTATGGTAATATGGGAAACGATAATATAGTATTAGAAAGAAGAAAATGATAAAAGGAGTCGAAAATGGAGTTAAATATTAATTCGCCATCATATTATACAAATGAGTATGGCGTTGAGGATGAAATATACTGGATGTGCAGAGAATTATCAGCTTTTGTAAGAGAAAAGGAATATAGCGATGTAATACATATTATTGGTATAGTGCCAATTATTGCTCCAAAAACAGAGATAGCCAGAGGATATTGGAAAACTTTAAAAAAATGTGAACCCAAAGCTGGTTTTGCANNCGTAAGTTTGCAAATTGATTATGAAGAATATGTTAAAGCTGATATTTCCACAAAGAAGAAATTAATAGCAAATAATGTATTAGCCTCTGTAAAATCTGTTTCCAAGAGAGGAAAAATAAATTATAGTTTGTTTGAGGAAGATGTATTAAAATTTTGTGAGAATAATGACATTATGCTTTGATACAAAATTACAGATGCCTAATGGCATTGAATAATTCAACAAATCAGGATTCTGGAGATGAAAATATGAGTGGAAAAATGTATGAATATACCGAAATAAGTGAAAATATATGGCAGATTGCGGAAGATGAAGGTGTATATTGTACACTTGTGAAAGGGAGTAAGCTTGCTCTTTTGATAGACACAGGATATGGGAATCGCGATTTGAGAACTTTTGTTGAGGACAATATTTCTACTCCATATATGGTGATAAACAGCCATGGACATCCAGATCATATTGGAGGAAATCATTGGTTTGACACTGTTTATGCGTTACGGGAAGAATGGGATGTTATACAGTATTTTGAAAAAAAGAACCCAAAGACGTATGATTTGAAAGATATAGAGATTGGTCAGAAAATATCTTTAGGAGATAAAAATGTGATTGTTGTTTCTTTAGCAGGGCATACAAAGGGGTCTGTCGGTTTGCTAATACCAGAGGAAAAACTTCTGGTTGCAGGCGATGCTTTAAATGAGGGACTATGGCTATTCAATTATGGTTCATTGTCTATGAATGACTTGTATGAGACCATAAAAAATACGTTAAAATTAGACTTTACGGAATACATATGTGGACATAGCAGTGAAAAATACAGTAAGAAAAAGCTGATCTCACATATAAAGAATATTGAGCAGATAAAAATAGATGACAATACAAAGCGAAATACTATAGGATTTGAAACTTATAGCAGCAAATATGAAGATTCCAACGGGAAATCCGAAATTGTCTTTACGATTGATAAGGTTTAGTATTCCTTATTGCTATAGATAGCGACGGTTAACAGATAAGACACTCCAAAAGCTGTCAATGAAAATACGATCAAAGCAACTGCCCCGAATACGATGGTCGTAATTCCCGGCTCCAACAGACCATTCAATATCGTGACGAGCGTACAATCAATGCCGAACGCGCAGAGTATGGCAATGATCCAGAATACTTCGCCTTTTCCCGCCCCGCCTGCATAGAAGAGCGGAAAGAATATGGCTCCCATAAAAAGACACATGCTGATTGCCAACGCAAACATCGTAAGAATGTCAATAGGCTGGTCAAAAGGACATCCGTGAAAAAGGCATGACAAACCAAGTTCAATTCCGACAAAACATGTTCCGACAAGCAGCCAGATCACCTGGTTTAAATATTGGCTTTTGACAATATCCGCCCGTTTTACCGGTAAGGTTAATTTATATTTTCCCCATTTCGTAGTGAACTCATTCTTTGTAACAATGATCGTACTCACGGAAAATCCGATAATACCTATCATCACAAAACCGATCTGCACCGTCTGATCAGGCACAACGACACCGAAAATTCCGAATAAACTCATAAATTTGGAGAATACTTTCGCATTTGAAAGTGTTCCGTATATATTATTTCTCAAAAGACCTTTCATACCCGTTCCCCCTTTACTAAAAGCACCATGATCTCATCGAGTGAAACATGGTCAACAACAACATCCTTGTATTTGCGCTGCGCTTCTTTTCCGTCAGAGACTAACACATCAATCTGAAAATCTCTCTTTCGATATGCGATAATATCGCTGCGGTCCAATGCTAGAAACTGACTTTCCTTGCAGCGCATAACGGCATAGTGATATGCCAAGTCATTTTTCGATACAGTCATAATAAGACTGCCGTTATGGATGAAAGTGATATAATCCGCCACCTTTTCCAAATCGCTTGTGATGTGGGAAGAGAACAGAATAGAGTGGTCTTCCTCCTGTACAAAATCAAGAAAAATATCCAGCATCTCATCACGCATAATGGGATCTAATCCGCTGGTAGCCTCATCTAAAATCAGCAATTGCGGATGATGGGCAAGCGCCGCAACAATCGCCAGTTTCATCGTCATACCACGGGAATAGTGTTTGATCCTCTGCCTCGGCGGCAATTGAAAATCTTTTAAATATCTGCGAAACAGTTTATCGTCCCAGTTTGTATAAACTCCCTGCATAATTTTCGATAACTGCTCTGCGGTCCAATGTTCCGGAAAGTTATCGCCATCATAGACTACGCCTATTTTCTCTCTGATATCCGTATCAGCATCCAGCATTTCCCTGCCAAACAGCTTTACGATGCCTCCGTCTTTGGCAATCGTATTTAAAATGCAGCCGATCGTCGTAGTTTTGCCCGCGCCGTTTTCCCCGACAAAACCTAGGATGGCTCCGTATGGCAATGAAAAAGACACATGATCCAATGTAAAATTTGACTTTGAAAAGGTTTTGGAAACTTGCTGTAACTCTAAAATATTCTCCATGCTATTCGTCCTCCAGATAAAACAGTGCCAACAGTTCCGTCAGTTTTTCAAGGGAAATATGATTCATTCGGCCGATCTCGGCGGCTGTTTGTAAATGCTCCTCTGCGATACGCTGCTGTTCTTCTTGATAAAATTCTTTGTTCTGTGCCGATACAAAACTTCCTCTGCCGACAGTCGTTTCGATAAAACCGTCTCGCTGCAGATCCTCATAGGCTTTTTGAACGGTAATAACACTTACATGAACCGATTTTGCCAAAGCCCGCATGGAAGGGATTGCTTCACCGGCCTGTAATTCGCCGCTCATGATCATTGCCTTGATTTGAGATGTGATTTGTTCATAAATTGGTTTGTTTGCATTGTTACTGATGATGATTTCCACAATACATTACCTCTATTCCATAAGTGTACTTAATGTACAAGTACATTATAACATCTTTGCGCTGTTAGTCAATTATTTTCTTTGCCATTAATAAAATCTGTTTTAGGGTAACTGAAAGGCGGCATTTCGCATTTCCGGTTATAGCGTAGCAGATAGGATGGAGCCGGGATTTGACATGGTAAATGTGTATCAGGGAGATGATCCTGAGAATGAAAAGGTTGAGATTCCGATTCCTAAACAATCTCTCTTTACTGGCGGTGGCGGGCATAGCTTTTAGCGTATGCCCTGCTAACCATCACGACCGCAGATAATCACCGTACCAGCAGACTAATTCCTGCGTCCTCCAAAGCTCGCCCTCCTTGCTGACACCTCGGTACAATTCTTTGTAAAAGTACAGCCACTCCTCCAGTTTCTGCGCTAAATCCCAACAATCCGGCATGGGGGAAAACGCAAGCCCAAACTGCCTTGTTGCAACCACTTTTCCCACTTCGTTAAAGAGTCTGTTTCCTTCTACCGCTACAATATAAGGATAAACCAACTCCCGTTTCGCTGTGTCCAGACAATTGATCAGACGATACAGCTTCTCCTTGATTATTCCAAGCCGCTCATTTTTACCGTCCACGTCCGCAAGCATATCTTGAAGATATTCTTTCATTTGCTCTGGATTCAAATCCGGATCAATAATACCAAGCCGCCACTCTCTGTACTGACAGATCGTCCCCCATTCAAATGCACTGTTCTCCTGTATTTCCTCCACAACACCTAAGAAACTTTCCGTAGGATCACCGTACTCAATCCGGGAAATCTGACGGTTTATTTCCTCGTAATTCATTATTTTACTGTTCCATGAAAATGCCGCCCCATAGATCATGCCCGCGAGAGAAAAGTCCGGGTGGCACAAATGCAGATAATCACCCCAGTCTGTATTCAACACACCTATTGCTCCATACTTTTTCGCGAACTCACATTGGCGTCTGATATTGTTGTAGCTGTTCCTGTTCGGCGTTACAAATTGGTTCCATCCATGACATCCCGGACAACAATATTGAATGGCACCCGCTTCATATATTTTCCTTGTCGGTTCCTCACTCTGATTCGGATCATATCCCCAGTTCAGGCAGATAATTCCCTCAGGAAGTTCCTTTATCATTTCCGGGAATCCTACAATGATATCTCCCCAAAACATCGGTCTTCTGCCATTATCTATAACAAACTGCGCCAGTTCTTTCACAAAGTCAATGTACACTCTGTCTTTTCCCAGTCTTTCTGCTGCCTCTTTGCTTCTTCCCATTCCCAGATCAAACGTCTCATCCGCACAGAAGTTGAACTGTTTGGAAGAAAACAACTGCATATATTCATGGATCATTCCCTTAATCAGTTCAATACTCTCCGGATTCGTTGTATCAATCGTATGGTGATGCATTCTTCTGCGGACAGAAAACGGTTTCTGCTCATATCCCTCCAACTCGCACAGATGAGAATACTTTTTAGAAGAAAGCAGCTTGTAGAGATGTCCAAAGCTTGACAGAGACGGAACCAGTTCGATTCCCCGCTCCTTACAGTAATAATCAAACTCTATGATTTCTTCCGCAGTCAGCGGCGTGTCATCCTTCCAAAGTTCTGTCATTCCACGGAACAGATATGTATGTTCCACGTAGAGCTGTAATTGATTAAGTTTATAGTAAGCCATCCGATCCGCCAGCTTTTTAAGCCACTCCAATTTAGGTATCCTGCCTCTCGAACAGTCAAAATAATAGCCCCTGTTCGGAATTTCCGGTGCATCCTCAATATGAAGGAACGGCAGCATAGCCCCCGAGCAGCCAAAAACCTGCAAAAGTGTCTGCATACCAAACCATAGACCGCTCTCCTCACCTTGGAGAAGGATTCCGTCCTCATTAATATCCAATATATAACTCTGCTTCTCCATCTCATCGTTCTGTCTGAATACGATGTCGCCTTTTTCTCCCATTCCTCTCCGAAACGTTCCTGCGTACCCCAGAATTTCCTTCACTCTCTCGTAAAAAAGCCCGGTCTGGCGCGTCACCTTCTCCGAACAGCCGGGCTCTACATTGATCCATGTCTCATAAGAAAACAGGAAGTTTCCTTCCCTTTCCTCCACTTTTTTGGGTGTTGGTAATAGATATAGCATTTCTGTTTTACTCCATTTATTGTATTTTTATCGCTTATTTTAGTCACATAATATGATGTCCCACTCAATTTGTCAACATTTCGCGACACTGCGTTATGGCATCGGTTCCATGGTTTTGTTTTATATTTGACTTTGCAAAGGTTTTGGAAACCTTCCTCTGCCGACGGTCGTTTCGATAAAACCATCCCTCTGCAAATCTTCATAGGCTTTTTGAACGGTAATAACACTTACATGAATCGATTTTGCCAAAGCCCGCATGGAAGGGATTGCATCACCGGCCTGTAATATCTTTTGCTAGTCAATCTAAATATGTCATTGACGGGAAAAATAATTCTGCATATAATTAAACTGTGAGTTTAATTATTGCAAGGAGGAACATATGGGACGGAGAAAAAAAGAACCCAAAAGTGTACACAGGGAAAATATAGCCTCTGCCGCGTCGGCATTGTTTATGGAGAAGGGAATTGCAGCGACTTCTATGGACGATATAGCAAAAGCAGCCGGATACAGTAAAGCAACTTTGTATGTGTATTTCGAGAACAAAGAAGAAATTGTTGGTATTTTGGTACTGAATAGCATGAAAAAACTTTATGACTATATAGTCCTTGCGCTGGCACAGCAGGAAACTACAAAGAAAAGATATGATTGCATCTGTCAGGGGCTGGTGCAGTACCAGGAGGAGTTTCCCTTTTATTTCAAAATGGTGCTGGATAAAATTAACGTTGATTTTGAAAGTCGGAACTGTCTGCCTGAAGAAAAGGAAACTTATCAAGTGGGAGAGGAGATCAACGAGATAATAAAAAAATTTTTGATATCCGGCATGGAAAAGGGAGATTTGCGCAGTGATTTGGAAATCATGCCCACCATATTTAATTTTTGGGGTATGCTTGCCGGAATCATTCAGCTTGCCGCAAACAAAGAAGAATACATTAGAGAGGCAATGGGATTATCTAAAAAGCAGTTTTTAGAGTATGGATTTCAAATGCTGTACCATTCGATTGCAAACAGGCAAAAGGATTAGGAGGTGCTCAAAATGAAAATATCGAGAAAAAGGATCATTTCAACTGTTGCCGTATTACTCTGTCTCATAGGATTGATCTATATGGCGGTTTATTTGAACAGTATTGCAGATTATAAAAAGGCGGTAAAGGAAACGACCTTCACGAACATTGATATTTCTGATATTCCCGACGGAGTTTATATTGGGGAATATGATGTAAATGTTATATATGCGAAAGTGGAAGTAACGGTAGAAAACGGAGAGATCACAAATATTATCATTTTAGAACATAGAAATGAGCGGGGAAAACCCGCGGAAGCTGTTATAAATAAAATCGTAGAGGATCAGAAAATAGATGTTGACGCGGTATCCGGTGCAACAAATTCAAGTACTGTCATTAAGAAGGCTGTTGAAAATGCCCTGTATTTTTAAAGACATAGTTTTTAGGAGTACATAGGAAGGCAAAAGAGATACTACTACTTCCCAAGAACCGCTTCCACCTCACTCCTGATCCCGCAAAACAGTCTGGAAAGTTCAGGGTCAAAGTGGCTGCCGCCGGACTCTCTTATAATATCAAACGCCTTATCCACAGGCATTGCTTCTTTATAGCAGCGCTTGGAGATCAATGCGTCAAAGACATCCGCCACCGCCATGATCCTTGCACAGATAGGAATTTCATTGCCTTTAAGCCCTTTAGGATAGCCGCTCCCATCCCATTTCTCGTGATGCGCCTCCGCAACCTGTGTGGCTATGTCAATATATCTCTTTTCTTCTATATTGCTCATAACATCCACGATGATGCGTCCGCCCGCAGTGGTATGTTTCTTCATTTCTTCAAATTCTTCATCGGTAAGGCGTCCGGGCTTCTGTAAAATAGCGTCCGAAACCGCGATCTTGCCGATATCATGCATAGGCGCCGCCTTGATCAGAAGTTCCGTATAGTCATCTGTCAGAATATCCCTGCAATATCCTGCTTTCTGCGCGGCATGCGTCAGAAGTTCCACATACCTGCTGGTACGTTTCACGTGCTCTCCCGTGTCCTGATCGCGGCTCTCGATCAGGTCGGCCATTCCAATAATAGCATTCTCCTGAAGAGCAAGCATTTTGCAGTTATGCTGGATCAACCTTTGTGTCTTACGCTCATTTTCCTCCTCCAGCAGATTCTTGTACCTTTCCAGCCGTGACGTTATACTGACACACAGAATAATGCATATCGCCATAACAAGACACATGCTCACAATACATATCTTTTCGCTGATTTCAGCTATGTAAATGCTGTGCGCTATCTTTTCACTGGTGGCATTTATCTGCTCGACAATATATTCATCCATAAGATCAATATTGTCGGTGATCTCATCGATAGAATCCGCCAGATAGGAAGTAATATAATATTTTGCGGTATCACTGTTGCCTTCACGGCTCATCTTAAATACATTGTCCGCATCGCTAAAATAGCCGATCGTATTGGAATATACTGTATGAAACAACTGCTCTTCTTCATTTAGCGAGATATGTTCAATGATCTCATCCAGTTTATTCATGATATCTTGTTGTAACAGCGCCGCTTTTTCCTCATAGAGTTGTTTTTCTTCGGGAGAATCTGTCAGAGTATGCCAAGAGACAATGATGTGATGCCGCCCCATCATTCTGCACAGATCGGACATATTAAGCCTGTCTCTTATATTTTGTTCAATGTTCTGCTTATATCCATATGATATTTCGTTCATGGTATACCGCATGACCAGAACACATGCAACACATACAATACTTGCTATCAGATTCAGTATAAACATTTGAAAAGGAATACGTTTGATCAGTTTCATTTGCTCCTCCCATAAAATACATATTCGGGTTTTGGCTATTCGGCCGTTCCCGTTATTTCCATGGTCATATTATCAAGCAAAGTCTGCAGATCCTGATCGTCCGAATTTCCTCCTGCGATTGTGATCCCGAAAATATAAGTTGGATGCCAGTAGGAGTCCGCTATACGCTGGGCATAAGCGTATTCTGACTGCTCCGCCAGCGCCGCGATCGCAGGGGAAGTCTGCACAAGCGCGGATGAGGCCGCCTTGATATTTGAGGGGCACTCCCCGACCAGTTCAAACCGTTTGGTCTGTGCCTCCTCATCTGAAAGCCGCTCTGCCAGCTTCATGGCCCAATAACTGTTCTCCGAGTTAGGGTTGATTCCAAGCAGCTTATAACCTGAAAAGCTGCACATTTGTACACTGTCCCCTGCCAGCGTATAACAGGGCAGCTTTGCGGCAGCAAAGTTTTCTCCCCAAGCCTTCTTTACGGTTTCCACATTCCACGCGCCGTTGATGCCTGCAATGATCGTTCCGTTTTCTACTCCGTATAAAAAGCCTGCATCATCACAGCTTAGGAAGCCTTCGTGCATCGCGATCCGAAGCATGGACTCGGCGACATCGACTCCCTTGTAAGGTGTATCTGTAGCATTCCAGTTGCAATAATTAGAGATTCCGTCCGGGTTTAATCCCAGTTCCAGACCGGCGCCTTTGAAAAAGGAATAGATATACCAGCCGCTCGAATAATCCATGGTCATTTTCTTTCCGTTTTCGGCCGCGATCTCCAGGATCCTGTCCAGACTCTTAAGATCTTCTTCCTCAAAATACGCCGAATTATAATACAGGAAATATCCGTTTCCTGCTGTCAAAGGATAGGCGTATAGCTTTCCGTCATGCATTGCAGAGCGGCATGCGCCGTTATCAACGCCGCCGTTAGCGTTGATTACCTGATCCGTATTTTCGGTAATTTCAAGAAGCGCCCCTGCCTGCCTGAGCGCCTCAAACTGATCGTCCGCAAACATATAGATATCCGCGGCGTTACTTGGATTTGACAAAACTGTTCCTTTTGAATTCTGAACATCTTCCTTGCTGACGGTTATATCAAAATGAGCTTCTTCAGCATACTCTGCCTTAAACTCTTCTAAGATGTTCCCGATCAGTTCCCTGTCGCTCTCGTCACCCCACCAGATGGAAAGTTTCACCTCGGGAAGCGGCTCCTGTTTCAAACCGGAACATCCGGTCATGCCAAGTAATGCTGCCGACAGAGCTGCCGTAACTGTAATGATCTTAACGTTCGTGTGTCTCATTCTGCTCATACCTTTTCGCTGTTGTACTATACTATGCTGCATCAATGAAATAACAGGCAGCATAATCATCTTCATAATTTCATAATGTATCATGGAGCAAATTTGATTACAACGCTCACCGCACAAACGGCACGCTCATCACATAAACGGTACATTTTAGCACATAGAAGGCGAAGCGACTACAAAGCGTTTTCGAGCCAGATCTCCACGATGAAGGTATGATCCTCCTCCTTAAATTCGACACTTCCCTTATATTTTTCCGCAATCTTCCGTATGGACATAATACCAAATCCGTGAGCCGTCTTATTCTCTTTATCCGTTTCAAGATCCGGGTTCTTTGCAAGAACAGACTCTCGGATACTGTTTTTGACAATAATATAGGTAAAAGTTTTTCGGGTGCCGATGATCAACTCAATCTCCGCCGACTCTGCACCGGCACATCCGCTTATGGCGTTGTCCAGCGCGTTGGAAAGCAGCACGCTCATATCGATGTCATCCACGCCTTTAAACTGTGAATCGATCATACATTTCATTTCGATTTGATTTTTCAGGCAGACTGCGATCCTGCTATTGATCACGGCGTCAATCACCACGTCTCCCGTGTCTATTCCGAAGGCCGCCTGGTCTACTTTTTCATCAACAATCTTCTCGATATAATCTTTGGCTTCAATCGTTCTGTCTGCACCTATCAGTTCTGCGGCAGCCATGAGGTAATGCCGCATATCGTGGCGCAGAGTTTTCATTTCCATGTACTGTTTTCTCGCTTCATCGACCAGCCGTTCCTGTGCAGCAAGGCTAATCTTCGAAATCCGGTACTCCTCTTTGATTATATTGTCACGATTCATTCTGTCCAATAAAACATACAGCAAAATATTCAGGACCATAATCAATATACTCACCGGAAGAAACTCCGGCATATTGTCATTTTTCATCAATATGTTGAGCTGCACATAAGCAATCAGAAATGTTATGAAAAAACAAGATAACTGAATGCTCCACTGAAAGATGCTGAGTGAATATCGATTGCGTTTTCTCATGTGTATAATAAACTCGCACAACAGGAAAAACGCCAGCTTACTAAAAATCAGTGCCCAAATACGTGCTTTTCCGCCGGGTTCAATGATATCCACAATAAACTCTCCGGATAATGTGCGGATCACACTGAGAACGATCAGATTGATCGGCAGAATCGAAATAGCGGGCATGATTGTAATCAGTATTTTATCAAAAGTCTTTCCGTCCAGAAAGAGAAAAACATATATACCAATCAAAAATATAAAAACAATAATGGACAAACTTTCAATGAAAATAGTCTGATCACCATTCCATTTCTCCTGACTGGTCAGGATATTCTCTGACGCAAGAATAATAAAGAAGACCATAGATTTAAGCAGTGCCATATTCCTGTTCTTAAAACCGAGGCACTTATTACACAATCTTACAACAATATAAGTCTCTGCAAGAGAAGCAATGATTTCAGCAATATCATTCATAGTTCACTCCGTATATAACTCCTGAATTTGTTCCTGACTTCTCCGGCCCTGTACCTGCTGAGCAGTATCTCGGTTTTATCATCGAGAACGATTTGTCCTTTTTCTATGGCATAGATATATTTACAGTTCACAAGATAACTTTTGTGGGTGCGTATGAAATCAAAAGGGGCAAGCTCTTTCTCAAATTCCGAAAGACTCCCGTAGCACTGCAGATCCTCTCCGCCATCCACACAGACATGAAGCCAATGTCCGTATATTTCTATATATTCAATATTGCTGACATCGAGAAAAACGGATCCCGTTTTCGTCTGAAATTCAAACTTTCGTCCTGCATTGCGTTTCCCTATCGTCTTGTGCAACGCGTTCAATACTTCCGGAAGTTCGCCTGCAAGATGAGATTTCCTGATAAACCGGAATGGCCGGAATTTAATGGAGGAATACACAAGCTCATCATGCATTGTAACAAATATTATGAGGGATTCCCCCATGCGGTTGATCTGCTCTGCGATGTCAAAGCCGTTCACGGCGGGCATATCAATATCCAGAAAAACAGCGTCACAGTCCGGTTTGTCCGCAATGAAAGCATTCCCGTCATTGTAAACCGAAATAACCGGGCTGACATGCAGCACGGCAAGCTCTTTTTCCAGTAAGGTTTTTAAATTGTCTGCAAAATCTGCATCATCGTCACAAATGGTTATGTGCATGCTATAATCCTCTTACCATCGGTATCAAAAGATTGGAATGTATAAAACAATGCTTATTTTATCAAGAAAAGATATTTTTATCAATAAATAACTCCATTCTTGTGGATTATCCCAAGGCTGAGAATCAAGTATTTACTTTGCGCAAAATCCATCTTCGATCCTATTTCCGATCAGTGTGCTTCTCTCCAGCATAGGCTTGTAACATGTTCCGGGAAAGACATGGTAGCTGTTGATCTCTTCTTCTGTGGAGAAATAAATGGTATTTCCGTTAATTTCACAGCTATCCATATTACCTTCATCATAATCTTTTTGGGTAATATAATAAGGATCTCTCAGCCTGTATTTCACATAAACGCCGATATCTATGAGGTATTCATCTCCATAGTAGCTGACAAGGGCAAGAATACAAAAAACCAGACTCCCCGTTACAATACTGTAAAACCCCCTTTTTTCTCTGCTGAGATATTCTCCTATGGCAATCATAATTACAGCGATCAGGAAGGCGAGACCATATCTGATAAATGGCGACATAAAAAACCATACGGCAATATTCGCCCATATGGCAGCGTAAAGTATGATAAGCTGCGGCCGGAGCTTCTGCCTTTTTATAAGTTTATTGAGCAACATTATAAATTCCAGCAGCAATCCGAGAAGCACAGCTATGAGAAACATTTTTTCATAGCTCACATGATGCTTCCACCAGACCGGCAGCCACTGCATAACCGGCATATCAATTTTATCTACATCGAACAGGCATCGACCCCATACTTTGATCTGGTTTGCGTCGTGCAGGATATATTCCCTCGGAATTTTCCATGCTGTCTCGAAAATATCTATTTTGTCGAAAGGGTAAAGCAGCCATCCTGAAATGAAATAATTTCTGATTAAAAAGGGACATAGGATTATGCACCCGCAAAAAAGATAGGCAGCAATCTCTTTCCATTTTTTCTCCTTGATCAAATAGTATGCCGGATAGATGGCAAGCATAACGAGCATACATGAGGAAAATTTTAGTGTAGCTGCAAAAACCGCTGCAACGGACAGCAGAGAATATGCCGTAATATCGGAATGGCCTTCACACAGGTTTTCGCTCCACGCGGTAATAATATACAGTGCAAAGTACATTGATGCATAATCTGTTGCAGGAGACATGCTGCGCGTCACATTTATCAGTGCATATAATAAAATTCCTATTCTCATCATATCCGCAATATGGTTTTCGTGCCGCTTAAAATCTTTTAACCCTCGAAATGCATACAGGCACATAAGGGTTTCCAGAAAACCGGTCGTTGTATGCAGAGAAGATCCAAGCAGCCATTTTAGACTGAATATGGAAGCAAATGCCAAATAGGAACTGTTGTAAGCGTAATGAAGCTGCAGATTGCCGATGCCTTTGACCAGACCATACTCTTCGTAGATGCGAATCGCCGCCGCATGATAGATATTTGTGTCCGTGTGAAATTCACCTCTGGACGCAAAGAATGCGGTCAGCACCACGAAACAGCCGTAGAAAAAACCTTCCCATGAGCGTATGGCGGGACGATAGGTTTTCCAAAGCCGTTCTATTTTGTTTCGGTTTGTATATCCGCTCAGAAGAGCAGCCAGCAAAACAATCATGTGGGCGAGGCCGCTTATTTTCATAAAAATACTGACAAACTCCGTATAGACGGTAATTACTATGATGCCCGTTATGAGATATCCGCTCAGAGAAAAAATTTTTTTCTCGAACAGGCGCAGTGTCCCGACCCCAATCAGTGTACATATTAGAAATATATAGATCCAGCTTAATATGACAGTTACCACTTTACTGTTTCCTTTAGTTTATTTTATGAAAAATTGACAACAATTACTATATATATAGTAACTATGTATAAGAGATTCGTCAAGATGTTACTTTTTAGATAGTATGTATTTAGAGGGAATTTGCCATGAAAAATAATCTATTTACAATGAACCAATATGGAAAAATTATAATAGATATTAAGACATATATGGATGAGAAGTGTATTAACCGTAATATGTTGGCAAGATCCATCAACGCTCGCTTTGAAGTGATTGATAAGTGGTATAATGGGCGTGTGGAAAAAATTGACACGGATGTGCTTGCCCGTATTTGCTTTGTGTTGGAATGTACACCGGGAGATATCATTCGATATGTTGATCCTGACTGATTGGTAAACGTCGGCAGGAAAGCGATTTCATGCTTTCCTGCCGGCGTTTGTTTATGATATAGGGAATTGCGATTTTTCTGTTTATTGTTCCATCTGTCGTCCTAGGAATCCTGCAGCTGACTGGATTAACTTCTGCTCCACTTCGCCCATCTTGGATTTATGATCTGTCTCTACCAGAATCACGGAACCGATCACATCGCCCTCGCAGATGATGGGGCTGATAGCTTCATGATGAAATTCATCCACATCTGAGCTTACCCGGATAAAATTTCTGTCACCTTTGGTTGCCACCACGCTTTCCCTGTGGTCAATCTTTTCTTCCAGCTCTCTGCTGATGGACTTGCCCAGCAGATTTTTCATGCCGCCTGAAACTGCAATAAACTGGTCTCTGTCTGAGATCAGTGCGATATGCCCGGAAACCTGAGCCATACTGTCTGCATACTGCTTGGCAAAAGTGCCCATCTCGCCGATGGGAGAGTATTTTTTTAAAATGATCTCGCCCTCTCTGTCCGTATAAATTTCCAGCGGATCCGCTTCCCTGATCCGCAGTGTTCTGCGGATCTCCTTAGGGATTACAATGCGTCCCAGATCATCTATTCTTCTCACGATACCTGTTGCCTTCATATTCTGTAACCTCCATCTCTAAACCGCGGCAGTCCAGCCGCGCGATCATTTCATTTTTTGTTTTTTAGTATTATTTGTAAAGGTTGAAATTATATGTATGTAAATGAAGAATTTAGGATGTTGATTTTTGTGATTTAGGAAATTGTTGTATTTCATAAAGGTATTATTTATAATATTATGTAAGGATAAAAACTCGTCGCTCGGCAGCGACGATTCAGAGAATGCTGTAATATTTTATGGGGTGATTGGAAACAGGGACAAAGGAGGTAAAGTATGAAGCTGTTAGTGATTGGCGGGGTGGCGGCAGGAACGAAGGCGGCCGCGAAATTTAAGAGAGTGAATCCGGAGGCGGAGGTGACGATCGTCACCAAGGGAAAGGATATTTCCTATGCGGGCTGTGGTCTGCCCTACTATGTGGGCGGTTCGATCCAGGAGAAAGAACAGCTCATTGTGAATACGCCGGAAAAATACAGTGCACTTACAGGCGCAATGGTCTATCCCCAGAGAGAGGTAGTGTCGCTTGATCCTGCGGGGAAAAGGGCTGTGGCGAAGAATCTTCGCACAGGTGCGGAGGAAGTTTATGAGTATGATAAATGTATCGTGGCAGTGGGCGCTTCTCCGGTAGTGCCGCCCCTTCCGGGACTGAATCTGCCGGGCGTTTTCGTGATGCGTACCCCGGATGACGCGATCGAGACGAGAGATTATATTGCCAGAGACGGCGTGAAGCGTGCCGTGGTAGTGGGCGGCGGCTTTATCGGTCTGGAGGTGGCTGAAAATCTGCTGGAAAAGGGACTGTCAGTTACGTTGATTGATATGGCGCCTCAGATCATGCCGGGCTTTGACGGGGAGATGGCAGACTATGCGGTGCGCCATCTTGCGAAAAAGGGTATTAAAGTGCTCACCGCTACCAGGCTGGAAGGGGTAACGGGAGAGGAGAGAGCGGAAGGCGTACAGACCGATAAAGGACTGCTTCCCGCAGATGTGGTGATTCTTTCCATCGGTATTCGTCCCAATACGGGATTTTTACAGGATACGGGGATTGAGATGTTTAAGGGAACGATTCTGGTGGATGATAAGATGGCTACCAATGTGGCGGATGTGTATGCGGCCGGTGACTGTGCGATGGTGAAGAACCGTCTCACAGGTGAGAGACAGTGGTCGCCCATGGGTTCCTCCGCCAATATGGAAGGGCGTACACTGGCTCTTTCGCTGGGCGGCAGAGATGTGACTTATCCGGGCGTGCTGGGAACCGGCGTGGTGAAGCTTCCGGGCCTGTCGGGCGGCAGAACGGGTCTTTCGGAAGAGCAGGCGAAGGCGGCGGGGTATGATCCGATCTGCGTTGTGGCAGTGACCGATGACAAAGCCCATTATTATCCCGACAGCGCGTGGTTTGCTATCAAGCTGGTGGCGGATGCGGCTGCCCATAAACTGCTGGGCGTACAGGTGTTGGGCCCCGGCGCAGTAGATAAGGTGACAGATATTGGCGTGATGGCGGTGACCTTAGGAGCCACATTGGAGCAGATGACTTGTCTGGATCTGTCCTATGCACCGCCTTTCTCCACGGCGATCCATCCTTTTGTACAGGCGGTACATATGCTTTTGAATAAAATAAACGGAGATATGGACAGCTTTACACCTGCGGAATATCTGGCAGGTGCGGCGGAGGGATACCGTATTATCGATGTCAATCCCGCAGGCCCCAGCATTCCGGGTGCAACTTATGTGGATCTGTTGAAAGTAAAAGGAGAAGTGCCTGGACTTGCTAAAGACGAGAAATTATTGCTTGTCTGCGCCAAGGGCAAGAGAGGGTATCTGCTGCAGAACAGGCTGAAACGCTACGGGTACACAAACACGAAGGTATTGGAGGGCGCCGCTTTCTTTAATGTGGTGAAGGCAGCAAGTACACCCGGTGTGGTGACCGTTCCGGCGGAGGAGATCACCCGNGTGAAGGCGCTGGGCTGTCTGCACAATAANGGNACNGATAATTTCAATGTCCGCGTGATCACCAGAAACGGTAAAATCACCACGGCGGAGCATAAAAAGATTGCGGAAGCGGCGGAGAGATTCGGAAACGGGGATGTGGTCATGACCACCCGTCTGACCNTGGAGATCGTAGGCGTACCGTTTGATAAGATAGAAGATTTGAGAGCATTCTTAGCGGAGGAAGGATTGGAGACCGGAGGAACCGGATCTAAAGTACGTCCCGTGGTGGCATGTAAAGGAACAACCTGTCAGTACGGTCTGCTGGATTCCTATGGATTATCTGAAAAGATTCATGAGAGATTCTTCCATGGCTATGCGGATGTCAAACTGCCGCACAAGTTCAAGATTGCGGTGGGCGGCTGCCCGAATAACTGCGTGAAGCCTGATCTGAATGATTTCGGTATCGTGGGACAGAGAGTGCCGGTGATCGATCTGGANAAATGTCGTGGCTGNGGAAAATGTCANGTTTCTCAGGCNTGTCCTGTGGGCGCTTCCCAGGTAGTGGACGGCAAGCTTGTGATCGATCCCGACAAGTGCAACAACTGCGGACGCTGCGTGGGCAAATGTCCGTTTAAGGCGGCGGAGGAGAGTACATACGGATACCGCGTTTACATCGGCGGACGCTGGGGCAAGAGAGTAGCTCACGGGCAGAAGCTGGATAAGGTTTTCCTGAATGAAGAGGAAGTACTTTCTGTTCTGGAAAAGGCGATTCTGCTTTTCCGCGAGCAGGGAAAGACGGGCGAGCGTTTTGCGGATACCATAAACCGGATCGGCTTCGAGAACGTGCAGGAGCAGCTTATGTCGGATGAGATTTTGAAGTATAAGGATGAGATCCTGAATGCGAAGATGCATTTGAAGGGCGGGGCAACCTGCTANAATATCTGAATTAAAATGAGGCGGCACAGAGTGCTGCCTTATTTTAGTTTATGCAGGGACGTACATGGAAATTTGTTGCTTTGAAAAACCTTTATTATCCNATGTAAATGAAAGAATAGATCGGATGCCGGGGCGGTACAATTTATGTAAGTGGAGAATAAGGAAGTAAAACGATGGATATCTTCGATGTACTGTCTTTCATTGGCGGCCTGTGGCTCTTTCTGTTTGGCATGGAGATAATGAGTGAGGCGCTTACGCGCAGAGCAGGCGGGAAATTTGGCCGTCTGCTGGGGCGAATGACAACCAACAAGGCAATGGGGCTTGCCACGGGACTGGCTGCGACTGCCGTAATACAAAGTTCGTCGGCCGCCACGGTCATGGTGGTAGGGCTTGTGAATTCCGGATTGATGAATCTGAAGCAGGCGGTCAATGTTATAATGGGTNCCAATATCGGTACGACTGTCACAGCATGGATTTTAAGTCTTACCGGGATTGACAGTGGGGATAATTTGATAAAAATATGGAATCCCTCTTTTTTTACACCGATTTTGGCGCTGACCGGCATTATGTTGTATCTGTTTTGCAGGGAGAAAAAGAAAGATGTCGGATCTGTCCTGTCGGGATTTGCCATGCTGATGTTCGGCATGGAAACCATGGCAGGCGCTGTATCCGGGCTGGGCAGTGTTCCGGCATTTTGCAGGTTGTTCCTGCTGTTTGAAAATCCCGTTCTGGGAGCGTTGGCAGGTGCAGCATTGACTGCGGTAATCCAGTCAAGTTCTGCCTCAGTAGGCATACTGCAGGCTTTTGCTGAGACTGGGCGTGTAACCTATGGCGCTGCTATTCCCATTATTATGGGACAAAATATCGGAACCTGTATTACGGCGATTCTCTCATCGATCGGTGCGAACAGAAACGCAAAGAGGGCAGCGTTGATTCATCTGTCCTTCAATGTGATCGGCGCTGTGGTCTGGCTCACTGTGTTTTGTATTGTGAAAAAGATTTTTGTGCCTAAGCTGCTGGATACGCCGNCGTCGTTATTCGGAATTGCCGTTTCTCATTCGGNGTTCAATATACTCTGTACACTGCTTCTGCTTCCTCTGTCCGAACAGCTTGAGAGACTGGTGTGCTGTCTGATACCGGATGGTAAAATTTCGGAAACTGCCTTGTTCCAAAAGGGAAATTGAAAAATCATTGATACACTGCTACAATAAAGACAAATACAGATCTACGGAGTCAAAGATGGAGTGTATCAGTATCAGCCATAAAACGGCGAAATCTTCGGACAGGCAGAAGTGTTATATTTCCAGGGAAAAAGCAGAGGACTTTTTGGAAGCGGTTATGAAGCTGGACAGAGTAGAGCAGTGCGTTCTCCTGTCTACCTGCAACCGAACAGAGATTTATGTGCAGGGAGAAGAAAACTGCTTTNCCGGATTGGAAGAAGCGTTTGCGCGNATCGCAGGCAGCGACGGACAGTGGATGAAAAGTCTGGTCAGACGTTATCAGGGAGTAAAGGCGATACGGCATCTTTTTCGTGTGGTCTGCGGCATGGAATCTATGGTAATTGGTGAGGATGAGATTCTGGGGCAGACGCGGGATGCTTATTTGTTTTCCAAAGAGCGGGGGTATACGGGCTACGAGCTGAACAGTGTTTTTCAGGCTGCGTTGGCCTGTGCCAAGCGGGTCAAGACAGAAACCATGATCTCCAAAACCTCGGTCTCTGTGGCAACGTTGGCGGCGAATGAAGTATTCCGCCTTTCCCTGCCGCAAAAGACCGTTCTTCTGATCGGAAGCAGCGGGCAGATGGGCGGCATTATCCTGAAAAATCTTTTGAGTCAAGAGAACATTCGGATTATCGCTACGATCCGGTCCCATAACGGGATATACCAAAGCGGTGATTCCNGGGTGGAAAATGTGGACTATCAGGAACGTTACCGGTATTTGGAGGAAGCGGATGCCGTGATATCCGCCACATCCAGTCCTCATTATACATTGACGGCAAAGGGAGTGCGTGAGGCCATAAGAACGCCCAGGGAGCGGTTGTTTCTGGATATCTCCATGCCGCCGGATCTTGATGCGGATATTGCCAGGATAGCGCAATGTCGCCTTGTTTCTCTGGATGATATCCATCAACTGGCGGAGGAAAACAACAGGCGCAAACAGCAGGCNCTTATGGATGCAGAGGAAATTCTGAAGGAGGATCTTGATAAAATCTGTAAGGTTTTAGCCTTTCATCGGTTTNCCGAGGCAGTTCCCGGGTGGAAAGAGCATTACGGGGAATACTCGGCTGAGAAACTGCTCTATCTGCTGCGGGATGAATTGGACAGCGATTCCTTTGAGGCGGTGTTAAAGATGCTGGAGCGAAAAAAGTGACTTTTAAAATAATGATATTAGCAGAAATATTGGAGGGAAAAGCATATGTTTTGGGATAAAGTGTCCGGATTATATGATCTGTTTGAAACGATATACAACGGAAAGGTGTACCGAGGACTTGGCGAGAGAGTGGCGGAAGAGATTGGGCAAAATGATATTGTATTAGAGTGTGCCTGTGGTACGGGTGCGATCAGCCAATATATTGCACCGAAATGCAGACAGTTGATCGCTACGGATTTTTCTAAAGGCATGTTGAGACAGACGGCGAAAAAATGTGGGAAATATCAGAACGTAAAAGTAAAGCGTGCGGATATGACCACTTTGAACTGCCGCGACAACCGGTTTGATAAAGTGGTCGCCGGCAATGTGATACATTTGCTGGAGGATCCTCATGCAGCCATAAAGGAGCTGGTGCGGGTATGTAAAGTGGGCGGTAAGATCATTGTCCCCACCTATATCAATGCGTCCGAGGGCGTAAACAGAAAGGCAGTACGTTTACTTGAACTAGCGGGAGCAAACTTTAAACGACAGTATGATATGGATTCCTATAAGAAATTTTTTGAGGAGGCAGGGTATCAGGATGTTGCTTATTTCATTGTGGACGGAAGAATGCCCTGTGCCGTGGCGGTTATTACGAAACAGTGAATCTTGATGGGACAAGGTTCAGCAGTCCCACTGATAACGTTTCAGATCCACATGGCTTTCATCTTTTAATACGATGCCCTCTGCTTCCAGCAGAACCCCTTGCTCGCGCCATCCGGGGGCCAGTCTTCCTGCGTGGTTGACTACTCTGTGGCAGGGGTATTTGCCGTAGAAATCTGCCATACTCAATACCTTTCCTACCAGGCGGGCATTTCTCTCCCTGCCGATCAATCGGGCGATCTGCCCGTAGGTGGCAACACGACCTTCTGGGATTTCTTCTACCACAGAAAGTATTTCATAGATCAAATCGTCAGACAGGCCGTTGCTGCTTTTTTTCGGGTACATAGTCTTGCGGTTCCTCCATTTTGCGTGCTATTTCCGGGTTTCTCATACCGTATCACACATGTTTATGCTATAATATTTTATATGATTTTCAGAAATAAGAACAGAGAAAAATAGAAGGAGAGCAGATGGGGTATTTTCCTTTTTTTGTGGATATCGCCGGTAAGAACGGCGTGATCGTAGGCGGAGGAAAGGTGGCGGCCAGAAAGGTGGAAAAGCTCCTTTCTTTTGCGCCGCATCTGATTGTGATCGCGCCCGAAATAGAAGAATGGTTCCGAATGCAGGAGAAGCAGTCGCAAAAAGAGGGAGCGGCGTCCTTGGTTTTAGTGGAGCGGGAATTTGAGATGGCGGATCTGACCGGGGCGGATTTTGTGATTGCGGCGACGGATGATGAGACGTTGAACGGCAGCATATCGGCGTATTGTAAATCGAAACAGATTCCTGTCAATGTGGTGGATGACAGGGAGAAATGCTCCTTTTTCTTTCCGGGGCTGGTGCGGGAAGGAAATTTGACGATCGGCATTTCCACGGATGGCAAAAGCCCGATGGCGGCATCCTGGGTGAGAAAGGAAATTTCACGGATACTGCCGTCAGGGATAGGGGAAGTTGTTGACTTGATGGGTCAAACTCGTCCTCGTGTGATGGAACTGGATATGGAAGAAGCGGACAGAAAAGCGTTATTAGAAAAGATGTTTTTGTATTGTCTGGAAAAAGGCGGAAAAGTAACGCTTGAGGAATTGGCAGATAGATTTATGGGGGATTATAAATGCAGGTAATAGAATATTTCAGCTGTGAGCGGCCGGAGTATTGGCTTAGTCAGATTAAAAAAAGTGATTGGGGAGCGGGGCAGTTTTTGTATGAACTGTTGAGCGAAAACAAGCTTAAAAGTGCCGTAGGTGAAAATGCAAAAGTGCTGATGCTCACGAATGGAGATGAGCTTATTTCTTTCTGCACCTATGCAGAAAAGGATGACATACAGCCGACAGACTTGACGCCGTGGATCGGATTTGTATATACATTCCCGGAACACAGAGGGCATCGTTATGTGGGTGAATTGTTTCGGGAAATTGAGAGACTTGCCGGAACTGAGAATGTACATGATATCTATATATCCACAAACGCGACCGGATTATATGAAAAGTACGGATGTGAGTTTTATCAGATGATGAATGATATGGATGGTGAACCTTCCAGAGTTTACAGAAAGCATGTAGAATAAGAAATGGTGCGTAACGATGCCGGGGAAGTGGGGAGATCCATATGAGTAAAATTCGGATCGGAACAAGGGGCAGCAAGCTGGCGCTAAAGCAGGCNGCTCTGGTGCAGGAAGCTATATTAAGGGTGGACAGTGAGTTAGAGACGGAAATCGTAGTTGTACATACAAAGGGCGATAAAATACAGGATAAACCCTTGACGGAGATCGGAGACAAGGGGGTCTTTGCCTCGGAATTAGAGAAGTCTCTGCAGGACGGTGAGATTGATCTGGCGGTACATTCTGCGAAGGATCTGCCCATGACTTTGGGAAAAGGACTGGATATCGCTGCCGTACTTCCCCGTGGAGATGTGCGGGATGTGCTGGTGCTTCCTAAGGGCGGGAAATTGTTGGCTCTTGCGGAAAGTGGGACGGAGACTGCTGGAGTGCTCAATGGAGGCAGGGGGACAGCNGAGCGGCCTGACAAGAAGTTTGTGATTGGTACCGGCAGCAGACGCAGACAACAGCAGGCGGGGCAGGTATGGGAGAACGTGGTCTGCGAAAATATCCGCGGCAACGTGGATACCCGTTTGCAGAAATTAAAAAGCAGTAATGATGACAAAACTGCCCGCGATAAAATGCGGTATCATGGTATTATTCTGGCCAAGGCAGGATTGGATCGGCTGGACATGATTTCCCGACACGAGGCGGAATTTGATTTTTATCCCCTTTCACCCGAACAGTTTCTGCCGGCGGCGTGTCAGGGAATCATNGCGGTGGAGGTATTGCAGGGTTCTCTTGCGGCGGCACTGTGCAGAGAGATCACGGATGCTGAGACGGAGCTTTGTTTTTTGGTAGAGAGAAAAGTTTTATCGGCGTTGTCGGCTGATTGCAGCGAAGCAATTGCCGCCTGGTGCAGACAGGAAGCGGATGGATTGACGCTGGATGTGATGTATGCGGGGAATAGACAGCGGCTTGTCTGTGGGGCTGATTTCCGGTCAGAGACAGAGAGCGGAAAGAAAACGGCACAGCTTCANGCGGGACTGGCGATGGCCNGNCAGGCGGCAAAANTNGTGAANGNCGTATAACNGNATNANGAAGCTNTGAAGAGNNNNCCGTTGATNNAANNGNCGANGAANANCTGTGGANGANAAGAGAANGNCNNTGAGTNAAATCAGGGAAAGTATATCTGACAGGCGGCGGATGCGGCGATGCAGGTCTTTTGACGCTGCGGGCGCTGGAGGTTCTGCGCAGCTGCGATGTTGTAGTCTATGACAGTCTGGTATCCGAGGAATTATTAAGATGGTGTTCAGGAGATTGTGAAAAAATCTATGTGGGAAAGCGTTACGGCAGCCATGCGAAGAAACAGCCTGAGATCAACGCTCTACTTATTGAGCAGGCGCGGGCGGGAAAGACGGTGGTGCGCCTGAAAGGCGGAGATCCTTATGTATTCGGCAGGGGAGGAGAGGAATTTCTGGCACTGACAGATGCCGGAATCTGCTGTGAGGAGATACCGGGGATCTCCTCTGCGATTGCGGTTCCTGCGGCAGCAGGCATTCCGGTCACCCACAGGGGAATGGCGGCAAGTGTTACGGTGGTGACGGGAACGGCGGCGGAGGAGGACGGTCAGGCGCGGTTAAAGTTGGATTTCAATATACTGGCACGATTGGAGGGCACTCTGGTGATTCTGATGGGAATGCACCATCTGGCGGAAATCGTGACAGAACTGCTTGCGTCAGGAAAAGACCGGAATACGCCCTGCGCCATCGTTATGGAAGGAGCAACCGAAAAGCAGAGAGTTTTAAGGGCACCGCTTTTTGAANTCCCTGCCAGAGCGGTGAAGCAGGGATTTACCTCTCCGGCAGTTATCGTGATCGGCGCGGTGGCACAGCTGGAGCTGTTGTCGAAATGTGATGGCATGATGGGCGAGACGGAATCGTTTGCAGGAAGCGATGGCGGAACAGTATCATGCGTTGACCGGACGGAGAAATTTTTGCTTGCAGGAATTACCGTAGGCGCCACAGGGACACCGCATTTTGTGGGAAAGCTGTCGGCAGCGTTTGCAGAGAAAAATGCTGATGTATGGGATATGGGTTTTCTGGAGATTCATCCGAGTGAAAGCCCGTTGCCGGATCTGGAAACCTGCGGTTGGCTTGTCTTTACCAGTCCCAACGGCGTCAGAGTATTTCTAGATAAATTGAGACAGAGGCGCAAGGATCTGCGTACTCTGTGCGGAAAACGGATTGCGGTGATCGGGCCGGGAACGGCAGCAGTTCTTGAGGAGATTGGAATATACGTTGACTATATGCCGGAAATTTATGATGCTGCACATTTGGCAGAAGGATTGACGGAGCGCATTCTGGAGGAGCAGCGGGCGGGCTGTGCAGACAAGATTTCAGCCGTTTTTCTGCGGGCTGCTCAAGGAAGCGCTTCCCTGTCTCGTATCTTTACAGAGAAAGGAATTTCTTTTTTGGAATATCCGCTTTATGAACTGGAAGTACAGGAGAAAAAGCGTGCGGCGGTGATTGAAAAAGAGCCGGACTATATTGTATTCGGATCAGCTATGGGTGTGCGGGCTTATTTCGAGGGAATGGAGCAGGCGGGTTTTGAAAATACGAAAAGTCGATATGTCTGCATTGGAGAACTTTGTGGGGAGGAATTGAAAAAGCATACAAGGAGGTCTTTCCTGACGGCACAGGAAGCAAATGTGGGGGCGATCGTGGATTGTGTGTGCAAAAATATGGTAGGAATCGTGGAATAAACGATTCCCGGATGGAGGAAAAGTCGGATCACTTCGGATTCAGATAAAGGAGAGAGTGTGTGATAGAGATCAGGCCTATTACAGATAAGGATTCTATGCTGGATGTGAGTAATATTTATGAGCAAAGCTGGAAATATGCCTATCACGGTATTATTCCGGACACATGGCTTGCCGGTATTCCGTCTGGAGAATGGGCAAACGGGCTCAAGCAGCCGGGCCGCCTTTCTTTGGTATTGTTTGATGACGGGAAAATGTGCGGAACAGCTTCTTATTGTCATGCAAGAATGGTGAGCATGAAGGATTATGGGGAAATTGTCTCTATTTATCTTTTGCCGGAAGTGATGCACATGGGATATGGCCATCAATTAATGAAGGCTGTTATATCCGAGTTGAAGAATATGGGATATAGCAAGGCTTATCTATGGGTGCTGGAAAACAATGAGAATGCCCGACAATTCTATGAGCGATTCGGATTTGTGCGGAGTGATAAAACGCAGACAGATATTTATGACGGAAAAGAATTGAGGGAGCTGATGTATATATATCAGATGGAGTGACTTCAGAGGTATCGGGATGGAGGGTCAGTTTTTTTATGAATAAAGAGCCTATAAGACATCATTATATACCGCAATTTATTTTGAGGAATTTTTGTTTTGATGAAGAAAAACGTCTGTATTACTTTAGCAAAAAGACTTCCAAAATATGCGAAAGAAAAACCAGTGAAATTTTCATGGTCAGAAATTTATATCGTGATAATATAAATAATCCTGATGAACCGGTAAAAATTGAAAAAGATATGGCTCGTTTTGAGAGTGAAGTTTCAAAAATCATAAAGGAACGGTTTTTGAAAGGAAATGAAATAGTAATAACCCTAGAGGAGAATGAGAAGCTATTGCTTTTCTTTGCGCTTATGGGGTTCAGATCGATAATTACAAGGAATTCATTCAGAGACAGAGCATCAGAAAAAACTAAAGCTTTATATTCTCATTATCAAAAAGACGGAAATTTGTCTGATCTGTGGAAAAGAAATTTGGGGAAACTGGTGAACTGCAGGTCGTTGAAAGAGATATTGAATCATAAGGAAATAGATGATCCGATTAAGGGATTTATGTACCGAGATATCGTTGGACTTTATGGCTGTTATTTTGTTGTTGTAGAAAGAAGAGGAGCCTTTGATTTTGTGATAAGTGATAGTTATCCTACTGTCATTACTGGAAGCATGGAGAATGGTTTGGAGTTGATACTATATTCTATTTTCCCGATTTCTCCGGATAGAGTTATTTTGATTGCAGCTAATGGGGTTACAGGAGCGCCTCAAAGCGTAACAGTTTTTGATGATGAAGTCTTAAAAAGACCAAAATGGAATCAAAATAAAAAAATAATAACAATTCGTGTCAGAAAAGTGTATGAAAAAGAGGTAGAATATGTGAATTCTGTGATAATTAAAGAAGCTCATGATGGAATTGCATACAGAGATAAAGGCAGAGTAAGGATTGCAATTTCACCCAATGCGAAGTGATTCATAATTTTGGTAAAACATATTTACAATTCCGTTCAAGATATGCTATAGTAATGAAAAGCATATTTTCTATAAAAACAGATCAGTAATTTCTATCTATATTCTAAGTTTCAGAAAATCCATGCTTTGTTCCCAATTAACATTTACAGAGGCAGGAGGATCTGAAGCGGTTCTCCTGTGACGGACAGTTTTTCTGTTTGAAAATGGTCTGTCGATAATCGAGGAGGACATTGAATGAACAAAACAAATGTACAACGTAACTTTAAGGACACCGTATTCCGTATGATTTTTAGGGAAAAGGAAAATCTGCTTAGCCTGTATAACGCTCTGAACCAGACATCTTATACGAATGTGGGAAATCTGGAGATCACCACACTGGAAAACGCGGTCTACATGAATTATAAGAATGATATTTCCTTTGTGTTCGACTATGAACTAATGCTCTATGAGCACCAGTCTACATGCAATCCTAACATGCCATTAAGGGATCTGTTCTATGTGAGTCGTGTGTTGCAGAGCAGAATCAAAGATGAGAATCTGTATAGTAAGAAACTTGTCAAGATTCCAGCACCTAAATTTGTCGTGTTTTATAACGGAACAGATTTTCAACCTGAACAGCAGGTACTCAGACTGTCGGAGGCTTTTGAGAAAAAACAGGATCAGCCGGCATTGGAATTGACTGTCATCGTTTATAATATCAACTTGGGACATAACCAGAAGCTATTAGAAACATGTTGTCTGTTAAAAGAATATGTCCAGTATGTGGAACATGTCAGGACTTTTGCAAAAGAAATGGGTTTTTCGGAAGCAGTTGAGCGGGCCGTGGATCATTGTATCAGAAACGGAATACTTTCAGATTTTTTATCTAAGAATCGGGCGGAGGCGATAGCAGTGAGCATCTTTGAATACGATGAAGAGAAACATATAAGCAGTGAGCGGAAGGAATGGCGTGAAATTGGCCACGAAGAGGGACTTGCTGAAGGACTTGCCGAAGGGGAAAACAGAGTCGTTCAGTTGATGCAAAAGCTTATGGACGCCGGTAAAACAGAGGAAATGAAGCGTGCCCTGTCCGACCCGGCATATCGAGAGAAACTGTATCAGGAATATGGCGAGTAAATACCAGGCGAACCTGATCGACTAGAAAATAAAAGGAGTTAAGCGAGGAAAGAACATGTACCGATTCAGAAGATTAAGACGAGATGAGCGCATTCGCTCCATGATGCAGGAAACCAGGCTGCATCCGAAGGATTTTATCTATCCCATATTTGTGATCGAGGGGGAAAATATCAAGAACCCGGTGGAGTCCATGCCGGGTATCTTTCAGTATTCCATTGACCGGCTGGACGAGATCCTTGCGCAGGTGAAACGGGCGGAGATTGGAGGCGTTATGCTTTTCGGGATTCCCATTCACAAGGACCCGCAAGGCAGCCAGGCTTATGCGAAGGACGGCATCACCCAGAGGGCAGTCCGTTTTATCAAAGAAACATATCCTGAGATATACATTGTTGTAGATATCTGTCTGTGCGAATATACATCCCACGGACATTGCGGTATGGTGCAGGGGGAAGAAATTTTAAATGATGAAACGCTCCCCTATCTTGTGAAAATGGCGGTGAGCCTTGCAGAGGCAGGGGCGGATATGGCGGCGCCCTCCGATATGATGGACGGTCGTGTGGCGGCGATACGGGAGGGGCTGGATCAGGCAGGATTCACGCAGATGCCGATCATGGCATACAGCGCTAAGTTTGCCTCCGCCTATTACGGGCCTTTTCGGGATGCGGCTCACTCCGCGCCGGGATTTGGCGACCGTAGGAGCTATCAGATGGACTTTGCCAATGGGCAGGAGGCACTCAGAGAGATTGCGGCGGATATTGAAGAGGGTGCGGATATTGTGATGGTGAAACCGGCGCTTGCCTATCTGGATGTGCTGAAGGAGGCGGCGCTCGCATTTGATGTGCCGCTGGCAGTATATAATGTGAGCGGTGAATATGCCATGGTGAAGGCGGCAGCCGCAAAGGGCTGGATCGACGAGAAGCGGATCGTAATAGAAAATCTGACAGCCATGAAGCGGGCGGGTGCGAAGATCATTATTACCTATCACGCGTTGGATGCAGTGAAGTGGGTTTCGGAGGGCTGATAGAGCGGATGCACCGTGAAGGCGCATTGAGAAATGGATAGGGAAGCAGTATGGAAAAGAGGAAATCAGAACAGCTTTTTAACAGGGCGCAGCAGTTGATCCCCGGCGGTGTAAATTCCCCTGTCAGGGCTTTTCGTGCAGTGGGCAGGCACCCTTTTTTTGTAGAGCGCGCGCAGGGGCCGTGGCTGATAGATGCAGACGGAAACAGATATCTGGATTATGTCTGTTCCTGGGGGCCGGGGATTCTGGGACATGCTCATCCCAAAGTGATTGAAGCGGTACAACAGGCCTGCGAGAAGGGGTTGACCTTCGGAGCACCTACCGCCGGGGAAGTAGAACTGGCGGAACTGATACAGGCCTGTGTCCCGGATGTGGAGCTGGTGCGGCTGGTCAGCTCCGGCACCGAGGCGGTGATGAGCGCCGTGCGTGTGGCGAGAGGGTTCACGGGCAGGGAAAAGATCATCAAATTCGCGGGCAATTATCACGGACACTCCGACGGGCTGTTGGTGAAGGCGGGCTCCGGGCTTATGACCCAGTCGGTGCCGGACAGTGCGGGAGTGCCGGCGGGGTATGCGGCGAGCACCTTGACGGCGGTGTATAATGACGAGGAATCCGTGAGCAGGCTGATGGAAGAAAACCGCGGGCAGGTGGCAGCGGTTGTGGTGGAGCCGGTGGCAGCCAACATGGGCGTGGTGCCGCCGAAACCGGGGTTTCTGGAATTTTTGCGTCGTATCACAGAAGACGAAGGCGCGCTTCTTATCTTTGACGAGGTCATTACGGGATTTCGGCTGGCACTGGGCGGCGCCACAGAGTATACAGGTGTGTCGGCGGACCTGCACACCTTTGGCAAGATCGTGGGCGGCGGCATGCCCCTGGCAGCTTACGGCGGCAGGCGAGATATCATGTCCTGTGTGGCGCCGCTTGGAGCGGTCTATCAGGCGGGAACGTTGTCGGGGAATCCTGTGGCGGTGACGGCGGGGATCACGACATTGAAAATCTTGATGGAGGATAGGGGAATCTATGAGCGGCTTGACTGTCGGGCGGCAAAACTGGCGGAGGCATACAGGCAGGAGGGGCTGGCAGTAAACCGTGCAGGCTCTTTGCTCTCGGCCTTTTTTGTTCCGGGGTGGGATAGCGCTGATGGCGCTGCAGACAGAACGGGGCGTCAGAAGGAAGGCGGCAGGAGTATAGAAAATTATGAGGATGCCTGCGGATGCGACACGCAGGCCTTTGCGGCTTATTTTAACAGAATGCTGGAACGAGGTATCTTTGTGGCACCTTCCCAGTTTGAGGCCATGTTTGTCTCGGATGCTCATACCGATGCGCTGATTGAAATGACCTGCGAGGCCATCAGAGCGAGTGTGCGGCAGGGAGAGACTTGAAAAAGATACTTTTCTATTTTTTCCCTTTTTGAAATTGTGTACTCGATGAAAATAGATTACAATTATATTGTTCAATTAGAATTTGTATTAGGAAGAAACGGACGGAGGAAAACCATGGACAGACAAAATCTGACACTGCTTACCGACTTGTATGAACTGACGATGATGCAGGGGTATTTTAAAAACAAGGATCAAAACGAGACGGTCATCTTTGATGCGTTTTACCGCAATAACCCCTGTGACGGCGGATTTGCCATTATGGCGGGCTTAGAGCAGTTGATACGGTATATCAAGGAACTGCATTTTGAGCAGGAGGATATTGACTATTTGGCGGGCCTGGGTATTTTCGAGCCGGATTTTCTTGCGTACCTGAAAGACTTCAGATTTACCGGGGATATTTACGCGATCCCGGAGGGGACGGTGGTATTTCCCAGAGAGCCCCTTGTGAAAGTCATCGCGCCGATCATGCAGGCACAGCTTGTGGAGACGGCGATTTTAAATATCATCAACCACCAAAGCCTGATCGCCACAAAGGCGGCGAGGGTCTGTTATGCGGCTCAGGGAGACGGGGTGATGGAGTTTGGTCTGCGTCGGGCGCAGGGACCGGATGCGGGTACTTACGGAGCCAGGGCGGCAGTCATCGGCGGCTGCGTCGGCACCTCCAATGTGCTCTGTGGACAGCTTTTTGATGTGCCGGTCAAGGGAACCCATGCTCACAGCTGGATCATGAGCTTCCCGGATGAGTACACTGCGTTTAAGACCTATGCGCAGATGTACCCTTCCGCCTGCATTTTGCTGGTAGATACGTACGATACCTTAAAATCCGGTGTGCCAAACGCGATCCGCGTTTTTAGGGAGATGCGGGAGGCGGGCGTCTCGCTCACCTATTATGGCATCCGCCTGGACAGCGGTGATCTGGCGTATCTCTCCAAGGAGGCGAGAAAAATGTTGGACGAGGCGGGCTTTTCTGATGCGGTGATCTCAGCATCCAATGATCTGGATGAATTTTTGATTCAGAGTCTGAAGGATCAGGGCACAAAGATCACTTCCTGGGGGGTGGGCACGCACCTGATCACCTCCAAGGACTGTCCTTCTTTCGGCGGCGTGTACAAGCTGGCGGCAATCATGGGAGCGGACGGGAAGTTTATTCCGAAGATCAAGCTTTCCGAGAACACGGAGAAGGTGACCAATCCCGGAAACAAGACGGTTTATCGTATTTACGATAAAGAGAGCGGAAAGATCCGCGCGGATCTGATCTGTCTGGTGGACGAGGTATATGACGAGAAGGAGCAGCTTATGCTCTTCGATCCGGCAGAACCCTGGAAAAAGACGATGCTGGCGGGCGGAAGCTATACCCTGCGGGAGATCATGACGCCGATCTTTAAAAACGGCGAATGTTGTTATACTTCCCCGAAGGTGATGGATATCCGCGCGTACTGTCAGGAGGAACAAAATACCCTGTGGGATGAAACGAGGCGTCTGGTGAATCCGCACAGGGTACATGTAGATCTCTCCAGTAAACTTTATGATACCAAGATTATGTTGCTTGACCAAATGAGTCAGTGAGGTGCAATAAATGAACAAGTGTAGATATATGACCGCACTTGCTTTGACGGCAGTATTGTGTTGTTGTCTCTTTCCGGCCGGGATCGTGCTTGCATCTTCGGAAAAACCGGATGACGGGGCTGTGCTCGCGGAATATGAGGAGTACTGCGACCGCTTACTATCCATACAGGATCAAAGCGGGATAGAAGAAGGCGGCTTTCGTGTGGTGGAGGATCAGATTTTCGCTCTGGAGCCGGACGAGGAGGACAGTATCCTTATGATTCCGGCTTTTGATAAGCTCTATAATCGGCTTGCCGTGTTTATTGTGGACGGGAATGGACAGATTCTCTATCGGACGGAGCAGCTGGAAACCAACTACTGTATCAAAGGACGTATGAAACAACCGATACAATCTATTGCCGCAGTTTCTTTTCAGGATCTGAATCGGGATGGGAGAATGGACATTATTCTCATCACTTCCTGTGTCAACGAGAGTGGAGTTTATGCCGGTGAGACTTACAAAGTGGGTGATGTGCTTTTCCGGAACAAGGGCGACAGCAGCTTCTACAGGGACTACCGGATCTCCGATAAGATCAATCGTTTCGGTATGAATAAGAGTGCGGAATCCATCACGGCCTTTGTCAGAGACGGATATTCTACGGAATTTCTCTACACGGCATCCACGCTTCGCGAATTGCAGAGAAATGGCTTTAAGGTCATTACAGAGCAGTGCTATTTCAGGACATTCGGTAAGCTGGGGAAGCTGCAGGTGACACCCGGCACTTACCGGATCGCGGATTATGATATTTTTATGATCTATCTGGTGAACGAGCAGGGTGATATCGTATCCGTATTACAGCCTATGGGAGAATACGATAATCTCTATGCGCTCAAGGGAGTGACCTGCAGGGATATCGACGGGGACGGTCTGAAAGATATCGTGATCCTGGCCAGATACAGTTATGAGGGCGAGGCCGGGGAACTGGTTGTTGAGGCCGACTACCAGATCTATTATCAGCGAACCGGCGGATTTGTTCCGGATACGGAGATCCGGAATACCTACCGTTGCAATGATGATGATACCATGGAGATGCTGGTGGAGAAAGCACGAGCCTATTGGGGGTGGCAGACGACAAATGATTAAAATACTGATCGTAGATGATGAAAAGCCGATTTGCGACTTGATAGACTTGAATCTTTCCTCTGCAGGTTACCACTGCATGGCGGTACAGGATGGACTGAAAGCCATTGACCTGATAGAGAACGAAGAATTTGATCTGATCCTTTTAGATATCATGCTGCCGGGAGCGGACGGGTATGATGTGATGGAGTACATACGGCCGTTGGGGATTCCGGTGATCTTTATTACCGCCAAGCATGAGGTCAAGAATCGGGTCAAGGGACTTAAGCTGGGGGCGGATGATTATATCGTGAAGCCTTTTGATGTGGTGGAATTAGTGGCCAGGGTGGAGGCGGTACTCCGGCGTTATAATAAGGCGGACCAGAGGCTTGTGGCCGGAGATGTGACAGTGGATGTGGATGCGCGCAGGGTGACAAGAGCCGGACAGCCCGTGGAACTGACGAATAAAGAATTCGGCCTTTTGCTCCTTTTTATGAANAANAAAAATGTAGCCTTATTTCGGGAGACATTNTATGAAAAGGTGTGGGAGGGAGAATATTTCGCGGACAGCCGTACGCTTGATCTGCATGTGCAGCGCCTGAGAAAGAAGCTGGGCTGGGAGCATAATCTGGTAGCGGTGTATAAGGTGGGCTACCGCTTAGAGGTGCAGGAATGAAATTTTCAATCAAATTAGTGCTGTCTACCATGATCCTGCTGGCGTTGGCACTGGGATTCGGCGGCTTCTATTTAGTAAACTATGTATTTGAGACTTCTTTAGAGCGAGAGATCGGGCAGGCTCTTGATGAGAGCAGCATCCTTAGTTTCGCTTTCGAGACGGCGGCCCTCAATGTGCCTCTCAAGTACAGTGTTTTGCCGGACAGTGTAGTGGAGGAGATCGCTTCCAGGCTGGAGACCGGCGGAGAGAACGGCAGACGGCTGATAAGGATAGCAGATGAGGAGAAGAATGTTCTCTATACCAGTGATGGATTCACGGTGGATGAAGGACTTTTGCCACAGACGGATCAGCATACCAAGTCGTACCGTGTGATATGCGTGGAGGATAACTACTATGTACACACCTGTGTGGCCATCAATGCGCTGGACCGTATTCTCTATCTGGAGACTATGAAGAACGTTTCCGAAGTATTTACGGAACGCGCCATGGGTTTTTCGCTGTATCGCAAGGTGACGGTGGTTATGTTGTTGACCGGCGTGGTCATTATGTTTTTCATTGCCTCTCTGTTGACGAAGCCCATACGCTTGCTGACCAAAGCTACACAGAGAATGGCGGCGGGAGATTATGCGTATCGCGCCAGGCAGATCAGCCGGGATGAACTGGGACAGCTTACCCATGATTTTAATGGGATGGCCAATGCGCTGGAGGAGAATATCAGCAAGCTGGAGGAAGAGATCGAAGCCAGGGAAGAGTTTATGGGTGCCTTTGCCCACGAGTTGAAAACGCCGCTGACAGCTATCATAGGCTATGCGGATATGCTGCGCTCCCACAAGATGGATGAGGAAAAGAGTATCATGTCGGCCAACTATATCTATACAGAAGGGAAGCGCCTGGAGGCTATGTCTTTCCGGCTGTTGGATATCCTGGTGGCCAAGCAGGAAGAGGCGGATCTCCAGGAGACTCCGGTAAAAGAACTGTTTGCGTATCTGCGGGAGATGTTTGGAGAGAAGAAGGAGATAGATATCCGCTTTACCTATGATGAGGCTGTCGTCATGGTGGAGGCTAATCTGATCAAAACAGTGCTGGTCAATCTGATCGACAATGCCTGCAAGGCTTCGGAGACAGACGGAGTGGTCGAAGTAATCGGACAAATGGTTGATGAGGGATACCGGATGGCGGTGAGAGATTATGGCATCGGCATACCGGAGGCGGAACAGAGTAAGATCGTCAAGGCCTTTTATATGGTGGACAAATCTCGTGCCAGGAGCAAGAACGGGGCAGGACTTGGGCTTGCACTGTGTGAGGAGATTCTGAAGATACATCAAAGCGAGTTACAGATTGAGAGTAAAGTTGGGGAAGGATCCTGTTTCAGTTTTGTTCTTCCCATGGAGTAGCGTGATTTGAGATTCTGCAAGGCAGAATCATGGGGTTAGAGGAACTTATGAAGAGTAAGATATATAGTCTGGCGTTTCTGATACTGGCGGCGCTTGCGATGATCATTTCCATATGGGGGCCGGAGGCTCTGGCGCAGTATAAGGATCAGGGGATTCTGGAGATGCCTCATACGGAAACTGTGGAAAGTGCCGGAGAAGGTTACCGCTATCAGTTGAAAAGTAATGAAAAACTCTATATCCTGTCATGCTGTCTGAGCAGTCAGACATTTCCGGAGAGTGAGACGGGCGCTCAGGCGTACGCGGAGGATACGGAGGTGATGTATCAGGAATTGGAAGGCTCCTATGCTTTTGTGGTAAACCGCAGAGGGCCTTCGGGTAAAGAGATCACAGATGAGCAGATCTATGCGACCTGTAATGAGGGGATCGATCTGTTAAAGGAGAAGGGGGTACTGCCGGAACAGGTGAGGCCGGTCGATGCAGCTTCCTATGATGTCACGCTCTATTCCGCGATTGATGTACTGGAACCGCGCAATAATGTGGCAGTCTGGAAAATGAGCCTTTCCAATTCTCAGAAAAACGCAGACAAGGAAAACCGTCTGATGGATGCCTATATTGATGCGGATGATGGGAAAATCTATGAATTTTATGTCAGGACGCCGCTTCTGTGGGAGGATATTGATGCGGATGCCCTGGTGGCTGCCTGGGCAGAATATATGGGGCTGGAAGCACCGTTGCCTTATGAGTCGAGCAATCCCCTCTTAGAGACCACCCCCTATTTCCGTAAATATGTCTTCACGGGCATGGGGAGTGGCCGGACTGTGGTGACGCTGGGATTCTATGAGGGAATCAATGAATTGTTCTTAAAGGTTTCCAGGTAGGGCTGGTTTTCTGACAGAATATCATTTAGTATTTTACGGGCNACAGTCGCAGAGTTGACCAGAGGATGAATGGTCAGAGCCTGCAATGCCTTATNGTANTCACCGGTGATGGCGGCTTCAATGGTAAGCTGTTCATAGGCTTTTACCGTCTGCAGGAGTCCCCGGATCTTCAGCGGTGTATGCCCGATGTGTATAGGGTGCGCGCCGTCTGCGTCTATGACACAGTTGCGCTCGATGACGGCGTGATAGGGGAGATCCAGGTTCGTGCCGCGGTTTAGGACATTCACAGTCTGGATGTCCTTTTTATTATTGTAGATAGAATCGATCAGGGAGCAGGCCGCGTCAGAATAGCGTGCACCACCGCGGGAGGCAAGCTGCGCGGGCTTGCTGTCCAGCGTGGGATCCCGGTAGAGGTCGAACAACTCTTTCTCCACTTTCTTGATTACTTCGCCCCGGCAGCCTTCCTCTTTGGCGGCGCGGGTACATTCTGCCAGCATTTCCGGCTGCATATAATAATATTTCAAGTAACTTACCGGAACCATGCCCAGAGATTTTAAGAAGGCAGGATCATAGTGAATCTCCGGAATATTGGCCATGATCTCCTTGGAGGAATCGGAGCAGATCTTGTCGATCGCTTCCGCAGTTACGTCACGGCCGCGCACTAAGACTCTCTGTGCCCAGACCAGATGATTGATCCCTACGAAGTCACAGAAGACATCATCTACAGGGCAGTCAAACTTTTCAGCCATATCATTTATCATGTTGATGGGGCAGTTGCACAGTCCGATGGCTTTTATGGAGGTGTGATTTAACACTGCTTCGGTCAGGATGCCGGAAGGATTGGCAAAATTGATCAGCCAGGCATTTGGGCACAATTCTTCCATATCACGGCAGATATCCAGAATGACCGGAACAGAGCGCAGGGCTTTGGCGAAACCGCCTGCGCCGGTAGTCTCCTGCCCGATTCTCTGGTAGCGCAGGGGGATCTGCTCATCGCGGATGCGGGCGTCCAACAGTCCCACACGGAACTGTGTCGTGACAAAGTCGGCGTCCTTCAACGCTTCCCGCCTGTCTGTGGTGGCGTGTATCTGTAAGTCGGTACCGCTTTTGGCAGCCATCCGCCTGGCAAGGGCGGTGACGATCTGTAATTTCTCCATTCCGGCATCGATATCTACCAGATAAATATCTTTGACGGGAAGGCTCTCTATACGTTTGAGGAAACCCTCAATCAGTTCAGGCGTATAGCTGGAGCCGCCTCCTATAGTAGCGATCTTTAATCCTCTTTCAGTCATGATGTGTTACCTCCTTATAAATTGTATATGGTGTTTAGCGGCAGGTATCCCGTAGGACGAGTTCTGCCTCAAAAGTCTGGGTCTTCGGTTCTCTGCCGGGCTGCTCGATCGCATCGAGAAGCAGTTCCACACCGGCCCGGCCCATCTCATAGAGTGGCTGGCGCATGGTGGAGAGTCCCGGAAAAACAATATCTCTTGATTCCGGTGTGTCATCGTCAAAGCCGATGACTGCCAGATCCCCCGGAATGGAAAGCCCGGTTTCTATAGCGGCGCGCAGGACGCCGAAGGCAGGTTTGTCGGCACCCACAAAGCAGGCGTCCGGTTTCTTGCCCACTGCGAACAGCTTTTTCATCTGTTGATAGGCGGCTTCCTCATAACAGTCGCCATAGACGATAGAGTCGGGACCCAGCGGTATTCTGTAATCATGCATGGCCTGTACAAAACCGTTCAACCGCTCCAGGGAAACATCATAATTCATGTCGTTGGTAATATGGATGATATTATGATATCCCTGCTTGATCAAATGCTCTGTGGCCACATAGGCGCCGTGGAAATTGTCGAGCCGGATCTTATCGACTTTACAGTCATCCAGATTGCCTTCGATCAGGACACAGTTTACGGACTTGGCGGCGATACTGCGGAAAAGTTCCTCGTCTGCATGGTTGCTGCCATAGGCGATGATACCGTCCGTACGGCCCTGCGAAAAGTAGTCCACATATTTCATCTTGGTATCGATATCCTTGCGGCCGCTGCAGAACAATATATTGTAGCCGTGTTCTTCACCGGCATTCTGCAGGCCGGCGATCAAGTCAAAGAAGAAATCATTGCACAGATCGTCCATGACGACGCCGATAGTCATCGTTCTCTGGAGAACAAGCGCCCTGGCAAGGCCGTTTGGAACGTAGTGATTCTTCTCTATGATCTCTAAGATCTTTTGGCGGTTTTCAGGACTGACGCCGGGTTTGTTGTTGAGAACTCTGGATACCAGGGTTCTTGATACACCGGCCTCTTTTGCAATTTGCGATATGGTTGCCATAGGAAATCTCCATAAATGTTTCAAAGTTTACAATTACAGTGTATCACTATGTGCCAAAATGTCAATACGCAACTTTAAAAATATGCCAAAATATAAAAATGAGCTCTGATATAGTTGACAAAGCAGTAAAATAAAGATACTATAATAGCGAAATGTGAATCGATAAACACCATGCCGTGACATCTGGTTATGGCAGAGAGGAGGAAAAACTTATGAGATATATTTTGGGGATAGATCAGGGAGGTACTAAGACGGCTGCGGCTGTCATGCGCGAAGACGGGGTGATCGTCGGGACGGCAGTTGCCAAAGGGGCTTATTATCCGAAACATGGGATCGCACCGGCGTTGGATCGCATAGAGGAGGCTGTGGAACTGGCCGGGAAGCAGGCGGGTATCGATCGGAAGGATATCACAGTCACTGTGGCGGGCATTACCGGCGTGGACTTTCCGGGGGATGATAAGATCATGAAAGATGAGCTGGGGAAACGGCTGGTATGCGGGGAGATCACGGTCTGTGGTGATGCGCTCATTGCGCTGTACACGGTGACTGGGATCTCTCATGGGATGCTGATCTGTGCCGGTACGGGGATGAACGGTGCGATTATTGACGAGACCGGGCGACAGTTCGTCTACGGAGATTATATGGAAGAAAGTATGCAGGGCGGCAGTGCGCTGGCACTCAGGGCTTTGCGCAAGGTTTTTGACGCGGAAATGGGCTTGTGTGGAGATACTCTGCTGACGGAGTTGTTTTTAAAGCATGCCGGGGTGGCCACGGTGGATGAACTGCTTCGTATGTATATGACTAAGCCGGAATTTGCGGAGGAAACAAGATTTCTTGTGCCGCAGATTCTGGAGCTTGCCGCGCAAGGGGACAGGGAGACATGCCGGATGACGGATGCCTTTGCCGAGCAGATCGTCGCCTATATCTTTGCGGGATTTAACAAGATGGGGATGAATCCCGCCCGGGAGAAGATCGTGCTGGCCGGGAGTGTGTTCAAAGGAAAGGACAACTATCTTACCAGGCAGATTTTTAAGAGAATCAAAGAGCGGGAGCCGGAAGCCACTGTCGTTATGGCGGAATATGAGCCGGTGGTGGGCGCTTGTGTCATGGGACTCCATCTATTACATATTGGCGGAGAGGAAGTGGAGCGAAACATTGCCATGAGTGCAAAAGAGAAAGGCTTGTTTCTCANCGACAGAAAATGATGCAACTTTGATGCAAAAAAGATGGAACTTTGATGCAACTTAGATGAAATTNTGATGCACCCTGTCTGTATGCTTGATATATAGTAAACGACATTACAAAATTCCAATGTCGTTNACTATAGAAAGCATACAAAAGAATCTGAAGGGAGCATCAGNATATGTACGGAGAGACAACATTTACTTGGGAATATGTCTGTGGTTATGAGACGAGGGAACAGAGGAGAAGGCGTGTTTTCAGGAGAGTATACATGTTGACAATTGCCTTGTGCCTTAGCTGTCTGGTCGCGGTGATCATCGTGCGGCTTACCGCGATGGGCGGCCTGAANGCTCTGACAGATAGNTTGGGAGAAACAGAAGCGATTCCCTCGGAGGAGACGACAGAACCGGTCTGTGTCGTGGAAGAGCAGACGTTTGCGGCTGCGCGGGCAACAGCCGTCAAGACGCAGGAAATTATGCTGGCAGCGGTAGAGACAGGGCATACTCCGGTTATTTATCTGGATCCGGGACATGGCGGCACGGATGAAGGCTGTGCCAGAAACGGNGTTCNGGAGAAGGATATCAATCTGGCTATTGCGCTGCTTGTAAAAGAGCAGCTTATCGAGCAGGGATATGAGGTGATCATGTCCAGAGAGACGGATACCTATATCGCGAAAGAGGAGCGTGTGAAGGAGGCTAACGAGTCAGGAGCAGATATCTACATAAGCATTCATCAAAATGCAACGGAAGAGGGCACCGGTGTGTCAGGAATGGAAGTGTGGTATGAGGAGGACGATTCCGGACGTGACAGCAAGAGACTGGCGCAGTTGATCCGGCAGCAGACCTTAAAAAGTACGGGGGCTGTGGAGCGGGAANTGCGTGGTGATGCGGATTTTCATGTGACNAGAAACACTTCTATGCCCGCCTGCCTTGTTGAGACGGGATTTCTTTCAAACGCTGTGGAGCGCAGGATGCTTTCTCTTTCCGAGTATCAGCAGAAGATCGCAGAGGGAATTGTGCAGGGTATTTCTTATTATTTTCATCCAAAGACCATGTATCTGACTTTCGATGACGGCCCCTCTGAGGAAAATACCCAGAGGGTACTGGATATATTGCGTGACAGAGATATTAAGGCGACTTTCTTCCTGGTGGGAGAGAATGTGAGAATGCATCCCGAGATGGCGCGCCGGATCGTGGCGGAGGGGCATACGATCGGTATTCACTGTGATAATCACGATTACGAGACTCTGTATGAGAGCGTGGACAGTTATGTGGAGGATTTCGAGAAAGCGAGACAGACAGTCTGCGAAGTGACAGGTGTGGAGACCAATTTGTTCCGATTTCCGGGAGGCAGCGTCAATGCCTATAATAAAAAGGTTGGACAAGCTATCATCGAGGAGATGACGAACAGAGGATATATTTATTACGACTGGAACGCGAGTCTGGAGGATGCNGTTACAAATCCGGATCCGGAGAAACTGATCGCAAATGGTGTGGAGACAACGCTTGGACGCAAAAAGGTGATCCTGCTTGCGCATGATGTAGTCTATAGCACGGGAATCTGTCTGGAAGAGCTTTTAGACAGTCTGCCGGAGTATGAGATGATGCCTTTGGGCGAAGAGGTGACACCGATCCAGTTTTGATCGAAANGGAAAGGAAATTGATGAAAGAAAATCACTTCGCCGCTTGACAACTGCATTTTTAGGGAATTATAATGTCATACAAAGACATTGAAGAAGACAGTAGCTGATTTCTCAAAGCCACAGCGAGCCGGTGACGGTGCAAGACCGGTGCGAGTAGGAGATCGGGGAAGATCACTTCCGAGTTGCAGACTGAAATTCTCGTTTTGCCGGAAGCATTTAAGGTAAAACAGGCAGCAGAACAGTAGGCTCTGACGGCATCCCGCCGTTATCGGGAACCGTATAGCNATTCACGGATGGCGGTACGTCGTAACAGGTGGTTTCGCGAGCATTTGCCCTCGTCCTTTTACGGGACGNGGGCTTTTATATGCGCGAACGAGGAAGATGAAATCTTCCGAGTCTGCTCATTCGCGCTTGGAACAAAGAGAAAGGAGCACATTATGTATCAGAAAGTTGACACAACCTTAAATTTTGTAGACAGAGAGAAAGAAGTATGCCGGTTCTGGAAAGAAAATGATATTTTTCAGAAGAGCATGGATTCCCGCAAGGAGGGGCCTACCTATACCTTTTATGACGGNCCGCCNACNGCNAACGGCAANCCGCACATNGGACACGTACTAACACGTGTTATCAAGGATATGATCCCCAGATACCGCACCATGAAAGGATATATGGTGCCCCGTAAGGCGGGGTGGGATACCCATGGACTTCCGGTAGAGCTGGAGGTGGAGAAGCTTCTGGGGCTGGACGGCAAGGAGCAGATTGAGGAATACGGCCTGGATCCTTTTATCAGTAAATGTAAGGAATCGGTTTGGAAATACAAGGGAATGTGGGAGGATTTCTCCGGAACAGTAGGCTTTTGGGCGGATATGGACGATCCCTATGTTACCTATCACGATGACTTTATCGAGTCCGAGTGGTGGGCGCTCAAGCAGATCTGGGACAAGGGCCTTTTGTACAAGGGCTTTAAGATCGTACCCTACTGCCCTCGCTGTGGTACCCCCCTGTCATCCCATGAGGTGGCGCAAGGCTATAAGGCGGTGAAGGAGCGTTCCGCGGTTGTCCGGTTTAAGGTGGTGGATGAGGATGCCTATTTCCTGGCATGGACGACCACGCCCTGGACGCTGCCCTCCAATGTGGCGCTCTGCGTCAATCCTGTAGAAACCTATGTGAAGGTAAAAGCGGCGGACGGCTATACCTATTATATGGCGCAGGCGCTTTTGGACAATGTGCTTGGGAAGCTGGCGGAGGAAGGAAAGCCGGCCTATGAGATCCTGGAGACCTATGTGGGTACCGATCTGGAGCACAAAGCTTACGAACCGCTCTTTGTCTGTGCCGGGGCGGAGGCGGAGAAACAGAAAAAGAAGGCTCACTATGTAACTTGTGACAGTTATGTCACAATGACAGACGGTACCGGTATCGTACACATCGCTCCTGCCTTCGGTGAGGACGATGCGCAGGTGGGCCGCAGATATGATCTGCCCTTCGTGCAGTTCGTGGACGGCAAGGGTAATATGACGCCGGAGACTCCCTATGCAGGCCTTTTTGTGAAGAAGGCGGATCCGGAGGTCATCAAGGATCTGGATAAAGAGGGCAAGCTTTTTGATGCGCCTAAGTTTGAACACGACTATCCCTTCTGCTGGCGCTGCGACACGCCTCTCATCTACTATGCGAGAGAGTCCTGGTTTATCAAGATGACGGCGGTTCGGGACGATCTGGTGCGGAACAATAGGACAGTGAACTGGATTCCCGAATCCATCGGCGAGGGACGGTTCGGCAACTGGCTTGAGAATATTCAGGACTGGGGCATTTCCAGAAACCGCTACTGGGGCACCCCCTTAAATGTGTGGGAGTGCGAGGACTGCGGTCACATGGAGGCCATCGGTTCCAGAGAGGAGCTGGAGAAACTCTCGGGGAATGCTGCGGCAAAGACTGTGGANCTTCACAGACCTTATATCGATGAGATCACCTGCACCTGTCCCGATTGCGGCAAGACCATGAAACGTGTGCCGGAGGTGATCGACTGCTGGTTTGATTCCGGCGCGATGCCTTTTGCACAGCATCACTATCCTTTTGAGAACAAGGAACTGTTTGACAGCCAGTTCCCCGCACAGTTCATCTCTGAGGCGGTGGATCAGACCAGAGGATGGTTCTATTCGCTGATGGCGGAGTCCACGCTCCTGTTCAACTGTGCNCCCTTTGAGAACGTGATCGTTCTGGGACATGTACAGGATGAAAACGGACAGAAGATGAGCAAGTCCAAAGGAAATGCGGTAGATCCCTTCGAGGCATTGGAGACCTACGGCGCAGATGCGATCCGCTGGTATTTCTATATCAATTCGGCACCCTGGCTGCCCAACCGTTTCCACGGCAAGGCGGTGCAGGAGGGACAGCGGAAATTCCTGGGTACGCTCTGGAANACCTANGCGTTCTTTGTGCTCTATGCGAATATTGATCATTTTGATGCGACCAAGTACAGNCTGGATTACGATAAGCTNCCNGTCATGGATAAGTGGCTCTTGTCCCGGTTGAACACGGTGGTACAGGAAGTGGATACCCATTTAGAAAACTATCGGATCCCGGANGCNGCCAGAGCNCTTGANNGNTTNGTGGATGAGATGAGCAACTGGTATGTCCGGATCAGCAGAGAGCGTTTCTGGGCGAANGGCATGGAGCAGGATAANATCAATGCCTACATGACCCTCTANACGGCNCTTGTNACGGTAAGTAANGCNGCGGCTCCTTTGGTGCCCTTTATGACAGAGGAAATCTACCGCAATCTGGTGTGCAGTATTGATAAAAATGCGCCGGAGAGCGTTCATCTGTGTGATTTCCCGGTGGCGGATGCAGCGCAGATCAACAAGGAGCTGGAAGCATCCATGGACGAGGTGTTAAAGGTGGTAGCCATGGGACGTGCGGCCCGCAATACGGCGAAGATCAAGAACCGNCAGCCCATCGGCAGGATGTATGTGAAGGCGGAGATGAAGCTGGAAGCCTTCTATCAGGATATCATCAAAAACGAATTGAATGTGAAGGAGATCGAGTTCTCCGACGACGTTTCTGCCTTTACAACTTACAGCTTTAAACCCCAGCTTAAGACGGTGGGGCCTAAGTACGGCAAACAGCTGAATGGCATCAGAGAGTATCTGTCAGCNGTGGATGGCACCAAGGCGATGGAAGAGCTTAAGGCGCAGGGCGCATTGAAATTTGATGTGGATGGCACGGANGTGTCCCTCGCGGAGGAGGATCTCCTGATCGAGATGGCTCAGAAGGAGGGCTTCGTGGCGGAAGCCGNCAACTANGTGACTGTGGTGCTCGACACNAACCTGACGGAGGANCTGATCGAGGAGGGCTTTGTCTACGAGATCATCAGCAAGATNCAGAATATGCGTAAGGATGCTGACTTTGAGGTGATGGACCACATCAAAGTGGCGATCAATGGGAATGAGAAAGTAGCCGGAATCGTACAGAAAAACGCGGAGGCAATCTCTGAGAAGGTGCTGGCGGAAGCAATCGTGACTGAGGAGACATTGGCGATTTCCAAAGAATGGAATGTCAATGAGGAGAAGGTTACCATTGGCGTGGAAAAAGTGTAATTGCCGAAAAAAGCATATTGCTTATAGTCAAAAACACAAATACGATATATAATAGAATGGAGTTATGACAGAAACCGAGGAGGATAGTAAAATGGTTAAGAAAGCTGTAACGACAACTTTTGATACAGAGCTTTTTAAGAGAAGTGTCCTTTACAATGTAAAGACGCTCTACAGAAAGACTTTGGAGGAGGCNACGGATCAGCAGATCTTNCAGGCTGTGTCCTATGCGATCAAGGATGCNATCGTGGATCAGTGGCTTAANACNCAGAAGGAATATGACAAGCAGGATCCCAAGATGGTNTATTATCTGTCTATGGAATTTCTGATGGGACGTGCACTGGGCAACAACATGATCAATCTGCAGGCNTATAAGGCGGTGGAGCAGGCTCTTGAGGAGCTGGGTATCGATATCAACGTGGTGGAGGATCAGGANCCCGATGCAGCGCTCGGTAACGGCGGNCTGGGACGTCTGGCNGCCTGNTTNTTAGATTCNNTGGCNACNCTGGGCTATGCGGCNTANGGCTGCGGNATCCGNTATCGCTANGGTATGTTTAAGCAGGAGATCCGGGACGGNTATCAGGTNGAGGTGCCGGATAACTGGCTGCGCGACGGCAATCCNTTTGAGCTGAGAAGACCTGANTATNCGAANGAGGTACGTTTCGGNGGNTANGTCAANGTNTANGTGGACGAGAACGGCAGAAATCACTTCCGNCAGGAGGGNTATCAGGCCGTGACGGCGATCCCNTACGATATGCCTGTNGTGGGNTANGGCAANGGTATCGTGAATACCCTGCGNATCTGGGATGCGGAGCCGGTGAACTGCTTCCAGCTGGATTCTTTCGACAAGGGTGATTATCAGAAGGCGGTGGAGCAGGAGAACCTGGCGAGAAATATCGTGGAGGTGCTCTATCCTAACGACAATCATTATGCGGGCAAGGAACTGCGCTTAAAGCAGCAGTATTTCTTCATCTCGGCTTCTGTACAGGAGGCTGTGGCGAAGTATCTGAGAAAACATGATGACATCAGGAAGTTCTACGAAAAGGTGACCTTCCAGTTAAATGATACCCACCCTACAGTGGCGGTGGCGGAGCTGATGCGTATTCTGATGGATGAGCACTATCTGACATGGGACGAGGCATGGGAAGTGACCACCAAGACCTGCGCATATACCAACCACACCATTATGTCCGAAGCATTGGAGAAATGGCCGATCGAGCTGTTCTCAAGACTTCTTCCCCGAGTGTATCAGATCGTGGAGGAGATCAACCGCCGCTTTATTGCCCGGATCGAGCAGATGTATCCCGGCAATCAGGAGAAGATCAGAAAGATGGCGATCATCTATGACGGTCAGGTTAAGATGGCACATCTGGCGATCGCAGCCGGTTATTCCGTAAACGGTGTGGCAAGACTACATACAGAGATCTTAAAGAATCAGGAGTTAAAAGACTTCTATGAGATGATGCCCGAGAAGTTTAATAACAAGACAAACGGCATCACCCAGAGACGTTTCCTTCTGCATGCAAATCCGCTTCTTGCAGATTGGGTGACGGCTCATGTAGGCAGCGACTGGATCACCGATCTGCCGAAGATCAACAAGCTCAAGATCTACGCCGACGACGAGAAGGCGCAGCAGGAGTTTATGAATATCAAATACCAGAACAAGGTGCGGCTGGCTGAGTACATCATGGAGCACAATGGCATCGAGGTGGATCCCCGTTCTATCTTTGATGTACAGGTAAAGCGTCTGCACGAGTACAAGCGTCAGCTCTTAAACATCCTGCATGTGATGTATCTTTACAATGAGCTGAAAGAGCATCCCGATATGGAATTCTATCCCCGTACCTTTATCTTCGGTGCGAAGGCNGCAGCAGGATATCGCAATGCGAAGCTGACCATCAAGCTGATCAACGCCGTGGCGGATGTGGTGAACAATGACCCGTCCATCAACGGCAAGATCAAGGTGGTGTTTATCGAGAACTACCGTGTTTCCAATGCGGAGATCATCTTTGCAGCNGCNGATGTGTCCGANCAGATCTCNACAGCCAGCAAGGAGGCATCCGGAACCGGTAATATGAANTTTATGTTGAACGGTGCGCTCACNATCGGAACGATGGACGGCGCGAATGTGGAGATCGTAGAGGAAGTGGGAGAGGACAATGCTTTCATCTTTGGTCTGTCCTCCGATGAAGTTATCCGCTATGAGAATTATGGCGGCTATGATCCCACCGAGATCTTTAACAACGATCCGGATGTGAGAAAGGTTNTGATGCAGCTGATCAACGGCACCTATGCGCCGGGAGATCCGGATATGTTCCGCACCTTATATAACTCGCTGTTAAATACACAGAGCACCTCTAAGGCAGATACCTACTTTATCCTGAAGGATTTCAAAGCCTATGCGGAGGCGCAGAGAAAAGTGGAGGCAGCCTACAGGAATGAAAAGGGCTGGGCGAGAAGCGCTATCCTGAATGTGGCTTGCTCCGGCAAGTTNACTTCCGACAGAACCATTCAGGAGTATGTGGATGAGATCTGGAAGCTGGATAAGGTCGTGCTTCCGAAAGAGCCGGTTGTGNCCGATAAAAANTCTNTNAAGAAATAATNANTANNNGTATCATAAAGACNGCCGTCCGNTTGGGCGGCGNTTCTTTTGTCGCGCNCCATGNNCATTATGCCTTATGNTCATAATATGAAAACCAAAAGAGATTGGAAAAACGGACANAAAANGGTAAAAACANGTTGGAAAAACGGACAAAANNAGCAAAATATTGTTGTATAAACGGACAGAACATGGCATACTATGATTAAGAGGTGAATGCCATGTACAGGATGATTGAGAACAGGATTCAGCGATTTTTTGAAAAAATACCGAATCAGGCANTGATGATTACCGGNGCCAGNCAGGTAGGCAAGACTTATGTGATTCGCAAATATGCCCGAGAACACTTTGAGTATGTGGTCGAGATTAATTTTATTGANAATCNGGATGCGATANNTTTATTTGAAAATGCAAANTCCAGNGATGATATTTTNCTNAGAATTTCCACGCTGACGGATGTGCCGCTTGAAAAAGGCAGGACACTGATTTTTTTTGANGAGGTTCAGGAATGCAAAGAAATGGTTACGGCGATTAAGTTTTTGGTGGAGGAAGGCAGCTTTCGTTATATATTAAGCGGNTCCTTNCTAGGCGTGGAGTTAAAAGATATTCGTTCTGTTCCNGTAGGATATATGACGGTTATGGAAATGTACCCGATGGACTTTTTTGAATTTTGCAGAGCAAATAAGGTATCNGAGAAAGTCATGGAACATTTGAAAGAATGTTTTACACATAGATTANCGGCCGATCAGATGATTCATGACAAAATGATGAGTCTGTTTCAACTTTATCTGATTATAGGAGGNATGCCGGCNGTGGTNGACACCTATATTCGGACGAATAACCTNAAGACTGTTATGGAGATNCAGAAAGGTATNATTTATTCTTATATCAGNGATATTGCCAAGTATGANCCGGAGGAAAAGCTCTATCTCAAAGACATTTTTGAACTGATACCGAGCGAATTGAATGCAAAGAATAAGCGATTCATCTTGAANAATNTGAATGAGAATTTTAAGTTTTCCAGATACGAACACAGTTTTATCTGGCTGAAAGAGGCGGGAGTTGCACTACCGGCATATTGNGCNCAGGAACCGGTCAGTCCGCTGATTCTTTNAAAATCTACCAATCTNTTTAAACTATTTGCATCGGACGTAGGGCTTCTCGCCNCCATGTATGCAAACGGGCTGCAGATACAGATTCTGCANGGAGAGAAAGATATTAATTTCGGTGCGATATATGAAAATGNGGTGGCNCAGGANNTAAAAGCACATGGATTCGACCTATANTATTTCCAGAGTAAAAAACAGGGTGAACTGGACTTNGTGATTGAACAAAACGGAAACATTATACCGATTGAAGTGAAATCNGGGAAAACATATGCGAGACATCGGGCGTTGGACCAGGTTCTTGNTTGNGGGCAATACGGAATATCGGANGCGATCGTATTNTGCAATGAAAATGTTCAGGTAAAAGACGGCAGGATATTNTACTGCCCGATNTATATGGTAGGATTCCTGCAAAGAGAAGCAGAAGAGGANGANNTGCTTTATTCCATNGATCTGAGTGTATTGCAGTGATATGGTTATAAAACGGAGGGAGGATCAATAAATTATGGATTGGTTAGCAACGTCGGTGGCTGCGGCGCGCACTGGCGATNAAAACGCCATCAGCGACTTGTATGAAAAAACATACAGTGAGGTTTACTACACCGTTAAGTCCATGATCAAGGATGAGGACGCGGTACTTGACATTGTACAAGACACTTACATAAAAGCATTTGCCCACTTGGAGAGTTTTCAGGGCGATACGAAGTTTTTGCCGTGGGTACGGCAGATTGCCGCAAACACAGCCCGGGATTGGCTGAAAAAGAAGCGTCCTATGCTGTTTGCGGAGCTGAATCCCGGCGATGAACAGGATACTCCTGTGGAAGAACTGTTCCCGGATGAGCGCAGCGAAAATCTACCGGATCAATTGATTGATCAGGAGGAGACAAAGCGCCTGATCCGCGAAATCATCGAGGATTTGCCGGAGGATCAGCGTGCTGCCATCGGTATGTTCTACTACGAGGAAATGTCTGTAAAAGAGATTGCTGACGCTATGGGTGTCTCTGAGAGTGCGGTCAAGAGCCGGCTGATGTACGGACGCAAGAAAATCGAAAAGAAAGTCCTGGAACTGGAGAAGCAGGGCACGAAACTCTACAGCCTGTCCCCGATTCCGTTCCTGCTGTTGCTTTTCCGCAGCCAGAAGGCATATGCAGCCGAAGAGCCAAACAGTCAGATCCTTCAAGCCATTCTCGCTTCACGNCCCACGGGTGCTGCCACAGCGGCCGGGGCTGCACAGGGAGCCGGTACGGCAGGTGGCCTTGGCACATTGAAGATCGGACTCATCGCTCTTACCACCGTAGCAGTTGTCTGCCTTGGTACCTTTGGTGTGCCCCGGATCGCCTCCCGCTCCGCTGAGACGCAGGAAGCATCGGCAATCGAACAGGAGGAGTCGGAAGCGATGGAGGAGGTTTCCACCGAACAGGAGGAGTCGGAAGCACCGGAGGAGGCTCCCATCGAAGAGGAGGAGCCGGAAGCACCGGAGGAGGTTACTCCCACCGATGAGGCGATGGAGCAGTACCGTACCATTATCGGTCAGGCGGACAGCTATGACTATGGGGAATATGCCGAAGCGAACCAGGCCTGGCTTGAGTTAGCAGGCTATCGGTATGCGCTGGTGCAGATGCAGCCGAACGATACGGTTCCGACGCTGCTGCTGGAAAGGGAGATAGCGGATACCGAGCTGTCAGTATCCAATTACTATGCCCGCGTTTTCCAATATGACCCGGATACGAAAACGGTACGACAGCCCACTGAGGTGATTAACGACGGCGGAATCCGAGGCGGTCTCTCTATGGCAGGGGACGGATACGGCATTATGAGCACGAGTTGGTCCAGTGGAACCGGCGAAGGCTCTGTTATACGGATCACNCTGGGCGGAGATTCCCTCAACCGGGACATCCATTGGAGCGGGCAGATATTCGAGATGCCCGACTCGATTACCTTTATTGATATCGAATGGCATGACATCACCGATTTGAGCACTCTGGACAGTTACGTTCAGCCGGAAGCAGCGCCGTCCGATAGTAGTACGCTTCCCACCGACGGGGACCNCATCGTGCTCACCGGGACTGTTGGCACATATGATTATGACGAGATCATCGCGCTGCAGGGACAGCCTGACCCCAACGCCCCGTATTACGAGGAGTCTTTCTTAGAGTATATCCGAAGCACAACTTATCGCGTGATCGTACTGGATACGCCGCAGACTTTGCGTCTCCACAGCGGCGGCGGAGATGATGATTATTTTTTCAGTGAAGCCTTGATGATTAACCTTGAATACGTTGACGGCATGGAGCAGTATGAGGGGCAGCATATCACGTTCAGCATCGACCCGGGCAGCAGTTGGTGGCCCAGCGACACAGGGCTTCCTTTTGGGCAGCCCTTTAGCAGTGATATCCATATCCTTGAGTAAAAAAATTTTAAAAATTTTTTCAAAAACTTGCAACCAGTCGGTCCCTTCAATCGTTTCATAGGTGTAGGCAAGCGAAACTGCTTTTGAAAAGGAGAAAACACTTATGAAAAATATGAAGAAAACGGTAATGTAATATTGTGACGCATGTACGATGGCGGATATGGGGTAGAACAGGACTATGCGGCGGCAATGGAATGGTATGAAAAAGCGGCAGACTTAGGAGATAGCTGCGCCATGCATCATATTGGCTATATGTATGAGCAAGGGCGGGGAGTAGAACCGGATGATGCCAAAGCGCAGGAATGGTACGAAAAGGCAGCAGATTCAGGAGACAGCGCTACAATGACTCAGATTGGCAAATGGTATATGGAAGGACAGGAGATAGANCAGGATTATGCCAAGGCGCTGGAATGGTATGAGAANGCNGCNGACTTAGNAGATAACACGGCGAANTTCTNTATTGGTTATCTGTATGAGAANGGANTGGGAGTGGAACAGGATCACGCGCAGGCACAGGAATGGTACGGAAAGCTGGTAGACTCAAAAGACAGCNCTGCTATGAATCAGATTGGTGATCTATATNAGTATGGCAGGGGAATAGAGCAAGACTATGCNGNAGCGATTGAGTGGTACGAAAAAGCNGCAGAACTGGGGAATNGTACTGCAATGTATAATATNGNCATNCTGTATCAGNATCAGGGAGNAGTAGAGGAGAATTACACAAAGGCGATGGANCAGTNCGCCAANGCCNTNGAATGGTACGAAAAAGCGGCAGNCTTAGGGCATGACTGGGCAATGTGCNTTGCCGGTATGNTGTATGAGTATGGGTNGGGAACAGAAGAGGATTATGCCAANGCNNTNGAATGGTACGAAANAGCGGNGGANTTAGGNNATAGCNNCTGCAATGNGTNGATATTGGNNNNATGTATCAGGAGGGACGAGGAGTAGAACAGGATTATGCCAAGGCCCTAGAATGGTATGAAAAAGCGGCAGACTTAGGTGAGGGCTACGCAATGGANGATATTGNTTATCTGTATNAGGAGGGATTGGGAGTAGAGCAGGATTCCGCCAAAGCACAGGAGTGGTACGACAAGGCAAAGGCGGCGGGAAATAGATATGAGTAAAGAGAGAAAGAGGCGGAAAAGAACAAGGATGCTATGGCCGTGAGCAGACAGACATCCCCGGGCAGCTGTATATAGCAGGTCCGGGGATGTTTATCGGTTAAAACTGTTTCAAGATATCGTGGTGTCCAACGTCCAGTAGGATAATCATTTTATTGCCTTCATAATACCAGATGACACGAATGTCCATGTTGACGCTGCATTCAAAAAGGTCAGTGGTTCCTTGAATACGCTTAGTACGCAATGACGGATGGGAAGGATTCTCAGCCAAGAGTTCAAGTTTATTTTTTAACTGTCTTTTTTCTTGCGCGGTCAGCCCTTTAAAATGCTTTTGAAAACGAGGTGTAAAGGTAAATCCATACGCCATCATTCTGCCTCCAATTTGTCAAACAGGGCATCTACACTGTCAAAAACGGGTTGTTCTCCAGATGCGATTTTTGCCTTGATTTCTCCGATTTCCTGTTGTAGCTCATCCAGATATTTCTTTGGGTAGACGGCTACGGGCATGATGCAGATGGAGCCGTCTTTCTCGAAAATGTCCAGTTTATCGCCCTCGGAAAGACCGAGCTTAATAATGATTTCTTTTGGAATTGTGACCTGAGCTTTCTGACGTAATTCGGCCAGCATAATATCATCTCCTTTGCTNTCGGTAAGAAAGTTGGAATTTCCTACTGTTTTACTTATAGTATATCCATTTTACGGGATTTATGCAAGACCCTTTAGCTGCATTACGCCATANCATTTTGACAATNACCCCAGGNNTTGCTATTCTGAATTNATATTGCGCAATTATGAAATGTCNGGTCAAAGGAGTGTAAACAATGGCATACAAGTTACTGATCGTAGATGACGANAGAGATGTNGTGAGCCTGTTAAAAGACTATTTTGAACTCAATCATTATGAAACAATAACCGCATANAGCGGTACNGAAGCGATCAATAAAATTTCCGAGAAACCGGATTTGATNTTACTGGATGTCAGTATGCCNGATATGGANGGAACAACGGTGTGCGAAAANATACGGGANTATGTTTCCTGTCCGATNCTGTTTTTGACAGCTAAAATAGAGGACAGCGATAAGATCAAAGGNTTTGCATCGGGNGGGGANGATTANATCATCAAGCCNTTTTCGATNGACGAACTCGGTGCAAGAGTGGCGGCGCATATTCGGAGNGANCATAGAAATAATNCGGAANCAAACNTCCGNTTTTTTGGCNGACTGGTCATTGATTATTCCGCCAAAACAATTACCGTAGACGGCAAGTCCATGAATTTTGCCAAAAAGGAATTTGAAATTATTGAATTGTTATCCCTGAATACGGGGCAGGTATTTGATAAAGAACGTATCTATGAAAAAATATGGGGNTATGATGCACAGGGAGATGCTTCTGTTGTCGCGGAACATATCAGGCGTATTCGCAATAAGCTGAAGGATGTGGGAGAAGAGAATCATTTGGAGACAGTCTGGGGGATGGGATATAAATGGGTCAGATAAGNAAAAANTCAAAATCCATNAAATGGANCTTTATCAAATATATTCCGATCTGNATCATTCTGTCNTATGTGGGGGCTGCGGCAATTGGTCATTCCACAAATTATCTGCAGACTTGGTATGAACAGAAATACGCAAAGGAGGATTCGTCCCTATCTTATGTGCAATATGAAATTATGTTCGATGATGATGGAAATATACATCATAGTATGTATGAAAAAAAACGTGCCATGTATGATGATACAATCCATTTCATAGGATTTCAGATCATNAGCGGTGCGCAGATTGTTTTAATCCCTTTGTGGATATTATTGGTTGTTATGCTGGTAGGTATTCTTTTTTACAGAAGAGAATTGGAGGAGCCGATTACAATACTGCTGGAAGCTTCCGAAAAGATTGCGGGCAGCAATTTGGATTTTCATATTGCGTATGGCAAAAGGAATGAACTGGGACAGTTATGTCAGTCCTTTGAAAAAATGAGAGATGCATTGTATCAAAATAACCAGGAAATGTGGAGAATTCTGGAAGAACGTAAAAAGTTAAACGCAGCCTTTTCCCATGATATGCGGACACCGATCACCGTGATAAAAGGATATCGGGATCTGCTGGAAAAATATATACCGGGCGGGGAATTGTCGGAAGAAAAATCAATGCAGATACTGAAAATGATGGAGGGACAGATTGACAGACTGGAAAACTATACGCAGAAAATGAGCGCTGTGCAGAAATTAGAAGATATTGCGCCGTTACCCAAAGATGTAAATTTTCAAGAGTTTTTGGATAAATGTGCGGAGATAAGCAAAATGCTGGCGAAGGATCTGCAGATTTCGTNTCANACGGATTCCGATACAGAGAAGCTTNGGGTGGATGAGGAGTTGGTGTTGGAAGTGTATGAAAATCTGGTTTCCAATGCGTCCCGGTATGCAAAAGATCAATTAGAGATCAACATCAGCACATTTGACCATTTGCTTACAATATCAGTAGAAGATGANGGANAGGGNTTTACNGANGAGGCTTTACAACAGGCGGCNAAGCCATTTTACAGGGATAGAAGAGAAGAAAAGNATCATTTCGGACTGGGTCTGTATATCTGCAAAATNATNTGTGANAAGTGNCNGGGAGANNTGGTCATTGAAAACGGCANGANCGGAGGGAANGTAACNGCCAGTTTTAAAGAGAGTAAACAAATTTAAGAAATAATCAATAGACAGTAGATAAAAAGTTGAAAATTGTTTTTTATGATAATGGTGCAGCGATCAGAGGAGTATCGCNGCNCCATTTTTACGCTTGNACCCGCGCAGCGAGTAGGGGAAGAAATAGGAAAGGAGTATCAGCGACAATGGAACAGGAAATCAGGATCAGTCATGTGAATAAATTTTANGGNAAGAAACATGCACTGAAAGATGTGGATCTGGTAATCCCGCAGGGAATGTTNGGGCTGCTTGGGAGGAATGGAGCCGGCAAGACAACACTTATGAAAACANTGGCNACNCTTCNNGGAAANCAGTCGGGAGAAATCCGNNTNTGTGGCGTTCCCATNGAAAATGCCAAAGANATCCGGGGAATGATCGGATATCTGCCCCAGGATTTTTCCATGTATCCGTCTATGACAGTGTATGAGTGCCTNGATTATTTGGGAACACTTTCCGGAATGTCAAAAGAAGAAAGAAAAAAGAGTATAGATTTACTGATTAAGAAAGTGAATTTGAACGAGCAGNNNNACACAAAGGTCAAAAAGCTATCAGGCGGAATGAAAAGGCGGCTGGGAATCGCGCAGGCCCTTTTACATGATCCCGGAGTGTTGATCGTTGATGAGCCGACGGCGGGACTCGACCCGGAAGAGAGAATCCGTTTCCGCAATCTTCTATGCGAAGTGGCGGAAGAAAGAATCGTCATCCTATCGACTCATATTGTAGGAGATATTGAAGCGACCTGTGAAAATATCGCCATTATGAATGAAGGCGAGATCCTGTGGAGAGGAACGGTAAGCGAATTACTTGAGAATGCCAGAGGCAAAGTATATACGGCGAACATTACAAGACAGCACTTGGNAGAAGTGAAGGCGGCTTATATTGTAATCGGTATGCTGAAGCAGGGTGAAAATGTAAATATCCGGTTTATTTCTGAAAAAAGGCCGGAAAACATTCATGGTACGGAAGCAGAACCCAACTGTGAGGATGCATACATGTATTGTCTCTATCAGAATGGGTGCGGCATGGATGAAGAAAATTAGTATTTTGTTTTATCTTTTCGGGCAAGCAAAATGGTATGGTCAATTTGGAAATTGAACATTAGGAAAGGAGATATAAGATCATTATGTTATTTTTGAAAGAATGTAAGAAAACAATATGCTCCNTGACTTTCGTATTATATGCAGCTGTCATTTTCGTGATGTATGTTTCCCAATTTACAACCGAGCTGGAGTCCCCAATCAGGAAGCCGTCACCGGAAGACAGCTATTATGGAAGTATTGTAAAAGAAGTGCCGGAAGTATTGATGCCTGCCGCTGTGGAAAGTCTTATCTCGGAATATCTGGCAGGAAGNTATACCGCTTATCCGTTCATGTTTTATAAAGAAGTCAAGCTGAAGGAAAGCGATACTGNNCAAATTGCGGGGATTATCGAAGANNTGACGGATNTTACCAGGTCAGAATTGGANCATTTCACAGAATATGAANCGGGNGGATACTATGGGCAGNCGGATGAAAATGGAAATNNGNTGATGGNATATAAGGAGGCGGTGCTTCCGGAATATCATNTGTCAGAAGATATTTCCTATGATCGGTTTAAAGAATTGATGACACGGGCGGATGAGATNATCGGAAAGGGATCTAAATATAGTGAAAAATATCTGCTGAGTAATTTTTCCCAGGTTCCCATGACATATGAGGATGCACTTGCAGAATATGAGGAATTGATGGATGAACATCATATTGCAGAAGGATATATGCGGCTTTATTGCGACTATTTGGGAATCGATCTGGCAATCATGCCGGTATTTGTCTGTGTGGGGCTTTGGCAGATGGATAAAAGGAGCCGNATGGAACAGTTGATCTACAGCCGNAAANTTTCTTCTGCNAANCTGATCATCACAAGATATCTGGCACTGGTCGGCTGTATGGTGGTGCCCGTGGCATTGACTTTCNNNCANGCCATGANNGGGCTGCATAACCTTTATCCTGANAANANNATCNNNTTNGGNNAAGCNGNNGGCTTANNNGTNATGTGGCTGCTTCCAAGTATNANGATCGTAGTCAGCGTGGGTGCANTNATATCGGANCTGCTCTCGCCGCTTTTNGCTATATTTGTGCAGGGCGNCTGGTGGTATGCNGCATTGGGNANGAATGAGCTTACCGGNNGCATTACAAAATATACATTGGTTATCCGCCANAACAANTTAGGAAAAACNAGNNTTTTTCAGGANCAGTTGCAGGATTTTNTCTGGAATAGNACAGGATATTTTATTTTGTCGCTGATTTTAGTNGGNNTGGTGATATTNGTATATGAGAAGGNGAGGAAAGGANATTATNATNGGAANAGNAATCTATGGAAAAATAANCGNCGTAAATCTAAGGNATAATTTTCTTATGCCGTTTGCCTCNGCTTTAGGNGTGNTGATCCTGACATTGCTTATGTTTAATNTTACTGCCCTGCAAAGCAGAGAAGCAGCGANGCCTATCGAATTTCTGCTTTGTTTCATTGGTGTCACGCTGCTTGTACCGATTTTCCTGCCGGAGCAGGATGAGAATATCAGAGATGTTATNTGTGCAAAGAAAATCAATTATTTCAATATATTGATTATTCGGATTCTGTATTCTGTCGTGGCAATGATCGTTTTAATCGCATTTTTTGTTGTGGTAATGAAAATATGTGAAAGTGATGTAACGGTGAAACATCTGATCGGAGGCATCGCNAGCGCATGGTTTCTGGGAGCGGTCGGNTTCGCGGCAGCAGGTATCACGAATAATGTTACGGTAGGATATATGGCAGCAATGCTTTATTATCTGGCNAATTATGGGATGAAAGATAAAGTGGGTAAATTTTTNCTTTTTCCNATGAGCTATCTGGGCAGATTTGATGAGAGCGGATGGCTGATTTTNGGAGCAGTTGTTTTNATGGCCATCACTTTGGGTATTTGCAGACAAAGGGGCCATATAGGAGGGAGATTCAAATTGACAATCCGNTNANATNCNTGNTATAGTTAGCGTATTCATAGAGAGATACAAAACAGAAAGGTGGCTTTAGCGTGGCAATTTTTATTCGTTGTGCTCGCACCCGTATACAGGGGCAGTAAAAAAGCAGATATGTAGTCTCATATAAATGGGATTTTTTTGCGTGCGAATAAAAGTTACCATACGTTTATCGGACAGATAGGACGGAAGTCAGATCTGTGCTGCTTGCATTGTTGTATTATTTTAGCGGGAAAATTCTATTTATGGAATCGTGCCTGCTTTTTTATTGCCTTTTCTTTGGGGAAAGTATCCGGTTAAGTCCGGATCGCGGAGTACACAATAAGAAGGAGGCACGCTATGCAAGGAGGCAGATTTCATCAACACCTGTCTGATTCACAGAATTTTATTACGAACAGGAAACTGATCCACAGGATCATAGGCTTTGCAGACTTTCATGCAAACGATACGGTTCTTGAGATCGGAACCGGGAAAGGGCATCTGACGGAGGAGCTGTGCCGGAAAGCCGGTATGGTCTGCTCGGTGGAGATTGACCGAAAATTATATGATAGCGCAGGAAAACGGCTTGCGCAGTATTCTAATGTAAAATTGATATACGGGGATTTCCTGAAATATGATCTGCCGTTAAAGGGTGATTACAGGGTTTTCGCTAATATACCCTATTTCATCACGACACAGATCATCGATAAACTGACACAGGCGCCGAACCCGCCGACGGATATCTGGCTGGTGATGGAAAAAGGGGCGGCAAAGCGATTTATGGGGATCCCAAAAGAGACAAAGAAATCTTTGCTGCTCAAGGTAAATTGGGATATGAAGATCAGGTACCATTTTCGCAGGGAAGATTTTCACCCGATGCCGGGAGTAGATTCTGTTCTGGTGCATTTCGCAGGGAAGGCAAGGCCGGATCTTGGAAAAAACGAATACTATGAATTTCAGAAATTTCTTGATCGGTCGATGAAATACGGTATATGTAATAAGGGCGGACCGCTTACCAAAAGGCAGGTGTCGACAGCGCTGAAACAGGCAGGACTGCCCCACGCTCATGAAGATGGTGTCACTCTTTACATCCAATGGCTATGTTTATTCCGATGTTATCAGAAAATAGGGAAAAAGTGAATTTGTAAGAACTTAATTGCGTTGACGGTTGCTACAAAAAAGTGGGCATGGTAAAATGATAATGTAACTGAAAGGATTTTTATTTATGGAAAAGGCATTTTTAGTAGGCGTAAATTTAAATGACGGAGACGATTACCTGCTTTCGCTGGAAGAACTGGGAGATTTGGCGAAAGCTTGCGATATGGAGGTGGCGGGTCAAGCGGTGCAGGCGCTTCCGGAAGTGCATAAGGCCTTTTACATCGGCACAGGCAAAGTGGATGAGGTAAGGGAGCTGGCAACGGAATGTGACGCAGATGTCATAATTTTCGACAATTCTCTCTCGCCGATGCAGCTTCGCAATCTGCAGGAGCGTCTGGAAAAGCCTGTCATGGACAGGAGCACACTGATCCTGGATATCTTTGCGAGCAGGGCCAGGTCACGGGAGGCGAAGCTGCAGGTGGAGGTAGCCAGCTTACAGTATATGCTGCCCAGACTGGTGGGACTTCACGCCGCACTCAGCAGACAGGGCGGCGGCAGCGGCGCCCTGAGCAACAGGGGTGCGGGTGAGAAGAAGCTGGAGCTGGACAGGAGAGTTCTGGAGCATCGTTTGACAGAGCTTCGCAGGGAATTAAAGGAAGTGAGCTCGGAGCGTATGACACAGCGCAAGCGCCGTATAGAATCGGGTCTGCCCCGGGTGGCGCTGGTGGGTTATACCAATGCGGGGAAATCCACTCTTTTAAATGCCATGCTGGATCTGTACGGAAGTGACGAGATCGACGTGGAGGAAAAGAAGGTGATGGAGCGGGATATGCTCTTTGCCACACTGGATACCACGGTGCGCAAGATAGAGCCACAGGAGCATCACGCCTTTTTATTATCCGACACGGTGGGATTCATTCACAAGCTGCCGCACCATCTGGTACAGGCCTTTCGTTCTACGCTGGAGGAGGCAAAGGAAGCTGACATTCTGCTGCAGGTGGTAGACTATGCCAATCCCCATTACAGAGAGCAGATTACGGTTACGAATCACACCTTAAAAGAACTTGGCGCCGAGGGCATTCCCGTGATTTATGTATACAATAAGTCGGATCTTGCGTTGCCGGATGATATACCGGGACTGGCAGGCATCGGGCAGGAGCATTTAAGCGAGCACCTGCCGGTCATGATGGAGAACAGTATTTATCTGTCTGCGAAGAAGCGGATCGGGATGGAGGAGCTGATCTGTCTGATCGAAGAAAAGCTCTCCGGCGGCTACAAAGAATGTACGCTGCTGATTCCCTATACGGACGGCAGGGCGGTATCCTACCTGAACGAGAACGGGATCGTGTACGAGACAGAGTATCTGGAAAACGGGGTGCGTCTGCGGGTCAACTGTAAGATAGAGGACTATAACTTTTATCAGAAATATGCAGGAAAGCAATGAAAACAGAAGGTTTTTCGAGCGGGCACTGCGGAGAGGAATTTTATGGATAAAAAACTGGCGTTTCAAATATTGGGGATTTCCGAGACAAAAGAAGAAGAACAGATCAGACAGCGGTATCTNACNCTGTTAAAAGAGACNAANCCGGAGGACGATCCGGACGGGTTCAGACGCCTGCGGGAAGCTTATGAGGAAGCGCTTCGGCTGTCTAAGGTGCAGGAAGAGGGAGAAGAGGAGGAGCCGCAGGGGGAACTCGATCTGTGGATGAAACGCGTGCGGGAAAACTACCGGGATATCTTTCTACGCAGGGATGTGAGCGCCTGGAAGGAGCTGTTCGATGATCCGGTGTGCATAGGATTTGATACCTTTNTGGAGGCGAGAGGGAGACTTCTCAGCTATATTTCCGACCATCCTTTCCTGCCGCAGAATGTGTGGAAACTGCTGGATCAGGTGTTTCATGTGCTGGACGATTTCGAGGCCTTGAAAGAGGATTTTCATGTGAATTTTCTCGGGCACATTGAGTACCATGTGCAGACGGAAGATTTTNTGGATTACGGGTTGTTTGAGGAGTCGGAGGACGGTTATGCACCGGAGAACGACGACGATACGGATAACTACATAAGAGAGTATTTTCAGATTAAAAACAAACTGGAAGAGAACGAGACGGANGGCGTCCTGCAGGCGCTTTCGGACCTGAAGCGGCACGGNCTGTATCACCCTTANGAGGATGTGGAGCGNCTGCGGCTGTTTATCCGGACAGAGGAGTGCGAGCAGGTGCATGAGCTGGCGGAGCAGCTGATCGAGCGGTACGCCGATGATAACAACGTGCGGATCTGGGCGGGCAGGATCTTTTCTCATACCGGAGAGGAAAAAAGAGCGTANGANCTCTGGGAGGCGGTTCTTGCCGAGGATCCGGACTATTACATAGCCAAATACTTTGCNATGCACTATCTGGTNGATCAGAAGCAGTGGTATCAGGCGGAAAAGTATCTGGANGATCTGATCAGNGTCAACAGGCGGGACGAGGAGCTTCAGGAGGTCCGCCAGACCATCGGGCAGGAGCTTGTTCCCATGCTGCAGGAGGCTGTGGCGGAGGGAAAGGACTTTGAGGATCTTTCCGGTAAGGAACTGGCGCTCTATCTGGGCTGGTGTCTCTTTGATCTGGAGCGGTATGAGGATACGCTTGCCTTTGTGGAAGAACACGGGGAGAGTCTTGACGGAGAAGAAAAGTATTATGAACTCAAGGCGTGGACTCTTTATAGGCTGGAGCGGTATCAGGAGGCCATTCCTGTCTATCAGGCTCATCTGAAACGTGTGGAGGAGAGTCAGGACGAGGAGGAGAAAAAGGCTTCCAAGGCGGCTCAGAGCCACCGTCTTCTGGGCGTCTGCTTTTATTGTCTGGAACAGCCGGAGGAGGGAGAGAAGGAGACGCGTATCGCCATCGAGATGGAGCCGGAGACCAGAATCCGTCTGGATTGCAAACAGTATCTGGCAGATCGGTATCTCTCCGCGAAAGAATATGAGAAAGCGACAGAGGTGTGCGATGAGATCCTTTCGGAGGATGAAAATTATTATCCGGCTTATCTGGTGCGTCAGGAGGCCGGCTACCATCTGAGACGGGCACAGCAGGTGGTGGATGATTATTACCGGGCCATAGAGCTCTATGCCGGCTATGACAGGCCCTATCTCTATGCGGCCATGATTTTTTACGATTACAGACAGTATAAGGATGCTCTGGGTGTGATAGAGAGGGCGAGGGAAAATCAGGTAGAGTTTTCTAAAAAACTGCGTTTCCAGGAGGCGAAGATCCTGCGGATGCTGGCGGAGGATGCGGAGGCAAGGAAAAAGCCCATGGAGATTCTGGACGCGCTTCTCTATGAGACGGAAGAGGATTCCGGGGAACTGAAGCAGGCGTCCGAGCGGCCAAACGACACACTGGACAGGGCGGAACTCCTTTTTGAGAAGGGACTTGTGTTTGAGGACGATGGGAAGCTTCCGGGGGCTATCGCCCTGGTGCAGGAGGCTCTGAAGCTGGATCCCGAGGAACCNTATTATCACCTGGCGCTGGGCAATCTTTTCAGGGATACGGAGAACTATAAGGATGCCCTGAAGGAGTACGAGAAGGTGGAGACGGTCTATCATCATCCGGAATTTTATTTCGGCATGGGTGTCTGCCACCATGAGGCGAAGGCGTGGACGGAGGCCATTCAATATTATACTAAGGCGGTGGAGCAGGACGAAAATTACCGCGACACGAATCGCAGATTGTACCAGTGCTATGAGGAGAGATACAGCAGGGAGTATCGGAGAGAGGACTACGAGAAGGCACTTCAATATATCAATAAGCAGTTGGAGATCTCGCAGAGCCCCGGTTACCGCTATTGGGACAGAGGATATTTATACAGCAGCGGTATGGAGATAGAGGCGGCTGTTGCAGATTATGAAAAGGCTCTGACGATGGTNGAAGAAGAGGACCGCTATCTCATTTTAGAGAATATCGGTTTTGCNTATAAAAAGGNCAGACAGTTTGCGAAGNCTTATGAGTTCTTCAGACGGGCTGTGGAGTGCATGCAGAAAGCGGATGCTTCCGCCAGAGGATATGTGGGGATGGCGGAATGCTGCATGAAAATGGGAGACTATGAGAAAGCTATCGCCTGCTGTAAGGAGGGGCTTGCCGTGTTCCCTGCCAATGGAACCCTGTGGGAGAATTTAAGCGATTGCTATGCAGAGACGGACCGNCTGCAGGAGGCCATGGAGGTGGCGGATAAATGGCGTTTCCATACGGGCGGCACCAAGGCTTACTGGAATCAGATCTCTTTCATTCTTTTAAAAATGGGGAAGGTGCAGGAGAGTCTGGATACCTACAAGAAGGCGAAGGAAGAGTTCATAAAAAATGCTGCCGATAAAGAAGAACTGGCGGGGCTGTATGATAAGTGGGCTGATCGTCTTATGGAGGTACAAAACTATGCGGAGGCGATCAAGAGATATCAGGAAGNAGNCGCCCTCTATGAGGATAACTGGGATATCTTTGACAGTGAGTGTGAACTCGCGAAAACCTGCTATCTGCAGGGAGAGTATGAACAGGCCGAGAAACATGCGAAAAAAGTGTTAGATTGTATGGAAAAGCGGCATACCACNCCGNAGGACTATGTCTCTTATGCCGGCTATGTACCGATCCGGAAGGGATGGATGGCATGGATCTATCTGGCTNTGGGGCAGAAGGAAAANGGGAAACGTTTCTTTGAGGAGATGGAAACGGAACATCCTTGTGCGAGCTGTAAATATCCAAAGTGCTTTGAGGCTTCTCTGTGGCTGGGATATTATTACTACTGCGAAGGAGAGTATGAGAAGGCGGCGGAGTTGTTTGAAGAGGCGCTCAGAAGAAACGCGGATGTGTTGGAAGCAAAGTTTATGCTGGAGAAGATAAAAACAGGAACAAAAACAGAGAAAACAACGAAAAAGGGATGGAAAGGATTGTTCAGGGAAAAATGATCATCGGAATCGACTTGGGAACAACAAACAGTCTGGCGGCCTATTTTACGGAGGATGGGCCCCGGATCATACCGAANCGGCTGGGAAAGAGACTGACGCCGTCTGTGGTGAGNATGGATGAAGAAGAGCAGATCTATGTGGGCGATCTGGCGGTGGAGAGAGGACTTCTTCATCCCGGCAGCACTGCCTCTGTTTTTAAGAGAGATATGGGAAGCGGCAGAAAATTTCCGCTCCTGCACAAGACCTTTACGGCGGAGGAGCTGTCTTCTTTCGTGCTCCGNGCGCTGAAAGAGGACGCGGAGGCGTTTTTGGGCGAGCCGGTGACGGAGGCGGTCATCAGTGTGCCNGCCTATTTCAATGACGAGAGGCGGCGCGCCACCAAGAGAGCCGGGGAATTGGCGGGACTCAAAGTGGAACGGATCATCAGCGAACCGACGGCGGCGGCAATCGCCTACGGTCTTTATCAGAGCCAGGGGCATATGCGTTTTCTGGTGTTTGATTTAGGCGGCGGTACTTTTGATGTGTCCGTGCTGGAACGGATCGATACGATCCTGGAGGTCCGCGCCGTAGCGGGAGATAACTTCCTGGGCGGAGAAGACTTCACCGCGGTATTGGAGGAAATGTTTTTCGAAAAATATCCNCAGTTTGACAGACTGACGCTGGATNGCAAGACCCTGCGCCATATCCATAAACAGGCNGACAAATGNAAGNTAGGNTTTTCGGAGGGAAAAACCTCCACCATGGACTGCAAGATCGGGGAGGAAGTNTTTTCCCTCACGGTGGAGCTGTCCGCTTATGAGCAGGCCTGTGAGGAGCTTTTGGATAAGATCAGACAGCCGGTGCGGCGCAGTCTTTCCGATGCGCATATCCGTCTTGCTGATATTGATAAGGTGGTGTTGGTGGGCGGCGCTACAAAAAGCCCCGTGATCCGCCGNTTTGTGAGCAAGCTGTTCCGGGCGATCCCGGATACCAATATCAATCCCGACGAGGCGGTGGCTCTGGGGGCGGCCATACAGGCGGCTATGAAGGAGCGCAGGGAAGCGATCAAAGAAGTGATCCTTACCGATGTCTGCCCGTTTACTCTGGGCACGGAGGTAGTCAGGGAGTGGGAGAAGGGGATTTTTGAGAACGGCGTGTTCTGTCCCATCATCGAGAGGAATACCATCATTCCTGCCAGCCGCACGGAACGGCTNTANACCGTNCGGGACAATCAGACGAAGCTGCGGATCAATGTCCTGCAGGGGGAGAGCCGGTTTGCCGGAAATAACCTTTCTCTGGGAGAACTGAACATAGAGGTGCCCGCCGCGGCTGCGGGGGAGGAGGCTGTGGATGTGACCTACACCTACGATATCAATTCGATTCTGGAGGTGGAGGTGAAGGTGGTGTCCACCGGAAAGCGGGAGAAACAGGTCTTTGGCGGCAAAAATGCGGATATGACACCGGAGGAGATCGCGGAGCGGTTTGAGACGCTTTCTTACTTGAAGATCCATCCCAGGGACAGGGAGGAAAACAAGTATCTGCTGCTCATGGGAGAGCGGATCTACGAGGAGAGTCTTGGGGATAAGCGGTATCTTGTAGGGCAGGAGCTGCACAAGTACGAGCAGGCCCTTAATTCCTATGAGCCGGGCGTGATCGACCGGGCGAAGGAGGCGTTCCGGGATTTCCTCAAGGGATTGGAGGAGTTCTGAAACGTTCTTGCGTGGGTGAGGGATATCCTATATAATAGGATTCGGATGTCGAGGAACGGCGTGAATAGAAAGGAAACAGATTTTGGAACAGCTGACGGCGAAAAGATCTGCGAGAAACTCTAATTTCGAATTATTGCGTATTATTGCAATGTTTATGATTGTAGTAATTCATGCCAACATGTATTTGTTTCAATTTGTTGGCGGAAGAAGCGCGGTCTTCTTTAACGGCATGGTGAATGGAATCTGTAATATCGGGGTGACCTGTTTTATACTGATTTCCGGTTATCACGGTATGAAGTTTGACATTGGGAAATTTATCAGGCTGGAGTGTATGATGATCACATATTCTCTGGTGGAGACGGTTATCCTGTGTATCATGATGCCGCAGCAGATGCAGGGGGCTGCCCTTTTAGAGCAAATTGTGAAATCGTTTCTGCCTTTTATTACGAGAAAGCACTGGTTCTATTCCTGCTATGTATGTCTGCTTTTCTTGAGCGGATATATTCAAAAATTTATCGAGCATCTTAAAAAGGAAGAATTTGCGAGATTGCTTTTGCTGCTTCTGGTCTTATTCAGTGTCCTGCCGACTCTATTCTATTTTGAATTGATTCCCAATAACGGCAAAGGACTCGTTCAGATGATTATGGTGTATATGATCGGCAGATATATACGGATGTATAAGGATGTGAGGATGCCCGGAAAAGCAGGGATACTTTTTATCATTCTTTGGGCCCAGAACGGGGTGTCTCATGAGATACCCATTCAGGTCGGCGGGATTTATCATCATTTGTGTAAAGATAACAGCATTACGAATCTTATTATGGCCATCATCCTGTTTTATCTGTTTAAAGAATTTAAATTTCAATCTGATTTTATCAATAGAGCGGCAGGTAATGTCTTTGCGGTCTTTGCACTGAATGATGCGTTGGTACTTGTGGTCATGAATACACTTTTTGATTGTGGATTTCAGGGTGCAGACGGGATTCTGGGCTTTGGGATGTTCATGGGGGTTGCGGCAGCTATTTTGGTAGGATGTCTTATAATCGGGGAAATCAGGCAGATTATTTTTGACAGATTTGACCGATATTTAGCAAATATTGCTGAGACTAAGGTTTTAAGCAGAATAAAAAGTTGGTGCGAAAGGATGGAGAAAATATGATTACATTATCAGAGGGCGGCGCATATCTTGTTCACGGAACCGAGATCATTCCGGACGGTGCGGACGCAGGATTACAGATTCGGGAAAAGACCGGGAGAGAGATTTCCAGAGAAGAGGCGGCGAAGAATACCATAGCTTACGGGATTCTGGCAGCGCACAATACTTCCGGCACGATGGACAAGCTGAAAATCAAATTCGATAAACTGACTTCCCACGACATCACCTTTGTGGGAATCATTCAGACGGCGAGGGCTTCGGGGCTTACCAGATTTCCGATTCCCTATGTGCTCACGAACTGTCACAATTCCCTGTGCGCAGTGGGCGGTACGATCAATGAGGATGATCATATGTTCGGCCTGTCCTGCGCGAAAAAATACGGAGGCGTTTATGTACCACCCCACCAGGCAGTCATTCATCAGTATGCGAGAGAGATGCTTGCAGGCGGCGGTAAGATGATACTAGGTTCCGATTCCCATACCAGATATGGCGCGCTGGGTACGATGGCGATGGGCGAGGGCGGTCCGGAGTTAGTCAAGCAGCTTTTGTCACAGACCTACGATATCAATATGCCAGGCGTGGTGGGCGTATACCTGACAGGTGAGCCGGTAAAAGGCGTGGGTCCGCAGGACGTGGCGCTTGCCATCATCGGTGCGGTGTTTGACAGAGGCTATGTAAAAAATAAGGTAATGGAGTTTGTGGGACCCGGCGTGGCTGCGTTGAGCGCGGATTTTAGGATCGGCATCGATGTGATGACCACGGAGACTACCTGTTTATCCTCTATCTGGCAGACGGATGAACAGATTCGAGAGTTTTATGATATCCACGGCAGAGTGGAGGAGTACAAGGAGCTGAATCCGGGTGAGATCACCTATTATGACGGCATGATCACGGTGGATCTGTCCAAGATCAGACCCATGATCGCCATGCCCTTCCATCCCAGCAACACCTACACGATTGATGAGGTAAATGCGAATCTGAAAGATGTGCTTCACGATGTGGAGGAGCGTGCCAAGGTAAGTCTGGACGGCGCGGTGCCTTATTCTTTACAGGATAAGGTAGTGAATGGGAAATTTATGGTGGATCAGGGCATTATCGCGGGCTGCGCGGGCGGCGGTTTTGAAAACATCTGTGCGGCGGCAGATATTCTGAAGGGTTCTTATATCGGTGCGGACGGTTTCACCTTAAGCGTATATCCGGCCTCTATGCCCGTTTATATGGAGCTGATCAAAAACGGCTGTGCGGCGACGATCCTGGAGACGGGCGCGGTATTAAAGACTGCTTTCTGCGGACCTTGTTTCGGTGCGGGAGATACGCCGGCGAACAATGCTTTCAGCATCCGGCATTCTACAAGGAACTTCCCGAACAGAGAGGGATCTAAGCTGCAAAACGGACAGATTTCTTCCGTGGCTCTCATGGATGCCCGTTCCATTGCGGCGACGGCGGCGAACAAGGGTGTTCTGACGCCGGCTACGGTATTTGATGGCGAGATCGGAAAATATCAATATCATTTTGATGCAAATATTTACGCGAACCGCGTTTTTGATTCCAAGGGCGTGGCGGATGAGAGCGTGGAGATCCAGTTTGGGCCTAATATCAAGGACTGGCCCGCTATGGGCGCTCTGCCGGAGAATCTGGTGCTGCGGGTGGTATCGGAGATCCATGATCCCGTCACCACCACGGATGAGCTGATCCCTTCCGGGGAGACATCATCCTACCGTTCTAATCCGCTGGGGCTGGCGGAGTTTACCTTATCCAGAAAGGATCCGGCCTATGTAGAGCGCGCAAAGGATATTCAGAAGGCGGAGAAAGCCAGAATGCAGGGAGAACATCCCTGTCAGGCACATCCCGATGTGAAGCCTGTGATGCACGTGGTAAAGAAGAACTTTACGGATGCCTCCCATGAAAATACAGGATTTGGTTCCACCATTTTTGCAGTGAAGCCGGGAGACGGCTCCGCCAGAGAGCAGGCGGCAAGCTGCCAGAAGGTGCTGGGCGGCTGGGCGAACATCGCCAATGAGTATGCCACCAAACGGTATCGGTCGAATCTGATCAACTGGGGCATGCTGCCGTTTTTGATCGAAGAGGGTGAATTGCCCTTCCGGAATCTGGATTATCTGTTCTTCCCGGGGATCCGCAAGGCTGTGGAGGAGAAGGCGGAGGCGATACAGGCATACCGTGTGTCGATAGAGGCAGATGAGCTTGTACCCTTCACGCTGACGTTGGGAGAACTGACGGACGAGGAGAGACAGATCATTCTCAAGGGATGTCTGATCAACTACAACAGAGTGAATTGACTAAAGGAGTCAAAATGTATTGGGGAATGATAATGGGGATAAAGGGGGAGCAGGCGGTATGATACGCCGGCTTGTACCCCTGGTGGTCGTTCTTTTGATGGCAGCAGTGTTCGTATATGCGGCCATAGAGGGCAGGTCACAACAAAATAGCGATGTACAGGACAGTGTGCAGACAGGGAGTGGCGATCAGGAGACGGCGGTTTCTGTCGCTCTGCCCGGACTTGAGCCGGAAGAGCCGGAGGTGGATTCTTCCAAGGAGATTGTGAACGACATTCTTCTGAGCAATGTGCCGAAGGCGGACTACAGCTTTTCTTTTAACGGAAAGCTCACCGATGCGGTGGTGGTGACGAGAACGGGAGATGAGGGCGGATTTAATGCGGGCGCCTATCCGGAGGAGGCAGAGGATGTGCTGCCGTTGTTTACGGAGGGTGTCGAGGGAGAGGCTGTCTATCTGGACGGCAGCTATGGGATAGAGCTTTTGGGGATAGAGGCGCTTAATGACTCCTATACGATCTCCTTCTGGTTTCGTGCGGAGGAGATGCAGGACTGGTCTCCCTTTCTGGTGATAGGTTCCCATCTTATGGATGTGGGCGGCAGCCAGAGTTTTCTCTCTTTCAATAAAAAGACGACGGAGGAGGGAGAAGTGGTCGTACCGGTCTTTAATACGATTGATGCGGTCTGGAATAATGCCTGTGAAGTCAGGCCCTCCATGGATTCAAAGCAGTGTATCTTTTTGAATGAGTGGAATTATATCACGATCTGCGTGAATGCTGACGAAGTCTCCGAAGAAGGAAAGATTATGGGGTACCTGTATCTGAACAGTGAGATGATCGGTTCGGCAGAGGTTTCCTGCCTAAATCTGGATTCGGAGAATTTGAAGGCTTATCTGGGAATCAATTGTTTTGACAAACTGTTTCGGGCAAGCTATGATGAGATCCATATTTGGCAATATGTGCTCGACGAGAGCCAGATCAGTGCCATGTACGCCGCCTACTCTGATGTGCAAAAGTGAACTGTTAAGAATCTGAAAAAAACGCCGATATATAGTTTACAGGGAGGATGGTTCATGGCCAGAGCTTGTTTTCTCTGTAATCTGAATGATGTTGAGACCAGGGACGGTATTTTTGCGGAAAAGGAATTTCCATAAAGATGCCGTCTTTTCTATTGCCACGCGCCAGGGAAGGCGCAGTCAGGTGACACGGGCAGGCATGGGAGCGGTCTTATACAAAAGGAGGTAACATTGATTATTGATTCCGGTACCATAGAAATGCAGTCTACCAGGAGTTACCAATCCATCAAAAAGGCGAGCGCCAGAGGTGTGAGGGGTACGATCACGGGCGGAAAGGACTCACTGGATTCTCTATTTGAGAACCAGCTTGGCACTGGAGAAAAGACAGCAGGAGAGGAGAAGGACGACAGCGCGAAGCTGGAGGATCTCTCCACACATATGCGCAATATGTCCGGTGCGTGGCAGATCTCTACGAGAAATGACGAGCGGGAGGCTATGCGCAGTATCAGGCAGCAGTGTGTGGATTTTTTGCTGGAACTTTTATTCCGTTTCCGTGGACAAAGAGGATTACAGAATAATCCCATCGCCGCGGCGGGAGGCACTACCCTGTATACCGTGAACGGTTATCAGATGCAGCGCTATCATATGGAGGAGGAGAGTACCACTTTCTCTACCCAGGGTACGGTGAAGACCGCAGACGGCAGGGAGCTGTCCTTTAACCTGGAATTTGGCATGAGCCGCAGATTCGAGGAGTATTATGAGGAGAATTATATCTCTTCCATACAGACTTTCCGTGATCCGTTGGTGATCAATCTGGACACCAATATCGCGCAGGTCTCCGATCAAAAATTTTACTTCGACTTGGACTGCGACGGCAACGAGGAGGAAATCTCCAGTTTACAGGAGGGCAGCGGCTTTTTAGCGCTTGACTTGAACGGCGACGGCAAGATCAACGACGGCAGCGAACTTTTCGGCACGAAGAGTGGGGACGGCTTTAGCGATCTTGCAAAGTATGATGCGGATGGCAATGGCTGGATCGACGAGGCGGATCCCATCTGGGATAAGCTATTGATCTGGACGAAGGATGAGAATGGAAAGGATCAGCTGCATCATCTCTCTGATCTGGGCGTGGGCGCCATCGGCCTGGGCCGGGTAGGGACGCAGTTTTCCTTAAATTCTGCAAAGACTAATGAGACCAACGCCATGATCCGCAAGACAGGTATTTTCCTGTATGAAAATGGAACAGTGTCTACTATTCAGCACCTGGATATGGCGGTGTATGACAACAAGGGGTAGACAACTTGTTCAGAGCCATTCGCGAAATCGCATCTTCGATGCTTTGCTTTCGCTCATATATGGCTCTCGCCATATAGATTTATAAAAACAGACTTTAACAAGCAAGCTTGTACAGTCAGTTTTGTATAAATCTGCATGGCTCTGAGTGTGTAATAAAAAACCGGACATCCACATAGGAATAGGATATGTGGGGTGTCGCATGAACAAAAATGGAATCGTCTTAAAAAAAACAAACAAGAGGGATGCGGGAAGCTTTCTTTTGTTTGTTTTTTTATTGCCCTATATCTGCGCCTGTCTTTGGGGGCATGTGGGGGAGGAGAAGGAGCGTTTGGGAGCGGACAATATAGCGCGGGGGCAGCAGGACAGCCATATGGTGGAGGCGGTCCTGGAGTGGGGCGTCTGGGAGCTGCCTCTGGAAGAATATTTAGTGTATCGGCTTTTTCAGGTCATGCCCGGAGATTATGAACTGGAAACATTAAAGGCGCAGGCGGTGCTTTTGCGGACAGAGCTTGCGAGACAGTATCAGGAGGAGGGAGAGGAGATACGGGTGGCAGGCGATGGGCTTGCCGCTTTTTATGCAGAGCCGGAGGGTGTGGAAGCGGAAGTGTTTTTCAAGAGCAGACAGGCGGTGGAGGAGACGGAGGGTATGATCCTGACTTATCAGGGAGAGCCGATCCGCGCCTCTTATTTTTCCGTGAGCAACGGGCATACCAGAGCGGCGAGTGAGGGGGAGTGTCCTTACTTTTCCTCAGTTTCCTGCGAGCAGGATAAAACTTCTCCCGATTACCACAGCGTAGCGGAGGTGGAAAAGGAAGCTTATATCGAGGCTCTTGCAGGGATTTTAGGAGAGGAATGCGGACGGGAGGAGCTGTGGGAAAACAGGAATTTCAACTGTGACGACGCAGGATATATGACGAGTGTGTCATATTCTACGGAAAAACAGGAGAAAAAACGAGTGGATGGGGAGACGTTCCGACATCTTTTCGGATTGGCATCCGCCTCCTTTACGGCTACCTGGGAGGAAGATCGGGTACTCTTTTCCGTGACAGGTGTAGGGCACGGCTATGGCTTGAGCCAATACAGTGCCAACTGCAAGGCGAAGGAGGGGGAGACCTATGAGGAGATCCTTGCGGATTTCTTTTTTCAGACAGAATTAGCAAAATTTGAATAAGCCGGAAAAAACGGGTAAAACTAACTCCATAAGAAAAACAGGAGGCGAGTTTTATGGCGAGAAGAAATAGAAACAATATCGGGAAAGAGAGGATCATCATGCTGGCATCCGCAGTATTTGTGCTGGCGGCCCTGACAGTCACCGGTCTTTATGTGAGGAAGAATAACCGGGCGGAGCAGGACAACTATGTGGTGGACTTCGGCGCACTGGAGCAGAGCAGTGCAGAGCTTGCGGAAAATATGGTGTCGGGAGAAGAACTGGACACTCTCTTTGCGGATGTGGGCACGGACGATCTGGACTATGATCCCAGCTTTCAGGAGGCCAATTCCCTGCACGTAGAAAATACGGAGAACGGACAGAAGAAAGAGAAGACATCCGGCAGTGCGGCGGCAGAGAAAAAGCAGAGCAAAGAAGAACCCAAAAAGGACGATCCGGTAGAGAAGTCCTCCGCGAAAAAGAAGGAGAGTGCCGCCGTCGAGGAAGAGGGTATGTTTGACGAGACGGTAGACACGGTCATGAGCGACGAGGTGGAGGCCGTTTCCACTACGGTACAGCCAGAGTTGGATTTTAATGAAGAGGATGGATTGGTATGGCCTATTGTGGGTGATGTGCTGATCAATTACAGCATGGACAAGACTATTTATTTTCCGACCCTGGACCAGTATAAATACAACCCGGCAATTGTGATCGCGGCAACGCAGGGAGAACAGATCTGTGCGGCGGCGGATGGGCGGGTGACCTCTGTGAGTTACGATCCGGGCACCGGTAATACCGTGGTGATGGAGCTGGGAAACGGTTACGAACTGACCTACGGACAGCTTGAGAATATCACGGTGTCTGAGGGAAGCTATGTGAATGTGGGGGATGGTATCGGCAACGTGGCAAACCCTACGAAGTATTACAGCACGGAGGGGACGAACGTATACTTTAAGCTGACCAAGGACGGGGAGCCGGTGAATCCTTTGTCCAAATTACAATAATAGGTAATTGCGAAACTTCTTCTTGAATGTTGAGATTGTACAAATAGCATAATCAACGCAGACGCGCTTTCGCTCCGTTCCAAACGCAGCGGTACTAGGCTCGAAAGAACCTTGCCAAGTACCGGCCGTTTTAATCCGAAGGATTTAAACAGTTTCAAGGGTCCGCTTATAATTATGCTATTTGCACAATTATGAAAGCATTATTATAATGAGTTCCGCGATTATCTAAATTTAAGCGTGTGAGAAAATTGCAGGAGGCAATAAATGTTTATTATACACGGGAATATCAAGACTATGGCGGAGCAGGATTACGCGGACGGTTATGTGCAGATCGCAGATGGTAAGATTGCTGCGGTAGGAGATATGAAAGATTGCCCTGCTCCGGATGGAGAAGTGTTGGATGTGCAGGGAAATCTGGTGATGCCGGGAATCATTGAGGCCCACTGTCACATGGGGATCACGGAGGAAAAGAAGGGCATGGAAGGGGACGATTGCAATGAGACGGTGGATCCCATTACGCCCCAGCTTCGTGCCATCGACGCGATCAATCCTATGGATGCGGCTTTTAACGATGCGCTGCAGGCCGGGATTACTTCCGCAATGATTGGCCCCGGCAGCGCCAATGTGGTGGGAGGTCAGTTTGTCTTTGTGAAGACCCATGGGAGATGTATCGATCACATGATCGTGAAAGCGCCGGCGGCTATGAAAGTGGCTTTCGGAGAAAACCCCAAGGTGAATTATTCCGGACAGAACAAGTCTCCCGCCACACGGATGGCCATAGCCGCCATGCTCCGGGAAGAGTTGACCAAGGCTGTGGCTTATCAGAAGAAGCGGGAAAAAGAAGAGGGAGAAGTGGATTTTCGCTATGAATGCTGGCTGCCCGTCTTGCGGGGCGAGATTCCGCTGAAAGCGCATGCGCACAGAGCAGACGATATTTTGACGGCCGTGCGTATCGCGAAAGAATTTCATCTGCGGATGACCTTAGATCACTGCAGTGAAGGCCATCTGATCATGGAGGAATTGAAGGAGGCGGGCTTTCCGGCTATTGTAGGGCCGGACATGGCAAGCCGCAATAAAATAGAGGTGCAGAATATGGCCTTTAAGACGGCAGGGCTTTTGTCGGGACATGGGATCTTAACTGCCATTACGACAGACCATCCGGTGTCGAAGATTCAGTTTCTGCCCATCTGTGCCGGTCTGGCGGTGAAGGCGGGTATGTCCCCTGAGGAGGGCTTGCGGTCCATTACGATCAATGCGGCAAAGATCTGCGGTGTGGAGGAGCGGGTGGGAAGCCTTGCACCGGGGAAAGATGCGGACATCGCTGTCTTTACCGGTAATCCCATGGAAGTGTTTACCAGAACGTGCTATACCATCATAGAGGGGGAGGTTGTGCATCGGGCGGATTCGGACGATTGAAGTTTTCGCACGGGTGGTTTATAATTGTTCGTGAAAGGAATCAGCCATGCGAAAAAGTCATAATTTTAAAAGAATAACCGGCATTTTCCTGATCCTTACCCTGATGGTGGCCTTGTTTACCGGCTGCGGCATTATGGAGGACTTCCAGGGAAACGCAGTGACGGGACGAGAGGAAGCAGATGATTTTACCAGTCTGGGGCTTTCTCCGGAGTTTGATTATGAAGTGCCGGAAAGTTTGCCGAGCATTCTGGTGGATCAGGTAGGATATGCGCAGGGAAGTAACAAGATAGCGATGATATGCGGGGAAACGCCGCCGGATACCTTTGCTGTCATGGATGCAAAGACCGGGCGGGAGGTTTATACCGGGCCGATTGAGCAAAAGGGTTACGATGATGCCTCGGGTATCTATATCAGTTATGCGGATTTTACAGAGTTTAACATGATTGGGAATTATTATATTCAAGCGGCGGCCATCGGACAGTCCTATGTGTTTGAGATAGCGGAGGATCCTTATGAGGCGGTTTTTCAAAAGGCGTTTAAGCAATACTATATTAACCGCTGTGGGGTGACGCTCTCGACGGAATTGGCGGGAGAAGCTGCGCACAATGCCTGCCATTCCAGAGAAGCGCAGATGAAGGATGAGGCGATGATCAAGCGGGATGTGTCAGGCGGCTGGCATGTGGATGAGATTGGGAGCCGGGATGTAAACAAGGGATGTCAGAGCGTCAATTCCATGCTTCTTAACTACGAGTTGTATTCAGATGCCTTTGGAGATGAGATGGGGATTCCGGAGAGCGGTAATGGGATTCCTGATCTGTTGGACGAAGTGAGATATGAGATCGACTGGCTCTTAAAGATGCAGGACAGCACGAGCGGTGCCGTGTATGATTCTGTCAGTTCCGTGGATAATAAGACGATGGGGTATATTCTTTACATAGATGGTATTACCATGGATGCGACCATTAATTATGCGGCTACCATGGCGAAATTCAGTTATCTTTACCAGAGTTATGATCTGGAGTTTGCTACACTGTGTCTGAAAGCTTCAGACAGAGCTTATCGCTACGCAGAACAGTATCTGGCGGATGTGTCAGAAGCGCAGTATTTCTTTGCAACGGCAGAACTTTATCGGGCAACAGGAGGATATCAGTATCACAATGTGGTCAAATCCTATCTGACACAGAATCCGGATCTGGATCTGGAGAATGATTTTGTGTTCTGGGGGTGTGTGACTTATCTTTCCACGAAGCAGAAGGTGGATATGAACCTGTGTGAAACCATAATAAATGATCTGATGCGGAAGGTGGAAACGATATCCTATGCGTCGAAGGGATCCAGACTTTTGGTGGAGACAAACGAAAGCCGTGGCGGTCAGGCCGGGATCTTACGGGATATGACGAGACTGGCGGTGGTAGATCATATCATTACAAACCACGAGTATGCGACTGTGTTAGAGAATCATCTGCACTATATGCTGGGACGTAATATAAGCTCCATATCCTATCTGGATGATGTGGGAGGACGCAACTATCGGGATATTGATGAGAGTCTGGGAATCATGAATCAGGTGGATCTGAATGCGGAACTTCTGCTTTTGCTTACCGCTATTATGGATGATGAGCTTGTGGTGAGCGAAGAATAAAAAAATAAAGAGCTGAGGTTATACCAGCTCTTTATTTTTAAAGTACATTTCTTTTATGGTTTCCTGTACGATTGTGCTGATGCGGCGTTTTTCTGTCTTATCGAGGTCTGCCATGTAAATGGGCTTGCCGTACTCGATGACTACATGAGCCTTTTTGATCCGGGGGAGATGATCCTCCCAAATCTGACTGGCGTTGTTAATACTCATGGGTATGATGGGACAGCCTGACTTTTCGGCAATCTTAAAGCTTCCGCCGTGNAAAGGAAGAAAAACATCAGGTTCCGTGCTGCGGCTGCCCTCCGGGAAAATGCAGATGGAGACGCCGGATTTCACCTTTTCGACAGCCTCAAGAATTGTCTTCATCCCCTGTTTAATATCCGTCCTNTCAAGAAAAAGACAGTGTAGATTTTTCATCCAGTGGGAGAGAAGAGGTACCTTCAATATACCGATCTTGGCAATATAGCCAGTGGGTCTGGGGACACGNACATAAGTCATCACAATGTCGAAATAGCTTCTGTGGTTGCCGATGTAGAGCACAGGNGTATCCTGTGGAACGTTTTCCTCGCCCAGAACGGTGACAGTCACCCCCGAGAGGAAGAGGACACAGCGGAAGGCCCAGTTAACGATCGCGAGAGAGCTTCTGCTTTTTACATCCATGTTCCATTTCCCGATNAANTGTTCAACGATCAGGAGCGGAATGCTNCAGATTAAAAATAATATGACAAATAAAGATACCAATATGATACGGATCATGAGGGAACCCCTTTTGTAGTTATTAGGTTATTTTATTTGTGAACTTAATGGCACAGGAAAAACAAATGTNTCCTTCGTCGTCGCTTGTTTTTCCTTTGNGCCTATTGTATTATATCATCATTCAGCAGGAATAGACAATGCCTTCACATAATAAATTAGATAGTAAGANAGTAAGAGAACTATGTGGAGGATGTATGAANAGAATATATGAGTACCGGAGGAGATTTTTAAGCGCGTGTTTAACCTGCCTGCTATGTCTGGCAGTGTATGCCTGCGGGCAGAAACAGGATCCCCTGGAGAAGATCAGGGATTTGGAATACACGGTGATAGCGGAGGACAATATACCGCAGGAACTTCTTTTGAAGATTGAGGAGCGCAAGGAAGATCCCTTTAAACTGACTTTTGAGGATCAGGGCTTTCTCTATATTTGTGTGGGATACGGGACACAGCAGACAGGCGGTTACAGCATTGCGGTCAACGGTCTGTACGAGACGGCAAATGCCATTTATATTGACACGAATCTGCTCGGCCCCTCTCCGGAGGAGAAAAGCAAGCAGGTGGCAAGTTATCCGTATGTGGTGGTGAAGATGGAGTTTTTGGAGAAACCGGTGGTGTTCGAGTAGANGNANNNTGNNGNGAATATCCCTGATACGATACANNGATAATGTACAAGGAAGGATAAAGAGNATGCTNTANTTNAAAAATGGATATNTGATNGACCCCGCNTCGGGNNNGGAAGGATANCGGGANNTTCTNNTNGANACGGAGNNTGNGAAGATCANGCNGATCGTNCCGCAGGGGANGNCGNTNGANGAGGNNNNCCGTANNANCGANGCNNNGTCAGATTCCNGTNAGNNGANTGNNNGNGAAANTNNTANNNANGANATTGACTTNNNNGGTCANNTAGTAGNGCCGGGNCTGGTGGATGTGCATGTNCATTTCCGNGATCCCGGTTTTACCTACAANGAAGATATNTATACCGGGGCGGCCGCGGCGGCGAAGGGCGGCTTCACCTCAGTAGTTTTGATGGCNAANACAAANCCGGCGGTGGATAATCCGGAGACGCTTGCCTATGTGCTGGATAAGGGAAAAGAGACAGGGATNCATNTTTATACNTGCGCCAACGTGACCAGGGGATTACAGGGCAAAGAGCTGACCGATATGGAAAGCTTGAGTAATCTGGGCGCNGCAGGCTTTACCGATGACGGCATACCGTTGATGGATGAGGCCTTGCTGCGGGAAGCGTTGCAGATGGCTGTAAAGTGTGGCAAGCCGGTCAGTCTTCATGAGGAAAATCCGGCTCTTATTACAAATAACGGTGTCAATGCGGGAAAGGCCGCGTTTCATTTTGGAATCGGCGGTTCACCCAGAGAGGCGGAAATCTCTATGGTGGAGCGGGATCTGCGGATTGCAGTGGAGGAGGAAGCAGACCTGTCTATTCAGCATATCAGCACGAAGGAAGCCGTGGAGCTGGTGCGGCAGGCNAAGAAAAAGAGCNGNCATATCTATGCGGAGGCGACNCCCCATCATTTTACNTTGACNGAAGAGGCNGNAATAAAANANGGCACGNTGGCAAANATGAANCCNCCGCTCAGAGAAGAGGCGGATCGGCTGGCAATTATNGAGGGGCTGCGGGACGGCACGATCGATATGATTGCTACGGATCATGCGCCCCACAGCGCGGAAGAGAAAGCAAAACCGATTANCGAGGCACCAAGCGGCATTATCGGACTGGAAACGGCCCTCTCCTTGGGAATCAGAGAACTGGTGAACAAGGGCTATCTTTCGCTGATGGAGCTGATCGGAAAAATGAGTTTTGCTCCGGCGAAACTGTATCATCTGGATGCCGGGTATCTGGCTGAGGGCGGNCCGGCTGATCTGACAGTGCTTGATCCTGAGAAAGAGTGGATAGTGGAGAACTTTGCCTCCAAAGCCGCGAACTCTCCGTTTNTCGGNGAGAGNATGCCGGGGGTGATCAGCTATACGATTTGTGGAGGGGAGATTGTGTATCGCGGATAGGATGATTACCAAATGGGGACGAAATGAGCTCTGATACGAATTCAGAGCTCATCTGCAGAAAGGGTCACGTTGCTCAGACCATAGTAATAATTGACAGTCTCGGCGGTAAACTTATATACGCAGTAATCCTCATCGTCCACGCCTTTCGGATAATACATTTCAAAGCCCTCCCGCCAGAGAAACGCTTTCGTTTCGTGGTCGGTGCACACCTCCATNGTTCCGGTAAACAGNGCGCCNTTATACTGGTCCTTGGTATCATCCACATAGTATACGGACGCTTTGGGATTTTNCAGAAACTGNGCNACNCTTTTGGANCTGGTGTTGGTGGANAAGTAGTGTGTTTTCATACTGTCGTGTTCCAGCACGAGCATTCCCTTGATCTGAGGAAACCCCTCCTCGTTTACCGAAGCGACGTAGGCAACNTGNGCGTTTTNGCGGAGCGTATGTATTCCTTTTTTTATCAGACTANTTTCCATTTGTGTGATCCTCCTTTTCTGTAAGATTTGCAAGCACTTTCCTAAGACCTGTTTCCAGAGAGAGTATCTCTTCATTGCTGAACCCCCTGTAAAAAATCTGACTCATTTCATCGGAAACCTGTTTGTACTGTTCCCGAAACCCGAGCGCCGTTTCTGTCAGCCGTATTTTCACGGTTCTGCGGTCGGCAGGAGAATAGATGCGTTCGATCAATCCCCGTTGTTCCATGCGGTCCAGCATACTTGTCAGGGTGGTCTTGGCAAGTCCTGTCTTACGCGCAAGTTCGCTGATCGGAATGTCATCTTTTTCCCACAGAACGAATAGGATACGTCCCTGTGCNCCGTTGAATTCGCTGATGCCANGCTCATTCAGCAGCTTTTCAAATATCCGTCCCTGAAGCTGTTTGATCCTGGTGATTAAAATACCGCCGTCTGTTTTNTCAANCATATATNCACCTCTTACNATATAGAATANTACTATATAGAACTATTGTCAAGAAANGNTTATAAACTATATTTGATAATATCATTTTTCAACGATTGAAAGTTCATCTTGTAATGAAAAAAAGACTGTGTTAAAATGGCTTCAAGCAAAGAACAAGTCTAAGATTCTATGATATCTTAACGGATTATGTCTAAAATCCGTATCCATGCAGAGCACTCTCTGCGGGAACTCCTTGCTTACAACTAAATAATTGCGGGGAGGAAGATATCACGGTATGNTCCTCTCTGCCCTACAAAGAAAGAGAGGAAATTGTATGCAGCAGAAAACAAGAGAGAAGTTGAAAGGAATACTTCCCGAGGAGTATCAGATCAATTTAAGTGATTTTGCACTGTTCTTATCGGTTATGAAAGTGAAGGAAGCATATGAGGATGTGTTGAGCATTATATTGAACGAGCCGGATTTAAGGCTGAAAGAAGTCAAGGTTGAGCAGGTGATCTTGAATAAGTCGGGGAAACGTGCAATTCGTTTGGATGCATGGGCTTTGGATGTACGGGACAGGCAGTTTGACATGGAGATGCAGAATGATACGGATGGGGACGATGTTCGTAAACGCTCCAGATTTTATCAGAGTATGCTTGATACACCTGTTTTGAAATCAGGAAAGCAAACCAGGTATAAAAATTTACCGTCGGCTGCAATCATTTTTATTACACAAGAAGATATTTTTGGAAGAGACTTAGCGATGTATACTTTCAGCGAGCGGTGTGAGGAAATTTCTGATCTGCCGTTGGAGGACGGTACATGTAAGATTTTTCTGAATATGACGAGTAAAAATGGACGACCGGAGCTGGTCAGTCTGCTGCAGTATATGAAATACACCACTTTAGATAATGAAGATGTTACGGAGAAAGATGATCGAATTCTGGATTTGGACAAGATTGTCAGAGAAGTAAAGCAATCGGAAGAATGGGAGGCTGTGGAGATGAACATTTTTGAGATTGGTGTGGAGCGTGGAAAAGAGTTAGGCATAGAACAGGGTATAGAGCAAGGCATAGAACAGGGTATAGAGCAAGGCATAGAACAGGGAAGACTCAAAACATTGGTTAGAAGCGTAGAGTTAAGTATGAAAAATTTCCATATGAATATACAGGAAGCCTGCGAGGGGCTTGAAATATCTGTGGAAGAGTATGAAAATGCGAAACAGCAGATTGCCCTGTGGGAAGAGGATAACACAAAATGATCAATGTATAGGATAATCAGTTATTACGTCTGTGAACAGATCACAGTATTTGAAGGACCAAACCGATATATGGAGGAGTTTATGGGAGCATGGATTGACTTTACCAATCATATNCACATTGCGAAACAATCATCGGAGAATGGCGTTTTGAAGTACGTTGGATACAGGGATATTACGCCGGAAATGATTGATGAGATTACACAAAACAAACGGATCCAGTGGATACAGATTGATGAGAATCTTCCNGAAAGGGCCTATCGGGAGATAGACCGGATTTTAGAGAGACGGCCGGATCTCTATTTTCGAATTTTCGGGATTGGNACATATNGNAATGANACATTCGANTTATCTGTGCTCAGTCNGATGCCNCATTTATCAAAAATACGGATTGACGGGCACTTGGAGAAAAATAAGGAAGCGGTCAATCCTGAATATTTGTGTGAACTTCCGAATTTAAAAGGCGTACATCTGACGCTGTTTGACCGTCTGGATTACGGTTTTGTCAAAGACCTTTCCGCAGATTTGGAGGAACTGGTACTTTACGCGGACACAATGGGAAAAGCCGTACAGTTTGACTGCGAATGGCTCTTAAAATATCAAAAATTGCAAACTCTTTTTCTTGGTAAAAAGGCAAAAAAGCATATCGAGAGTATCAACCGAATTGCAAGCTTAAANTCTTTATCTTTAAGTGGGATAAGGGTGGAAAATTTTGCGTTTTTAAAAGAACTATCTTTAGAGTCTTTTGCGTTGTTATGGTGTGGCAACAGCGATCTTACGGCACTAGGAGACTTGATAAGTTTGCGTAATCTGGAGCTTTGGAGGATCATGAAGCTGGACAATCTGGATTTCATCAAGTCTCTCGTCAACCTTGAAACATTAAAGCTGCAGGATCTGAAACACATAAGAACACTTCCTGATTTAAGAAGGCTCACGAGACTTGCAGATATTCAGATTGACAATGTACCGATCGATTTGGAGACATTGGACGAATCTGTGCGGAAGCTGGTGCATTCGTAGGACTTGCCCAATGTCTCCGAAAGTTTACTTCAGTTTTTCTCTTCTTTTTTGATTGCAAAANGCCAATATTCTTAATAAGGCAAAACTAAATGCTGNTGTTCCTGCAAAAAATATCATTGCGATACGCACTGTTTGGACTGCATTTGCTCCAAGTCGGATATAGCTGAGGACTAATGCCGCAGTGAACATGAACGAACAAGCTACACTGATCAAAATATCCCTGAACGGTGTGCTTTTAATTCCGGCACCGGTTATCCATAAGCCATTGTGTACCATCATTCCGATATAGACTATCCCGCCGGTCAGCAGCGTCACAGTTTCGCCCAGGACAATCGGCAATGTTCCCATAACGATCATCTGAATCAAAATCGCTGCGGCGCAGACANAAAAGGTCAAACCAAAAGCAAGGTTTCCGGCTTTTACTGCTTTTTCTTTCTCCAGTTTATTATAATCTGCAACTTTATATAAGGTTTCCTGTAATTCTTGATTCATAATATCACCTTTCCTTTCACCATCTAAAATTTNGTTCAGTTCTACATCATAGAACTCNGCCATTTGAATAAGGATACCTAATTCCGGCATACTTGTTCCTGTTTCCCATCGGGAAACTGTTCTTCCTGACACATAAAGAATTTCTGCAAGCTGCTCCTGTGTCAGGCCCTTTTCTTTCCGAAGCACTTTCAGGAAGCTTCCTATTTTTTTCGCATCCACTGCATCTCCTCCTTTTGCTTTTTCGGATCCATTGTTGTCTCCTCCTTTCGCATACAGGCTACCATATAACACAAATAAAAACCACGACAGAAAATGAGAAANCCCCTATTTTTGCTATTAGACATGGGTGTCCACACCTGAGGGCTTATCTTGTGGTGAAAAAGAGATTGTGTTAAAATCATTTCGAGTAGAGAACAGGACAGATTGCGCCATGGGAGACGGAAGGAGATGGAATATGAAGAAACCGGAAATGATCGTTTTTGATTATGGACATACCTTACTTTATGAGCCGGGTTTTAGTGCCATGCGGTGCGAAGAAGCGGCGTACCCCTATATCGTTGAAAATCCACAGAATCTCACAGTAGAGCAGATTTATGCCGAAGTGCAGNGAGTATTTGCAGAGTTTCAGGNACAGAGANACGCNGGNATAGAGATNCATGAATGGCAGTTTATGAGGCTGGTTTATGAATATCTCGGACTGAAATTCAGCATTTCTTACAGTGAACTGGANGAGATTGANTGGAANGCGGCTTCACTNGGGTGCTGTTATGCCGGGAGCGGNGGAGATGCTGGATTATCTCAATGANNTTGGNATTCGCACGGCAGTGATCAGCAATATNGGATGGTCGGGAAATGCGCTNACCAATCGTATCAACAGGCTTCTTCCCAANAACAGATTTGANTTTATCATGGCNTCCAGTGAGTATGCNATCAGGAANCCCAACAGGATGTTATTTGAAACGGCGCTCAGNAAGGCGAATCTGCCTGCCGATGCCGTTTGGTATTGCGGGGATGATATCAGTGCCGATATCAAAGGTGCACATGGAGCCGGGATATTTCCGGTGTTATATGAAGGGCAGGTACCTGATGAAGTGAATCCGGTTACATATCGGAATGAGGGAGAAGTGATTGATTTTGATTATTTGCATATTCATCATTGGAATGAGATGATCGCGCTTTTGTAAAGTTTGAGAAATCCTTTACACTTCGAATGCAGATTGCTATAATCTATGTAGACATGAGTCAACAGTATTTTCTATGGGAAAGCAGGTGATTATATGCCAAATGGAGCAGAAATTATTGAACGGGNTTTAAACGATTTTCAAAGGGTGCAGGCGCATATGATGAATGCAAAAAGGGAAAATGCAACAGAAACATATGCGGGATTAAAAGATGATTATATATCATTGAAGGTTCTTTTGGCAAGTTTGGGGGTAAATCTTACAGAAATTGACAAAATAAAGGAATAGATGCTTTTAGAATGTATGGTTTTTGAAATGAGGTGTAAAGTCTTTTTGCAGATGTTAGGGCTTTACACCTTTTTACAGAAAGGAAACGCAGATGACGCGAAAGAAAAAAGTAACAGCGACAGTCGTATCGCAAAAACAGATAGGAGAGCAGATCTTTGATCTATGGCTGGAAACAAAGCTTTCTAAGAATGCGCACCCGGGTCAGTTTGTAGGAGTGTATCCGCATAACGAAAGTACCCTCCTTCCCCGTCCCATCAGTATTTGTGAGGTTGATCGGGCGAAGGGAAGACTTCGACTTGTGTACCGCGTGGCGGGAAAGGGCACGGCGGAATTTGCCGCCTGCAAAGNAGNAGGANACGCTGGATNTTCTCGGNGTGCTGGGNAANGGNTTCCCNNTNNANAAGGCNAAGGGNAAANNNATCCTTTTGATGGGCGGCGGAATCGGCATACCGCCTATGCTGGAGCTTGCCAAAGCGCTGGACGGNAAAAAGCAGATTCTTTTAGGATATCGGAACAAGGAACTTTTCCTGGAAGAGGATCTGGCAAAATACGGCGACGTTTATGTGGCGACAGAGGATGGCAGTGTGGGGACGAAGGGCAATGTGATGGATATCATAAACGCCTATTCCCTGCAGGCGGACATGATCATGGCCTGTGGACCTATGCCTATGCTTCGCGCCATTAAAAAATATGCCAAAGAGCAGGGGATTCCGGCATACATTTCTCTGGAGGAGAGAATGGCCTGCGGTGTGGGNGCCTGTTTGGGTTGTGTCTGTAAAACAGCGGGTGTGGACGCGCATTCTCATGTGCACAATGCCCGGATCTGCACGGAAGGGCCGGTCTTTGAGGCGGGGGAGGTAGATATATGAATACAGAAGTAAAAATTGCGGGAGTAACCTTTAAAAACCCTGTCATGACGGCGTCCGGGACTTTTGGCTCCGGCATGGAGTACAGTGATTTTGTAGATCTGAATAAGCTGGGAGCNGTNGTGACGAAGGGAGTTGCCAATGTGCCCTGGGAGGGCAATCCTACGCCCAGAGTGGCGGAGGTGTACGGCGGTATGNTGAATGCNATCGGCCTGCAGAATCCGGGGATTGATGTTTTTNTGGAAAGAGATATCCCTTTTCTGCAAAATTATGACACAAANGTCATAGTNAANGTCTGCGGCAAAACGGTGGCGGACTATCTGGAGGTAGTGGAACGCCTCTCCGATGCNCCGGTTGCCATGCTGGAGATCAATGTGTCCTGTCCCAATGTGAAGGAGGGGGCGATCGCCTTTGGGCAGAAAGCGGATTCTCTCTACGATATCACCTNCCAGATCAAGAAAAAGGCGAAACAGCCGGTGATNATGAAGCTGAGNCCNAATGTGACGGATATTACAGAGATGGCGAAGGCGGCGGAGGCTGCGGGTGCAGACGCCCTTTCCATGATCAATACGATCACGGGAATGAAAATTGATATTTACAAAAAGCGTTTTGTGCTTGCCAATAAGACCGGAGGCATGTCCGGCCCTGCTATCAAGCCGGTGGCGGTGCGCATGGTCTACCAGACGGCGCAGGCGGTGCAGATTCCCATTATCGGCATGGGAGGAATCGGCAGCGCGGAGGATGCGATAGAATTTTTACTGGCGGGAGCCAGCGCCGTGGCGGTGGGCGCCATGAATTTTGTGAATCCCTACGCCACTGTGGAAGTGGTAGAAGGCATTGAAGCTTATATGAAACAATATGATATTGAGAACGTAACTGATCTGATCGGAGCAGTAGAATAACAATGGTTTAGAAGAACAAAGGAAACAGACATATCAAGTCCTCCCNGTGCATAGATTTATAGTAAGTACATGCAGGGAGGACTTTTTTGTGGAATTAGTGAAGAAAAAGATACATATGGACCGGATAAACGGCAGAGCCGGCACCCAGATGGTATTGGAAGAAGATGTGAATATTTCAGATAACAAGATGGATGCGAACTATCTGCTGAGCAGCAAGGGCGAGATCATTATGGAGGAGATCCGTCCCGGTGAGAATACGGTAAGCCTGAAAGGAAAACTGGTGGTGTCCATATTGTATCTGACGGACATGGAGGGCACCTGCGCCAGCATGGAGGCGGTAATTCCCTTTGAGGAGAAGGTGAATATGGAGGGCGTCTGCAACAGTGACACGATCCTGACGGAGTATTGCATAGAGGACCTGACGGTAGGACTGATCAATTCCCGCAAGCTGAGTGTGCAGGCGGTAATCTCCTTCGTGCTGGAGAGGGAGGAGCAGATGGAATGTGAAGCAGCGGTGGATCTTTACCATGAGGAGCCGGTAGAGTACCGAAAGTGTGTCTATCCGGTGGCGGAGCTGGTGCTGCACAAGAAAGACATTTTCCGCCTGAAGGAAGAGATGGAACTGACCGGTAATCTGCCCAATGTATTCCAGACGATATGGCATCATATTTGCTTCGATCATGTGGAATTCAAGGCGTTGGAGGAGAAGATTTCGATTCAGGGAGAGATGAAGGCGTTTTTCCTCTATGAAGGCGAAGGAGATAACGACAGAACACAGTGGTACGAAAATACGGTGCCTTTCAGCGGCATCATCGAATGTCACGGCTGCCGTGAGAATATGATTCCGTCGATTCAATATCATCTGGGCCAGTGCAATGTGGAGGTGCGGCAGGATTTCGATGGAGAAGAGAGGGTCTTTTGCGTGGAGCCGGTACTGGATCTGGATATTCATCTTTATGAGGAGGAAAATCTGGAGGTGCTCTCCGATGTCTATGGCGTAGACCGGGAGATTGAGGCGTTGACCACACAGATGCCATTAAAGAGTCTCCTGCTTGCGGGCAGCGGCAAGTGCAAGATTGCGGAGCATGCGCGAATCCAGAATCCGGAAATGCCGATGTACCAGCTGATTCACTCGGAGGGCGAGATCCAGATCAACGAACAGACCATTGTGGAGAATGGGATTGCCATTACAGGGACGCTCCTGGTGACCACATTGTATCTGTGCGCAGGCGGGGCCAAATCTCTTTACTCTACCGTCAACGAGCTGCCCTTCCAGTATGTGATCGAGGCGGATAATATTCTGCCCACCTGTCTCTATAAGCTGAGCAGCAGCATTGAGCAGCTGACGGTGACTATGTTAGACAGCGACGAACTGGATGTAAAGGCAACGCTGCAGTTCAAGGTGATCGTATTTGCGCTGCAAAACCGTGATCTGGTCACGGATATCCGGGAGGAAGCGCTTGATCTGAACAAGTTAAGCGAACTGCCGGGCATGGTCATCTGCATCGCCGGACCGGGAGATACGCTGTGGGATATCGGGAAACGTTACTATGTGCCGGTGTCGCAGCTCAAAGAGGTCAACGAACTGCCCACGGAGGAGATCAATGCCGGGGATAAGATTCTGGTGGTCAAAGGCGGGATATAGGGGATATAGGATATTTTGAGATTGTAAAAGAAGAAATCATCATATATACTGTAATAGCGTGAAAAGTGCTTCTAAAACTCAGCAGCAGAGGCTGCTTCGCTAAGAAACACTAAGTTTCACGCAAAAAAACGCAGGATAAAGGAGTTGTCAAATGCGTACCATACCTATTTTGAAAAACAAGATTTTTTTATACCTGACAGAATTTTTTGCAGGAATGTCCGTGATGGCAGTGGAACTGGGGGCGAGCAGGCTGCTTGCTCCCTATTTCAGCTCTTCCCAGATCGTGTGGACCATCATTATCGGCACCATCATGATCGCCATGGCGCTGGGGAACATCTACGGCGGGCGAAGCGCGGATAAAAATCCGAATCCGGACAAGCTGTACACCCGGATTCTTGTCGCGGCTGTTTGGATCGCGGCGATCCCGGTGGTAGGAAAATATATCATTCTGGGGATTTCGGGTCTGCTTATTTTTACAGTAAATACGAATTTCCTGATCTGGGCGGCTTTTGCGGCCTGTATGGTGATTTTTGTCTTCCCTCTTTTCCTGTTGGGGACGGTGACGCCTTCTCTGGTCAAGTATTCCGTTGACAGTCTGGAGGACAGCGGCAGCATTGTGGGAACGCTGGGCGCTTTTAACACCATTGGCAGCATCATCGGCACCTTTGTGCCAACATTTCTTTCCATTCCGGCGGTAGGCACCTCCGTTACTTTTCTGATCTTTGCTGCGATCCTGCTGGCGTTGGGGCTAATCTATTTTATCAGCATAAGAAACGGTCTGCGAAAGAGCGCTGTGGCGGCAGTATTATTTTTCCTGTGCTGTGGCGCGGGGGCGTCCGACAGCTTTGCTTTTTGGGAGACGGATCTGGCTTATGAAGGAGAGTCTATCTATAATTACCTGCAGGTAAAAGAAAGCGACAGAAGTGTCATATTATCTACCAATGTGCTTTTCGGGGTGCAGTCGATTCTGATGAAAGATGAGGGACTCACAGGGATGTACTATGATTATGCGATGGCGGCGCCCTTGATGACCGGCAGGGAGAAGCCGTCAGACTGTAATACGCTGATCCTTGGCATGGGGACGGGTACCTACGCGCATCAGTGCCGCGCCTATTACGGCGATATGCCGGTGGAGGGGGTGGAGATCGACGAAAAGATCACAAAGCTGGCGCGGGCATATTTCGAACTGCCCGAAGATGTGAAGGTTACCACCTACGACGGCAGAGCGTATTTGAATGCCATTGATGAAAAGTATGATGTGATCATGGTGGACGCCTATCAGGATATTACGATCCCGTTTCAGATGTCCTCCACGGAATTTTTTACGCTGGTAAAAGATCATCTGACAGAGAATGGCGTGATGGTGGTCAATATGAACATGCGCGGCAGTGGCGAGGACAGTATCAACGCCTATCTGGCGGATACCATAAGCACTGTCTTTGATCAGGTTTATACCGTAGATGTGAAGGGGTCCACGAACCGGGAGCTTTTTGCCTCCAATGCTCCGAATATGCTGGCCAATTTGGAAAGCCATAAGGAGACTGTCGCGGATGAAAGTCTTCTTGTGATGATGGATGTGGTTTCCGATGGCTTGACGGCCTACGAGGCGGGTGATCGTATTATGACGGATGACAAGGCGCCGGTGGAACTTTTGGGGATGCGTGTCATCGATGAGCTGATTCGCAATGAGGTAGCTTACTATAAGGAAATCTATGAAGAACAGGGCATTACCGGTGTGATCAACGCCCTATAAAAAATCGAGTGCCCGCGCACTCGATTTGGGTTACTACGCTGTGGCATTTTTCTGTATTGCGCATAAAAAGGAACCACCGTGCTGTCACAGTGGTTCCTTTTATTTTGTTCTGTTTTATGGAAGATTAGTTAGTGGTTTCAACAGTCTGGGCTGCATCCTCAGCCATCTTGTCAAAGCCGGCCATAACAGCGTCATAGGTCTGCTTGGAAATCTCGGGAAGCTCGCCGCCCCAAGTCTTCTCCGCCTGCTTGTAACCCTTCTCAAAAGCTGCACGCATATCTTCGATCTTGCTCGGATCGCCGCCGGTCAGAGCGGTAGCGAAATCGAGGATTCTGTTGGAGGTCTGCTTAACGCCCCAGTAACCGTCCTCGGATACATCCTCCTGTGCCTGCAGCTTGGTAGCCTCATCCACCTCAAATTTACCGCTTGCAAGGAACTGCCACATATTGCCGTTGGCAACATTGAAGGTCTGTCCCTGCTTGGTCATCAACTGCTGTACAATGTTCTGCAGCTGCTGTGTGTGTGCCTCAGCATCCGCTTTCATCTTATTGATCAGCTCTGTGTTCTGTACATATTTCTTGGCGGCTACAGCCGTGTCCTTTGAAGGCTCGTAAACTACGCCGTTATCTTTCTTTTGATCATTGTCCTTGTCCTGACTCACAATTTCTTCAGCGGGCTTCGTCTCTGTCTGTGTGGTTGTCGAGTATGTCTCGTAAGCGTTTGCGCCTACACTGCTAATTCCGTTTACGCTCATGGGTAATCCCTCCTTGGATAATGTAATAAGTGTTTATTGTTACATAAAGACCGCCATAGGGCAGTCTCCCTTTTCTATCTACTATATCGTACCGTTTTATCGAATAGATTAGAAGAAAAAAAGAAATTTTGCAAAAAATTCCTTTAAGAAAGAGGAAACTTGACAGTGTGTACAAAATTAAGTACAATCTTTGTATACAAAATACATTATTACTATAAAAATGTTTCAGCTAAACAAAGGAAATTACAGTCGATCATGGTGAAAGAGAGAGCTTACGGAAAAATAAATTTAGGGCTGGATGTATTACGGCGCAGGCCGGATGGCTATCATGAATTAAAGATGATCATGCAGACCGTGGATATTTATGACGATCTGACATTCCGAAAGCGGAAAGAGCCCGGCATTGCGCTCAGGATAGAGGGCGCGGATCTGTCGGCGGGGACGGATAATCTGATTTGCCGCGCGGCGGCTCTTCTGCTGCAGGAGAAAAAAATCACGGAGGGCGTGGAGATCACCTTAAAAAAGCGGATTCCTATCGCGGCGGGCATGGCGGGCGGAAGCGCTGATGCGGCCGCTGCGCTGCGGGGAGTGAACACCCTTTTGGGGCTGGGCTGTTCCACAGAGGAACTGCAAGAGCTGGGGGTAAAGCTGGGGGCGGACATTCCCTACTGCCTTGTGGGAGGGACCATGCTCTCGGAGGGGATCGGAGAGATTCTGACACCGTTGACACCGCCTCCGGCCTGTCATCTGGTGGTGGCGAAGCCGCCCATCGATGTGTCTACTGCCTTTGTCTACGGACACCTGCAGGCGGATAAACTGTCCTATCATCCCGATATCGATGGTATGGCGCAGGCGCTTGCGGTCGGAGATCTGAAAGGTGTCACCGACAGAATGGGCAATGTGCTGGAGACGGTCACAGAGAGGGAATATCCTGTTATTGGCGGATTAAAGGAGCTGATGCGGGAAATGGGAGCGGAGAACGCGCTGATGAGCGGCAGCGGTCCCACCGTATTCGGTATTTGTAAGGAGAAGGAGCAGGCGTCGCAGATCGCGGCGGCCATAGAGGAGAAGCGGCTTGCGGGCGCTGTGTTTGTGACGACATGCTGTGAGGGATATACGCAGACGGGCGGGACACCTTAGAAACAGAAGGAGATAATATATGGAAAATGATTTTACAGTAAATATGGATGAGTTCCTTCCGCTGCGTGACGTGGTGTTCAACACACTGCGCAGGGCGATCCTGACAGGAGAACTTAAGCCGGGCGAGCGGCTGATGGAGATACATCTGGCGAACCGTCTGGGAGTGAGCCGGACGCCGATCCGGGAGGCAATACGTAAGCTGGAATTAGAGGGACTGGTCACCATGATTCCCAGACGGGGAGCTGAGGTGGCACAGATCACGGAAAAAAGCCTGCAGGATGTGCTGGAGGTGCGCCGCGCTCTGGATGCGCTCTGTGCGGAGCTTGCCTGTGACAGGATCACAGCGGAGGGGAAGGCATCGCTCAAGAGAGCCTGTGACCATTTTGAGGAAGTCACCCGAACCGGGGATGCAGTTGCCATTGCGGAGGCTGATGTGGAGCTTCACGACATCATTGTACAGGCCACGGGCAACCAGAGGCTGGTTCAGCTGATCAATAATCTGTCCGAGCAGATGTACCGTTATCGCTTTGAGTATATNAAGGANGAGAGNGGGCATGAAAATCTGATCANNGAGCATAGGATGATATATGAGAGCATTATGAATGGGGATAAGGAGAAAGCGTCGGCNGCGGCGCGGCTTCATATTGACAATCAGGAACGCTCTATCATAAGACAGATCCGCATTGATCCCCGCAGGAAAAACTAGGGTGNCTCATACTTGCACCTCCATGTCTTCCTGGACACGAATGTCCATGAAAAGTACGGTGCAAGTACCAGATGCACACATGCTGCAAGCAGCATGGCGCGGTACGCTCAGCGCAGCAAGTGCGCAGAGCTGATTTATAGGTTTTCTTTTCATACTTTGCCTGTATCAAAGTGTCATAGAACGGGCATACTCTCAGTGTCGGAAAGAACCGGCAGATGGGAGAAAAGAATATGTGGAAAAAAGGAAGAGCATTTGCGGCCTGCATTCTCGCTGCAGCCTGGTGGAGTGTTTTTTATCCTGAACTTTGCTTTACGCAGGAAACCTGCGAGGTGATATCGGACGGCAGGATGCAGACGGAAGAAATAGATGCGGCAGAGATCTGGCGTTCCTCAGGAGAGGAGCTGGTAATCAGCAGCAGATTTTTAGAGTGGTGTGATAAAAAACTGTTTGCAGCAAAAGACCGGGAGNCANATGCGGCACATCTTGGCAGTAAGGAGTAGAGAAAGGTTACAAATATGAGTAAACAGGAAGAATTGCATAACAGACCCATCGGCGTGTTTGATTCGGGGGTGGGCGGCCTGACTGTGGCCCGTGAGATCATGCGGCAGCTGCCTAACGAGCGGATCGTATATTTCGGCGACACGGCGAGAGTGCCTTATGGGAACAAATCCAGAGAGACCATAACGAAATTCTCCAGACAGATCGTGCGCTTTTTGGAGACGCAGCAGATAAAGGCCATTGTGGTGGCATGTAATACTGCCAGCGCCTATGCCCTGGAGGAGCTGGAGAAAGAGGTGGACCTCCCGATGATCGGTGTGGTCAAACCGGGTGTCAGAGCGGCGCTTGAGGCNACGAAAAATAAAAAAATCGGGGTTGTGGCCACGGAGGCCACTATCCACAGCGGAATCTACAGCCGTTACATAGAAAAAAATGATAAAGATGTCAGAGTTTTGGGAAAGGCGTGTCCTCTCTTTGTCCCTNTGGTGGAGGAAGGATTGTGGGAGGATCCCGTGACGGACGAGATCGCACGNCGTTATCTGGCAGAGTTGATCGACAGCGGGATCGATACGCTGATTCTGGGGTGTACCCACTATCCGATGCTGCGCTCTACGGTGGCAAAGATCATGGGGNAGAGCGTTACNCTGGTCAACCCCGCCTATGAGACAGCCAGAGAATTGAAGCAGCTTTTGGAGGAGAAGGATCTGGAGAGTGAGCACAGGCCGGGGCTGGGCACAGAGCTGTACCGCTTCTTTGTCAGCGATGCTGCCGATAAGTTCCAACGCTTTGCGAACTCCATTTTGACCTACGGCATTTTGTCTGCCAAGGTCATCAATATCGATGAGTATTAGTGCGAGTATACAGGGGCGTGCGTCTATATAAAGGAAGGTTTATTATGACTAAAGAGGTACTATTGACTCTGCGAGGGCTGCAGTTCGACCAGCGGGAGGAAAACGCCGATAAGATCGAGATNGTTACCGTAGGCGATTATTATAAAAAGAACGACAAGCATTATGTGATCTATGAGGAGGTCACAGAAGGGTTTGAGCGGCCCACAAAGAACCGGCTGAAGATCGGCCGCCAAATGGTGGAGCTGACACGCAGCGGTCTGGTGAACGTGCACATGGTCTTCCAGGAAAATAAAAAGAATATGTCGAATTATAACACTCCCTTCGGACAGATTCTGGTGGGGATCGATACCAAGCGGATCTTGATAGAAGAGAGGGAAGATGCGGTTCTGGTGGATGTGGATTACGCGCTGGACATCAATTATGAGTTTCTTTCGGACTGCCATATCCGGATCGAGATCCGTCCNAAAGAAGAAAACAGCGGCTTCACGCTNCGTGCATGAAACCGCTGTCCGATCGAGTCCGCGTAGCGGATCTCGTGGAGTTAATCCGTAGGATTTACTCCGGGTCATTTTACGGGCTTTGCGCCTGCTTTTTCCTGTGCTTTTTCTACCATCTGCTTAAATTTACTCTTTTTCTTCTGCTCCACCACGGGCGCTTTGCCGTGCAGACCTTTCACATCCGTGATGTAAATACCGCTGACAACAGCCTTTACTTCTTTCTTAACAGGAACGGCATCAAAGATTTTTTCCTCACAGATGAGGGACATGATCTGGGGGCCCACCTTGGCTTTTACCACCGGCAGCTTAGAGCTGCGCAGCAGCTTGGGCGTCTGTTCCAGGACTATCTGAGGAAGTCCGGCGTCTTTTAGCTTCATGCGTTTCTTGTCGATGATCAGCATGGAAACAGTCTGTTTCATGGCGTTGATCTGTTCCTGCTGCTCGGCCTGTCTCTTCTGTGCCTTTTTTCCTAAAAAATATAAGACGACCACGGCCACCAGCATGACGGCCAGGATCACCAACAGAACAATTGTGAACGTACTCATTTTGTTGCCTCCGTTTTCATTTCAATGTGGTGCAAAAGTTATTTTATCATTGATTCCGGCATTGCGCAAGATTCTATAGGATAAAAGAGTGAAGAAAGTGTGAAGATGTGGACAAATCCGGGATACGTGTGGTAAGATGTAAGAGCCGAAATAGATAAATAAGCGGCTTTGCAACAGATATTAAGGAGTGATATGGGGAGATATGAAAAGAAAAATCTATGCAGTGGCAGCGGTGTTTGTCGCATCGCTGTTTCTGACTGCCTGCGGAAGTAAAGAATATTTAAAGGACATTAAGGCGGAGAAATATGTAACGCTGGGGAATTATATGGGCCTTGAGGCGTCGGCGAACATGATGGAAGTAACGGACGACTATGTGGAAGGCTATATTAGCAGCAATTTCCTGGAACCCAAGGCGGAGACAGTTTCTGTAACAGGCCGGCCTGTTCAGGAGGGGGACATTGCGAATATTGATTTTGTGGGATATCAGGACGGTGTGGCCTTTGAGGGCGGCACGGGAACCGGATTTGACCTGACCATCGGCTCGGGACAGTTTATCGACGGTTTTGAGGAAGGTCTGATCGGTGCTGAGATCGGAGAACAGGTGAGCCTGAATCTGACATTTCCGGATCCTTACACGAATCCCGATCTGGCAGGACAGCCCGTGGTGTTTGAGGTGACGGTCAACAGCATCAGTGAGAAGCAATATCCGGAGCTTACGGATGAACTGGTGCAGCAGTTGAGTGAAGAAGGATACAATGTGGGGCAGTGTCAGACGGCGGAGGAGCTCAATGACTGGGTCTACAATCTTTTCTACCAGTCTGCTCTGAGCACCTACGAGAACGAAATCGAGACGACGATGGCGTCCGCGATCATGAACGACAGCACCTTTCAGGATCCGCCCAAGGAGCTGGTGGATCGCTATACCCAGAGTATTGAAAACAATGTGAGCACCAGAGCTGCTTCCTATGGAATGACACTGGCACAGTACATGCTTTATCAAGGAATGGATGAGGATGCCTACCGTGCAGCTTTTGAAGAAGAAGGCACACAGATGGCGAAGCGGTATATCATGTATCAGGCCATTGCGGACAACGAGGGCCTTAATCCCACCGAGGAGGAGGTCTCGGAGGAGATTTCTTCGATCATGACGGTGTATGGCTATGCCTCTGAGGAGGAGTTGAAAGAAAATATGGATGAGGAGTCCATCAAAGAGGATATGATGCGAAAAAAAGTGGTGGCTTTTCTGAAGGAGAACGGTAATGTTCAGGGGACGCCGCCGGCAGCAGAATAGCAGCCGCGGGTTTATAAATGATATAAAAGTTAATGGAGGAACAGCAGGATGGATTTGACAGATATCAAAGAATTATACCGGGACAGCGAAAGCTACATCGACAAGGAAGTGACAGTGGGAGGCTGGGTCAGGAGTATCAGAGATTCCAAGACCTTTGGCTTTATCGTATTGAACGACGGTACTTTTTTTGAACCGCTGCAGGTGGTGTATGCGGATGGGCTTTCCAATTTTGAGGCCATTTCCAAGTTAAATGTGGGATCTGCGATCGTGGCAAGAGGGAAGATCGTAGCCACGCCCCAGGCAAAACAGAAGTTTGAGATGCAGGCGGAGGAGATTCTTGTGGAAGGTGTCTCCACAGCGGACTATCCCTTACAGAAAAAAAGGCACAGCTTTGAGTATCTGCGCACTATCTCTCATCTGCGTCCCAGAACCAACACCTTTCAGGCAGTGTTTCGGGTACGGTCGTTGATCGCCTATGCGATCCACAGCTTTTTCCAGGAGAGGGGCTTCGTGTATGTGCACACGCCGCTCATTACGGGAAGCGACTGTGAGGGTGCGGGCGAGATGTTCCAGGTGACCACAATGGATTTAAAAAATCTGCCCATGACAGAGGAAGGAGAAGTGGATTTTTCACAGGATTTCTTCGGAAAGCCCACCAATCTGACAGTGAGCGGACAGCTGAATGTGGAAGCGTATGCTTTTGCGTTTAAAAACGTATATACGTTCGGNCCCACCTTCCGGGCGGAAAACTCCAATACGACCAGACACGCGGCGGAGTTCTGGATGATTGAGCCGGAGATGGCATTNGCNGATCTGACAGATGATATGATGGTGGCGGAGGCGATGTTAAAGCATGTGATCCGCTATGTGCTGGAAAATGCGCCGGAGGAGATGAATTTCTTTAACCAGTTTGTGGATAAGGGGCTGATCGAGCGCTTAAACCATGTGCTGAACTCTGATTTTGCCCATGTGACCTACACGGATGCCATCGAGATCTTAAAGAAGCACAATGATGACTTTGAATATAAAGTGGAATGGGGCNGCGATCTGCAGACCGANCACGAGAGATTCCTGACGGAGCAGGAGTTTAAACGNCCTGTATTCGTGACGGATTATCCCAAGGAGATCAANGCTTTCTACATGAAGCTGAATGAGGANGGCAAAACGGTNGCGGCTATGGATTGTCTGGTGCCCGGGATCGGTGAGATCATCGGCGGCAGCCAGAGAGAGGANGATCTGGCGCTTTTAGAGAAGCGGATGGATGAANTGGGTCTGAATAAAGAGGATTATCAGTTCTATCTGGATCTCAGAAAATACGGTTCTGCCAGACANGCGGGCTTCGGGCTGGGCTTTGAGCGGTGTGTGATGTACCTGACCGGTATGAGCAATATCCGCGATGTGATTCCCTTCCCCAGAACGGTGAACAACTGTGAACTGTAANCATAAGAGAACTGATTGAGAACAGGCGGCCCTGGCGGCTGAGATGGAAATGAAGAGAAAGATTAGAAGACGGCTGTATGGTATCTTAACTTTCATATTGTGTCTTTCCGTGGTAGATCCGATATCGGCTACCACTATTTCCGATCTTCAAAAAGAAATTAAAAAGAATCAATCCCAGCTTGAAAATGCCAACAAGCAGATCTCAGAGGCGCAGGACGCCCAGGAAGGCGTGGGCGAAGAGATCGAGGAGATGGATGCGGAGCTGGTAAGTCTGATCACGGATATCAATCTCATTGAGGAGGCCATTGCCCAGAAAGAGGAAGAAATCGCCGAGACACAGGTGGCTTATGACGCGGCGGTGGCGGAAAAGGAGGAGCAGTATGCCTCCATGAAGATCCGGATCCAGTTTATGTACGAGAAAGGTGAAACCTCCTATCTGCATATGTTTTTCGGTGCCGGTAATATGGGGGATATGGTCAATAAAGCAAAGTATGTGGAGGAGCTTTATGACTATGACAGAAAGCTGCTGGCGGAGTACGAGAATACCGTGCAGCGTGTGCAGGAGCTGCAGGATACGCTGGAGGAGGATAAGTCAGAGCTTGAGACCTCCCACACAGAGCTGCAGGAGGGACAGGCATACATGGAAGAAATGCTTGCCAAAAAGCGTGAGGAGTACGAAAATTACAGTGTGATGCTCACCAAGGCAAAGCAGGAGGCCGCGAATTATACGGCGAAGATCAAGCAGGAGACGGCGCAGATCAAAAAGCTGGAAGAGGAAGAGCGCAAGCGCAGGGAAGAAGAGGAGNGAAAGNGAAAAGANGAGGAAGAAANGCGCANGAAGGANCAGGAGNCTNTGGCNNCGCAGGANNGCGATGATGGCGATGAAGATTCNNANGNATCTTCCAAGAAGAAGGAGGAGNCNCCNAAACCGACNGCTTCCGGAAGCGGCAAGGGAGCGGATATTGCNAACTATGCCTGCAAGTTTNTCGGNAATCCTTATGTGGCNGGCGGCACCAGCCTGACNAACGGNGCGGATTGTTCCGGNTTTGTGATGNCNGTNTATNANNATTTCGGCATCTCNTTACCCAGAAGTTCCTATTCNCAATCTACNGTAGGCANGGGCGTGTCNTATTCCGANGCNCAGCCGGGAGANGTGATCTACTACGGCGGTCATGTGGGNATTTACATAGGNAACGGACAGATNGTGCACGCCAGCACGGANCGGACGGGAATCAAGATNACCTCCGCNACNTATCGAAGNATCATAACNGTAAGNCGGATTNTNTAGCNTCGCAGNATCAGAGATATGACAGACGCAGACTCAGCAGGAAGCTGAGNGGGNAAACAGAAGTTTTCGGGGCGTCTGATAAAAGGGTAACGGGACAGCATAGGGGATCGCTGTGCTGATAGATATTTGTGATAACGGATAACGTATACTCAGGAAGGTATACGATTCTTCTAAGAAGAATTGTGTGCCTTTTTCTATGCAAAATTGCACAGAATATTAGGAAGGACTAAATCTGGAGGTGAGAAAATGAGTGATGTCAAAAAAGTGCTGGAACAGGTAAGAGATGGGGAGATGACCGTGGAGGAAGCTTTGCTTGCCATCAAAAAACAACCTTTTGAGGATATCGGCTATGCGAAGGTGGATCTGCACAGAGCCGTCCGGCAGGGGGCACCGGAGGTCATATACGGCGCAGGGAAGACGGCGGAGCAGATNGTGGGCATTATCGACAGCATGAAGAAAAATGAGCAGAAGACCATATTGATCACCAGGCTTTCCGCGAAAAAGGCAAAGAAGGTGAAAAAGCTGCATGAGCTGACCTACTATGAGGAGGGGCGTATTGGTCTTGTNGGGGAATTTCCCAAGCCCGATGGGATNGGCAGGATCGTAGTGGCCACCGGCGGCACCTCAGACATTCCCGTAGCGGAGGAGGCGGCTCTCACCGCCCAGGCCTATGGAAATGAGGTGGTGCGGCTCTATGATGTGGGGGTGGCGGGGCTCCACCGCTTGCTTGCGCATCTGGATGAGATCATGGACGCTTCCGTTATCATCGCTATTGCGGGGATGGAGGGAGCGCTGGCCAGTGTGATCGGCGGGCTGGCGGACTGCCCGGTGATCGCGGTGCCTACCAGCGTGGGATATGGCGCTTCCTTTCAAGGTATGTCCGCTTTGTTGTCCATGTTAAATTCCTGCGCCAGCGGTGTGTCCGTGGTGAATATTGACAATGGATTCGGGGCCGGGTATCTGGCCAGTATGATGATCCGTGCGAAAAGAACTTCTAAAGACGTCTCGCCATAGGACGAGACGCCAAGAAGTTCTATGTTTCGCACCAGAGAATGCCTGAAAGACGGCATTCTCCGCATTGAAGGAGGATGAAAATGAAGACATTATATTTAGATTGTAGTATGGGCGCGGCGGGAGATATGCTGACGGCGGCGCTTGCAGAGCTCTTACCGGAGCGGGAAAAGACGCTTTCTGAACTGAACGGGCTGGGGATTCCCGGTGTGGAAATGAGCTGGGAGCCTGCCCGGAAATGCGGGATCACGGGGACGCACGCTACCGTGCGCATTCACGGGGAAGAAGAATCCGAGGAGATGCACGAGCATGGACATGAGCATAGCCATAAGGAGGTACACGAACATGGACATGAGCATAGTCATGCAGAGTCACATGATCATGGGCATACGCACAGCCACACACACCATCACCACAGCGGCATGCACGAGATCGAGCATATTGTGGGGGCACTTCCCGTGTCGGAGCGGATCCGGAAGGATATTCTGGCGGTGTTTGGTCTGATCGCGGAGGCGGAGAGTCATGTGCACGGCGTGCCTGTCACGGAGATTCATTTCCATGAGGTGGGCACTATGGATGCGGTGGCGGATATCACTGCGGTCTGCGTGATGATGGACAGACTGGCGCCGGATCAGGTGATCGTATCTCCCGTCCATGTGGGCAGCGGGCAGGTGAAATGTGCCCACGGCATTCTGCCTGTGCCGGCGCCCGCCACAGCTTACATCTTGAGGGATGTGCCGATCTACGGCGGAGAGATTTCGGGAGAACTCTGTACCCCTACCGGCGCTGCGCTCTTGAAATATTTTGCCACCCGGTTTGACGCCATGCCCGTTATGCGGGTGCAGGCCATCGGCTATGGCATGGGAAAAAAGGATTTCCCGGCAGCGAACTGTGTGCGGGCTCTGCTCGGTGAGACAGCGGCAGAGGGAGATACTGTGGCAGAGCTGTGTTGTAATGTGGATGATATGACGGCGGAGGCTGTCGGCTTTGCCATGGAGACCTTTCTCGCGGCGGGGGCGCTGGAGACGTATACGGTGTCGGCCGGCATGAAAAAATCAAGACCTGGACTTGTGCTGCATGTCATGTGCAGAGAGGCCATGAAGGACGAGATGGTGGCGCTCATCTTCCGGCACACCACTACCATCGGCATTCGGGAGAGCATTTCCAGAAGATATACGCTGGGGCGTTTTGAGGAGAAAGTGCAGACACTCTATGGGGAGATTCGCAAAAAAACTTCCACGGGCTATGGTGTGACCAGAGAGAAATATGAATACGAGGATCTGGCGCGTATCGCCAGGGAGCAGGGCATATCGATCCGGGAAGTGTTGGAAAATTTGTGACATACATGTCATAATTTGCGGGTTTTTCATCTTTTGACAGAGAATCAGAACGCCAAATGAGGAAGAAAAGTAAGAAGGAAATGGATATGAAATTTTGGAAAAGTATGAAGAGGAACGCACGGCTGATGATCGGCATGGCGGTGCTGTTGTCCGGGTTGACGTCCTGCGGTTCGACAGAGAGAGTGCAGACGATGGAAGGGCAGATCGCGGGAGAGAAAGCGGAGACAGGAAAAACGACAGCGGCAGAGCCTATAACTTTGATCTACGGCAGCGGAGATTACACCCGCATCAATCCGGCTATGGATGAGCACGGGGAAATCAACCTGTTGCTCTTTAACGGTCTGACAGCTCATAACGGCGAAAATGCGGTGGTTCCCGGTCTGGCAAAGAGCTGGGAATTCGATGCGGATACCTGTACCTATACCTTCCANTTGGAGGAGGGCGTGCGGTGGCATGACGGGGAGCCTTTTACGGCGGAGGATGTGAAATTTACCATTGAAGCTATCATGGATCCTCAAAATGGTTCAGAAAATGCACCAAACTATGAGGATGTGGAGGAAATCACGGTTTTGGATGACACAACGGTTACTTTTCGATTATCCGCTCCCAATGTGGCGTTTTTGGATTATATGACCATGGCGGTGCTCCCGAAGCATCTGCTGGAGGGAGAGGATATGCAGGAGTCGGCCTTTTTCCGTGCTCCCGTGGGGACGGGCCCCTACCGNTTGGAAAGCTGGGAGACGGGACAGGCGATCGTTCTGGCGAAAAATGAGACTTACTTTCGGGGAGCACCCCATATNGACCGGGTGATCTTTAAAATTGTCACGGATGACAATGCCANGGCGGTACAGATGGAATCCGGGGAGCTGGATCTGGCGCTCCTGACGCCTGCGGCGGCCGAGTCCTTTGCGGATCGAGACGGATATGTCTGTTATGAGATGGAAACCTCCGACTATCGGGGAATTTTGTTTAATTTTTGGAATGCATATTGGACGGAAAACAGAGATATCATTCCCGCGGTCTGCTATGCCATCGACCGGGAGGCGATCATTACNGCGGTGCTCTTAGGGCAGGGCATTCCCGCTTACGGACCGCTCCAAAGAAACAAATATAATAACGAGGCGGTGGAGCATTATGATTATGATCCGAAAAAAGCCAGAGCGGTGTTAGAGGCTGCCGGATGTGTGATGGGGGAAGATGGCTTTTATGAAAGGAANGGNGAGAAGCTTGCCTTTGTGATCAGTGTGGGNGCAGGCGATCAGGTGCGGCTGGATATTGCACAGGCGGCGGCCCAGCAGATCCGGGAGGTGGGAATCGACTGTACGGTGGAGATCCCTGCTCAAGTAGACTGGGGNGGACAGATGGCTTATCTGATCGGCTGGGGCAGTCCCTTCGATGCGGACGACCACACTTACAAGGTCTTTGGCACAGACAAGGGCGCNAACTACAGCGGTTACTCCAATGCGTTGGTGGATCAATATCTGACACAGGCGCGCAGGTCCGATGACGATGAAGTCCGCGCCGCGGCCTATGACCGCTTTCAGGAAGAATTGGCGAAGGATCCCGCCTACGCTTTTATCTGNTATGTGGATGCAAATTATGTGGCGGATGCCGCCATTCACGGCATTTCTACANATACGATCATGGGACATCACGGTGTGGGTATCTTTTGGAATATTGCAGAGTGGACGATGGAATAGACGGATGAAACAGGATATTATCAGGGTGGGTGAGCTCATCATAAAATGCATAGGGAGTATTTTTCTGCTGACGATTCTGGTGTTTTCTATGTCCAGACTGGCGCCCGGCGATCCTCTGCGCTCCTACTATGGAGATCGGGTGGAGAAAATGAGTCCCGAGGAACGTGAACTGGCGGAGGAGAAGCTGGGTCTGCGGGAGTCGATTCCCCTACAGTATGTGCGGTGGCTTGCGGGGGCGCTTCGTGGCGACTTTGGCATTTCCTATAAATATAAGATGGATGTGAAAGAAGTGATCGTCATGCGGTTTNGNAATACGCTTNTGTTGGGTGGTCTTGGNTTTGTNCTCATCTTTGTGCTGGCGCTTCTCCTCGGATTGCTCTGCGCGTGGAAGGAGGAGAAAGTGATAGACCGGGCGATCTGTATGATCGGCACAGTTACAAGCTGTATCCCTGAATTCTGGCTGTCATTGCTTCTGATCCTGTTATTTGCCGTGTGCCTTGGATGGCTGCCCAGCGCGGGNGCATACACNATCGGCAGGGAGAACGATGCGGGAGATCGGGTGCGGCATCTGATATTGCCGCTCACCGTAGTGGTGCTGGGGCATCTCTGGTATTATGCCTATTTGCTCCGNAACAGATTGCTGGAGGAGGTGCGGCAGGATTATGTGCTTTTAGCCAGGATGAAAGGATTGTCCGNGAAGCAGGTGCTGTGCCGNCATTGTCTGAAAAATGCNCTGCCATCCTATCTGAGTATGATGGCGATTGCCCTGCCTCACATTNTGGGCGGAACCTATGTGGTAGAGACGGTTTTTTCTTATCCCGGCATCGGCACACTGGCCTATGAGAGCGCCAGATATCAGGACTATAATNTGNTGATGCTCTTGAGTNTGCTTACCGGTGCGCTGGTNATTTTTTGCAATATGCTGGCGCAGATTTTGAANGAGCATCTGGATCCCCGGATGCGCACAGAAAGAGGGGGAAAGACAGGGGAGGTGCAAGGATGGTGAAGAAAAAGTTCCCCTGGCTTTCTNTATTTATATTGACTATTATAGTCATTGGGTGCCTGACCTGTGATCTGTTTATGACAAAGNATCCGTCCTATATGGATCTGGAGAACTATAACACAGCGCCCAACCGGGAANTTCTTTTTGGAACGGATTCCATGGGACGGGATATTTTTTCTATGATCTGGTATGGGGGCAGACTCTCCCTTGGCATTGGTTTTCTGTCGACCTTTCTGTCCACGGTGCTGGCGGTTTTGGTGGGAAGCGTGAGCGCCTGTGCGAGCTCTCGGATCGACGAGGGGATCATGGGGGTGACGGATATTTTTTTAAGCGTGCCAAGTCTCTTGCTCACTGTTTTTTTGCAGGCCGTTCTGGGTGGGGAGAATGTCCTCGGACTGGCTCTTGTGATCGGTCTGACCGGATGGATGAGCATGGCGAAGGTGGTGCGGACAGAGGTTAAGATTTTGNGAAANACNGANTATATACTGGCGGCCAGATGTCTGGGCGGNGGNTTTTTTCACATTCTGCNAAAACANCTTGCNCCCAACCTGGTCGCTTCTTTGATGTTTATGGTGGTCATNCAGGTCAGAAATGCCATTGTAGCGGAATCCACCCTGAGTTTTATGGGGCTTGGNNTGCCGGTGGAGGTGATCACCTGGGGNAGTATGCTTTCCCTGTCGGAAAAGGCGCTGCTTAGCCGTTCCTGGTGGATCATTCTGATCCCGGGNNCCTTTTTGGTGACCACGCTGCTGTGTCTGACGAACCTGGGAAATTATCTGAGAAAGAGCGTGGGGAAAAAGCATAGTAATCTATGAGACAACGCCATTCTAAAATAGTAAAATCAGCAGACTGCTTCTCCGTCATGTTCCATCAGCGTCACGGAGAAAATGCCATCTTTGGCAGACAACTCCTTTAAAAGATCCTTTTCCTTATTTGTGCGCAGTTCTATNATCATATGCAGCCTGTCTTTTGTTAAGTTTCTCGATTTCACCTTACTGTATTTGCAATGATCGTTCACGATCTTTAAAATCTCATCCTCGGTATCCAGATTGTCCACATTCAGTACTAACAGCATCGGCGCTCTTACAATCTGCATATTGTCCAATGCGACTACCATGGCTGTAATGATAAGAGATGCTGCAATCGCAATTTCTCCAAGGCCTGCGCCGCAGATAATTCCGACGCTGATTGCCCAGAAAAGGAACGTCAGATCTATTGGGTCTTTTATTGCCGTCCGAAATCTGACAATAGACAAGGCACCTACCATACCTAATGAAATTACGATGCTGGACTGTACGGCAAGTATAATTGCTGCCACGATCACGGGAAGCACTGCCAGTGAAATATTAAAATGTTTGGAGTAAAACGTCTGCTTGGTTATAAACCGATATACAAGAAAAATATATCCCCCGATGCAGACCGCCAATGCGAACACAAGGAGTGTTTCCATAAATCCCAAATCAGTATTTGCAAATCCCTCCTGAAATGTTTTGGTAAAAATATCATTGAAACTCATATCGCTAACCGTTCTCCCTTCCCGCCATCCTAAGTGGTTTCCCTGCCANGCGGCAAAGATAAAATTTGGAAAAAGAAGTTTTCTCCAGACTTACAATCTGTAATGCCTGTCTGATAAAATCCGGGAGATNTTCATCATACTTAATCTCCAACAGATGAAAACCTCTCTCTAATATCGGTACCGTTACAATGTCCTGCTTCATAAATGCTCCCGTATCGGGCGATGCGCATATGTTTCTGTCTATGGTGATACGCACATTTCCCTCCGGGTATACATAGGGGACTCTGTCATACTCCACAATGACAGCAGGTTGTAGAAGCATACTGTCCCTTGCCAGTTCAAATTGTCTCAATACATTCCTATCAGAGGAATATGCCTTTTCTATCGGAAGGCCCTCTAAAATCCTCCCGAGTTCTTCTTTTGTCAGATCACAGGCTTCTTTTCTCACCTTATCCCGGAGTCTGTATTTGATTTCCAAATGGAATTTTTCATCCATTCCCGAAAGATAGGAGCGTATTCTATACTTTTTCCTGTTNTCTACGCCATCTTCTTTCTGCTCCATGGCGCTGTTATGATAATCATCAAAATAAAGACTTCTTACAGTATAAAATCCTTTTTCACCGCTATGCGTATCCCTATCCATCAAGCAGTCAAGCTGTGACATAAGCAGTTCGACCTGAAGCTGTGAGCAGAGAAATTTCAACTCATGTCTGTATCGGAATCTTTCCATTGGCTATTTTCCTGTCCTTTTACATTGATACCATAATAGCATATAGCTGCAAAACATGACAAGCAGTACAAACCAGAGATGGTAAGACATCACAAAATGGACAATACCGCTGCTGTTATTTTCNTCATTTTCCATTTCCGTTATCATATCTGCCGGAAGCTCCTGAACCATAAGCTCAGGAAGTTCTATCTCCATAACGGTATCTAAATCTACAGACTCCGACCATTCATCCATAATACGCAGCTTATTCTGCAAATAGTTTACCAGATATTCTGTTTGCTCTTCCAGAGAGCTTTCCGGCATGAATACGCTCCTCTGTCCTGTGAAACGTTTCTGATCCATGGATATGGAGGCGGCAATTGCGGCTGTTTTTTCTGCAATACCGCCATTTAAGAGCATGTCTGTTTCCGGACGGAAGTGTTCCTGATATTGCCATAAAACCTGCCTGCGAAATTCCGGCTGCGTATACAATGATGCATACCAGCGACCGAGATTATTATATTGCAGATCATAATCCGTAACAAAAAGATTTACTGCGTCCATCACGATGCCTCTTCCCATTGTATTGTCCAAATCCCAGACCGGTCCATCGTAAAGAATTGCCTTGTCCAAATCAAGATACATATAATGGCTGGTATATCCAAAGTCCATATCCTGNAAAATTTCTTCCATGACAAACATTTTTGCGAAGGAATCCATATCTATTTTTTCTATTGCTTCCGTCATATCGCCTGATTCTATAGCTGTTGTAAATTCATCAAAAAATTTTTGAACACCATCTATATCNCGATTTTTTTCAGGGGCATGAATCACGATCGGCTGCTCATTTGGCAATTGGATATAATCATCTTCCATGATGGCACGCTCCATATAATCTATTTCCAGAAAATAGNGATTTCCGATAGCCACCCGGTTTGNCCCTGTTTTAAGCTTCTCCATGATCTGATACAGGCCCATATACTCATCATTGATATATAAATCCACGAAGCGCTCTTCCGGAGAAAACAAAATTCCTCCCTCATTTGCCATCTCAAATCCAATCTGGTTTCTGATATAAGCTCCATCATAATAATTGGCATTCAATACCCAGGTTTTCTCGGCTCNCATTCCCAGAATATCCTGTGCGTCATCCAGTTTTAAGGTAAAGGACTTTTTGGGAGCATCCCATGCCGTATTGCCTCTTCCGGACAGNCTTTTGACTTCNGCGATGGTCTGCACTCTGCCTTTCTCATCCGCTACTTCCATAANACCACTTTCATGGTTTTCCTTACCGGAAAGGATATATTCCAGACTTCCTGATGCCGTAGTCAGNCTGATTACGGGNATCTCAGAACCCTGCATGAACATGACTGTGCCATTGTAAAGGCTTTTATCATCCTTACGGATGGTTGTTTCATATTCCTGATTCAGTTCCACGTGATCCAGTNTTGCGCCGTCNNCAAATGCCTCATTTCCAATCCGCAGCTGTCCGGATATGTCCATGTCAAGAGAGATATCTTCCAATGANAGAAAACCCGGTATACAATAATAGAGAGTTTCTTCCGTGTAAAACCCGTTTATCCTGTTNTGAATACCNTCCTGTTTATAAACAAGTGAAAAGGGAAACTGTATTTCGTCATCACTTTTGTCTTTCTCTGCAGTGGAAGAAACAATATTAACCAGCATAGCTGCCAATATGGTGATACATACAATCAACAATATGCTTCTTACCTTAAAAAACTTTGATGACATGCTCAAATCCTCATACGTCTCAATGCGTTGCAGAAACAATCTTTTAAAAGTATAACACAGGATTGTTCCTTTTTCCATCCCGCGTANGGTTGCCATATTTTTGTGGAAAAATNAGCGCTTATGTGGTAATATATAGGGGCAAAGATAAGCCATNGATGTCTTAGANAATCTGAGNTTTTTNANTNAATAGAGGAAAATATGGTCAANTTATATGCAATGGATATCAGGGCNCTGCCGGATCCAAAAGAAAATCCGGCNNTACTCTATGATATCAGCAGCAGCCGAAGAAATAAAGTTATGGAATATATNCAGGCAGNNGACAGNAAAAGATGTCTGGGAGCAGGCATTCTGCTTGCAAGAATCCTGCCTCTTTATGGGGAAAACCCCGAGAATATTACATATGGGCCGGAGGGAAAACCGCAGGCAGAAAATGTGCATTTTAACCTCTCCCATTCCGGTGATCTGGTAATTTGTGCAGTGGGAGAAAAAGCGGTAGGATGTGATATTGAAAAAACAGGACAGGAGATTCAGGGAGCAGCGCAGCTTTTTTTTCATCGGAACGAAGCGGAATATTTGCAAAGGTTTCAGGNGCCGGAGCGGAATGAAATGTTTTTCCGTCTCTGGACATGGAAGGAGAGNTATGTCAAAATGACCGGAGAGGGAATGAANCTTTCCCTGCGGGATTTTGAAATTTTACCGGAGGGGNAGAGCATACGGGTACGCCGGGGAGATGAAATACTNCCCTGCCATATGATAGAATATAACATTCCGGAATATAAAATATCTGTATGTACAGAGGAAGAAGAGTTTGCNCNTTGTGTGAAATATGTAAATCCCTTGACATAATGACGAGGCCGGTAATACGGTAATGGNAACAATGTTCCGGCATTANTGTTTAACAAGGAAGAGTCAGGGTGACCGGATCAGATAGGGAAGGAGCGTTTTTTGTGATGAATCGTATATTGGATAAGAACCCTGTAAATACATCAAGACAAAGCGAATTTGATTATTTAAAGGGAATATTTATGGTGTTTATTTTCTTTGTACATTCTTACCAGGCAACGATGAGTAATGAAGATCTCATTTTAAAATTAGTGTTTGGCTTTGCTACCTTATCGGGGGCGGCTATCTTTATCTTTGTAATGGGTTTGGGTACAGTTTACAGCAAGCATTCAGAACCAAAGACACTTGCAAAAAANGGTATTGTTATGGTNGCATACCAATATCTGGATAATATAGCCTATGTTGCCGCTTTGACTTTGCCCTATCTGTTCATAAGGAACAAACTTGACGACAAGCAGGTATATTATGANCTTGNGGTGNTNTATTTGCAGTATATCAATATATTTTTTATAACAGGTATCATATATCTGGCATTTGCACTGGCTAAAAAAGGGAAACTTCCNCCTGNCGGATATGCNNTNGTCGGNNTNNTNTTNGCNATNGNNGCTCCNTTTATATACGGAAAATCCGTGGATGTTCCCGTGCTTGGCTACATCATAGGGNNCATGATAGGCGAGGCTGATTTTGTCAGCTTTCCTGTAATTTACTTTTTATCCTATGCATTTTTGGGGGTAGCATTCGGACATTTGCTGCAAAGAGTAAAGGATAAAAAAGCATTTTACGGTTTGGTAACGCCGATATGCGCAGTGATTGCTCTGGTTTGGTGGGNATTTGCCATAAGTAAGTACGGATTTAGTGATGCGCTTTATGAGTATCTGGTGATAGGCTATGCCAACCCTGATCTGATTCATGTTGTCGCGAGTATTGCGCATGTCATTCTCTTTGCGGGGCTGTTGTACTTTGGTGACNGGATAATGAAGAAAAGCGGAGTGATCGGAAGACAGCTGCTTTATTACAACAGACATATTTCAAAATATTATGCAATACATGTACCGGTTTATTTGGTTATATACGGCTTTCATAAGTACCAGGGATTTACACCACTGCAATGTTGGATCAATATGATCTTGTGTATGATTATCACGGAGGGAATTGTAAGGCTCTATGTAAGTTTTACCGAAAAAAATAAGCGATGAGGTATTGTGCTTAAAACATACCGGGGACTATGGGGAATTCTGCAAATCCCTATAGTCCCCTGATTTTTGTAAAGGGCTATCGATTCAAAACTTCATTCACAATGCTCAATAATTTTTCCTGTTCGGCCGGTTTTAGGATATAGCCGGCAGGATTTGACTGTAAGATTTCAAGGACGGCCTTGCGGTCAGACACGCTTGTCAGGAATACAACAGGGATGTGTCTCATATCCTCGTCAGCAAGAATTGCATCAAAGACTTCTTTGCCATTCATTTCCGGCATCTCATAATCTAACAAAATCAGATCAGGTTCTTCCTGCAGAATGGTGTTCAAAGCCTGCCTGCCGGATGAGGCAAGCAGGACATCATATTTCTGATCCAGCATAGTTTTGAGACTTCTGAGTATGAGGGGAGTATCATCTACGATTAAAACTTTCTTTTTGGCAGGTCTGCGGAAGGTAGTGCTGCCGGCATTCAGAAGCTGGCGGCATTTGTTCAGTACGCTGGTTTTGTTGATCGGGGGAACCAGCTTGCTGAACTGCTCTTTTTCAAAAAGATCCTTGTGCTGCTGTAAATCTTTACTGTCGACAAGGANCAGCACAGGGAGTTTCGCATGTTTTTCATCAAACCAGTTGAGAATGGGCTGNTCGCTTTCCGCCTCCAAATTGGATAGAATTGCCAGATCCGGTTTAAAGATTCCTGTCATGGCCTGGATGTTATCGAGTTGTTTGGTGCACAACTGCACCTGGTATTCTCCAGTCAAATAGTCGGAGAGATTTTTCTCCAAATTGCTTAAGTCTCCGATAATTAATACTTTTTTCATTGTAATTACCTCCTGATCATTTTTAATTTGTTTCTGTATTATTGATTACTTTTTTTAAGTCTTCTATGGTTTTTGTTGTCCGTTCTGCGTCTAAATTGGTAACTGACAGGCCCAGCTGTCCGATCAGTGCATGGACCGGTTCGGGATATTGGAAGGTCTCAAGATAACGCATGATCTCGTCTGCTGTGTCAACATTCATGCTTTGCATCGCCTGTTCCAACATTGGGAAATATTCTTGTATTATTTTCAGGTCCGCCTGTGGCTTTTGGGAGTCTGTCTGTCCGGTTGGCTCATCAACCAGAGGGCGGAGCCGCTCTTTCATATGCTGCCATTCTTCCAAAAAAAACGGAGNTANTGAGAAGATAATGTCNGTTCTTCCATCCCTTGCAGCATATTCCAGCATTTTTGCNATGCCGGACAGGGATGTGGCGCCNATCATGGCAGCAGAACTTTTCATCGAATGNACGCGCACCTTAAACTGNCGGAGCGCTTCTGCGTCAGCAGTTTGAATCTGTTCAAGGAACTGCAGCAGCATGTCATGATCTGTATCCATTGCGAGGTAGAAATCCCGAATGGTCTCAAACAGGAGTTCCGGATCTTTGAGATGCAGACTGGCATAATCCCAATCCAATCCATCAATTTCAGGAAATTCATGTTCAGGAGTCGTTTTGCTATCCGGTGTGGGCATATCTGCACCGTCGCCTGATATTTCACAGACAATCTTTTTATCCTCCGGCAGCANATCAAGCAGCAGCTGTTCCAACTTTTCCGGGTTAATCGGNTTGGAGAGAAAACTGTGAAAGCCTTCGCTTAGATACATTTCTTTTGCGCCTGTAATGGCGTTGGCTGTCAGCGCGATCACAGGGGTAGATCCGCAAAGGGAGTCGGCATCCTCCATAAGCCGGTGCAGTGTTTCGATGCCATCCATATCCGGCATCATATGATCCAGAAAGATCAGGTCATAACAGTTCTGCCGCGTCAGTGCAAGACATTCCATGCCGCCGCCCGCCTCGTCAATTTGTACCAGAGTTTCCTTTAAGAGATTTTTGAATACGCGGCGGTTCATGGCATTGTCATCCACGACAAGCACATGCGCATCCGGAGCAGTCAGCATGGTCTGGTAGGAATATTCCTTTGCCTGGTTGCGGATGCGTTCTTCCAGATTACCGATTGGCTCCGCATTTATAATTTTTTGTTCCAAGGTGAAATAGAAGTCGGAACCTTTTGAGTAGACACTTTCCACCTGGAGGCTGCTTCCCATCAGAGTCAGCAGCTGTGTGGTGATGCTCATGCCAAGTCCGGTTCCCTCAATGTTCCGGTTCCTCTGCTCCTCGATTCTCTCAAATTCCGCAAAGAGTTTTGAAATATCCTCCTGCTTAATCCCTATCCCGGTGTCCGTCACATGAAAGGTCAGGGAGACTGTATTCGTTCCGGGATCGGAATGGCCTTGAACCGACAAAGTAACACTGCCTTGTTCCGTATACTTGACCGCATTATTCATGAGGTTGATCAGAACCTGACGGAGCCGCACATNGTCGCCCCACAGCCGTGATGGCAGCTGATCCTCTATGGACAGGTGAACCGAGAGCCCTTTATTCTCAGCTTTCATGGAAATCATATTCATGATATCGTGGATCAGGCTGCTGAAATCATATTCTTCCTCTATAAGTTCCAGTTTGCCGGATTCAATTTTGGACAGATCCAGAATATCGTTGATCAAGGAGAGCAGGCTCTGACCGGCATTCTGGATATCCAAGGCATATTCCTTGATCTGAGGTTCCTTTGTTTCCCGCAGGATCATGGTATCCATGCCAAGCACTGCGTTGATAGGGGTACGGATCTCGTGGGACATATTAGCGAGAAATCGGCCCTTCGCATCACTGGCGGCAAGAGCCCGCTGTCTCTGGCGCTCCATTTGGATCAATTCCTGAATCGTGTTTAACATGGCAAGCACTAACAGAAGAATCAGTCCAAACGGCAGCAGTGCGTTATCCCGCTGCTTCAGGTTCAGCAGAAAAAACGGAAGCCGCGCAAGACATATAAATCCGATAAATGTCAGTCCAAGCGATGCGAAAAGATAGTCCTGGATCTGCTTATTATACAGATCGATCAGTGACGTTGCTATCATGAGCACCTGATACGGGGCGAACAAAAACAGCACAATAGAGATAGCTTCTTTAGCGCTGCGTATTCCTGTCACCAACAGTATCGTAAAGACTACAGTTTCCAGAAGCAGGACAAATACCGCCATCTGATAAAGTTTTTGATATCGTTTTCTTTGAAGTAGATTCAGATACAGGAAAAACGGAAGCGGAAGAAATATGGTTGTGAAAAAGGCAAGATATTCTGCTGCGACAGGAAACAGATACTGACCGGCAACAGAATTGGAAAAGCTCCAGACAGCGGTAAGCAGTGTTGCCCATCCCAGATACGTGAGAGGAATTTCCCGGTGGTAAAACAGCCGCAGTGCGCTGCCGCCTATGATACAAATGACACTTAGCAGCAGTGCCGTATATATAATCATCAAATTCAGATAATTCACAGTCATCATTTGTTCTTTCTTTGTTCCTTTCTTCCCTTTAAATCATAGTTTAACGTATTATTATAACATATCATTTTATTACAACACATAGGATTGCGCAAGAGTATTGATGTGCAAAATATACCTGAAAAAGTGCAAATTGTGACTGTTACATTGAAATTTTACAAAGATTAAAGTAGAATGGTAAATATCAGTGTCCGGAAAAAGTAACGTAATGGTGAATTTAGATTTGAATTATTGTGTGAGATGGGGAGGCTCAATTTGAAGAAGTCTATTATCACGAAAATGCTGATCACCATAGCAGTTGTTTTGATCATCACAGATATCGGTCTGCTGACGCTCGGATTTTCTACCGTCTATGCGACGGTGCGCAGGTCATATGTTTTTTATGCAACGGCATCGGCAACAGTGGCAGCAGATTTCTTAGCAGGGGTAGATTTGGAAAAACTTCGGACAGATGAAGAATATGCGGATAACTACAGACCTGTTCTGGAGGATCTTTGCAGGACTAACGATCTGGAATATTTATATATTTATACGCCGGACATGGAGAATGATACAATCCTGTTAGACATGGTGATCTATGGGGAAAGCAGTCAGGATTTGGCAAGGACAGAGCGGGTNCCCGGGACNGTTGTGCCGTATGTGTTAACCGAGACAGAGGTTTGTGCATGGAACGGACAGGAGACAGAACATGTAGAGGAAACAGATAACCAATATGGGCATGTGATGACTGCTTACCGTGCAGTTTACGATACAACAGGAAAGGCGGCTGCCCTGGTAGCGGCCGATGTATCTATGGACGAGGCGCTTGCGAGTTTCTGGCACCGATATCGGATTATGTTCGCCACGATCGTTATCTCGTTTGTGTTTATCCTGACTGTATTGGCGGTTCTTTTGAAAACGCGGGTGTTGAAGCCGGCAAAGATCATAAGTAGACAGATGAGGCAGTTTGCNGCTGACCGGCAGTCCGANTTNGAGAAAATAGAGATAAAGGGGGAGGACGAGTTTGCCCAGATGGCAAATACCTTTTATCAAATGACGGAGGAAATCNATCAGTANATTGAAAATATCAATGTNCTGACTGAGGAAAAGCACCGTCGGGAGGCGGAAATGAATATTGCGGGAAAAATTCAGCAGGGACTTCTGCCGGAGGACAGTTTTCAGACCCGGAATATTCGATTAAAGGCCACTATGACTCCCGCGCAGGATGTCGGCGGTGATTTTTATGATTATTTTTGCCCGGATGATGACCGGTTCTGCGCGGTCATTGCGGATGTATCCGGAAAGGGAATTTCGGCTGCATTATTTATGGCAAGCGCGATCACGGTGGTAAGGCAGTATGCGAAGCTGGGATATTCTCCATCAAAGATATTGTTTCATACGAATAACACTCTGTGCGGCAACAATCCGGAGCAGATGTTTTTAACCTTGTTTGTAGGGATTTATGACAGCCGTACACAGAAGTTTACCTATGCAAATGCGGGACATAATCCCCCGTACCTCATATCTGACGAAGTAAGAAGCCTGGATGATTCCAAGGGAATGGCAATCGGAATTTTCGAGGATGAGGTTTACGAGGAAGGAGAGGTGGGATTAAAGGAGGGGGATACCGTATTTTTATACACAGACGGCGTGAATGAGGCTGTCAGCAGGGATAGAAAATTTTTCGGACTGGATCGTCTGGAACAGATTCTGGAGAAAAAGAATCAGGAGCAGTGTGTGACGTCTGTTCTGGAAGGGGTGAGAGATTTTGCACAGGACACCCCGCAGAGTGATGATATTACTATGCTTGCCTTTTGTACTTTGCCGGATTTTCGGATCAATGTTGCAGCAGAGTTAGAAAGTCTCGAGGCAGTCCAGAGATTTATCCTTGAGAATGAGCAGATTCCGCATGATTTGAGAAAAAAGATTTGTCTGTCTGTGGAGGAGATTTTTGTTAATATTTGTTCTTACGCTTATGGGACGGAACAGGGAAGTGTGGAGATCGTTATGACAATATCGGATCAGATTCTCGTGAAATTCCGTGACAGCGGAAGGGCATTTAACCCGCTGGAAGATATGGTGGATGTGGAGAACTATGATATTGATACGCAGGTGGGAGGCCTGGGAAGGTTGATTGCCATTGACTTGGCAGATCAGGTAAGTTATGAATACAGCGGTTGCAATAATATTTTAACTTTGATTTTTATTGAGGAGGAGTCAAAATGACGATCACAAAAACAGTAGAGAATAACACAGTGATCCTCTCGGTGGAGGGATGGCTGGATACGAAAGCATCGCCGGAATTGGGAAAGGAAATTGATGCGCTTTCCGATACGAAGGAGCTGGTGCTGGACTTTGAGAAGCTGGAATATATTGCTTCTTCCGGACTGCGGGAGGTTGTGGCTGCACATAAGAAGATGCAGAGTATGAACGGCACTTTTTCCGTGATCAATGTGGGCAATGAAGTGATGGAGGTCTTTAAGCTTGCCGGTTTTGATAAGAAATTGGATATTCGCGCAAAATAGAATAGGCGTAACGGCTTGAGGAACCGGATGACAAGGAATTAAGAAGTGTAAAACAAGAAAAAATAGGAGGAGCACGGTAATGAAGGTTTTTACGATAATTTTGGGAGTAATAGTGGCAATATGCGGGTTTTCCTGCATGTTTACACCGGTGATGACATTTCTGGAGGCAGGATACTTTCTGGCGTTCCTGCTGCTTATTTACGGAATCGC